>CAZAWR010000077.1:0-23513 GCA_964488865.1 uncultured Polyangiaceae bacterium | reverse complement strand
AAGCGCAATCGGAGCAAACACGATTGGCGGTGGAGGAGCCCGCGGTGGAGACGTACTGCCCAGCGTTGCACGTGGTCCACGGGGTACACGCGGCGACGTTGGTGGTCGTACTGTAGGAGCCGGAAGCGCAATCGGAGCAAACACGATTGGCGGTGGAGGAGCCCGCGGTGGAGACGTATTGCCCGGCGTTGCACGTGGCCCAGGCGGTACACGCGGTGGCGTTTGCGGCGGTACTGAAAGTGCCCGATGCGCAATCGGTGCAGGTGCGATTGGTGGTGGAAGTGCCCGCGGTGGCGACGTACTGACCCGCGTTGCACGTGGTCCAGGCGGTACACGCGGTGGCGTTCTCGGCGGTGCTGAAGGTGCCCGATGCGCAATCGGTACAGGTGCGGTTGGCCGTAGCGGTGCCCGCGGTGGCCACGAATTGCCCTGCGTTGCAGGTGGTCCAGGCGGTACACGCGGTGGCGTTCTGGGTGGAACTGAAGGTGCCTGATGCGCAAGCCGAGCAGGTGCGATTGGCCGTAGCGGTGCCCGCGGCCGTCACGTACTGTCCCGGGTTGCAGGTAGTCCAGGCGGTGCACGCGGCGACGTTGGTGGTCGTGCTGAAGCTGCCCACCGCGCAAGCCGTGCACGCGCGATCGCTGGTCACCGTGCCCGGGGTGGAGACGAATTGCCCTGCGTTGCACGTGGTCCATGCGGTGCACGCGGCGGCGTTGACGGTCGTGCTGAAGCTGCCCGACGCGCAAGCTGAGCACGTTCGGTTGGAGGTGGAGGTGCCCGCGGCCGTCACGTACTGTCCCGGGTTGCAGGTGGCCCAGGCCGTACAAGCCGTCGCGTTGGAGGTTGTGCTGAAGGTGCCCGACGCGCATGCCGAGCACGTTCGATTGGAGGTGGAACTGCCCGCGGTGGCCACGAA
Source organism: uncultured Polyangiaceae bacterium (assembly GCA_964488865.1). GTDB lineage: Bacteria > Myxococcota_A > Polyangia > Polyangiales > Polyangiaceae > MWCO01. The sequence continues at coordinate 22,597 of CAZAWR010000077.1, read as the reverse complement.
TTGTCCCGGGTTGCAGGTGGTCCACGCCGAACACGCGGACGCATTGGAGGTCGTGCTGAAGGTGCCGGACGCGCAGGCGGAGCACGTACGATTGGAGGTCGCGGTGCCCGTGGCGGTTACGTACTGACCCGCGTTGCAGGTGGTCCAGGCAGAGCAAGCGGTCACGTTGGCCGTCGCGCTGAACGTGCCACTCGCGCACGCGCTGCATGCCCTGTCCGTGGTCGTTGTGCCGGCCGTGCTCACGTACATGCCCGCTACGCACACCGTCCAGGGTTCGCACACCGTGGCGCTGTCACCATCGTGATCCCATGTTCCCGTCGCGCACGCGACCTTCGGGGCGGTGTTTCCGGCGCAATAGGTTCCCGCCTCGCACGAGACACAAGTGGGAGGCGTCTCGGGGGTGCCCGGGATCGTCTGCAAAGTACCGGCGGGACATGCGTTGTGGGGGACGCACACCGATTGGTTGTTGCCGCTCGTGTAGGTGTGGTCCGGGCAATCGGAACAGATCCTGTTCGCCGACGATGTCCCCGGTACGATCACGTACTCTCCTGGCGTGCACGTCGTCCACGCAGTGCAAGACAGCGCGTTGGCGGCGGGGCTGTAGGTGCCCGTGCTGCAGCCGGTGCACGTGCGGTTCGACGTCGGGGTCCCCGGGAAGGTCACGTACTGGCCGGGGGTGCAGACCGTCCACGGGTTGCAGGAGATTTCGTTCGGGGTAGCGGAGTACGAGTCATCCGGGCAATCGGAGCAGAGCCGGTCCGAGGTGCCTGTGCCCTGCACGATTGCGTGCTGTCCCGGGTTGCACGTGGTCCATTCGGTACAAGCGGCCGCGTTGGCCGTGGCGCTGAAGGCTCCGGCCGGGCAGACGGAGCAAACCCGATTCGAGGTCGCCGTTCCGGGGGTGATCGCGAACTGACCAGCGTCGCACGTGGTCCAGGGCACGCATGCGGTGGTGCTGTCGTTGTCGTCGTCCCAGGCGCTCGAGGAATCGCAACCGAGTTGGGGCGCGTCCGCTCCGGCGCAGTAGGCCCCTGGCGCGCACGCGAGGCACTCCGTGGCGCTGCTGGTGTCGTGGTCCCAGGTTCCGGCGGGGCAGGTCACGGGTTCGACCGTGCCTCCCGCGCAGTAGCTACCCGGCGGGCAGTCCTCGCATTCGGTGGCGGCGTTGGTGTCGTGGTCCCAGCTTCCCGCGGTGCATTCCTCGGGCGCGGCGTCGCCCCCAGCGCAGTACGTCCCTGCGACGCAATCCGTGCAAACTCGGTCCTGCGTGGTGCTGGGTCCGGTGCTCTGGTGCTGGCCCGGGGAGCAAGGGGTTGACCAGTCGGTGCACACCGTGACGTTGATTTCTGTGCTGAAGGTCCCCGTGGCGCAATCCAGGCAGCCCCGGTCCGCGGTGGCGCTGGGCGCGGAGCTTTCGTACTGGCCGGCGGCGCAGTCGGTCCAGGCGGTACATGGCGAAGCCGGGTCGAGGTCGTCATCGTGGGTGCCGGACTCGCAATCGACCGGCTCCGCGTCTCCTCCGGCGCAGTACTGGCCGGGCGTACACTCGCTGCACTCCGGGCCTGCGGTGCCCGGTTCGCACGTGCCTGCCCCGCCTGCCCCTGCGGTTCCCGCGTTGCCAGCCTCGCCGCCGCCGGAACCTCCCGTGCCGCCCGTACCGCCTGTGCCGCCGGTCCCTCCCGTGGCCCCGCCACTTCCTCCGGTCGCTCCGCCCGTGCCCTGGCTGTCGTCCGTGTCCGAACCGCATCCCCCAAGGACGATACCGACGATCAGGATCGCGATGACGATCCACAGAGACCTAGGTGGGAGACGGTTGCTCTTCGAGAAGGGCGAGATCGGGTGACGACGCGGGCTCCGCAGGGCTCTCATACAGACGTTCTCCACGCGGCGATCCCCTGGGAAAGCAGGGGGTGAAGAGGTCGCGCATCGGGTCCTGCGTCGGAACGACGCAGGGCTGGATGCGTCGACGGTACGGTGACATTTCTTGTACCACGTCCTCCGAGGGACGAGATGGCAAACCTCCGGCCAAACCCCGACACTTGCCCGCGAGCTACCGTCCCACCTGTCCCATCAGCGCTGAGGCCGCGAACAGTACCGGGTCCACGGCCCACGTCACGGAAAGCTGGGCGCGCAGCCCTGCTGCGGTATCGGGTCGCACACCCCAGCCCCCGTTCCGTGTTGACCCCGAACGCAGGCTCCGTCAAGACCGCGGTCGAGATCAAGCCATGAGTGACATCGGCCCCGTCTTGCAGGAGTTCCCCTACCGACCCCGCTGGCGAGTCATTGCCCTTGTCACGGGATTCTTTGCGGCGTGCGGGCTAGCCCTTACCTATCAGGCCCAGAGCGGCAAGGTCCTCGTCGGGATCGTCGCCGTGGGCGCCTGGGGCTTGGCCATCCTGGGGCTCGTGGCCGGTGTGGCTCGGGTCATGCTCCGGCAACGAATCGTCGTGGGTCGCGACGCGATCACCGTTCCCTTCGGACGCTGGTCGCGCCAGGAGGCGGTCATTCCTCTCAGCAGCCTCTCCCATCTCGAGTTGCAGGTGGCGTCGGGTCAGAAGTCCCTCAAAGTGCACTACGAGGGAGGCAGCTTCGTTGTCGTGGCCTCGATGCTGCCCACCGACGTCGACTTCGAGCGGATTCGAGTGTACCTGGCGACGGGTGTGTGGGCGTCGGCGCAGGCTGCCGGTGCTGCAACGCCAGACCCGATGGACAGGGAGCTTCGCGAAACCGATCGGCAAATTCGTGCGAGCACCCCAGCGCTTGCTTCCCCATGGGCGTTGCTCGCGTTGAAGATCGGCGCGTTGCTCAGCTTCTGTGGCGGACCTCTGTACGTGACCGATCTGCTCAAGCCGATGCTGGGGAACCCGTGGGCATTCCTCGCAGGTTTCTCGCCGGTGGGTCTGATGGTGTTCGGCGTCTTCTCCCTCGTGGAGGACAAGCCTTCGGCCTTTTCTCGTGTCGTGGCGTCGGCTGGCGGGGTGGCGTCCTTGGTGGTGATGGTAGAGAGCGTGGTGGCTGCCGTTCGGGTCATGGGGGGTGAGGAGCGCGCGGACGCGGACCTGATCCTGGTCGGCTGCGTGGTCTCGATCGCTGGCGCATTGGGTTACTTCTGGCTGCTGGGAAGGTGGCGCCAGCGCGCAGCGTGACCCTGATCCAGGAGCGAAGCGCCTGGCGGAGAGAGTAACCTCCGGATCCCGCCTTTCGAATGGCGAGGCGGTCTGCCACCCATCAGGTGGGTGGTGCTCCTTCCCACGAGGCGGGTCAGCATGCGTCCCTTCCGACGCATAACCCGTCGCTATGCAGCTACCCACATCCGCACAAGCAACGAAACCATCTGCGGTTCTCTGCGGAATCTGCGGCCAACTCCGATGGCTCCGGATCTGGGCGTGAACACCGGGTCGGCTTCCCAAGGCTGAGGTGCTATCGTTTCACGCTCACCATGCGCACCTACCGCTTGCTGCTCCCGGTGATCCTGCTGCCCGTCGCCTGCGGGTCCGGCTCGGAAACGGACACGTCTTCGGGCGACGCAGGATCGGACCTCGGCCTCGACGTGTACGCGGAAGCCACGCCTGCCGACGTCGTGGATGCCGCCGTCGATACGTTGCCCGAGGCGCACGACTCGGCGAGCGAATCCGGCGGTGATGCCCCAACGGACGCAGGCGAGGATGGGCAAGAGGACGCCGCCGCCGACGTGCTCTTGGACGCCGGACCCCCACCCGGGTGCATCCAGGGTGACTTCCAGCCCTTCTTCGGCAACCTCCACGCGCACACGAGCTACTCCGATGGCGTTCAGCTTCCGCAAGACGCGTTCGCGCACGCGCGCGACGTCGCGGGTCTCGACGTCATGGTGGTCACCGATCACCTCGAGCAGCTGTATTGGCCATCGCCGTTCGGTCGCTGGGGCAAGTGCGGTGAGCAGGCGGACGCCGCGGACGCGCCCGGGGCGTTCCTGGCCCTCTGCGGTTTCGAGTACGGCTCGGGGTTCCAGGGGATCACGTCGACGGGGCACAACAACGTGTTCTTCTCGGATCAGCTGTTCCCTGCCGTCCAGCTGGACTTCCACGACTTCTACCAGACGCTCGTCGGGTGCACGGGCTGCGTCGGTCAGTTCAATCACCCGGGCGACGAATCAGGACAGACCTGGTCGGACTTCGAATTCCACGCCGAGGTGGATGCCCGGATTCAGCTGTTCGAGCTCAACGGTGGCGGCGACGTGTGGAACCTGTACTTCGCGGCCCTGGACAAGGGATGGCACGTGTCGCCTGTGATGAACCAGGACAATCACAGTGCGGACTGGGGGAGCAAGAACGGCACGCGGAGCGGGCTCTGGATGTCGGACCTGACGCGCGCGGGACTGCGGGACACGCTGGCGAATCGTCGGACGTTCATGACCCGGGATCGGAACGCGACGATTCGGTTGATGGCGGACGGCGTGTGCTGGATGGGGTCGGTGCTGACCGGGGTTTCGTCGGTCGAGGTCGTGGTGGAGGTGGCGGACGGGGACGCGGGGGAGGGGTATTCGACGATCGAGCTGTTCGGACCGGGCAAGCAAGTGCTGGGGACGAAGGACTGCCAGGGGGCGGAGGCTTGCACGTTGGCGCAGGGGGTGACCGGGGTTGCGTACGTGCTGGCGCGTGCCACGCAGGTGGACGGGGACGAGTTGGTGAGCGCGCCGGTGTGGGTCGGGCCGTAGATGCTACCCTTCGAACGAGTTCCCGCCAGGTTCGAGGGTGAGCGCGCGGCGAAACAGCTTGTCGAGTGCGGGCACGTTACGACAAGCCGTCACTCGGAGGGCACATGATGGGCGATGTCTCGATCTCCTCTTCGGTGTTCAGCCTTCGATCCAACAAGGTGCGCTCCGTCGCGCTCCTCGCGTTCACGGCGTTCGCGGCGATCGGGCCCGGTTGCGGGAACGACGAAGGCGATGGTTCCGCGGCGACCGGAGGCTCCGCCGGTACGGCCGGTACGGCCGGCACGGCTGGTACGGCCGGCACGGCTGGTACGGCCGGGAATGCTGGCACCGCGGGAACTGGCGGGGGCACAGGTGGAACGGGTGGCACGGGTGGTCATGCAGGCGTGGGCGGCTCCTCGGGGGCAACTGGCGGAACAGCCGGAGCCGCGGGAGCGGCCGGTTCGGCCGGGAGTGCTGGCACCGGTGGGTCGGGTGGCGAAGCCGTCGAGCCTCCGATCTCGTGCGGGGGACAATGCATCTTTGTTCGTCCGGGTGCGACGGGCGCCGCCTCCGGGGCGGACTGGGACAATGCACTGCCGTCCCTGCCCTCCTCGCTCGTGCGAGGACGTGTCTATCTCCTCGCCGACGGCGAGTGCGGGGCGTACCGCTTCGAGGGCGCGACCAGCGGAAGCGAGCTACTCACCTTGCGAAAGGCCACGATCGAAGACCATGGGACCGACGTGGGGTGGAACGACGCGTACGGTGACGGAGTCGCGCTGTTCGACGGGGTGCGCTTCGCTACATCGCACGTGCTATTGGAGGGCACGAAGGGCGGAGGGCCCGGCGCGTGGAACAGCGGCCACGGCATCGAGATCGTGAGCACCGGAGCGGAGTGCAAGGACAACGGCGAGCTCATCGGATTCGAGCCCGGCGCGGCGTACGTGACCGTGGCGCACGTACACGCGCATGCCCAGGACAACGACTATCCGATGAACGGTGTGAAGGGCACGGGTGGGAACCATCACCTCACCTTCCGCTACGACTCCATCCACACCACGTTCGGCCCGACGTTCCACATCGGCGACTGGAGTGACGTCGTCATCGAGAGGAGCTTTCTGGCCGACGTGCGAAGCACGGGCGGAGACGACCCGTTCTGCCCCCATTGGCACGCCGAAGGGATCTCCTCCATCGGCACCAACACGAACATCACCATTCGCTACAACCTGTGGGACGAGATCGGTGGCACGGCCGTCATCGCGGGCGTGAACAGTGGGGGTTCGGTGGACTGGCAGATCTACGGTAACGTGTTCGCCCGCAGCGTGACCACGATCCGCTACTACTTCGATGCGCAGACCACGAACCAGCACACGATGGACGGCCTGCGGTTCTACAACAACGACATCGTGAGGATGCCGGGGTCGTCCGTGGGCACGATCGCCATCGACGCGGGCTCGGACAACCAGGTGGTGAACAACGTGTGGTGGGACAACGTGGCGAACACGTTCGTGATGAGCGGCGTGAACCACGACTACAATCTCTTCGCGGGCAATCGACGCGTGGAGGGGTGCGACCCGCCGTGCGAGAAGGACGAGGAAGCGGCCGAGGACGAGTCCCACGGGCAGGTGGGATCGGGTGATCTGTTCGTGGAGGGCTACGGGGAACCCTCGCTCTCCGATTACCATCTTCTGGGGCCGACGGAGCCTGGGCAGGGGCTGCCTGCCCCCTTCGACGACGATCCCGACGGAACGCCTCGGGGTGCCGATGGGAATTGGGACCGCGGAGCGTACGAGCTCAGTCCGTAGGCATCGAGATCTCTCGAGTGGATCTGGTCTGCGTCACGGCACTTCTGCCGCGTGCTGAACGAGACTGTCCAAAACACACGGGGGTGCCCACGGGACCGGAGATTTTGATCACGTGTTAACCCAATCGGGACGGGCTTATGCGAGGCGGTGCCGCGCCCAACGCTGGACTCGACGGTGTCGAGTCGCTACGTCGGCGGAGTTGTACCGGCCCGGGGTCGCGGACCTCCGCACCAACCCTCACCCCTTCTGTGCCTTCTGTCCTCTGTGGTTTTCGGGCTCGGGCTGACCTGAGTGGGTTCCTCTACTTGGGGAACCGCCGTTCTAGTCTAGTACCGTGTGCCCGAAGTGAGTACCGGGATCGCACTCCGGAGAACCACAGAGGTCGCAGAAGGCACAGAAGGGTGTGTACGGAGTTGGGCGGTGCGTGTTGCCCCTGGCTCCGCCCGTTCCTGGTTCTCTGTTCCGTGTTCCGTGTTCTCAGCTCCTAGTTGATGTCCGTCATCCGTCCATCGTCGTAGCCGGGCCTTAACCCGGTAGGGACTTCGGGCACGCAGCACTAGTTTTCCCTAAGGCCCGCGCGAACCTCCCTTGACACCCCGCCCGTTGCGTCTAAAGTCCTCGCCCTCCCTGCATCTCCGCAGGGGGAAACCACACACGCTCCACAGCGCAAGCGGTCAGTCCGGTGCCCACCACGGTGGGTTGGCTGCCCGGTGGAGCGGAGGAAGCAACCGAAAGGAGAGCGCAAATGACCGAAGAACTATCCGTCCAGACCCCTGCCGAACCCGCCCCCGAGATGCCGAGCTTCGCCCCGCGTGCAGCCGGCGCACCCGCCCTGTCCGTGCGCGCCCTGCTCGAGTCCGGCGTCCACTTCGGACACCAGACCAAGCGCTGGAACCCGAAGATGCGCCCCTACATCTACGGCGCGCGCAACGGCACCCACATCATTGACCTCGACCAGACCGCCAAGCTCTTCACGCGCGCTTACGACTTCATCACCGAAGCCGTCGCTCGCGGCGGCAACGTGCTGTTCGTCGGCACCAAGCGCCAGGCGCAAGACATCGTCCGCGAGGAGTCCCTCCGCGCCGGCATGTACTTCGTCAACAACCGCTGGCTCGGCGGCACCCTCACCAACTTCCGCACCATCAAGCAAGGCCTCGACCGGCTCCGCGCCCTCGAGCGCATGGCGGAAGACGGCACCCACGAGCAGCTTCCCAAGAAGGAAGTCATCAAGCTCGAAAAAGAGCGCACCCGCCTCGAGAAGTACCTCGGCGGCCTCAAAAACATGGGCGGCCTGCCCCACGTCATGTTCGTCGTCGATCCCTCCATGGAGAAGATCGCCGTTCACGAGGCCCGTAAGCTCAACATCCCCGTCGTCGGCATCACGGACACCAACTGCGACCCCGACCAGGTCGACATCGTGATCCCCGGCAATGACGACGCCATTCGCGCCATCAAGCTCATCTGCTCGCGCGTGGCGGACGCCTGCCTCGAAGGCGCCGAGCGTCGCAAGGACGTGCTCGCGGGCCGTGGGGACGAGGGTCCCGTGGAAAGCGTGCAGGCTCCCCGTGCCCCCCGTGGGCCGGAGCCCTCGATCTACCGTGGCCGGCCCCGTGGCGGCCCCGGTGGTGGTGGCGGCGGCGGCACCCACCGCTGAGCCCAACCCCCTTTCCCCCCCCTCGTACCGTTACTTTCAGGTTGGCGACCAGGATGCCGTCGACCGAGCGACAAGGAGTATGTGAGTCATGGCTAGCGTTACCCCCCAGCTGATCCGTGAGCTTCGCGAGCGTACGGCGGCCGGTATGTCCGATTGCAAGAACGCCTTGGTCGAGGCGGAAGGCGACATCGACAAGGCCGTCGAGATCATCCTCAAGAAGGGCAAGGCCAAGAGCGCCAAGCGCGCTTCTGCCACCGCCACCGAGGGCGAGATCCGAGCCAACATGGCCGCCGACGGCCGCGTGGGCACCCTCGTCGAAATCAATATCCAGACGGACTTCGCCGCCCGCAACGACAAGTTCAAGGCCTTCGTCGACGAGGTCGCCGGCATCGCAGGCAAGGCTGCCAACCTCGACGCGATCCTCGCCTCCAAGATGGCCGCCGGCAAAACCGTCGCCGAAACTCGCGACGAGCTCATCGCCGCCATCGGCGAGAAGATCGACGTGCGTCGTATGCAGCGCCTCACGCTGAGCGCCCCCGTCGGCTGCGTGCATTCTTACGTGCACATGAACGGCAAGATCGGCGTGCTCCTGGCCACCGAGGCGGAGAACGACGCCGTCCTGAAGCACGAAGCGTTCATGAAGTTCGTGGACGACACGGCCATGCAGATCGCCGCCATGAGCCCGTTCTACCTCGATCGCTCCCAGGTCCCCGCGACCGACGTCGAGAAGCAGAAGGAAATCTTCGCCGGGCAGCTCAAGGAAGAAGGCAAGCCGGAGAAGGCCTGGCCCAAGATCATCGAGGGCAAGGTCAACAAGTGGTACACCGATATCTGCGTCGTCGACCAGAACTCCGTCATCGAGAACGGCAAGTCGGTCGACGAGGTTCGTGCGGAAGCCGCCAAGGCGGCCGGCGGCAGCATCAAGCTGCTCGGCTTCGTGCGCTTCCAGCTCGGTGAAGGCCTCTCCCGTGCGGAAGAGGACTTCGCTGAGGAAGCCAAGAAGATGGCCGGCGCCTGATTTCCCTGCCGTGCTCCTGACCTCCCATGCCCCGCCCCGCACCCCGCCTCTGTGCGGTCTCCGTCGACCTCGATGAGATCCCCAACTACTTCGACATTCACGGCCTGACCGCGCCCGACGGCCTCACGGCCCACGCCGTCTATCGCACCGCCCTCGCTCGCCTCGATCAGTTCGCGGCCTCCGAGGGCATCCCCCTCACGCTGTTCGCCATCGCTGCCGACCTGCGCGACCAGGACAGCGCGAACACCTTGCGATCGCTTGCAGACCACGGTCACGAGATCGCCAACCACTCCCTCGACCACTTCTACGACCTCACACGCCTCGACCCCGGGGCGATCCGACGTCAGGTCGTCGAGGGCGCCGCTCTCATCGAGAAGGCCACCGGCGTTCGACCGCGCGGCTTCCGATCCCCTGGCTACGTCGTCACGGATGCGCTTATCGATGTGCTTCGTGAGGCCCAGGTCCTCTACGACTCTTCGGTCTTCCCTTGCCCCGCGTACCACGCGGCCAAGGCCCTCAAAATGGCCGCCATCACGGCCCGCGGGCGCAGCAGCCGGTCCATCGTGGATCACCCGCGCGCCCTGCTCGCTCCGACCCGGCCGTATCGGCTCGGTCGCCCCTATCCGCGCCGCGGAGAAGGTCCGATCGAGCTGCCCATCCAGGTCACCCGAAGGCTTCGCTTGCCGTACATCGGTACGAGCCTGACTCTCGCTGGACCCCGAGGCGCGCAATGGCTCACCCACATGGTCGTGGGCGAACCCCTCGTCAACCTAGAGCTCCATGGGATCGATCTCCTCGACTCCTCCGACGGTTTGCAGGCGCTCGTGGCCCATCAACCGGATGTGCGGGTGCCTCTCGACCGCAAGCTGCTCATCCTGACGGAGGTGATCCGCACGCTCCGCGACGCGGGGTATGCGTTCGTGCGGCTGGACGAGGCGGCGGAGCGAGTCACCACCTGAAATCGGTCACGAGGCCGACGGCAGTTCCCTCAGCAGAGCTCGCAGCTGCTTTCCCGTCGTGCAGGCCCTGGCCCGGTCCACCAGCGATCGGGCGGAGAAGGCTCGTGCGATGTCCGAGAGGATATTGAGTTGCGCCTGCACGTCGTTTGCGGGAGTGAGCAGCAGCAGGATGACGTGCGAGGGTTCCCCGTCGAACGCCTCGAAGTCCAGGCCGCGGGGCGAGACCCCTACGGCGATGATGGATCGTTCGAGCGAGGCGAGCCTTGCGTGGGGAACGGCGATCCCGAGCTCGAGGCCGGTGCTGGCGATGCGCTCGCGATGGGCGACAGCCTCGGCGACGTGGTGCGCATCGAGACCGTGGACCCGTGCGACGAGGGCTGACAGCTCGCTGATGGCCTCCCACCGGTCAGTGGCAGTCAGTGGGTTGAGGAACGCGTCTTCGGAGAGTCGATCGACGAGTCGTCGGGTTTCTTTCTTCCGCAGCAGGCGCTGGATCATGGGGCCGCTGATCACGGAGGTTGCGATGGCCATGACGACGATGGCGACGAAGAGTCGTTCACGGATGAGGCCTGCCTGCAGAGCGAGCAGGCCGAGGATGATCTCCATGGCGCCGCGGGCATTCATGCCGAAGCCGACGGCCCAGGATGCGCGCCACGGCATCCCGCCCCAGCGGGCACCGAGTCCGGCGCCGACGATCTTGCCGAAGCAGCTGATGGCGAGGACAACGAGGACCAGCAGCCAGTCGAAGTTCGCGGCGAAGTCGATGCGCAACCCGATGCTCGCGAAGAAGAGCGGCGCGAAGATGAAGGAGACGAACCGGTCGATGGTGGAGCGGGTTTCCTCGCGAAGGTACGACGAGTCTCCGAGAGCCACACCGAACAGGAACGAGCCGAAGATGGCGTGGACGCCGATCCACTCCGTGAAGGCAGCGCTGAGTAGGGCTCCGGTAAGGGCGAACCCCATCACGCTTCCCGGCCAACTGAGGTTCTTCTGGATCCACGGCAGAGACCAGTGAATCGCCCTTCGCCCGGCGGTTAGCATGAGCGCGGCGAAGGCCAGGATCATCCACACGGTGTGGCCGAGGGGAAGGTTGTGCCCCCCGCCATCGGAATCCATCATCCCGAGTACGATCGCGAAGATGATCCATCCGAACAGGTCGTTGAAGATGGCTGCCGCCACCACGATCATCCCGAAGTCCGTGCGGTACAGGTTCAGGTCCATCAGGGTCTTGGCGATGACGGGCAAGGCGGAGATGGACAGGGCCGTGGCGAAGAACAGGGCGAAAACCAAGGGATCCGCCCCGGCATGCCGTCCCATCAGCTTGGGCACGGCGATCGCCGCGAGGAACCCGACCGCGAAGGGAAAGACCAACCCCGTCACGCTGACGGTCATGGCCACGCGGCCCTGGCGCCAGATGGTGGACAGGTCCACTTCCATGCCCGCGACCAGGAGAAACAGCGTGATGGCAAGGACCGTGAGTCCGTCGAGGGCGACGGCCACCGAGCCGGTCATGGGGAAGAGAAAGGCGAAAGCCGTAGGGCTGACCCACCCGAGCACGGTAGGGCCGAGCACAACGCCGGCGAGGATCTCCCCGAGCACGGCTGGCTGCTTGAACCGCTTGGCGACCTCGCCGAGGGCACGCGCCACGCCGAGCAACGCGCTCAAGGCAAGGAGCATCACCACGATTTCGTCGGGCGTCAGGCGACCCATCGCGTCCTTCACACAGGCTCAGGGCCCATGTGCCTCCGGATCGGTCGTACGCGGGCGGTAGAGCCAGAGCGCACAGGGCAGGGACTCCAGAGCAAACTCCACCCCGTGCTGGATGAAGCGGTCCCAGAACCCAAGATGGGAAGGCGCCATCGCGAACAACACGTCGGCCCCGTGCTCGCGCGCATACTCGGCCGACGCATGCCCCACGCGGCCCCTCAGGCACACCGCTCGTACGTTCATGCCTTCCAGCGCCGATTCTGCCAGGAAGTCGGCGAGGCGCCCCTGCTCCTCCCGATGAAACCCTGACCGACGGGCGTCGGCTGTGCGCATGTCGAGGTCCCCTTCGAGCGCCCAGTCCGCCCCACTCACGCAGTACTCCGTCACGACGTCGATTCGCGCCGGTTCCGCGCGTCGCGCCAGCTCGGCCAGGAACGCGAGCATTCCGAGCCCAGCCTCGTCGCATGCGGTGGAGACGACCCAGCGCATGGCGGGGTGGGACTCCACACGGGGATCTTTGAGCAGAAGGACGGAGCAGGGGGCTTGCCGGGCCATCTGCCGGGCGACGGAGCCGAAGAAGTAGGTCAGCGCCCCCTCCTTTTCGAGCGCTCCCGCCACGATGAGATCCGCCTTCTGCTCCCGCGCCACCTCTACCACGGCTGCCCCAGGCCTGCCCCGGCACACCACAAGCTCTGCATCGGCCAGCCCATGCTCGTCGAGGATCGCCTGGATTCGTGGGCGAGCAGTGCTCTCCGTTCCGACGTGGACGATGACCGTCTTGGCCCCGAGTAGGGTCGCCCATCGGTGTCCCTCGACCGCGACGGCTGCCGCTCGGGAGGACAGGGCGATCGGGACGAGCACGGTCCGAACCCCCGTCTCCTCCTCACGTTCCCGCGTGCCAGGTCGTTGCGCCTGGGTGACCATTCACCCTACGGTACCAGCCTGAAGCGACCTGTCCAGCGTCGGATCTGGAATGGTCGGTGCGTCCGGTGTTGTCCGCAGCGCAGCGGCGTGCAAGTCTTCTCACCGGCTCGCCGGGCGGGCTTCATGGAGCGATGCAGGATGATCTTCGTCGATTGTCGGAGCGTGATGGCCTACCCCACTGGGCTCTTGGCCTATCAGCGGTCCTTGGCGGACCATCTCCCCGACATCGCACCGCACGAGCACTTCGTGTGGTTGCGTCACAAGGACGCGCCAGGACGCCTTGGCTACCGCCCCAACACGCACGAGGTCTTCGTCCCGGGCGACCCAGAGAGCCCCTTCGCCCCGATGCTCCTGCACAAAAACCTCCGCACCGATGGCGCCACCCTGTTCCACGCCACCGGCGGCTTCTTCCCGTCGAACCTCTCCGTGCCTGTCGTCACCACCGTGCACGACTTGGTGTGGCTCACGAACCCTTCGTGGCTCAGCGTACGCGGCGTCTCGGGCCGACTCTCCGCCACCCTGTGTCGGAGGTACGTGGCCGATGCGTTGCGCCGGTCGGCCCACATCATCGTTCCGAGCCTTGCGACGAAGCGAGAGATCGAGGAGGCAGCCCCGTTCGCGTCTGACCGCGTGACCGTGATCCATCACGGTGTGGGGGAGGTTTTCAAGCCGCTCGACCGCGAGGACGATGCGGCCGTGGCACGTGTGCACCGGATCGTCTCGCGGTTGCTCGGGGGCGCGCCTCGCTTCGTGCTGGATGTCGGACGCGCTGCCGTGTACCGGAATCACGAGGGGTTGATCAAAGCGTTCGCGGCGGCCTTCAAGAGCGACCCGGACGTGCACCTGGCTTTCGTGCAGGCCATGTGCAAACAGTCGAAGCCGATCATGCGGTTGGCTGCCCGTCTCGGGCTCGACGGGCGCGTGCACTTGCTCAGTGGTGTGGCCTCCCGGGACCTCGTTGCGCTGTACCAGGGCGCCATCTGCCTGTGCCACCCGACCCTGCACGAAGCGTACGGGACGGTGGTGGCGGAGGCGATGGCGTGCGGCTGCCCTGTGGTCACCTCGGGGCGCGCGGCGGCCGGGGAGATCGCCGAGGGCGTGGCCCAGTTGATCAACCCCGAGCACGAGGACGAGATCGCGGCGGCCATGCGGCGCATCGCGTACGAGCGGGGCGTGGCGAAGCGAATGCGCACCCGCGGTCTGGCCCGCGCCGCCACCTTGAGCTCACGCCGCATGGCGGAGGCTACCTTCGCCATCTACGAGAAGGTGTTGCAGCGGTCGCTCGCAGCGTAGCTCCCTCACCGTGAACGAGACAGGAACCGTTCACCGCAGGTATTCGACCCGATCAGGGCTGGTGCTGGTCGAGGCTGATCTCTTCGCTGACAAGGTCCGTCATCGGATCGCCCGAGTCCAAGTTGTCATAGTCGATCAGGCAACCAACCCCAGCTTCTGTCTCCGACTCGACCGTGTACCCGCACTGCATCGTCAGCACCGGATAGCAAGCGTACGCGGCGTTGCGCCGAGCCTCGGCTCCAGCCTCGTCGACCAGCTCGACAGGCTCGCCGACCTCTCCGGCAATGCGAGGCGCGAGTTCGTGATAGCGCAGGAGCCCGCCGTTCGACGCCAACCCCACGGTCGCTGCACTGTCCTTCAGAACCGGTACGCCATCGTATCGGTAGCCGAATGATACGCCGTATGCTTCCTGCGGCTGTGTCACGGTCACGCCGATGACGTCCATGGTCACGTGGTCGGGCAAGTCTACCAACCCCAGCTCGACGATCCGCCCCAACGCCACGTGGACCGCTCCATCGGCGTCGGTGACGACAGCTTGCTCCAAGGGCTCGGAGCGCGAGCAGGTGCAAAGCCCGGATCCCTTGTTGCAGTAGGCGCTTCCTTCCACGTCTTCGAGGCGGAAGGAGTCGGAAGTCTCCTCCACAGTGGGTGTGCCAGAAACCCCGTGAACCGCGCCGCAGGTGTCGACAAGCCGCGCGAGGACTTGCTGGCGGCTGACTCAATTGGGATCAGTCTGGCGTCGTAGTCGGGGCCGGGAAGATCGAGGGGAATGACCTCGCACGAGGCCCCCGTTTCGGGGACCTGCACCGGGTCCACGGGTGGATCGCCTGTGGTTGCGTTGTCCGGCGCGGCATCGTTGATCGCCTCCTGGCTGATGGGGGGAGCTTCCTCGCCGGCCTGCTCATCACTGCAGCCGATGAAGCCAGAGAGGACGAGTCCGAGCGCGATCGCACGAAGGAAGTTGGTGTGCATGGGTTCCCCCACCTTTTCCAATCCGACTCTCCATACTGTCTACTAAACCAGGATACGTGCTTCTGCTTCGCCCCACCGCCGGTGATCGTATCTCCGGGCGCACGCACCACGTAGCCGATCGTGTTGCGGCTCGCGACGCCCCTTGCTGAGGACACCAGCCTGCGAGCCATCGCCTGATGCTTGCGATGGGCAGGGCTACATGTCGCATCGGGAACGCCTCCTCTGTTCGTGCTTGATGTCCAAGACGATACGGGCGCCGCAGAACGACGTCAGCCGATAGTTCGGATTTATCGCTGTCAATTCATATGATCGCGGAGGAATATTCAGGCCGGACCGCCGAGCCGCCAGGCGCGGCACGCGTAATGAGCAACAGCCGCTGGTTGATCCGCGCCGTGGGACACGACCACCCCTTTCTCTCGCGACCCGACCGCGTGTCGACCGAGCACGCGAGGAGATCTACGGTCTGGGCGCGCCGGCGGAGCCAGGCGAGGCCCTCTGGTCGTCGAGATGGGTTGACGAAGTTGTCAACGTCGGTTGACGAAGTTGCTTTCTACAACCATGCTCATTGCATGGCACCATCCCAAGCCCAGACCGAAAACCTCGAAGACGCCCTGCGCAGCATCGAGCGCCGGTTCGATGGCCAACCTCGACGGCTCCGCTTCATCATGGGGGGCATCCGCGAGCTGTCCCGTGTTGCGGCCCACCTGAGCGAGGAGCAGCTTCGCCAGCTCCCCAGCGACGACGATTTCCCACATGTCCTCGTCGAGCGGCTCGCGGA
This sequence comes from uncultured Polyangiaceae bacterium, assembly GCA_964488865.1. GTDB lineage: Bacteria > Myxococcota_A > Polyangia > Polyangiales > Polyangiaceae > MWCO01. The sequence goes on along the minus strand of CAZAWR010000077.1, from coordinate 6,818 downwards.
CCATCTGCCCGCCTCCCCTGACCCGCTCGCCCGCGCCAGGACGAGGGGCCTCGTAGCCCAGCGCGAGATGCTGGGCGTGGAAGGCCTCCCCATGGGGGTCGGTGAAGTTGCGGAGCACCTGCACATCAGCCGCCAGGCCGTGGACAAGCGACGGCAGGCGGGCAAGCTCCTGGCCGTGTCGATGGGGAGCCGCAGCTTGCTCTACCCCCGCTGGCAGTTCACGGAGACGGGCGTCATGTCTGGACTTGAGGAAACACTCCAGACCCTGGCGGCACACCCGCCGTGGGCATGCCTTCGCTTCTTCGTCTCCGGAAGCCACCGGCTCGGAGGCAAGCGACCCTTGGACATGCTCCGCCAGGGCCGGGTCGAGAAGGTGCTGAAGGCTGCAAAGGCGTTCGGCGAGCACGGGGCCGCCTGACGTGCCGACCAACCTCCACCCTGAACCCCCGGCCGACTTCGACTCGTCCAAGGTAAGCACGACGCGGCGCACCTGCCGGTGGTACCGGGTCCACAAGGTCGGCCATGGGCCGCTGTTCTTCGGCACGGGCGGCAAGAACAGGTTCGACGCCCCGGCTGGCGAGTTCGGCGTCCTGTACGTCGGCGTGGACGCCCACTGCGCGTTCATCGAGACGTTCGGCCACGCCACTGGCGTTCGCAGTGTCACGATGGGCGAGCTGGCCGTGCGAGGCATTGCCGTCATCACGAGCGCACGGCCCCTTCGCTTGTTGGACTTGACGGGCAAGGGGCTCGCACGCATCGGGGCCGACGCCCGCCTGACCTCCGGCGACGACTACCGGCTCTCCCACCGCTGGTCCAAGGCCATCCACGATCATCCCAGCCAGCCGGACGGGACACTGTATCGCGCGCGGCATGACCCAAGCCGCCTGTCGGCCGCCATCTTCTCGCGCGTGGAGCCTGCGCTGTCCATCGTTTCGGACACGACCTTCCTCGATCCGGCGTACGCGCCGCAGCTCGGGCGCATCCTGGACGACTACAGGTTCGGCCTCATGCCATGACCCTTGGTGCAGGAGCACGAGTCGGTACAAATCCGCCGCCGTAGCGACTCGGCACCGCCGAGTCCAGCCTTGCGCGCGGCACTGCCGCGCCCGAACCCACCGACCCCAGCGTTGGGAATGCGTTACCCCTCCCTCGCCCGCGATGCGAAGCGTGTGCTGGGCCAGGCTCCGGGCGTGGACGGCCGCGCCGCTGGCGTCTGGGTCGAGCAGCACCTCTCCATGGTTCGCGACATGAACACCCTCATCGACGACCCGGAAGCGGCGTACGTGACGGACGACATCGCGCGCCACTGTGTCCACGGGCTCGGCACGTCACGGCCCTGCGGATCGCGGGCTCGTTTCATGTGGAAGGACGAGGTTCCGTTGTCGATCGCGCGACCGATGCTCGGCATGGCGACCTTGTCGAGCCTCGGACGGGGTCTCGACATCATGATGGTCATGCGTCTGCTCTCCTGGGCGGTGCGTGTCCCGGGCGAGGACCTGTATCCTCCCTTCGAGTACCTGAAGGGACTCGATTGGGGTTGGTCGTTGACGAAGGGGCGCATCATCGTGGAGTCCACGAAGCTATCGTTCACGAAGGGGGAACCCGCCCGGGTGAACAAGGAGCCTGCGCCCAACCAGCCCTGCTCCTGCGGCAGCGGAAAGAAGTACAAGAAGTGCTGTTGGAGGAAGAAGATCGAGCGGTGAGGGCGCGCTATTGTCCCGCTGCGGGAGGGTGGCCGGAGCATGTCTGTGTCCCCGACCGGACAACTCCGGATCCGGGTGACAGCGCCCGCTGGACTGCGGTGGGCGAGGTGACTACGATTGATCCATGGGTTCTCTGGGAGAAGTCATCCGGCGAGCGTTCGAGGACGCGAGGGTTCTGCCTGCGGTCGCGGCCCGGATGATCGGCGTGGAGGAGCCCCATTTCCTCGCGCTGGCGAACGGCGCAGTGACCCCAAGTCCATCGGAATTGGATGCACTCGCCCAGACCTTTGGCATCAGCGTGCTGGATTTTCAGGCTGGAGAGGCGGTGCGCTCCCCGCTTCGAGACCTGTTCTGGCGAGCCGACTCCGAGGGAGGTGGGCTGGCTCGGGACCTGATGATCGACCTCGGGGTTCACAGTGTCATGGGCGAGTTCGTGCGCTGCGTCCGCGATACCGCGGAGCTCTCGCGCATTCTGGGCGACGCTCCGGCCCCTTCGCTCCCGGAGCCCTCGCCGAGCCTGTTGGCTCTGCTGCGTGACCGGCCGCCGCATGGTGGCGACCGATTGGCGGACTGGTTCCGGGGTGAGATGGGGCTGGCGGAGGAGCCGATCCCGTCCCTGAGAGTTCTGATCGAGGCACTTGGAATCAAGGTGTTCTGGGTCACGCCAGAGGTGCTCGCCACTTCGGTGGAGGGGGCCAGTGCGTGTGACCCCAGCGCTGCGGTGTTGGTGAATCTCGTGGAAGGTCCTGACTGCTGGTGGCGTACGCGAATGACACTCGGCCACGAGCTATGCCATCTGCTCTGCGACCGCCTCACTACGGCAGGACGTTTCGCGATCCTCAGCCCCGACGAGAGGGAGGCAGGGAGGCGTTGGCGACTGTATGACGAGTTCGAGAGCATCGAACGGCGGGCACGGGCGTTTGCCGCGTGCTTGCTCGCGCCTTCGGCTGCGGTTGCGCGGATCGTCGGACACCACGACCCGACGTCGGAGGAAGCCATCGTTCGGGTCGGGCGCGAATTCGGCATAGGCCGTACGGTGGCGATCAACCGCCTTGCCACCGTCTTCCGGTTCGGAAAGCCCACACGCGCTGCGCTTCTCGGCCGTGCAGCCCAGCACTGGTACGAGCCGGACCACCCGGACCGGGTCGTCGATGGCGTCGGACTGCGCGCCGGAGTGCTGCGACACCTGACCGAGCGTGCGTTTTGCGCCGGTAGGGTCGACGCCGTGCGCGCCCGCGACTTCCTGCGCATTCCGCTGACGGAGCCGCTTCCTTCCGATTGGCACGTCGACGATGTCGCACGCCTTGCTCCGCTCCGCACCGTGGTCCAGCGGATCCTCGGTATTGCCGAGCAGTACATCCTCGACGAAGTAGGCCCGCTCGAACCACTGCACTCCACGAGCTGCGAGCCCGCCGAAGGGGGCTGGCGAGTCACCCTGGCCGGCGTGTCCGGGGAGGCGCGCGGGCACATCATGGTCAGCTACGAGCTGGACCACATCGAGCCGTTCCTCCGCGACGTCGCCTGACCCGGCCGATGCCCTACGCGCGATTCCACCGCGAGCAGACCACGCAGCAAGGGTGCGTACCCGCGTGCGTGTGTATGGTCATCGAGCGCTCAGGTTCTTCATCGTCCGAAGACGAGGTGCGCAGTCGATGGCAGGGGTCGAAGAAGGGGTTCGCCCTCCGCGACGGCGCCACGTACATCGGAGGTGAGTACGTCCAGCTCGATCCAGATGAGCCCCGCAACTACGACTACCTGCGCGCGATGCTCTGCGATGGGCGCTGGGTGATCGCTCAGATGTTCACCGCGGAACTCGGCAGAATCGTTGGATCGCGGAATCCTCCCTTGGTGTCCGCTCACGGCCCCCTGCCCACCGCCGACTTCTTTCGCCACGTCGTGGTGCTGGTAGAGGCTACGCCGGAGGGGTTCTGGTATCTCGATCCCTGGTACCGAACCGGCGATCAGCCGATGTTTCTCGACAACGTGTCGTTCGCTCGAGCATTCCAGGGGTGGGTCGCGATCTCTCAGCGGCTCCCGTGATCCCTCTTCATGGTTCGCGACATGACTGCCGACGTCGTGGTTCGGCGGCAGCCATGTGCGCTGCCAGCCCCGCACCCAGTCAGCCCGGCACCCGCCGGGCTTTCGCCATCCCCGGTCTGCCGTGGGTTTTCCCGATGGAAGATGCCGAAGCTCGAACCCCGCGGCAGAAATGGCTACCCCAACACACCCAACACCGCTCGCCCGTCCTGCGGCCGGGACTCCCGCACCGCCATGCAGCGCTCCGCCAAGGCAAGCCACGCCTGCCACGCCGGATGCCCCGTCCGCACCGCGTCCTCGAGGATCCGGCCGAACCCGTACACGTCGTCCGCGGGGCAAAGCGAAAGACCCGCCAGCCGCTCAGGCGACAGGTAGCCCGCACTGCCTCCGCGGCTCGCCTCTCCCGCACGCACCGCGATCCCAAAGTCGCTCAGCAACGGCTCTCCCGACGACCCCACCAAGATGTTGGCGGGCTTCACGTCTGCGTGCACCCACCCCCGCGCGTGCACTCGCGACAGCGCAAGCGCGAGCCCCCGCACGAACGCTTCCGGATCACCAAGCCCGCTCGCGTCCCCGTCCCGCAGCACGTCGCGCACCGAGCCTCGCGGCAACCACTCCAGCGCGACCCACCCCGCCTCCAGGTCCACATCGTGAACCCGGATCACCCCCGCGCCTGCGAGCTCAACGGCCACCCGCGCTTCCCGCCGGATCTGCTCCCGCTCCGACGTCTTGTGATAGACCTTGAGCGCGAGCGGACGACCCAGTACGTCGTCCCGCGCTTCGTACACGGTGCCCGCGCCGCCGCGTGCCACTTCCCGCAGGATGCGGAACGGCGTCTGCTGCGTGGTCGGAACCGCCACGGTGACGTCGTGTCGCCCCTGGGGCTGCTGGGTTTGGGGGGCGACCAAAGCACGCCATCGTTGGTGCCGCTCGCGTGCCCCGGGCGTGTCGATGCTTCGAGCGAGCACGCGCTCGATGACGGAGACCGCGACCGCCACCTGGCCTTGGTCGTGAAGCAGATCGGCCTTGAGCAGCAGGGAAGGGGTCTCCGAGACGTGCTCCAGGAACGCGAGCGCTTGCCGGTAATCACCTCGTTGCACCAGCGCATGCGCGCAGGCCAAGCGCAGCCGCTCGGGAACGTCTCGACCGGTCATCGCATGAGCCAGGGCGTCGATCGCGTCGCGTTGTCGCGGGGATGCGAGGGCCGCCGCCAGCAATCGGGCCGCCGAGGGCTCGTCAGGGCCCCCCACCTCGCCTACTCGTCCCAGCAAGGTAATGTCGTCGGGCGTCGCAGGAGGGGGCGGCCCAGGCGCGGGGGGAGCCTTCGCTGCCGGGGCGGGCGGTGCGACCGGCGCTCGCTTGAACAGCTTCGAAAAGAAGCTCACGACGCCACCACCTCCACCACGATGGGTCCGTTCCGTGTCGCGCTCACCTTGTCCCCGTACGCGAGGTCGATGGCAGCCTCCGCGGTGAGCCCGTTGAGGACCGGGGGAACGTTCGTGCAAAGCTGGAGCACGCCGGACTCCGTGCGAAGGATCGAGAAGCCCCCGACGCGCAGCGGCCCGAGGGATGCTACGAGCACGCGTCCCGTGAGCAACAGCTTCACGCCGTCGCGCCAGGGCTCCAGGCGCAGGGGGATCTGGCCCCCGAGCTTCAGGTCGACGCCGTTGCCGACGGGCAACGCCCCATCCACTCTGGCGCCCGCGATCCATGTGCCGTTGCGGCTGCCGAGGTCCTCGACCACGACCTGATCGCCCGCGCGGCGCACTTGCATGTGCCGGCGGCTGAGGGCAGGGGAGGGGAGATCGATCGAGGCATCAGTGCGGCCGATGGTGAGCGGGTGGTCGACCACCAGGTCCACGCGCTCGCCTTCCAACAGCAGCGTGATCGTGCCCGACCGGACGACCCGCGACTCGACACCCCGGGCGAAGGTGGCGATGGCCTCGTCGTCGGGGAAGCTGGCAAGCCATTGCTCGCAGCGCGCGAGGCAGGCGAGGCGCTTGCCGATGGCGTCGAGGTCTCGGATTTCCTTCCAGGCGACTTCCCGTTCGCGCCGACGGACCCGGTCCTCGCGCTGGAACTCGAGCAGGTCTTCCAGGGCTTCGATGGACCCGCTGGCGACAAGGACGCGCGATTGGTTGTCGGTGTCCCCGGCGAGCCCGTAGGCTTCGGCGGCTTCCTGCATCATCTCCAATTGCTCGAGCTGCTGGGCGAGGTCGAGAAGCTCCGAGGTCAGTGCCGTGGCGCGGGCGGTGCGAGCCAGGTCGAGGCGCAAGGACGCAGCGCGTCGACGTGCGTCGCGGCCGGATTGGGAGCCTTCCGGGGCGCGGGATGCGGCTACCTGCAGCAGGGCGAGCCGTCGTCTCGGGTCGGGCTCCGATTCCGCGCGGGCAAGCAGGACGCGGACGGCGTGGTCGAGCTGCCCGGTCGAAATGTACGCCTCGTAGGCTTCCTCCAGTCGTCCCTCGACTTCCAGGCGCGCGCCTCGGTCCTCGATCTTGGGTCGGGTGAGGCGATCGACGATGCGGCCCAGCAGTCCCATGTCCGCAGCATCGCGCGACAAGACCGGGGAGCCAAGGGGCATCTGCCCACCCTGATCTGGAGCGAAGCGACGGGCAGAGAGAGGAAGCTCTGGATCTTGCTCTGCGCCTTTGACGAACCTTCGTGAAACGGACCTTGGATCTCTTTCCGCGGGCTGAAGCCCACGGCAATTTCGGGGGAAGCCCGCCAGGGCGGGCTTTTCGCGGTACCCCTGGGTGTAAACCAAACCGCTTGGTGGCAGCAGAAGTGCGCAAAGCCCCCTCGCCGCGCTCACCGCGGCTCACCCCAAGACGCCTCGCCATTGCCTCGGATAGCCCCAAACCCAAGCACGTTCTTGCCGTGTGCCCGAAGTGACTACCGGGGTCGCACTGCGGAGAACCACAGAGGACGCAGAAGGCACAGAAGGGTGGTGCGGAGGTAGGCCGTGCGTGTTGCGCCTGACTCTGCCCATTCCTGGTTCGCTATTCGCCTTCCGTGTTGTTCTCAGCTCCTAGTCCCAAACCAAGCACTTCGGGGTGCTGTTTGAGGGAATTTATC
>CAZAWR010000076.1:25430-49071 GCA_964488865.1 uncultured Polyangiaceae bacterium | reverse complement strand
GCAGGAGGTACGAGCGGTGGCACCATCGTCTGCCCGAGGCGACCACCGAGACGATGCCCAAGACCTCCGACAGCAAGCAAAGTCTGAAGGACCAGGTCGCGCGCGACCGCGCCGAGCTCGAGCGCAGGGCAAAGGCCCAAGCCACCGAAGGCCCAACTGCCTCCACCCTCCTCAGCCCGGAGGAAAAGGTCAGCTTGTTCCGAGATCTCTTCCGCGGCCGGGAAGACGTCTATGCCGAGCGATTCGTCGCCAAGAAGACGGGCAAGGCCGGCTACGGCCCGGTTTGCGCGAACGAGTTCGTCAAAGGGCTCTGCGAGCTGCCAAAGGTGAAGTGCGGCGCGTGCGCGAACCGAGCTTTGCGGCCGCTGGATGATCGTGCTGTGGATGGGCACCTGCGGGGTGATCACGTGTTGGGTATCTACCCCCTGCTCGAGGACGAGACGTGCTGGCTGCTGGCGATGGACTTCGACAAATCTACCTGGATGGAGGACGCACGCGCCGTTCGGGAGACGTGCGCCCGGCTCGGCATCCCGGCGTATGTGGAACGGTCGCGGTCCGGTGAAGGCGCGCATGTGTGGTTCTTCTTCGCCGCCCCCGTTCCTGCGAGCCTCGCGCGGAAGCTCGGCTCTCACGTTCTCACGGAGACGATGTCCGGGCACCCCGGCCTTTCTTTCGACTCCTACGACCGCCTGTTCCCCAACCAGGACACGATGCCGACGGGTGGGTTCGGCAATCTCATCGCCTTGCCGCTCCAGCACGAGGCACGCCGGCAGGGCAACTCGGTGTTCGTCGGAGCAGACTGGAAGCCCGTCCGCAACCAGTGGGGCTTGTTGCAGGGGATCGAACGCATCGAAGCTCATCGCGTCGAAGCCCTCGTCAAGCACGCTTCTCGAGCAGGGACGATTCTCGGTGTCAGGACCATCGCCGAGGACGACGACGGAGAGGACGAAGCTCCCTGGCTTCGATCTCCGTCCGGGGCGATGCCCACTCCCGCGGTGCGGGGGCCCCTTCCGGAAAGCTTGCACGCCACCCTCTCGCAGCGGCTCTTCGTGGACAAGAGGGGCCTACCACCTGGGTTGATCGCTCAGATCCGCCGAATCGCCGCGTTCCAGAACCCGGAGTTCTACAAGAAGCAAGCGATGCACCTGTCGACGTGGAACACCCCACGAATCATCTGCTGTGCAGAGAACCTCGATCACCACGTCGCGCTTCCGCGCGGATGCGCCGGAGATCTCGAGGCGCTCGCCCGCCGCTACCATATGTCTCTTGCCCTCGAAGACGTTCGAAGCGACGGCGACCCGCTCGACTTGTCCTTCACCGGCGAGCTCACCGCGCTCCAAGCTCAGGCGGTCGAATCGTTGCTGGCTCACGAAACCGGCGTGTTCGTTGCCCCGCCGGGTGTCGGAAAGACTGTCGTCGCGACTGCGCTCATCGCGAGGCGCAAACGGAGCACGCTCATCCTGGTGCACCGACGCCACCTCCTCGACCAATGGCGTGCGCAGCTCGCGCTCTTCCTCGGCATCGAGCCGACCGCGGTGGGACAGATTGGCGGAGGCGGCGCAAAGGCCAAGAAGCCGAACGGCCTTCTGGACATCGCCATGGTGCAGGCGCTGGTGAAGCCCGACACAGTCGATGATGCCGTAGCGGGATACGGCCAGGTGATCATCGATGAGTGCCACCACGCATCCGCGGTCTCCTTCGAGCGGGTTCTTGCAGAGGTTCGCGCTCGGTTCATCGTGGGCCTGACAGCGACTCCGCAGCGCCGCGATGGTCAGCAGGCCATCATGCGGATGCAGCTGGGTCCCACGCGATTCGAGGTCAGCCCGAGGAAGCTGGCGGCGGTTCAACCCCTGGAGCACCGCTTGTTCGTGCGCGAGACCTCATTCGAGCTCGAGGACAACGATGCCGACCTGTCCATCACCGAGATCTACGGCAGGCTGCACCGAGACGGCGTGCGCAACGCCGCCATCCTTGAAGACATCATCGGCACGCTGGTCGAAGGTCGCAATCCCATCGTGTTGACGCAGCGACGCGAACACCTGGAATGGTTTGCGGAGCGCGTGCGCCCCTACGCCCGCAACGTCGCTGTGCTGAAGGGGGGCATGGGCAAGCAGGCGGAGCAGGAAGCACGGGAAACGCTTGCTGCAGCGACACCGGACGGCTCGACCGTTCTTGTGGCTACCGGCCCGTACGTTGGCGAAGGCTTCGATGATCCCCGGCTCGACACGCTCTTTCTCGTCATGCCCATCGCGTGGAAGGGAACGCTCGCGCAGTACGTCGGACGCCTGCATCGCCTGCACCCCGGCAAGAAGGAGGTTCGGGTCTTCGATTACGTCGACCGAGCCGTCCCGACGCTTCGTCGGATGTTCGAGAAGCGCCTGCGAGGGTATCGCGCCATTGGTTATGCGGAGTCTGAAGTGCCGGAGGGGTTCGAGCTTCTGTCCGAGCAGTGGCCCGCGGATTGGGACGGGATCGAGGATGAGGAGTAGGGCATCGGGGGCGGCGTCCGTCGCCGCGGTGAAAATGACGCATCGATTCGGCTGCAACACAGCCCGGGCAGGAGCGGAACGCGAGCTTCGCTTTGTACTCGGCGGGGGAGTGGTTGGGCCATCTTGGGGACAGGTGCAAGTCGCGCGCAGGAAGCCGGCCCGCGATTTTTGGCGGGGGACGCCTCAACGTGTTGCCAGAGTTGTGGAACAACTCGGGGCGCGTGAGGGACGGCGTCATGACGGGCGAGCCGTCGGAATGCTGCTGATCGACACGCGTTCGACCATCGACGGAGTCAGCGTTGCTCGAGCACGCTGGATCTCATGCGCGATCTCTTCCGTGCTGACGGGCGTCTCCAGGATGATCGGAGTCGGCGTTGGAATCAGTCCGGCGATCTTCTTGAAGGCGAGACTTGCAGAGAAGGAGAGGCGATTGTGCTGGGAGTCGGTGCTCACGTCGCTCAGGTGGACTTGCTTGAGCCGGTCCCCGAACGCACGCAAGATCAGAAACGTCACTGTCATGCTGGGGTCGACCTGACGCGCGTGGCCGAGGTCCAGGCACAGTTGCGCATCGGGAACCCGATCGAAACAGGCGGCCAACTCGGCCACCGTGCGACCGATCGGCTTGCGCTTGTCCATGTTCTCGATGCAAAGATGATCCCCCAGTTCGCGCCACAGCGTCCAATCGTGAACGGCATCGGGGTGAACGACGATGGGCCAGCCTCGGTCCGAAATGCGGACCAGAGTATCGACAACGGTTCGCTCCTCGTCCTTCGTGAACGCGCTGGGTGCATGGAATGCGACGTATGCGAAACGCTCGAGATCCAATGACGGCAAGGCCTCCGCGAGCGGCGCCAATTCGTGCACGCGGAGCGCAGACAACTCCACAGCGCAGACTTCGCCCGCGGCTTTCAGCATCGCCAGGCCAAGCTGGAAGTCTGCGAGTGCGAGCGCTCCGGTCGAAAAGCCAATGGGTCTCATCAGAATACCCCGTAAACTCGAGTGAGTCGTCTCATCTCGCCCACGTCGAAGAACAGCGCTTGAAGTCCGTCGCTGAAACGGTGACTGATCTGCCTCGGGCGTTCGAATGTCCTCGTTGTGTCGAAGTCCGCCGGCTCCAATTCATCGAGTTCAGTCCGGCTCTTCGGGTCGGCCAGGATGCCCACGAACTCGTCGTATGCTCCCATGATCTCACGGGCCGGCGCCTCGGCCTTCGTCGAACGGGCCCCCAGAGAAGGGGACACGTCAATGATAGGTGGGGCCTCGCGGAAGCGATTCATCTTGCTGGAGGATACGGGTAGGACTCGCGTCCGGCAAGCGCAGGTTCCCCCGCGGCTACGGGTCAAGACTCCCGAGCCTCTGGCAAGGTTCTGCAGGCTGCTCGATCTTCGCACGCACGAGGCCTGGCCCAAGTCGGTGCAGACGGTGCACCACGGGATGATCGCGACCAAGACCAAGGAGCCCGTCGTGCAGACGACGCGCATCGGCGAGGCCTTCACGAACCGGGACGGGGCCATCAGCGTCAGGCTGGACGCGATACCGGTGTCGGGCGCAATGTGCTTGCGTGCGGCAAGACCGAACGAGCGAACAACAGCCAAGTACTGGGCGAATCACTTGGTGGTCGGCTAGCTTAGCCGCGTGACCCCGCAGCAAGAGCACATCATCGACGAGTACGTCCGCTTCGCCCGAACCGACGGCCAGTACTGGGCTGAGTGGGCCGGCCAGAACACCATCGAGAAGATGCAGAATGCCGAGAACGCGATGCGCGACGCGCTCGTCGCGGAGGTTCGAGCTCGTGCGAAGACCGTGCGGACGCCACGTCTCCCCAGTCCGCATGAGCTCGTCGACCTCACACGCGGCCGTGTCGAGCCGATGGTCCGGGGCCTGTTCCCGCGAGCAGAACAGGACCACGTGCTCGGCCTTCTGGAGAAGTCGGTCGTGTTCGTCTCTCCAACCAACGTGGAACAGCTCATCCGCGAGCAGAGCTTCGGGCACAGTGCATGGACGGTCGCGAACCTGTTCCTGCTGTACGTCGGCGCAGAGCTCCTCAGCGACGAGGCGCCACGCATCGTCGGATTCAGCGAGGCGACGACGTGCTTCGTGTCGCCCGAGTACCTGTCCGGCCGCGGCGTCTTCGAGGACTTCATCGTGCACGAAGCTGCGCACGTGTTCCACAACTGGAAGCGGAAGTACGCTGGCCTTCCACACACCCGGCGGAAGGAATGGCTGCTCGAGATCGAGTTTCGCAGGCGTGAGACCTTCGCATACAGCTGCGAGGTGTACGCCCGCATTCTCGAGCAGGGCCGGACCCCCAAGGAGCGAGCAGCGCTACTCAACCAGTACCGTGAACAACCGTTCGGGCCGGCGCACATGGAGGTGGGCGTCGATGAACACCTCGACATCCTGAACGAAGCCGTTTCCGCGAGGAACGGGTGGAAACGCATCCTGGCCCGTTGCGCACCTGCTCGTCGTCCGTAGTAGTCCGGATAAGGCGAACGGCGGCTGTCCACCCCCGCTGTCCTTCCCCAGTCTCATCCCAACCGAGGAGCAGCACATGCACCCCATCTCTGAGGAGATGAAAGCGAGGTTCCGCCTTCTGCTCCGAGCGGCAGAACAGGGCCGCCCGCTTGTCGCGACCCGCCCCGTGCTTGGCATCGCACGGGTTGCCCATGTTGCGTGCGAGGCGCATCCCAGGGGTGCCGAAGCTCTCCGACTCCCTTCGTCTGGCGACGAAGGGGGGTGGCCCGGGAGAGGAAGGGTTGCGCAACGTGGCGGAGTCACTTCGGAGGCCACGCCGCGGATGGGACTACGTGCAAGGCCGGGCTCGGCGCTCACGGGGGCGAGTGGGGTTCGATTTCGCCTACCTGCACTACGGTTCGCTGCGGCGCACGGACCGGGCCAGCGCCTCCCAATCCGCACAGGCGTTTGCGTGGAGCCGGACTTCCCCGCCGTCGAGGTCAACTTCCGACCAGCGCAATCAACACCTGCGAGACGTCCGAGCCGCCTCGTATCTGGGGGCTTCTGCGTGGGCTTTCCTTGTTACGAGAAGGGCCCTTTCTTTAGCTCGCTCATCGTTGACTATCCCTGTTCGTCTTCACCACCGCCGCAGCGCGCGCCCATCGATCCGTCAGGGCCCCCTTCGTTTTCTCGGGCGGGAAGGTCAGCCAACTCGGCTTCCAGGGCTTCGACGGTGGGCAGCGTGTTCTGAAGCGAGTCGGGCAGCAGGCGGGTGAGTTGGAGGTCGGCGATGCCGATGGGCTTCTGGATGTCGCGCAAGGCGTACTCGGCGACGACCTGGTTCTTGGATCGGCACAGCAGCAGGCCGATGGTGGGGCCGTCCTTGTCCTTGTCGCGGACCGTTTCGTCCACGGCGGTCAGGTAGAAGTTGAGCTTGCCCGCGTGTTCGGGCCGGAACTCCCCGGCTTTCAGCTCGACCACGACGTAGCAGCGCAGGCGCAGGTGGTAGAAGAGCAGATCGGGGAAGAACTCCTCGCCGCCGACTTCGAGCCGGACCTGGCGGCCCACGAAGGCGAAGCCGACGCCCATCTCCACGAGGGTGTCGCGGATGTGCTGCATCATGGCCAGTTCGATTTCGCGCTCTTGGGCGGCTTCCTCCAGCCCGAGGAAGTCGAAGACGTAGGGGTCCTTCAGCGTCTGCCGGGCGAGATCGGAGTCGGGAGCTGGGAGGGCTCGCTCGAAGTTGGTGACGGCTTTGCCCTGCCGCTCGTACAGCTTGCTATCGATCTGAGCCACGAGCACGTTGCGGCTCCAGCCCGCTTCGATGGTCTTGTGTGCATAGAACAGCTGCTGCTTGCGGCTGCCGACCTTCTCCAGCAGGGCGACGTTGTGGTACCAGGTGATTTGTGCAAGCACCTCTTGCACAAATGCCTGGTCGGGCCACGCCTCCGCGAAAGCCCGCATGTACTTGAGGTTCCGGGGCGAGAACCCCTTCATGTCGGGGAACTCGTGGCGCAGGTCCCGCGAGAGCTGGTCCACGACCTTGGCCCCCCAGCCAAGGTCCGCCTGCCGGGCCAGGATGTCGCGACCGATGTCCCAGTACAGAAGGACCATCTCGCGGTTGACGGACAGGGCTGCCCGGACGCGGGCGGCACGGACACGCTGCCTGAGGGACTCGAGGAACGCGGGGTACCCGGGTGTGATCGACGAGCTGGTCATGCGCTTGCGCCGCATTGTACAGCAGGTTGCTGCACGGACCCGACGAGTCTACCGCTTCTCCTTCGCCTCTCCAAGCCGCTGCTCGCGAGCCTCGAGGATGTCGATCACCTCGGTGCCGGCAGTGTCCGAGGGGCGGGCAAGGTCGCTCAACGTTCGGGTGGCGCAGCGGACGAGGGCAAGGTCACCGGTGATCGCGCCGTCTCGAATCGCGTCAGCCAACGCGATCATGAGTCGGACTCGCGGGGGCTCACCCGAGGGGCATGCCGGGGCCGCGGGCGGGACATGCGGTGGACACGCAGCGGCAACTTGCTGACGACCGGCGGCCATCTGTTGGTCTCCGGAGTGGTCTTCGTGTGGCGATTTTTGGGGGTTCAAGTCCCGTCCGCCCCGCTCGAATACCCCCTGTGAAAACAGGGGGTTTCGTTTTTTGTCCCGTCCGCCCCGGCGGACGGGTTCGAGGATGCGCCGACCGCCAATGGCCCGCCGTTCCGCTTCCTCGCCCAGTAACGAGGCGTCAGTGCCGTCCTCGTTCGTGGCAGTTGGTGCGCGGAGGGAAACGCACTTCAACGGCTGTGCGTTCAGCCATCGCATCGAACCAGCCCTTCATAGGCGGTTGCCAACTCGCGAACGGGGTCAACCCTTGGCGCAGCACTCGAGAGCCTCTCAGCCCTCTTCCGGTTCGTCAGGGCCCTCTTCGTTCTCTCGGGCGGGAAGGTCAGCCAACTCGGCTTCCAGGGCTTCGACGGTGAGCAGCGTGTTCTGGAGCGAGTCGGGCTCCTTGTTCCTTCTGACGTCAGAGCTCTGCGACGGCCTTGACTCTGCAAGGTAGCCCCGCCCACCCCAATGAACTACCCTTCCGACAGTCGCGATGGGACGACCCGGTCCCCGAGCGCTTCGCGAGGAAATCTGCCGTGAGCTCCACCGCCGCGTCCGTTCCGTCCGAGGGCACCGAGACCCCTCGCAGAAGGCGCCATCAGCAGGAGTTGCTCACCCAGCGTCGGTGCTGTCACTGCGCGGAGATCGTGTCGAGTCTCGTCATCCTGAAGTCCCAGCCGTGCCCAAAGTGCGGACGGGCCGTCGCCGCCGAGGCTGGGGGAGGTGGACTCGACGTCGTCGATCACCTTGCCCGCCGGTGGAAGGTCTGGCGGTGGGTCATCTACCCTCTCACGGCTGCGGCCGCCCTCGCGACGGGCTGGGTGCCGTTCGTGGCAGCGATCCTGCGGTTTGTGGGGCTTCTCATCGTGCACATCGCTCTGGTGCGGCGTCCGATCCTATGGCTCTCCGCCAGCCGTCGCATGACGACCCGGTTCACGCTACGTCTCTCCCTCGCGGCCCTCGCGGTCCTCGGCTTGCTCATCGATGTGCTCATGATCCCCTGGCCGGGGGCGAACGCGGCGGTTGCCCTGGTGACCACGTTTTTGGCGACGATGGTCTATGCCGAAGGTGCGTTGTGGCTGGTGAGCAACCGTCTCCGACGGGAAGTCGTCACCGCGCGCCTCGACACGTGGGAGTGGATTGTCCCCGCGAGCCTCGTGGCGGTGCTCGTCGTGTCGATCGTGGCCGCCGCTGCCGCTGTCGGTCTGGCGATGTACGTGATCAAGTCGCTGCAGATCCCACTTCTTTCCGGTCTCGTGACGGACTTGTTCTGACGGAGCCCGCGATGGAACAGACCCTCTCCCAGATGATCGCACGTGCCACGGGGGCCGCTTTCACAGCGACCTCCCGACCGGCGCTCACGTTCTTCCTCTGCCAGCTGGCCATCGCGTTGTCTCTACGCCACGGATGGCTCGCGATGGATCCGGGCATGCTCTGGCTCGTCTCCCTGCCCATGCTCGGTGCAGGGTTGGTCGCTACCGTGGCCGAGGCGGTGGTCGAGCACAGCGACCAGATCGAGGAGGTCATACGGAACGTCCACGGGGACAAGCTGTGGCGCATCGTGGGAAGCTTCTTTGTGGGGCTACTGATGATCTCCATCGGCGAGCTCGCTGCCGCGGAGACCGTCCTCCCCGTCGCAACGGGATCGATGGAGGTGCTGCGAACGTCGGCCGGCGTCCGCGAGACCGGCCAGCCCGTATGGATCGACGTCGCCGTTGTGGCGGGAGCCATTGGGCTCACCCAGGGGCTCACGTGGCTTCGCGCCATGGTGCTCGGATGGCTCGATGACCTGCACCTTAAGAAGATCTGGCAGTACGTGGAGACGGGAGGCGTGATCGGCTTGTTGATTGTGCTGGCCGTGTCGCCCATGTTGACGGTCGTGTTGGCGCTCGTGGTCACCCTGGTGATGGCGGTGGTGGCGCTCGTGGTGCGTGCGGCGGACAAGGTGTTGGACGAGTGCAGGCGACGTCCGTGTCCCACGTGCGGGGCCCGGGTTCGGCAAGAGGCGCTTCTCTGCTGGAAGTGCAAGACGGACTTGGAGCCCGCTTGCTGGCTTGCCCCGGAGTCCTCTGCGGGCGCGTTCACACGGATTCGAGAGACGGTGGCGGAGTGGATGGCGGCGCGTCGGGCCGAACCGGCAGGGTAGGCCCAAACCGAGCACTGTTCGAAGAGCGTGCTTGGGTTTGGGGCTACGGGCTACATCGGGGATACGAGGTGCTTGCGGGGCAGGCGGATCTCTTGCTTGTCGACGAGCAAGGCGAGCCGGTTGGCGAGCTGTCGTCGGAGGTCCGCGGGAGGCACCACGGCGTCGATGACGAGGTCGTCGGCGAGCTTGGACAAGTCGATGTCTTCTTCGTACTCGCGCTTGCGAGTCTCGATGAACTCGTCGCGCTCCTCGCCCTCGGCAAGGGCGTGGATCTTGTTGTAGTAGACGGCGTTGACGGCGGCCGCGGGACCCATGACGCCGATCGCCGCCGAAGGCAGCGCGATGCACGCGTCGGGCTCGAAGGCTGGGCCGCACATCGCGTACAGCCCTGCCCCGTACGCTTTGCGCACGATGACGGAGATCTTCGGCACGGTGGCGGAAGACACCGCCGCGATCATCTTCGCGCCCGCGCGGATGATGCCTTGCTGCTCGACCTTCACGCCGATCATGAAGCCGGGCACGTCGGTGAGGAACACGAGGGGAATGTCGAAGGCGTCACAGAGCTGAACGAAGCGAGCCACCTTGTTCGCGCTCTCCACGAACAGCACGCCGCCGAGGTGCTTGGGCTGGTTGGCCACGATGCCCACGGAGCGGCCTTCGATCCTGCACAGACCTGTCAGCACTTCCTTGGCGTACAGGGGTTTGATCTCAAGCCAAGACCCTTCGTCCACGAGCGCCTTGACGATCTCCATCATGTCGTAGGGATGCCCCTCGTCCTCGGGCATCACCTCTTCGATGCGCTCCCAGGAAAGCGCGGGGGGCTTGGGGGAGCCCATGGGCACGGTTCCCCCTGCCCGCGACGGCAAGTACGACAGGTACCGCTGGGCCCAGGCGATGGCTTCCTTCTCGGTGTCGACGAGGACGTCGCCGCAGCCCGAGACGCTGCAATGCATGTGGGCACCGCCCATCTGCTCGAGGGTGCTCATCTCGCCGATGACGACTTCCGCCATACGCGGAGAGCCGAGGTACATGCTGGCGTTCTTGTCGACCATGACGACGACGTCGCAGAAGGCGGGGATGTAGGCGCCTCCGGCCGCGGAGGGGCCGAACAGCAGGCAGACTTGCGGGACGTACCCGGACATTTCGACCTGGTTGAAGAAGATGCGACCAGCGCCGCGGCGGCCGGGGAACATCTTGACCTGGTCGGTGATGCGCGCGCCTGCGGAGTCCACGAGATAGAGCAGAGGGCAGCGCAGGTCCCGGGCGGTCTCCTGGATGCGAAGGATCTTCTCCACCGTGCCAGGGCCCCAGGAGCCGGCTTTCACCGTCGAGTCGTTCGCCATGATGGCCACGACGCGACCGTCGACGCGGGCGGTGCCGGTGACGACGCCGTCGGCGGGGAGCGCGTCTGTCAGACATCGAGCAAGGGAGCCGTCTTCGACGAACGTTCCTTGGTCGACGAGCATGGCGATGCGGTCTCGCGCGAAGGACTTGCCTTGCTCTTCGTTCTTCCGGTGGTACGCGTCGGGACCACCGCGCTCGATGCGCTCGAGCAATTCGACCAGCGAGAGGCTTGCAACCATGATGGCAATTTCCTACTCGACACGCGCCGCAGCGTCACGTGGTGGTTGGGTGGAGGTTCGTGCAGCTTTCCTCCACGAGGGGTTCACGGAACAGGGAGAGCGCAGGGCGTCGTAACGTCCTTTCGCGGGGGAATCGAGGGGTATGGACCGATTGGATGCCCGGACGGGGTCACGAATCGCGGTCGATGGGATCCTACTGCGTGGCAGGGGCAGGTTCGGCGAGAAGACGCTCGACGAGCGCCTCCATTTCTCGCATGCGATTGGGGTCGTAGCCCGTGGCCACGTCGCGCACGACGCCATTGCGGTCGATGACCATGAGGGAGGGCAATTCCTGGACGTGATAGGCGGCGGAGGTGGTCATTTCGGGGTCGGCGCAGGTGGGGTAGCGCATGCCGAAGCGTTGTGCGCCGCGCGTGACCACCTCGGGGGCTTCTCCGGCGATGCCGAGGACGTGGAGTCCGCGGTTGGCGTAGCGCTGGTGCCAGCCGTTCATGTGGACGGCGGTGACGCGGCAGGCGATGCAGAAGGAGGCCCAGAAGTCGAGGACGAGGACTTTGCCGCGAAAGCTGGCGAGGGATGGCCCTGCGGCTCCCGCGGGGGTGAGCAGTCCTTGCAGGGCCGGTGCGGGTCGACCCACGTGCTGCATGCGGAGCATCTGCTCGCCCGAAGGGAAGGGCTCGAGGCGGATGCCCACGGTTTGCACCGAGCCGGCTCTCGAGAACGCGACCCGGACGACGGCGCCGGCGCCGTGTCGGCCGACCGAACGTGCGGTTTCGTGGGCGGTTTTGACCGCGGCCCCGTTCACGCGCAGCAAGACGTCGCCGGGCAGCAGGCGAGACTTTTCGGCTGGGGACCCGCGGAGCACCTCTTTGACGAGCACCTTCCCGCCCGGCAGCTCATCCATGACGATGCCGAGCCAGCCGCGCTGGGCCCGAGCCGAGGCTTGCTGGGCTTGGGCGTCATCGGTTCGCACGAGCCAGGGGGCTGCTGCGCCGGACACCAGGACGGCACAGAGCCAGGCGCGCGTCCATTGCGTGTGGTATGAGGGCAACGTCACGCAATTGGTCATGGCTCATATCCTCTCTCGTGTCGAGCGAACAGCGCGCCGGTGGCATGGTGGAACCCTGCTTCTGGGGCTGTGTTCTCTTCTGGGGTGCCAGCGCGGAGACCCGGCCTATGCCCCAGGTGTCTCCGACGGTCCGCGGGCGGTGGACGGGCGAGAGGGCTCGAACCCCACGAAGGCCGAGATCTGGGAGCACTTCGGTCGGGTCGGCGACTTCGAGGTGCTGGGCTCGTTTCCGTCGCGCGGGCATGGGACGGGGCGTTGGGATGCGGAGCTTCGAGGCAGTCAGGGCACGGGAGCCGCCGTGGCGGCGCTGATCGGTCCGTCGAACCGCATGCCGGTGGGTTCGGTGCTGGTGCAGCGTCACACGCAGCGTCAGGGTGGCGTGGACTTCGGTCTGTTCGCCATGGTGAAGCGTGAGGCCGGTTCCTTCCCGGCGGGGGGCGACTGGGAGTTCGTGGTGGTGGGGCGCGACGGCCGGGTGGAGGCGCGAGGCAAGCTGGAGAGCTGTGCGCGGTGTCACGCCGAGGCGCCGGTGGATTTCGTGTTCGCGCCGCCGTGAAGCCCAGGGCGGGGCAGGGGCACAAAAAGCAAACGCGGCGAAAACCGCCGCGTGCTTCGGTCCGACCCGGACAAGCTATGTCTCAAGGGAGCGGAAGACAGGGATCAAGAAAGAGGCTCGTGGCAGCGGGAATGAAGCGCGACCAACGAGAGTTAAGCCGATAGTCCCAAGCCAAGAAGGTCAACCAGCAAAGAAGAAAAGAACTAAGGAAGGTCAGTCGACGATCGGGATTGAAAGCAAGAAGTAAGGTCGATTGCCGACTCACAGCCACCAAGGCGTCGCCGCACTCTTAGCAGCAACCGAGCCAATCGGCCTTTTGACGAATGGGTAGCGTAATTTCAGCAAGTTACAAGGACGCCTCCGTGGGCGGTTATTCAGACCCCCGACACTGGTGTCGCGGAGGCTCGAAAGGCTTGCACTCTTTGCGTACCCCGCTCGGGACGGGTCGGTTGGCGGATGGAAAGGCACGAGATGCCGGCCTCCAATTCTTGCTTGACAACCCCCGTTCAGGCAGGTACTTCCCCGCGTCCATTCGCAAGCGCCCGTAGCTCAGTTGGATAGAGCATTGGTCTACGGAACCAAGGGTCGCAGGTTCGAATCCTGCTGGGCGCGCTAGAAAGACTCTGGGGGGCCACCGGGGCAATCGTATCCAGCCGTTCGACGGGCGGACGTCGACGTTGATCGTCTCACGGAGCGGACGCGGCGGGTGCGGCCCCGATCTTCACCACGTCGCGGACGAAGGTGTTGACCACGAGGCGCAGGTGAACCTTGCGGTGACCGGGGCCGACGTCGGCTTCGAGGGTGAAGCGGATGGGGTCGCCCAGGTCGAGGCCGATCATGTCCACCTCGATCTGCATGGGCCCGTGGGTGGTCTCAGACGAGAGCCTGGCGCGATGCGGGGCGAGCATCTCGAGCTCGACGGCCCCTGCGGGCAAGGGACGCTTGCCTTGGCGGACGACATCGTTGCTGGCGCGCATGCGAAACGACAAGCGCGGGCTGGTGATCATGCCGGAGGGGGGCCAGGCGGCGGAGGAGGGCTCACCGAGCTCGAGCTGCTGTCCGGTGGGTGTGTGCCGGACGGTGGCGCCGAGGATGGCGCGCGCCAAGTCGTAGGCTTGCTCGGGGAGAGTGCCTCCTTCCACGTGTTCGGCCACGTGGATGCTGGCGCGGGTGCCCAGCTCGGGCCGTTCGATCTTCTCCGGGAGGAATGACCTCCACCGCTGCACTCTTCGCTCGCATCGGGCATCACGGCCGCACGAAGACGGGTCTCGCGCGAGCACCGCGCGACACGTCGGGAGGTCCGAGGGCGCCGTCGAGACGCAGAGACGGTCGTCGCGCCTTGCCAGGGCGATGCACAAAGGGTCGTGATTGGTGCCGAGCACAGGACAGAGCAGCGGGTCGGCCACGGTGACGGCGACGGTGGCCTGGCAGTGTTGTCGCAGGGAGGTGGAGAGGATGGCTTCGCACAGGGATGCGTCCTTCTTGGCGGCCGCTTGCACGACGCGACAGGCGTCGCGCTGGAGCGTGTGGTAGCCGATGGCGTCGACCGCATCCCCGACGATGGGGTCGAAGCGGCTACGCGCTGCAACGCAAGCGTCGAGGGTGGTGAAGGTGGCGAGCTCGCTCTTGAAGTCGCCCGGCGGAGCGGGCGGGTCCGTGGGTAGCTCCCCGGCGTCGATGCCGAGGAAGGCGGCGAGGCTGGCATCCTCCGGGATTCTCTGTCGGACGGGGGGAGGCGGCTCTTGCGGGGGAGCCTGCGGCGGGGTGTCGTCGCAAGCAGTCATGAGCAAGCAGAGGAAGGCCGAGACGAGCCGGGGCATGTTTCGAACAGAAAGCACGGGGCCGACTGTGCCACAGCTGGAGGGGGGAAGTCGCCTCGGGGCTTGCAACCTGAACGCGAGTGCAGTATTCCTTCCCGGAGCGGGCAGGATATGAGGCCCGTGCGAGGCGCGACGGAGCGGCTTCGTCGCGTGGAATCAAGCCTGTGCAGGAGAGGATCATGCTCGACCAGAAGGACCGGCAGAAGGCGCTCGAGGTAGCGATCGCGGGGGTGGAGAAGGAGTTCGGCAAGGGCGCGATCATGCGCTTGCAGGACGGGCAGAGACTGCATCCCGACGTGCCGGTGGTGCCGACGGGGTCGATCGGGCTGGACGTGGCGCTGGGCATTGGTGGCTATCCGCGCGGGCGCATCGTGGAGATCTTCGGGCCGGAGTCGAGCGGCAAGACGTCGCTCGCGTTGCATGCGATCGCGAGCGCGCAGGCGCAGGGCGGTGTGGCGGCGTTCATCGACGCGGAGCACGCGTTGGATGTGAACTATGCGAAGCGATTGGGCGTGAAGACGGAGGAGCTGCTGATCAGCCAGCCGGACTTCGGGGAACAGGCGCTGGAGATCGCGGACATGCTGGTGCGGTCGAGCGCGGTGGATGTGATCGTGGTGGACTCGGTGGCGGCGCTGGTGCCGAAGGCGGAGATCGAGGGGGACATGGGGGATTCGCACGTGGGCGTGCAGGCGCGGCTGATGAGCCAGGCGTTGCGCAAGCTCACGGGGACGGTGGCGCGGTCCCAGACTCTGCTGATGTTCATCAACCAGATCCGGATGAAGATCGGCGTGATGTTTGGCAGCCCGGAGACCACGACGGGGGGCAACGCCCTGAAGTTTTACTCGAGCGTGCGCCTCGACATTCGTCGCATCGGGTCGATTAAGGAAGCGGCGCCGGACCGTCGTGACCCGGTGGTCGTGGGCAACCGCACGCGGGTGAAGGTCGTGAAGAACAAGATGGCGCCTCCGTTCCGGGAGGTGGAGTTCGACATCCTGTATGGCAAGGGGATCAACCAGGCGGGGGACTTGGTGGACTTGGCGGTCGAGGACCAGATCATCGAGAAGAGTGGCGCATGGTACTCGTACGGAGGGGAGCGTTTGGGGCAAGGGCGGGAGAGTGCGATCAAGTTCCTGAATGATCATCCCGAGGCTCAGGCGAAGGTTCGTGCCCAGGTGCTGGCCAAGCACGATCTCGGGCCGGCCGAGGCCGAAGCTGTCCCGGCGGCCAAGGACGCGCCGGCCCAGGATGCGGACAAGGCGAAGCGGGCGAAGCGGTAGTTTCTGGCAGGGCCGCGCTCACCGCGGCTCACCCAAAAACGCCTCGCCTTCGGCTCGGATAGCCCCAAACCCAAGCACCGTTCTTCGAACAGTGCCTGATTTGGGGCTAGTCCGAATCGACACCGCCCTGTTGCGGAACTTCACCGATGATCCAGGTCACTTTCGGTTAGGATGACCGGCGATGAAGCTGTTCATGATGCGGCATGGCGCCACCGAGGAGCCCCCTGACGGCGCCACGCCCCAAGATTTCGACCGTGCCCTGAGCATGCGGGGGCGCAAGCGGATCCGGCAAGTGGGGCGAGTCCTGCGGGACAACTGGATGCTGCCGGACCTCATCGCCTCCAGTCCGGTGGTGCGCGCCCTGCAGACCGCGG
This sequence comes from uncultured Polyangiaceae bacterium, assembly GCA_964488865.1. Taxonomy (GTDB): domain Bacteria; phylum Myxococcota_A; class Polyangia; order Polyangiales; family Polyangiaceae; genus MWCO01. The sequence goes on along the minus strand of CAZAWR010000076.1, from coordinate 33,209 downwards.
AGATTCTTGCCGCATCTCTGGACCCGGACGAGCCGGTGATCGTTCGTCGGGAGCTGGCCCCGGACGGCGACATCCTTGCCCTCGCCAAGGAGTTGGTTGCGTCGGACCTCGAGTCCGCCTTGCTGGTGGGGCACGAGCCGGCGTTGTCTGCGTTCGTGACCACGGTGACGGGGGACGAAGCGTGGGGCGGATCGTTTTCGAAGGGGATGATCCTGGCGCTTCGGGTCGGAGCGGATGGCAAGGCGAAGGCCTTGTTCTCGATGGACACCAAGCGGCTCGAACCCGTGCCTTTGTGACCCGGCGTCGCGGCTAGGGGCTTCATCGAATCGGATGGCATCCCCGACGAATCCCCTGGAACTGGGCGTATGGCCGACTAGGCTGCCGGTGGGTCGAGGCCGTTGCCTCCCCGAAACCGGAATCTGTCTCCCAAGGAGCGAGTCATGCTGGACGCGATGATGCTTCCCCCCCCGCCCGTCAACGAGCCCATTACCGCTTTCGAGCCCGGAACCAAGGAGCGCACGGCGCTGAAGGCCGAGCTGACGCGGTTGTCCTCCACGCCTGTGGAGTTCGGTCACTTCATCGGAGGGCGTGAGTTGCGCACGGGCAAGGTCGTGGAGGTGCACGCGCCCCACAACCACTCGTTGCTGCTTGCCAAGCGCTTCAAGGGCGACGAGACCGAGGTCAAGCTCGCGATCGATGCCGCCATCAACGCCAAGCACGACTGGGCGAAAATGCCCTTCTCGGCGCGTGCCGCGATCTTCCTCAAGGCGGCGGACCTGCTGGCCACCAAATACCGCAACCTCGCCAACGCCACCACGATGCTCGGGCAGAGCAAGACCGCGCACCAGGCAGAGATCGACTCGGCCTGCGAGCTCATCGACTTCTGGCGTTTCAACGTCCACTTCGCCACACGCCTGATGCAGGACCAGCCCATCTCGAGCCCCGGCATGTGGAACATCTCCGAGCAGCGGCCGCTCGACGGCTTCGTGCTTGCGATCACGCCCTTCAACTTCACGTCGATCGCCGGCAACCTGCCGACGGCGCCGGCCATCATGGGCAACACGGTGGTATGGAAGCCCGCGGAGACTGCGGTGCTCTCCGCCTGGGCGATCATGCAGTGCTTGAACGAGGCCGGGCTGCCCGCGGGCGTCGTGAACATGGTGATGGGGCCGGGGCGCGTGGTCGGTCCGATGTGCTTGCCGCACCCCGAGCTCGCGGGCGTTCACTTCACCGGCTCGACCCCGGTGTTCCAGAACATCTGGAAGACCATTGGCAACAACATCGCCAACTACAAGTGCTACCCCCGCATCGTCGGCGAGACGGGCGGCAAGGACTTCATCTTCATTCACCCCACGGCGGACGCCGCGGCGGCTGCCACCGCGATCGTGCGAGGCGCCTTCGAGTTCCAGGGCCAGAAGTGCTCGGCCGCTTCCCGCGTCTACGCGCCCAAGTCCTTGTGGCCGCAGATCAAGGAGCGTGTGGTCGCGATGGTTCGCGAGATCGGCGTGGGCGACGTGGCGGACTTCCGCAACTTCATGGGAGCGGTCATCGACGGGTCGGCGTTCAGCGATCACAAGGGTTACATCGACCTGGCAAACAGCGACCCCAAGTGCACGGTGCTGACGGGCGGAACGTACGATGACAAGGTCGGGTACTTCATCCAGCCGACGGTCGTGGAGACGACGGATCCGAAGCACAAGCTGATGCAGGAGGAGATCTTTGGGCCGGTGGTGACCGTGTGGGTGTACGACGATGCGAAGGTGGACGAGGCGCTCGACCTGCTCGACGACACGAGCCCGTACGCGTTGACCGGTGCGGTGTTCGCGCAGGACCGTGCGGCGATTGAGTACGTGATGCAGCGCCTGCGATTCGCGGCGGGTAACTTCTACATCAACGACAAGCCCACGGGCGCGGTGGTCGGGCAGCAGCCGTTCGGCGGCAGCCGCGCTTCGGGGACGAACGACAAGGCGGGCAGCCTGCTGAACATGATGCGCTGGTCGTCGCCGCGGTCGATCAAGGAAACGTTCGTTCCCCCCACGAACCACCGCTATCCCTTCATGGACGCCGAGTAGGCTCCCCCGCCATCGTCCCTGGGATCCTGTCAATCCTCATCCGAATAGCTACCGGAGGGGGATGCGCCTGCGCATTCTAGCCTACAAGTATGCGGGGAGCCTGTCTTTCGCTATCCCTGAAAGGATAGCTCTTCGCGTCAGCGGCTCGGTGGCCGTCCCTTCGGCTGGAAGTCGAACGGGTAGCGGACCGTCGAGTCCATCCCGCGCTTCGACGGGGGGAAGGCGAGCGTCTTGAGCGCGGCGGCCATGCACTTCTCGAGCATGTCGTTCTGGAAGTCGGAGGCGGCCGGATCGATGTGGGCGCCGTCGCGCACCGCCCCTGCGGGGTCCAGCACCCACACGAGGGTCACGCGGCCCTTGATGCCTTCCTGCTTGGCCAGGGCGGCGTCGTAGCAGCTGCGGAACTTCTCGCGGTTGTCCTGGATGATGCGCTGGTAGTCGGTGATGCCACGGTCCGCCTTGCCGGGCTGGCCGTCGCTCTGGCCCGTGTTCCAGGCGGACGCGCTCGGCGGGGGCAACGCGACGGACCCGGACGCGGGCTCCTCGGTGCCGTCCGTGGGAGGCGTGGTCGTCGCCTCCGGCTGCGGTGTTGCCGGGGCCGCGGGCTCGGTCGTGCCGGGTTCCGTCGGCCCGGGCGCCCCGGGGTCGGGCGTCGTGGACTGGGACGGCGTGCACGCGAGCGCACCAAGGCAAAGCGCGAGGCCGAGGGGGGCGATGCTGGCAACGAAGGCTGGACGGGGTGAACGCATGCGGGGAGCCTACGACGAGTCCCGGGCTCCGGTCGAGATCGTTGGCGGTCGGTTCTCGACCTGCACCCGGATATCGGCTATCTCCTGGCCGTGCGTCGCACCCGTGACTCCGGGACGCCCCGTTTCGGCTCAACCTGCACGCCGGCTAGACTCCAGTGAACTTCAACACCCACCCATCCCTCATGGCGCGTCGAGGGCCGTACCTCCGATTCGCCGCAAAGGCGTTGCTTCTACTCGGTCTGGTGGTCGCTTTCGTGGCCTGCCAGCCCGCCAAGGACCCCAGCTCGGTCCGGTCCCCTCGGGCGCAGAAGTGGTACGAGCGGGCCCGTGCGAGCTTCGACCAGATGGACGTGGATGACGCGCAGGACGCGATCACGGAGGCGTTGCGCCATGCGCCCGGCGACCCCGAGATCCGCTTGCTGGCCACGAACCTGGCGCTCGCTAAGCTGGACTACGCAGAGGCGATCCGCCTGACCGAAGGCTCTGGCGATTCCAAGGCGCTCGCGCTTCGCGGCAGGGCGCAGTGGTACGCAGGGGACATCCAGGGAGCGGGCGCCACCCTCGAGACGCTGCTGCGCGACCCCGAAGTGCACGACCCATGGGCCAAGGCCATCTCCAAGCTCGCCAACCAGGGGACCGGGCGCAAGCCCTACCGCGTCGATGGCGACATCGTCGCTTCCGTGGAGATGCCGCGTGTGCGTGGCACCGCCATGATCGTCCCCGTCGAGATCGACGGGGAGCAGGGGCTCGCGCTGCTGTCCACGGGGACGGCCGAGGTCGTGCTGGACAAGTCCCAGCGGCGGGAGCCTTCCTGGATCTCCGTGCGGTTCGACGGGCGGGTGGAGTACCAGGACGTGCCGGCGGTGACGCAGGACCTGTCGGGGATTTCGCGTCAGCTGGGAGCACCCATCAAGGCCATGCTGGGCGTGAACTTCCTTCGCAACGCCAACGTGACGTTCGACTTCCAGGGGCGACAGTTCGTGGTTCGGCAGTTCTCACCGCCGCGGCCTCCCCGGGCCACGGACGTGCCGCTGTACTACGTTCGTGGGGGCGGAATGATGATGCGCAGCGCGTTGAACACCGACGCTGCGCCTGCATCCCTGCTCATCGACTCGTCCCAGATGTTTCCTCTGATCTTGGACGTCGACGGGTGGCGCAAGGCTGGCGTGGACACGAAGGAGCTGACGCCTTTGGAAGGGGATCCGAGTGTCCGGCACGGGATGGTCCCGATGATCCGGCTTGGGGCCTTCGACATCCCTCAGGTAGCGGCGGTGCTGAGCGGGGAGATCGAAGGGCTCGAGCAAGTGCTTGGTCTGAACGTGGACGGGGTGATCGGTTCGGGTTTGCTCGGAGGGTTCCGCGTCACCTTGGGCGATTCGGGAAAGATTTTGTGGCTCGAGGAAGACTTCGTGGCCGAGACGCCCGCGGAAGCGCCGGCGGAGGCGCGTCCTCGTGACCCGGCGGGCGAACCGACCCCGCAGACCCCGCCCGTGCCGGCGAAGTAAGCTCGCAGGAGACGATGGGATGTGTGACGCACCTCAGCGAATGGCTTCCAAGGTGGTGGTGTACGGCGGCAGCTTCGACCCCGTGACCATCGGCCATCTCGACCTCATCCATCGCGCGTCCTCGCTCTTCGACCGCACGGTCGTGGCGGTCGGTCGGCACCCCACCCGTCACCCGTTCTTCACGGTGGAAGAGCGCCTCGAACTTCTTCGCAGCGTGACCACCGGCATTGCCGGCGTGGAGGTGACGTGGTTCGACGGGCTCCTCGTCGACTTCTGCATGAAGCTCGGGGCCGACGCGATCGTGCGAGGGCTGCGAGCCGTGACGGACTTCGAGTACGAGTTGCAGATCGCTCACGCCAACGCGGACCTGGAGCCGTCGATCGACACCGTGTTCTTGCCGACGCGGACCAACTACGGGTTCATCTCGGCGTCGCTGGTGCGCGAGATCGCGAGCCACGGCGGGGATGTCTCCCGGTATGCGCCGCCGCTGGTTTGCGAAGCGCTGGCCCGCAAGTTCGGCAAGCGCGACTGACGGGTCGCTACTGGGCGAACAGGGAGACCGCGTAGCTGCGCGCCGTGTACGGGTGGTTGTCCGGGTCGAACGCGATGTCGCGCAGGACCGAGCCGGTGTTCGTGGCCACGACGATCAGGCCCGCTGCGCCCTCGAGCGTCTCCAGGTTGGCTTCGGCGGAGGTGCCGCGCTCTTGGCTGACCGGGTTGTGGCGGGAGAGGGTCTGTCCCTGCGCGTCGACCAGCACCAAGGCGAAGCGGAAGACGTCCGGCGGTTCCCATTCAGCGCGGAAGCCCAGGCCTGCGTTCTTGGGGGCGTCGCCGAGCGAGAGCCAGACGTAGGATGCGCCGGAAGGCTCGACGGGGAAGCGGGGTGCGAGGCGACGGGGCAAAGAGGCGTAGGGCACGCTCCATTCGAAGCGGACGGCCCCTGCGGAGTCGAGGAAGCGGGTGTCGGGCAGGTGGATGCCGTCGTCCCTGTTGCCGGCGAAGGCCCGTGCGACGGCGAAGTCGAGCCACAGGTCTGGCAGGGAGCGCCGGGTGTCGGTGGCGAGGGTGGCGACGGCGTCGAGGAAGTCGGGCTCGTTCAGGAGCGTGGCGCTGTCTTTGGGGGGAGGTTGGGGGGACAGGGCCCAGAGGGCGTGAAGCAAGTCCGCGGGACCCCCGCGGCCTCGGGAGTCTTGCAGGAACCACGGGAAGAGCACGGCGCCGCGCCCATCGTCGTGGGCCGGGTTGCTGACGGCGAGCTGGGGCGACGCCTGAAAGTCATCGATACCTGCCAAAAATGCGCCGGGGCAAGGCTCTGCGAGCGTGCCGAGGTAGGTGGCGGAGGCGTTGGCCAGTTGATCGTTGGCGGCGGCGTCGATGGCGTAGATGCCGGCCCTCGCAAGCGCGGCGGAGAACGCGAAAGAAAGATGGCACGAGCCGAACAAGTCCTCCCGCACCCGAGCGAAAGCGCTCGCCCGCGCGAGGTAGGACACGTCGGTCATGGGGTCCGGCTGGACTGTCCACGGGGAGGCAAGGTTGTCGAGGTAGACGTCGAACCCTGCGGAAGGGCCAAAAAGGTCGGGGGCAGGGGGGCGCCAGCCGAGGACGAAGACGACCCGTCGGTAGGCCTGTTCGAGGGTGGCGAGGGCGGGAACGAGCTTGTGGACTGCGGTTGGCGTGCTGGCGTGGAGACAAAGGGGGAGGCGGTCCGAGCACAGGGTGGGATGGTCGGCCGGAAGGTTGGGGCGTTCGTTCGTGACGGGGGCAGGCTTTGGGGGCTCGACCCACTCGTTCTGGGCGAGGGCGCGACCGGCGAGGGCGAACGTGGCGACGCAAAGTGCCGCCCCGAGGGCGGTTGGATGGCTCCGCATTTGACACAGTTGCCTGCGGCGCTTTACAACCCTTGTTGAACCTTGTGCGGTGGGAGTGCCCATGGCCGACGCCCCGTTTGATCCGTCTGGTGCTGTAACGTTTGACCTTTCCTCCGGTCGCGTGAGCCTTGCGCATGCATCACCGCGGGTCCTCGCCCCAGCGGATGGGTTGGCGCGGCTTTGCGAAGCCGCTGGGGAGAATGCCACACGCGAGTTCGGGAGCGCCATCGGAACGGCGATGGGAGCTCGTCTTACGCAACATCTCGGCGGCCTCCACGAGGTTTCGATGGAGAGTTTCGTCGAGCACGTGCGCGGTGAGTTCGCGCTCGCGGGCTTGGGCGTGGTCGGCATGGAGTTGTGGGGAGACGCGCTGCTGTTCGTGGTCGAACACGCGTCCATGCCACCTTCGCTCGTGGCCTCGGTGCTCGACGGCGCCTTGGCGGGTGCCACGGGGCGTTCGGTGGTTTGCGTGAAGCTGGCCGAGTCCGAGGGGCAGACGCGGTTTCTCGTCGCGGGGCAGCAGGGGGCGCGACGGGTTGCCGGGTGGGTTGCCGACGGCGTTGCCTGGGGTGAGGTGCTCGTTCGGTTGCATGCTCGAGGGGACCGCAAGTCGGGAGGTGAGGCGTGAACCGCGAGGAGAAGATCGCCCGGTTGGAGTCCTTGCTGACCAGAGTTCAGACAAGAGCCACGGAAACCCGCGGTGCGCCTGTCGTGCAGGCGGGCCCCTTCGCGCTGGCCAACGACGTCGGGATCGGCATCGCTCCCCTTTCGATGGCGGCGTCGGAGCCTTTCGACGTCGAGGAGACGCGTCCCTTCGCGAAGATGCCCATGGGTGTGCCCGCCATGCCGCCCGAGCCCGTCCTTGCCCTGGCGGAAGCGGGAGAGGCGGAGCTGGACCTCGACGACGTGGGGTTTGGCGGGCTGGAGGTCGTTGTCGAAGAGGACGTGTTCAAGGAGGAGCCGCCGTCTTCTTCGAGGCGGGTGATGGAGCTGGAGCTTGATGTCGGCGAAGCGGACGCCCCGCGCGTGACGCCGCCGCCGGAGTCGGGACCCCAGCAGGTGGTCCCGAAGATCGAGGTGGATGATGCTCCCCGAGCGCGAATCCATTTCGAGCATCCGTCGATCGAGATGCTGGGGCAGACGGTCGACCTTCCGGAGAGCGAGAAGGCGAAGCTCGAGCTGGACCACAAGCCGCTGACGCTACCGGTTCGGGAGGTCCCGACGGCGGAGATGGAAGCAGTGATTCCCGGGGCTTCGGCGCCTGGGCTCTACCCTCCGACCGAGCCTGTGACGCAGGACTGGGTCTTGCCAGCGGACTTCTCGCGGCCTGACGCGCGCGAGTTGGAGCCGGAGCCGCCGACGAAGGGGCCTTCGGACCTTCTCCGTGCGGAAGAGGCGAACCTCCGGGCGGACGAGCCATTCGCGGAGGCGATGCCGGGCGACGAAGCCAAGGCAGCGGAAGAGGCCAGGGCAGCGGAAGAGGCCAAGGCAGCGGAAGAGGCCAAGGCAGCGGAAGAGGCCAAGGCAGCGGAGGCCAAGGCAGCGGAGGCCAAGGCAGCGGAGGCCAAGGCAGCGGAGGCCAAGG
>CAZAWR010000076.1:0-25050 GCA_964488865.1 uncultured Polyangiaceae bacterium | reverse complement strand
AAGCCAAGGCAGCGGAAGAAGCCAAGGCAGCGGAAGAAGCCAAGGCAGCGGAAGAAGCCAAGGCAGCGGAAGAGGCCAAGGCAGCGGAAGAAGCCAAGGCAGCGGAAGATGTCGAAGCGGTCACGAAGAAGCCTGGTGAGCTCGACCTGCACGCACTGGCAGCAGCCGATCACGAAGCAGCGCACGGCCAGCCCGTGGTGATTCAGATCGCCGGGAAGGTCATCGAGTCTCCCGAGCTTTCGGCCGAAAATGTCGCCGCGTTCGTGGGTGCTGTTCACGCCGAACCCAAGCGCACCTTCCTGCAGGTCCTCGACTCGAGCCTTGCCCTCGGGGAGTGAGGCTCCGCGGAATCAGCTTCCTCCTTCATCGACCCTGCGGATGGTTGCCCGGGGTGCAGATCTTGTTTGATCTCTCATGGTTGTGCTCACGCCGGCCCAGACCTATGGCGCGGCGGTGCCGCGCACAACGCTCGACTCGGCAGTGCCGAGTCGCTAGTGCGGCGGAAGGGTATCGGCGCGATTCGCTGCCTTGGCGGACGGCTCTTGCGCTCTCCACCCGCAACTGCGACCCGCGATTCGTTCGCGAACAGCCACGCTTCGTGGCCTGTGTGGACGACCGGACGACGGTTGGCAGCGATCCCAACACGGGAAACCGAAGGGTGATCGTGAGATGGCCGCTCTACAAATCCGCCAACGGAGCGACTCGACATGTCGAGTCGAGCATTGGGCGCGGCAAGCCGCGCGGCAGCCCGTACCCCACGGGTTCTTCACGTCCACGTCCGTAGCACCCCGTTGCCCGCTGCATTGACGGACCCCATCCCGGGCGCTATGGACTGACGCGTGCGAACGAGTCGCTCGTCGATCCTCCGATGTGAATGATTCACGAGCGAGAACGTCGTTCTACCACCCGACGATTGGTGTGAGATGAGCTGGCGACCCAAGACCTACGGCAAGTTGATGGTTGCCGTCTTCCTGCTCTGGCAGGTGGTCGCCGTCCTGCATCTTGTGGTCGCCGTCCACACGCTGTGCCCTCAGCATGGCTCGGTCGCGCATACCGACTGCGACACAGGTGAACTCGAGCACCACCAGGACGTTCCCTACTCTGGTGGCGATGACTGCTTCGTGCTGGTTGCTCTCGCTGCGAACGGGGGCATGCCCAACGTCGATGCTCCGGTCGTGTATCCGCCTGAGAGTTACTTGCTCGAGCCGGCGCAAGCGCGAACCGAGAGCGTGGTCCTAGCGCAGCGCTATCGCTTCCGCTTGTCTCCTTCCCACTCCCCCCCCGCGCTGGCTTCGTAGTTTCTGGGCCGGGCCCGGAGACGGGTCCAAGAAACGAATGAAGTGAGTTGAGCGAGCATGCCTTTCCACGTGTGACCGGATGGTCACATGTCGGTTGCGCTCGCGGGAGTGAACGAGCAATGAGAACCTGGATTGCGTGGCTCGTCGTCACGATGATCTTGACCGTGGCCTCGATCGCGGGCGCCGAGGTCAAGGTTGTGTCGACGATCCCTGACTTCGGGGCGATCGCCAAGGAAGTTGGCGGAGCCCATGTGACGGTGACGACGCTCGTACGCCCGACGCAGGATCCGCACTACGTCGATGCGAAGCCGAGCCTTATGCTCGACCTGAACAAGGCAGACCTGTTGCTGGTGGCGGGCATGGACCTGGAAGCTGGGTGGCTTCCCCCCCTGATGACGGGTGCGCGCAACGGCGCCATTCAGCGAGGGGGGATCGGATACCTGGACTGTTCGACGTTGATTCCGCCCTTGCAGGTGCGTGCGCCGGACCGATCCCAGGGGGACATTCACCCGGGTGGCAACCCGCACTACTGGATGGACCCGCGCAACGGGATCCGGATGGCGAGGGGAATCGCCCGGCAGCTTGCGAAGGTCGACCCGGGGCATGCGGACGCCTACAAGGCCGGGGCTGACGCCTTCGTGCGGCGCATCGAAGGCAAGATGGTGGACTGGCGAAAACGGCTCGACCCGCACAAGGGCACGAAGGTGGTCGTGTATCACGAGAGCTGGGCGTACTTCCTGGACTTCGCGGGGTTCGTGCAGGCCGGGGAGCTCGAGCCGAAGCCGGGCATTCCGCCGAAGCCCGCGCACGTGGCCGAGCTGATCCAGCGCGTGCGGGGCCAAGGGGTCAAGTTCGTGATGCAGGAGTCTTTCTACCCGACGCAGCTCTCGAGGATCTTCGCGCAGAAGTCCGGCGCGGAGCTCAAGGTGCTGCCGACGATGGTCGGGGCGGGAGGCACGTCGAGCTACACGGACCTGATCGATCGCCTCGTGTCCGAGCTGACGAGCTGAGCGCGAGCTTTTCGGACGGAGCGCAGCCTCCGGGTTGGCCAGCTGCCCGTGCGCGCTCGCGATGGGAACGGTGAACGGCGCATGAGCGAATCATCCTTGCTCGAAGCGAAGGATCTCTCCATCGGCTACGGTGGCCGTCCTCTGCTCGAGGGCATTTCCTTTCAGGTCATGCCGCGCGACTTTTTCGGTCTCGTCGGCCCCAACGGGGCGGGCAAGTCGACGTTGTTGATGACCCTGCTTGGCAGCATCAAGCCCGTGCGGGGATGGGTGCGAGCCCGTCCCTCCTTGCGGATTGGCTACGTTCCCCAGCGTTCACGGATCGACTCCATCTTCCCGATGTCAGCCATCGAGGTGGTCCGGTCCGGGGGCATGGGGCCGAAGGCGAAGGGCAAGGCGGGCTGGGTGTTCACGTCGGCCTCGAAGGACGCGGCGATCGCGGCGCTCGACCGGGTCGGCATGAAGTCGCTGGGATCCCGGCCCCTGCGGGACCTGTCCGGCGGGCAACAGCAGCGGGTGCTCATGGCCCGTGCGCTGGTGCGTGACCCCGACCTGCTGATTCTCGACGAACCCACAGCGGGCATGGACATCCCCGCGGAGGCTGAGTTGCTCGACTTCGTGTCTCGCCTGAACGAGGAGCAAGGCAAGGCCGTGATGGTGGTGGTCCACCAGATCTCGCTGGTGGCGGGGCGAGCCAACCGCATGGCCCTCATCAACAAGGACATCCCGGTGTTCGCGGTGGGAGAGGCCGCGGAGCTACTGACATCCGAGCGGCTCACGGAGCTGTATCGCGAGCCGATGCAGGTGATCGACGCTGCCGGGCAGATCGTGGTCCGGTGCGGCTGTGGAGCGCGGGGAGGAAGGTCATGAACTTCTGGGAGTCTTCCTTCCTGTGGCTGGAGGCGGTGATCGCTGCCTCCGCGGTGGGTGCGGCGTGCGCGGTCGTGGGGGTCTACATGATCCTGCGACGCGTGGTGTTTCTGCCTGCCGCCCTCTCTCAGGTGTCAGGCTTCGGTGTCGTCTTTGCCTTCTTGCTTCCGAGCCTGATCGGCTCCTCGGAGGACGCCTCCTGGGCCTCGCCCGAGATCGTGGCGGGCGTCGTGACCCTCGTCGCTTCGCTCTTGCTTGGCTGGATGCCCGAGCCCCGGCGGTTGAGCCGGGACGCGGTCATCGGTGTCGCCTACGTGCTGGCATCCGCTCTCATCCTCATCATCGGGGACCGGATCCCGCAGGACAGCCACGACATCAACGACATCCTCTTCGGCAACGCCGTGGCGGTCGAGACGAAGCAGATGATCATCGCCGTGGTCGTGGCCGGCATCGTGCTGGTCGTTCACGGCTTGTTCATGCGTCCCTTTCTGTTCGCGTCGTTCGACTCGCAGACGGCCATGGCCCACGGCGTGCCCGTGCGAGTCCTCGACACGGCGTTGTTTCTCACGGTCGGACTCACGATCACCGTGGCGACCAAGACCATCGGCGCGATGCCGGTGTTCGCCTTCGCGGTCCTACCCGCTGCTGCGGGCCTGAGCGCGTTCATCGACATGCGGAGGGTGTTTGTCTTCGCAGGGGTCGTGGGCGCGGCATCGGCATTCCTGGGCTACTGGATCTCCTTTGTGGGGTCGGTTCCCACGGGACCGTGCATGGCGGTCGTCACGGCGTTGTTCTTCATTCCGGCCACGGTCGCCGGGCGCCTTCTTCGGGGAAGGAGATAGGCGCGCGGTACATAGCATGACGGATTCGGCGGCTCCCGAGGGGCCGCCTGTCGGAGGAACGATGAAGATACGAACCGTCGCGATGATTTTCGCGACATTGTCTGTGTCTGCGCACGCGTTGGCGCAGGAACCGCCGCCAGTCCCGCCCCCTGTGCCTGAGGAGGGAGCGGGACCGGCCCCTGACGCACCGGCTCCGGAGACCCCGGAGTCTGCGCAGCCGGCGCCGCCGCCCACTCCAACCAAGCCTGCGCCTTTGGACGCGGGCTTGATGGCCGAGCTTCAGGCGGCCGCTTCGACCGACGACGCATCGCTCGAGAAGTCTCGCGGTTCCGCGGCGATCGCGTTCGAACAGCGAGAGCAGGACCCGGCGAACTTGCTGGGCAAGGAGGTGATCGGCAACGAGACGAACCCATCCATCTCCCTCGTCCTGGACACCGCGTTCAGCTACTTTTCGAGTGAGGATCGGCTTCGATTGGGGGGGCACGCCCCCACCACCAACGGCCCCTTCATCCAGGGCGCCGAGCTCGCGATCTCCGCGCCCATCGACCCGTTCTTCCGAATCGACCTCGCCCACAGCCTGAACCACGGGCACATCGAAGAGGTCTTCCTGACGACCACCGCGTTGCCCTGGAACCTTCAGCTCCGCGCGGGGAAGTTCAACGCCAGGGTCGGGAGGCACAACCCGACGCACCTGCACCGCTGGGACTTCGTTGCGCACCCGGTTCCGAACCAGTTTCTGTTTGGCGCTGAAGGCTTGTCCTTGCCCGGGGCCGAGGTGTCCGTGCTCTTGCCGCTGCCCTGGTACGTCGAGGTCGTTGGGGCCTTGCAGGTCGGCGAAGCCGGGGCTTTTCGGACCAAGTCCACGGACTACGGCGACCCCGTCATGGAGGACTTCGTCTACCCCGCGCGCATCGTCCAGTTCCTCGACGTTGGCGACGACTGGGGGATGCAGCTGGGCCTCAACGCGGTGCATGGCACCTCGGCCTTTGCGCCCGAGAAGGGGAACCGCAGCGAGGCGTACGGTGCGGACCTGTTCTTGAAGTGGCGCCCCATCGGGTATGGGGAGAGCGGCTTCGTCTACGTCAAGTGGACGGCGGAAGGGTGGACGCGTCGGATGCAGGTTCCCGACGACATGTGGCGCGACGTGGGCGGTTTCACGGACCTGGTGTTCGGACTGTCCAAGGAGTGGAATGCCGGGGTGCGTGGCGAGCTATGGCGCCGCGTGGGTGGGGATGCGCCGAACGGGACGAACGGGCGTGCGACCTTCGGGATGGACTCCGAGCGAGGCAGCGCGCAGCTGAGCTACATGCCCAGCCACTTCTCGCGCGTGCGGCTGCAGTACACGGTGGAGCACGCCGAGCAACTGGGAACGAGTCATGCCGGCTTCCTTCAGCTGGAGGTCGCCGCGGGGGCTCATGGGGCACACACGTACTGAGGGAGACGACGACATGAACAGTACGACCAAAATGGTTCTGAGCCTGTGCGGGATGGGTTTCGCGCTGGTGGCCTTCGCACCGGGTTGTGTGTCTGGGGACGGGGAAGGCGGCGAAACGCCGATCGACTGTGGTGAGCACGGTAGCGCTCACGACGGGCATTGCGATTGTGACCAAGGGTTCCTGAACGACGGGACCACGTGTGTTGAGCCGGACGCGATCACCGAGGTCTGCGAGGAGCACGACGAGGACGCGGGCACGGAGCACCACGACGAGGTTTGCCTGTGCCCGAGCACGGGTGAGTGTCCGTGCGAGGGGACGATCGAGTACGAGGCGGGCAAGGAGTACTGCTTGCCTGAACTGCACGCCGACTGAGCTACTGCCGCCGCGGGCTGAAGCCGCACGGCAGCCATGGAAGCGGGGAAAGCCCGGCTCTGCCGGGCTGCCCGATGCAGCCACGGTCATCGGGGGCTGCCTCTGGAGTGCGTTTGTGGCCGCACTTGCTGCCGTCCCAACAAGTCCTGCGAAGCAGGGCTTTCCCGCTCGTTCTGCCGTGCGGCTTCAGCCCGCGGCAGAAGTGCCGTGACGCCTTGGGTTCTGAGACAGTCCCCTTCAGTCCGCGGCAGAAGCTACTCTCCCATGCAGCCTCGGCACAGGTCGCACAGGCCTCGAATCTCCACCTCGACTTCTCGCTCCTGTACGGCCTTTGGGATGCCGATTCGCTGACGGACGGCCACGCCGAGCCCTGGCATGCAGGACACGCTCCCGCACGTGGTGCAGACGAAGTGTGGGTGGCTCGTGTCGTGAGCTTGGTCCCTGGCCCTCTCGAACCGCCAGATGTGATCGCCCATGTCCTTGCGGCGGGCGAGTCCGACGCGTGCCAGGTCGAGGAGGTTGCGGTAGAGGGTGGCGCGGTCCCAGGTTTTCTTCCGCAGGGTGTCGGCCACCTCGGCGTGGCTGAGAGGCGCGGGGGCGTCGTCCAGTAAGCCGAGCACGGCGATGCGCGAGGGGGTCGCCCGCAAGCCGGCGTCGCGGATGGCCTGCCTGAGTGCGTGGAGCGCGAGGTCAGCTTCTGGCTTGGCCATGCCCGTGCTCCGTCTCGCGCGCCAGCACTCCATCGCGTTCGTGCTCGTGCCCGGATTCTTTCCCGTGCTCGTGGTCGTGGTGGTGGTGATCGTGCAACTCGACCACCTGGGAGACGAAGCCGTGGGCGCCTTGGCGTAGGAGGGACCAGAGGGCGAGCAGGGCGAGCAGGCCGAGGGCGGCGTGGTCGAAGCGGGTCGGCGTCAGGTCGTGCAACGCGATGGTCGCTCCGGGCAACGCCATGTTCACTGCATACCCGAGCGCGATCGCGGCCGCGGCCATCACGAGGAAGAAGGTGACCGCGAGCTTGCGGCCATGGAGTTGCTTCAAGAGGGTGAAGGTGCTGACGTTGACGGCGGGTCCGGTGAGGGCGAGGGCGACGACGGCGCCGACGGACACGCCCTTGTGGACCAACACGGCTGCCAGGGGGGTCGCCCCCAGGGCGGAGAGGAAGACGGGCATGCCGATCAGCGCGAGCGCGGGGACGTCGAGGCCTGGCGGGAGACCGTCGAGGAAGGTTGGGTCGAGCATGGGCTCGAGCATGGCGGCGGCGATCACGCCAGCGGCGAACCACGGCAAGGTGCGGTCGGGGACGTCGATGAAGCCGTAGTGGAGTCCCTCGCGTAGGCGGGGGGTCCAGGTCGGCAGGGGCTGTGGGGGCAGGCTGTTGCCGGAGACGCGGGTGAGGGCTCTTCCGAGCACGGCGCCGATGAAGACGGCGAGGAAGGCCGCGGCGGCGACCCTGGCGACGCTCAGCTCCGTGCCGAGCAAACGGAAGGAGACGAGGACGGAGGCCGCGCCGAGGACGGGAGCTGCGACGAGGAACGCGATGGCGGCGGAAGGGGGGATGCCGCGTCGCACGAGGCTTTCGTAGCGAGGGTTGAGGGTGCAGGCGCAGGTGTTGGAGGGGACGCCGGCGCTGACGCCGCGGAAGGCCTGGGACAGGGGGGAGCGGCCTCGGAGCCAGGTGCCGTGGAGGTCGGGGAGCACGACACGGAAGAGCGCTGACAGGGCGTAGGCGATGAGCAGGGCGGGGGCGCTGACGCTCGCGAGAGAAAGCACGGTCTCGCCGAAGCCGAGGCAGGACTCGGCCGCGTGGGGGAGGGGATGGGCATCGGCGATGACAAGGACGATGCCGATACCGAGGAGGCCGCCGATCGCGGAGGGAATCTGCCAGGAGTCCTTGCGGACCGGTTTTTCCGGGGCGACGGAGTGACCCGCGGCGACGTGGAGCAAGGAGCCTGCGACGAGGGCCTGGAAGGCGGAGAGTGCGGTTCCGTGCATCCAGTCGTGGGCTTCGTGGGCCCAGAAGAAGCCGATGACCGAGGCGATGGCGATAGCGGCGACGGCGGAGGCGGCGACGCGCAGTCCGAGCTTGGGGCGGACGAGCCACCAGATGGCCAGGCCGACGGGGAGGCGGTGAAGGATGACAGCCCATGCGAGGGGCATCCCGTGCTCGTGGTCGTGCTCGTGGGCGGCGAGGGCGACGCCGTCGAGGGTGGCGTGGAGAAAGAGGCCGACGAGGCCGACGGCGAGGGTGAGGGTTCGGGCGGCGGGCTTGGCGGAGAAGACCTTGCCGCCGAGCATGGGCAGCAGGGCGCCGGCGATGGCGGCGATGACGGCGACGAGGCCGGCTTGTGCGATGGCGCCGGGCAGGATGCTGAGCAGGACGAGTCCGGCGACGGAGGTGAGGACGAAGGCATCGATGGCTCGGGCGGCCCAGCGGGCGCGTTGCAGGAGCCAGACGAGGGGGGGGCCGAGCAAGAGCGGGACGATGCTGGCGATCAATAGATGCATATGAGTTGCGTGTGGCCCTAACACTCGGAGGGCCCGATGACAATCGGGATGCGATTGATTGGGGGACCGAGGTGTTGGCCGCAGATTCCGCGGGGAGCCGCAGATGGCTTTGGTCGTTTCTGCGGAGGTCGGCGATCGTCTTGCTTACAGCTCGCCTCGAATCCCCTTCACCCTCTCCATGAACCGCTCCACCCGATCCAACTCCACCGGCCGCGCCCAGTGCCCCCCCTGCTTGAAGTGAGACCCCACGATCAACGCGTCGGCATGCGGCAGGTACTCGTGAACGTTGTCCACCGTGACCCCCGAGCCCACCAGCACCGGCACCCCAACCCCGGCCTTCACCCGCGTCAGCTCCGAAAGGTCCGCGGGATCCCCCGTCGACCGCCCGGTCACGATCACCCCGTCGGCCAGGAAGAACTCGGCCGCATGCGCTGCCTCGACGATGTCCTGATCCGCGGTGATGGCGTGCGAGCAGTGCTTCTTCTTGATGTCCGAGAACACCGCCACGTGCTCGGCGCCGATCGCGCGACGGTAGCGCAGCAGGTCGCCGGCACAAGCCTGGATGATGCCTTCGTCGGCCACGTGGGCGAACACGAACCCCTCCACGCGGATGAACTCGAGCCCCGCCGCGAGGGCCACCGCGATGGCTTCGCGTCCCGCGCCGGCGAGCAGTTGCAGCCCGATCGGTCGGTCCGTGAGGCGTCGTACCGCGCCCGCCACGCCTGTCATCGAGGCCACGATCTCGGGCCCCACGGTGACGCGCAGGTAGGGGACGTCGTGCATGTTCTCGAGCGCGAGAGCATCGACCCCGGCTGACAGGTAGAGCTCAGCCTCGCGGCACGCGCGGTCCTCGAGCTCATGCTGCCCCTCGCTCGCGCGCGGGGTGCCGGGCAACGCTCCGACGTGAATCATGGCCACCACGGGCTTCTTGTCGCGCAACCAGTCCTGGTTCTGCATCACCGTCTCCTGCACCTCGGCTTGGGGCATACCTTGCTGCAAAGCGCATACTGTCCCTCCCATCGGTTGCGTGCCGTTGTCAACGTTCGTCGATCGGGTGTGGCCGTGGCGGCACCACCATCCTGTATCGGGGCGGGGCGCGAACGGGTTGCGGTGGAAGCGCCACCCGCTATACTCGGCGGTCATCGCGGAGCGAGCGGTTCGAGACGGCGGTTTGTTGTCGCGTGAGGAGTTGGCGAACAAGAAATGCGGACGTTGGCAGTCTACGGGAAGGGGGGAATCGGCAAGTCCACCGTGGCGTCCACCCTAGCGGTCCTGTATGCGGAGGCGGGCGAGCGCGTGCTGCTGGTGGGATGCGACCCCAAGCACGACTCCTCGTACAAGGTCGTCGAGCGCAAGACCGTGCGGACGGTGATGAGTTTGCTGCTGGCGAAGGGCGACGAGGGGGTGAAGCGATCGGACATCCTGATGCCGAGCCGGATTGCGGGGCTGACATGCATCGAGACGGGGGGGCCGGAGCCCGGTGTCGGGTGTGCGGGGCGCGGGATCACGCGTATGTTTGAGCTTCTTGCGGAGTTCGGAGTCCCGGGCAATGACTACGATGTGGTGGTGTACGATGTGCTGGGCGACGTGGTTTGTGGCGGATTCGCGGCGCCGATTCGGGCGGGGTACGCAAAGGAAGTCTACATCGTGCTGTCGGGAGAGGTGATGGCGATGTACGCCGCGAACAACATCTGCCGGGCGGTGCAGAACCATCGGCGGACCGGCGTGCGCATCGGCGGGCTGGTAGCGAACCTCCGGGGGGTACCGGACGAGTTGCGCGTGCTCGAACGGTTCGCCCGAACCGTGGGCATTCCCCTGCTCCCCGTCATTCCTCGAGATCCGCTGATTCAAGAGGCCGAAGCCAAGTCGCGCACGGTGGTGGAGTATGCGCCGGACGCGCCTGTGTCCGGTCACTATCGCACGCTGTTCAACGCCGTGGTGGCCTCCGATCCTTCGACACTTCCCCTTCCGACGCCTCTGGATGACGACGGCTTCGAGCAGTTCGTGGCAGACGCGCGCAGCCCGTGACAGGAGCGTACCGCGCTCACCGCGGCTCGCCCCAAAACGCCTCGCCTTCGGCTCGGATAGCCCCAAGCCCAAGCACTGTTCTTTGAACAGTGCTTGATTTGGGGCTAGCATGTCGCGCGATGGTGAATGTGAACCAACCGGACGAGTTCTTCCCATGGCTCGCGAAGTACATCGGGGCGGTGGGGCCGTTCGGGTGCGACGAGGCCGTCGCTGGCGAGACCGGAACGCTCACGTTCATGCTGCGCCATGGTGACAAGTCGTTGCAGGTGGTTTGGCGCGTGACCGAACGTTGCACGGGGGAGCTGGGATTTCGGGATGGATCGGTGTCGGCCACGGGGGGGGAAGGCCTCGCCCCCCGGGTCCGGAATCTCGCCTTGCGCCAGGTGCTCTCCCGGCTGGACGCATTGATCCAATGGCGCCGACCGGGCTTGCTCGAGCGTCGGAATCGCGAGCTCAATGCCTTGTATTGGGGCCCGTCGCTCGTCGAGACCCTGTGTGGAGACCTCCTGCGACTGAATCACACTCGGTGCGGAGTCTACAAGCTGCATCGGGTCGCGTTTGCGGGAGATCGCCTCACGCTGGTATTCAAGGGGGTGGGGCCTGACCTCGCCCTGCAGGTGAGGCCTTGCGAGGCAGCCGCCGACGGGGAGGTGCTGGGCACCTACGGTCCGGTGCGCCTCGACGGTGCTGGGCCCCTGTCCGACGCGGCGTGGCGGGTGGTGCGCTACGTGGGATATGTGCTGGCCCTGTCGACGCACAAGGAGATGCAGCTGGAGGTCAGGGGGGAGGGCAAGGAGGAAGGGGACACCAAGAACCCTCTCGGCGACAAGGCGAATCCCTTCCTGTTTGACGGTTTCAGCTGCGGCACCATCGTGATGAGTGCCATGTTCGCGAGCAAGGGACGTGTTGTGCCCGTGTTGCACGCGGATCGAGAGTGTGCAGGCTTCGCGTCCTACCTGACCGGGCTGACCGAGACGGTCTACCTGCCCCAGGCGGGAATGCGTCCCAGCTTCGACTACCTGCGTCGTATGAGGATCGTGGACACGAACGAGCTGGATGCCGTGATGTTGGGCTGTCAGTCGAAGCTCACGCGGTTGATCGAGCAGTCGATGGAAGAGCATGACCCGGAGTTGATGATCGTGATAGGCACTTGCGTTTCGCGGGTCATCGGCGACGACGTGGCGACGGCCGTAGAGGACGCGGGCGTGCAGGAGCGAGGCGTGCCGACGCTGTGGCTGGAGACGACCGCCACGGAGCGCGATCAGCACCATCGCATCCTCTGGGATCGCCTGGTCGAGTTGTTCCAGCACCAAGTCCCGCGTTCGGAGGAGCCATCGGTAAACCTCCTGGGCTACGGCTACTGGCGGACGGAGGGCCTCCAGGAGCTCAAGGAGCTACTTGCGGGGGTGGGAGTCCGATACAACGCGAGCCTGATTCCGTCGTTCGAGATCGAGGAGCTGCGGCGGTTTGGGGCAGCGCGGCTGAACTTGGTGTACCCGTCAGTGCACAACCGCGACTCGCTGCTCTGGGTGCGGTCCAAGCTCGCCGCGCCCACGCTCGAGGCGCCGGCGCCCTTCGGCGTGCAGGGCACGCGCGCATGGGTCGATGCGGTGCTATCGTTCTTCGATCGCGCACCCGTGACTGACGATTGGATGGCGGTGCAGCTGGGTGCAGTCCGGGACAGATGGGAGCGGCTCCGTGAGGAGGCCTCGTCGGTGCGCGTTGCGATCGTGCTGACCTCGGATCACTTTGGCAGCACGGACCCTCGGGCCCGTCATGGGCTGCCGTGGTTCGCCGTGCTGCAGGAGATGGGGTTCGTCCTCGATTTGTTCGTCATTCCGGCGCCCGCGCGCGAGGATGACCCCGCGTTGCTGCGGGAGGCACTGGCGAGGGCACACAGCGTGTTGGACGGCAGGCCCGAGCATCGCGTGACGAAGGTGGCGTCCTACGCGCTGCTGCCGGATGCCCTGCGGTCCTCGGGCGCGCGGCTGCTCTACAGCGAAGTCCCGCAGGACCGACGCGCGACGACCGTGGGCCTGACGCCCATGAACTTCCTGGATTTTTACATGGGATTCGAAGGTGCTTGTCGGACGATCGAAAGGCTTTTGCACCTGTCGCGCGTTCCCTTTCACCGGCGGTATGGCAAGTACCTGCCGCGTCCGGAGTGGTCAGCGTGAGCACCCGCACCCATCTTCCTCTGACCCCCACC
The DNA here is from genome assembly GCA_964488865.1 of uncultured Polyangiaceae bacterium. Taxonomy (GTDB): domain Bacteria; phylum Myxococcota_A; class Polyangia; order Polyangiales; family Polyangiaceae; genus MWCO01. The sequence continues at coordinate 12,483 of CAZAWR010000076.1, read as the reverse complement.
TTTCTGGACGGCCTGTTGCTGCTGACGAATGCCGTCCCCGACACCTCCCTCGTGATCGACTGCGCCAATTGCGGCAGTGACAAGTTCGCGATGGTCGGCGCCCAGCACGACACCATGTCTTCGCTGTCGCGAGGCGACCGCAACCTTCGTGTGCGCTTCAGCGATCTGAAGGCCAACGACATGATCATGGGCACGGAACGCCGTGTCCGCCAAACCGTCATCGAACTGATGAACTCCCAGAATCCGTCGCTGGTGTTTCTGGTGCAGTCGAGCGCGGTGCAGCTGATTGGCACCGACGTCGTGCGTCTCGCCGAGGACCTCGAGAGCGAACTGAAGCTGCCGATCGCGGTCGTGCCGCCTCAGCCGTTGTCGGGAGACTTCCTAGATGGATTCGCCTCCGCGCTGGAGGCTTTGGCGCGTAAGATGCCCCTGTCCGAGGTCCAGACATCGCCCAAGCGGGTGGGGTTGGTGGGACACTTGTTCGAGCGTTTCGAGGCGGATGCGGTCGCGAACGTGGCCGAGCTTCGGCGACTGATGGAGGGGTTGGGTTTGGAGCCGGGGGCGGTGTGGCTCGACGGCGGGGGCACGCGGGGGCTCGCGGACGTGGCGCGAGATGGTACGTTGCTCGCCTTTCCCGAGGGATTGCGCGCGGCCGTCGCGCTGGCGGCGCGCACGGGGGCGAAGGTGGTAGAAGCTCCGGTGCCCCTTGGGCTTGACGGAACGGTCCGCTTTCTCGAGGGGTTGGGGGAGCGGCTGGGCGTGGCCGACCGGGTGGAGGCCCTGGTGGCGCGCGAGCTTGACCTCATCGTGCCGCGGCTCGAGAAGGCCGTGCATCGGTCCTTTATGCACCGCAGCGTGGCCGTGGTGGCGCCGCCCGCCGAAGCCGTGGCGCTCGCGTCATACCTGGCCGAGTTGGGGATGGTTGTGCAGCTGGTGGTGGTCCTGGCGCGACGTGACGCGGCGGCCAAGCGGGTGGCCGAGGCGATCGCGGCCGCCGGCATCGGCGCCCAAATCCTGCCCGACCCGTCCTTCCCCCTCGTGGAAGATGCATTCCGCGGTTTGCGCGAGGCCGGCTCGCTCGACCTGGTCGTCGGGTCAGGAGCCGCGCGCGATGCGGCCAAGGCTCAGGGCATTCCCTATGTGGAGTTCATGCACCCCTGCTACGTCCGTCATGCGCTCTTCGACGCGCCGTGGGTCGGATTTCGAGGAGCGCTTTGGCTCGCGGATGCAATGTTCAACAGGCTTCACGACGACGACTACAGCTCCTATTGACGATGGAGGCCGACATGATTTGCTGGGCTGATCTGGCTGCGAAGGATATGCGAGCCGCAGCTTCGTGGTACGGCTCTCTGCTGGGGTGGTCTGCGGTCGATATCGACGTAGGACCGGACGGCGGCGCGTTGCTGCTCGAGCTCGACGGCAAGCGCGTCGCTTCCATGTCGCAAGCTTCCTCGGATCCGGCCGCACCGGTTCCGCCGTCGTGCTGGGTCAGCTACGTGGCAGTCGCCAGCGCGGAGGAAGCCACGCAGACGGCCCTTGCCGCCGGCGCGAGCGTGGTGGTTCCGCCCTTCGACGTGTTGGATCTCGGTCGTGAGGCGATCCTGCGCGACCCCGTGGGAGCGCTGATCTCGCTGTGGGAACCTCGTGCCCACCGGGGAGCGGACCTGTTCGACGTGCCGGGTACGATCTGTTCGCATGAGCTTCTGACGCCCGAGGTGGAGCGGGCGGCGACATTTTACCGAGCCCTCGCCGGTTGGGAAATCGACGTGGTGAGAGCCGACGGACAGTCCCGTGCGACCATTCGGTCTCGGGGGCGCCGCATCGGTGGGATCTCATGCCCCGTCGGGGGGCCCGAGTTGCTCGGGACGACTTGGCTGCTCGGGCTGGGCGTGCGGGACTGTGGGGCCGCTGCTCGTCTCGTTGGCGACCTGCGGGGCAGGGTGATTCGGCCATGTGATGCCTACCATCTCGGCGGGGTGTGGGCTTGGGTCCGCGACGACATGGGCGCGGCTTTCGCGATCGTGCAGACCGCGCAAGACTTGTAGCGAACGCGCATCCAAGAGCAGTCGAAGCAGCCGCCAAGGGCCTCTTGGCATCCGGCCGACGGGGCCGCCCACGGCGGATGTCACCTCCGTACGAGCACCTCCGACATGATCCCGTAGCGAGGTGTCATGGGTGCGTCGAACGTGCTCTCGATGCCGTCCTTTTCGGTCGTGATTTTTGCGACGTTATCGGTCCCCAGTCGCTGGGTCGCCGTCACGCCCATGCCTTCCTCGCCGATGGTCCGCTCGATCCGTTAGCGGCCATCGAGCATGTCTCCAGGCGAGATTCGGACCAGTGCCTACAGCGTGCAAACTCAGACACCTGTCGAGCGTGCTACGCTTGCCCAACATGACGGTCGCGTCCGCCAAGCCGAGTTCGCCGAGGTCACCCATCGAGGAGCTGCTGTCCCGCCCCGACGAGCATCGATGCGAGATCGTCGATGGCGAAATTGCGGAGAAGCAGGCCGCGAGCGGCAAGCACGGCGAAGCCCAGGTCGCCACCGCCCACCTGCTCTTCCCATTCCGCAGGCGCAATGCTCCCCCCGGGCAGCCCGGTGGGTGGGTCTTCGCCACCGAGGCCCTCGTCGAGTTCGGACCCACGCAGCTTCGCCGACCCGATGTTGCTGGGTGGAGACGCGACCGCCTCGCAGAGCTTCCGGTCGAAGTGCCCATCATCGTGGTCCCCGACTGGATCTGCGAGATCCTCTCCCCGTCGAACGCAAGCGACGACACGATCGTCAAGATGCGCCTCTATCATGCGTTCCGAGTCGGCCACTACTGGCTGCTGGACCCCATGGCCTGTACGCTCACGGTGTACCGGTGGACCCCCGACGGTTACCTGCACGTGCTCGGGGCAACCCGTGCCGAACGTGTCCGCGCCGAGCCCTTCGATGCGATCGAGCTGCCCGTGGGGGTGTTCTTTGGTGACGACGAGCCGTAGGAGGGGGCTCGTACGCGCGCGACCGCGACCGCAGAGGGGAACTGGCGGAACTGGCGGAAACCGCCGCCGAACGTTTCGCCTTGTTGAGCTCGCGCAGCCTGTTGCGGTGGCTAACGCGCGATCCCGCGCTAGCCGTGCCTTCATCCACTTCCGGCCGCGAGATCATCAACGAAAAATTGTAGGTGGACATGGGGGCCTCCGTTCAATGCGGGCACTTGTCGACCTTGCCTCGTATCAGCTTCGCGTGGTTTTCGGGCGAGCGCGGGGTGGACCACGCGCTCATGCGGCACCCGCTCGGGTCTGCGAAAGGGCAAAACAGCTTGCCCCAGGCGTGTCCTTTGCTCATCTCCACGCGCCATCCTTTGCTTTCGCCTCTGTTTACATTTGCCAACAGAACGCACGCGAGAGCTTTCGACGCACCAGGATAGCCCGTCTGGGAACCGGGTCGTTCATGCATCGCGACCGTAGTTCACTGGAGTGAGAAGGTAGCCACCCCTCTTGACCACTCTGGCTTCGAAGTTGCTAGATGGAGAGCACAATCCCTTTCGACGGTGGAACCAGACCCATGAAATCTCGAATTCTCCTCTTGTTTGCTGCGGTCGCGCTTGCCTGCGGTGGCACAACCGTCTCGGATCCGGGTGGCACAGGCGGCACCGACGATCAGGATTCGGGGGCCCCTGGTGGCTCGGGCGGCGGGGGCGGAACCGGCGGGAGCCCGGGCGGCATGGGAGGGACCGCAGGAACCGGGGTCGCGGGAACCGACCCTGGAGGTATGGGAGGAGGCACATCAGGAACAGGTCCTGGTGGCGGCGGAGGCTCGATCACTTGCCCCGGGCTTCCGAGCTGCAACTGGTGCAACGGCACCAACATCTACGACGAAAGTGGCTGCGTCATTGGATACATGTGCGCCAATGGAGAAGACCCCTGCGTTACTCAGCCGTGTGACGCGTCGGACCCGATGAGTTGCCCGTCGGGGATGACGTGCAAGCAGGACATGCTTTGCTGGTGGGGATCCCCGTGTGGTGAAAAGGAATGCTCCGTGACGCCCATATCGGGATGCGATTGCGATTGGTCGTGCCCCGACGGCAATGACTACGGCTTTCGGTGCGTTCCCACGGGCTCCGGAAGCGAATCTTGCGAATGCCTCATCAATGGAGAAGTCGTCTATGGGTGCGCCGACACCCCGGGCTCCGCGGGAGGGCCAGCCGATTGGTGCGGGTCGAGCTGCTGCGACCTACCGGGCTAAGACGCTCGGACGGCGGCACGCAGGCGAAAGGGGTAGTGGCGTTGTGACTCAGGCAGGAGGAATCACGGAGCTGCACAACCCCGAGGCGGTGTCTTCGTTGTTGTCCTCGCCCCCGACTTCGCACTCGTTGTGCTTGCCGTCCCCTTGGCAGGTCGAGTCGACCACGGCACGGAACAGAATCTCCGTGTCCATCTCGTTGTCGAGCGTGTAGTCGAGCGTCACCTCGGTCACGTCCCCGGGCAACAAGTCCACGGCCGTCTGCACCACGCCCAGGCACACCCAATCGGTGTCGACCTGCTTGTAGAAGGCGACATCGACGCCATCGGACACGCCGATGGCGCCACGGTTTGCGACGGCGGCACGCAGGCGCAGGCGAAGGGGGCAGACCAAGGGGTCGACCTCGAGTTCTACCTGCAGGTCGGGGGCGCTGAACAGGGCGGCGCCCTGGGCGTTCATGCGGAAGTTGTTGTACCGGGGGTTGGTCCAGTTCGGCTCTTCCTGCTGGGGGATGGCCCCGCTCGAGAGCACGTTGGTGATGTGATACGCGTGGCCGCTCCACACGCTGCGGGTTCGAACCCAGTTGTCCAGCGCGTCGCCGTAGACCGTGAGCCCGCGGTGTCCACACAGCGCCGTGGTGCAGAACGGGGGCGGATACTCCGCCTGCTTCCACGGGACACCGGTCATGCCCACGCTCCAAGGAGCTGTGTTGCACCCCACCACGTTCTCGTTGGCCACCACGATGATCTCGGCGTTGTTGTCACCGTCCACGTCGGCCACGAGCGGATACTCCGTGGCCGTTCGGGTGTTCACGGAGGACTCGAACAGCACGTGCCCGTTCATCCCCGAATACACGCGCGTAAAACACTCGTCCGAGTACACCACCTCCGCGAAACCGTCGCCCTCGAAGTCGAAGAGCGACGAGCCGGTGACGTTCGACGAGATGTCCTTCGTCGCTGCGCCCCAGCGCACGCCCTCACGGTCACAGCCTGCGGGCAACGGAGAGCCAACGCACTGCAAGTCGATCACGAGGTACAGCCCCTCGCCGGCCGTGCCGATCTCAGGATAGCCGTCCCCGTCGAAGTCCCCGATGTTGAGCGGTCCGCCCCCAGGTGTCTCCAGTGAGATGGGACCCCAGAAATTGGTGCCATCCGCGCCGTTGAGGATGATGACTGACCCGCTGCTCACGAGCGCCACCTCCGGCGTACCGTCGAGGTCGAAGTCCGCGATGCTCGGGAAGTGGTAAGCAGACAGATCGGGTCGCTGCCACAACGCGGTGCCGTCGTGCTGCCACGCGCTGCGGTCCGAGACGACCTCCAAGTCCCCGTCGCCGTCGAGGTCGGCCGCGGTGGTCGCGGGAGAGCCGTACTCCACGGGCCTGGTCCACAACAGCATGCCCTCGTGGTTGAAGACGCTCAGCCCGAAGAAGATTTCGGCCCGGCCGTCCCCATCCAGGTCGGCGATGTGCACCCCGCCTCCCCACCCGTTGTGGTTGAACCCGACGTCGACGTTGGACACCCACTTCAGCGTCCCGTCCGCGTTGAAGGCTTTGACGTAGGGTTTGGAGTCGAGCATCGGCTCGAGCCGCCCGACGCCCACGATCTCCACCTTCCCGTCTCCGTCGAGATCCCCCACGCTGAGCGCGACCCCAGCGCCCAGGTAGCCGTCGTAGCCCGGAACTTCGAAGGGCCGAGCCTGGATCGTGCCGTCCTCACCGTTGAGGATCGTCAGCACGCCGCTATGCAGGTCGAAGATGGGGTCGTTGGGAACGCCCGAGCTGGTCGGCGTGTCGTCGTACGCCGGAAAAATCACCTCGGGCTTGCCGTCGCCGTCGATGTCGAAGACGGCGGGACCCGTGAGCGCATCGAAGCGATTGCGCAGCGGAACGTACCGGAAGCGCAGGGACGTGCCCGTGGAGACCGCGCCGTTGCGGTCCAGCCCGTGCTGGATGGCCCGTCCCGTGGACACCTCCGCGATGCCGATCGTGGCTCCGTCACCGTCCTGCGTCGATCCGAGCTGCATGTACTTGAGCTCGATGATGCCGGGGGTGGTGTGCGTCTTGGCGTGCAGGATCGCCTGGAACCGGACCCACTCGCCCGTGGTCCCCACCTCCCCGCGCCACTGCACCACCACGCGTCCCAGGGTCTTGTCCACCAGGGCGCAGGCCGTCACGTTCTTCAGGTCGTCCCAGTACGGGGCCACGATGAGATCAGGCGTCGACGGGGACAGCAGCGCCGTGTTGTTCGGTGCGGCACCTCCCGCGTAGTCGCCGTCGAGCGTGAGCCATCCGTTCGTGGATACCGTGAGGGCTTGGCGATCCTTGTCGAAGAACGGGAAGGTCAGACCGCCGAGGGGAACCACCGCGAGGGCCTCGTCCGGGTTCGCGAACGCCAGGGGGAAGCCTTGGGCGCAAACGTCCGTCGCAGCCGTCGAGGTCGTGTCTCGCACGTAGGGGGCGGTGACCGGGGAGTAGGACCACTCGCGCAGGGGCTGGAACTCCCCCACGGGGGGACGGTACTCGCATGCGGGCAACGCGCTTGCGGGCAAGCACCGTCCCAGGGTGGGCTCGCAGTACTCGTCGTCGTCGCAGTCCGCGAAGTCGATGCAGTCCCCGCCGGGCACGACGCATTGGTTGTTGAAGCAGACGTCGGTGGCGTCGCAGCACACGAGCTCGTCCTCTCCGCAGGGGATGGTGGGCGGCGTGCACGCGGTGACGCACTGTTCCTTGTAGCACTGCTCGCCGGTTTCGCAGCACACGGGCGGGTCCCCGCAGCGCTCGCGCGGGGCAGGGCAGAGGTCCAGGCACTGACCGCTTACGCACTCCTGGCCGTCGATGCAGCAAGCGAGGCCGCACTGGTTCGCAGGGGGGCAGACCGGACCGCCGCCGGTGGCTCCCGTGCCGCTGGTGCCCCCTCCGGTTCCGCCGATGCCGGCTTCGCCACCAGGGCCACCGTCCGTGCCGCCCGAGCCGCCCTGGTTGCTTCCGCCGGGGGAGACAGTGACGTCCGTGTCGTCACCGCAGCCGGCGGCCGGGAAAAAAGGGAGCAGCACGCACGCGGGCAGCAGCATGCGCAGGCGGGATCGCAAGCCCCGGCGCGACACGGCGACCATCAGCAACACCAAGCTCGCGAGTAACCCACCGCGAGCAGGGCTGCCCGTGGTCCGACACCCGCACCCACCGTCGGAATCGGAATCGGACGCCGCCGGGGTTCCTCCCGCTCCGCCCCCGGTGCCTCCCGTTCCCGCGCTTCCGCCCGTGCCCCCGCTGCCGGAACCGCCCCCGGTACCGCTCGTGCCTCCCGTCCCACCGGAACCCGACGACCCAGCCGCTCCTCCCGTGCCTCCGTCGCCCGTGCAGAGTCCTTCCGCACAAACGCCGTCGGCGCAGTCGGTGCCATCGGCCAGGTGATTCGGAGCGCACGTCCCCTCGCCATTGCATGTATCCGGTTCTGTACACTCGGTCTCGCTGTCGTCGCCACACGGTGTGGCCTCGGGAAGGTGATTGGGCAAGCAGGTCCCGACCCCATCACAGCTATCCGGCTCTGTACATGCCGAGGATTCCTCGCTGCCGCAGGTGGTCCCCTCGGTCACGTGGTTGGGCTGGCACACGCCCTGGTCATCGCAAGTATCCGAATTCGTACAGTCAGAGTCGGTGGGATCGCCGCAGGCAGACCCCTGGAGCGATGGCATCGCCGTGCATTGGCCCTCGGAACCAGGCGCCGCGCAGGAGTGGCAATCCGGGCAAGCGGTCTGCGCACAACAGGCGCCGTCCACGCAATGTCCCGTCACGCACTCGGATGCGTTGCCGCAAACCTCGCCCAACGTCTTGCGCAAGGCGAGAGCGTAAACCGCACCCGATGCGCCGCCTCGATCGTCGTCCCCGTAAGCGCCAGCCACGACCGTCGTCGCATCGATGGCCACCGCGAACCCGAAGTAGTCGTTTGCCACCCCGTCGTCCGCCTCGAGCCTTTGCTGCTCGGTCCACGTCGCCCCGCTGCGGCCGAATACGTACGTAGCGCCAGAATTGGCGCCCTTCGGATCTGCCTGGGGCGACCCCACGACGGCCAGGTCACCGTGGATCGCCACCGCCTGCCCGAATCGATCCGTGGTCGCCCCGTCGGTCGCCTCGAGACGCGCTTGCTGGGACCACGTCCCCGAGGAACGAACGAACACGCAGGCGGACCCTTGGTCCGTCGTCACCGTGCTGTCCCGGTAGGCGCCCGCCAGCGCCGTGTCTCCTTCGATCGCTACGGAAAAGCCGAGGTACGCGTTTGCGCTCGGGGCGGTGGCGGTGAGTTTCGCTGTCTGGGTCCACGTTCCGCTCACCCGCTCGAACACGTACACCGAGCCCGCGTTGATCGCGCCGTCGTCGTCGTTGGGGGAGCCCACCAGGAGCGTGTCCCCGTGCAGCGCGATCGCACGGCCGAAGTTGTCGTTCGCAACCCCGTCACCCGCGGTCAGCTTCTGCGTTTGACCCCACGCGGTTCCCGTCCTGTCGAACACGTAGACCGAGCCCGACGCGCTGCCCTGGTCGTCGTCCGCGTGGGCGCCGATGGCCGCCGTGTCCCCGTCGACCGCCACGGCTACGCCGAAGTAGTCCGTTGCCGCGGCGTCGCTCGCCTCGAGCTTGGCTTGCTGGGCCCAGGCGCTCCCGGACCGCACGAACACGTAGGCGGCACCCTCGTCTGCGGCCGCGCCGTCGTGCTGGTACGCGCCTACCACCACCGTGTCCCCGCTCGAGTCCACCGTGAACCCGAACCGATCCGTGGTCGCACCGTCTGAGGCCGTGAGCCTGGCCTGCTCGCTCCAACCGGACGCTTCACGCGTGTAGACGTAGGCCGCCCCTGTGGCGGGGCCTTGATCGTCCGCGCCAAAGGCGCCCGCCACGGCCGTGGTCCCGTCGAGCGCCACGGCGTACCCAAGGTTCTCGGAGGAGAACCCGTCGAGGGCCAGCAGCTTGCCTTGCTCTGCCCACACGGTCGGGTCCGTCCCGTCTTGCTCGAACGCGAAGGCCGCGCCCGCATTCGAGCCCGTGTCGTCCTCCCCGGTCGCGCCGATGAGCGCCGTCGTGTCCCCAAGCGCCACCGCGATGCCGAACCAGTCGTTCGCGGCGATGCCGGTCGACTGAACCTTGGCTTGCAAAGTCCAGGTCGTGCCCGTGCGCTCGTACAGGTAGGCCGCCCCCGCGTTGGCTGCCGTCAACTCGTCGCCCCAGGCGCCCACCAGGAGCCGGTCTCCGCGCACCGATACCGCGCCGCCGAAGTAGTCCTGCACCTCCGCATCGGCCGGCACCACCTTCTGTTGCTGTGCCCAGGTCGTCCCGGATCGGACGAAGACATAAGCCGCTCCCGCGTCCGCGGCCGGGGTGTTGGCCAGGCTTGCGCCCACCGCCGCCGTCTCGCCGTGCACGGACAGCACCGACCCGAACTTGTCCAGGGGCGCCCCGTCTTCCGCCACGAGCTTGCCTTCCTGCGTCCAGTTGCTGCCACTGCGGACGAACACGTACGCCGCCCCAGCCATCGACCCCTTCTCGTCGTCGCCGCTCGCACCGACGAGCGCCGTGGCCCCATCGATCGCCACCGCAATGCCGAACTGGTCCTGGTCCGCCGCCGCGTCCGCCGTCAGCTTCGTCTGCTGTCCCCACTCGTTCGTGCCGCCGACGTTCTGGCGGAAAATGTACGCCGCCCCGGCCATCGACCCCTTCTCGTCGTCGCCGTGGGCTCCCACGATCGCGGCGTCGCCCTGCATGGCGACGGCGACACCGAAGTAGTCCATGGTCTGCACCCCGGTCGGGATGAGCTTCTTGTGCTGGGTCCACACACCCCCGGATCGGAGGAACACGTACGCAGCCCCCGCTTCCGAGCTGCCCTCGTCGTCTCCGTACGCGCCGATGATGGCGGTGTCGCCGTCGATGGCGACCGAGTAGCCGAAGTAGTCTCCGGCATCGCCGTCCGACGGCATCAGCTTCTGCTGCTGGACCCAGGCAGTCCCGACCCGCGTGTAGACGTAGGCCGCGCCCGCATCCAGGCCGTTCTCGTCGTTGCCGAAGGCGCCGACGATCGCGGTGTCGCCGCTGAGCGCGACCGAGAGCCCGAGTTGATCGTTGACGGTGCCGATGCCGTCCTGCACGAGCTTCTGATCGAGCACCCAGATGATGGGGTCGATCGTGAGCGGGTAGCGCGCACCGCGATCGTCGACCACGAGCTGGATGGATGATCCCTGGACGTCGAGCCAGGTCGGAACCTCCAGGCCGTCGGCGTCCCAGGCCAGAAGGCCGCCGTACGAAAGGACGGGCCGGCCCTCTTCGTCTTGCAGGGAGAGGGTGTCCACGCGTGAGGTCTTCGCGGGACGGAGCGAGCCGGTTACCTCGATCTCGAGGACGAGGGGCGCGTCGGGCATGCCAGGCGCCCTGGCCGAAGCAGCGGGGCTCGGGGGGTGCGCGAGGACGAACCCCTGCTCGATGCCCATGGGACCGTCGGCATACCACTCCTCGATCCCTTGCCCGCGTGCCAGACGCGCCGAGCCGCGTAGCACGTTCGGCCCCGACGTGACCCCGGGAGCAGGGGCCACCGCGCCCTGGCGTCCTACCCCTTCGAGCCGCAGGGCGGTATCCCAAGCTTGCCCGGTCGGAAGCGTGGGCAGGGCGGGCGTGATCCGCATGACCGCGTCCGCGTCCACGACGGCGGCGATGCCTTGGGCGGTGTTGATGGCGCGCGCGAGGCTGTCCACGCGGTCGAAGCCGTAGCCGCGCGGAGCGTCGAGCAGGCGCCGATCGATCGGAACCTCGGGAGCAAAAACGGGTGCGATCTTCTCTCCGGTGATGGGGGCGGACACCGCGACAGGGTCAGGGGGCGCCGACCCCGGCGCATGATCGGAGACGCCGCAGGCGACGACCGCGGCGGTGCCGACGAGCGTCAGGGCGCGTGCGAAAGTCATGGGAAGACGTGGGGGGATGAGATGCCGTTGTCTGATTTTCATGGCTCCTCGCGTCGATGCATGCGGGTTGGTTGCGCTGTGGGAAGCGACGCACGTGGGAGCCGGGCTGGGGCGAACGCTGGCCGCATCCGAGGGGACGGGCACCACGCGTGGTTCGGGCACCGGCTTTCACACATGCAAGGGGCAAGGGTATCACGGCTCTCGCGGGGCCACGGCACGGAACCGACGATCTCGTGGGACCGTGCGAGGGTAGAACGGTTTGTTTTCGCGTCCCGGCGAAGGACGCAGTAGGTTTTCCGCATGCTGGACCCGGGTCTTCGATTCGAAGGCTTCGACACGGAGGACTGGACGCGCCTGGTGGAGCTGATGCGTGGCCGGCCTGGTTCGGGCGACGAGGGTGGCCTCATCGTGGTGCATAACCAGGGTCGGGTTCGCAAGGCGATCCGGACGGAAGGGCGGGTGAGCCTCCGCTCGGGGGACGCGTGGCCGCAGCCGTTGGACCGGGTGGCGCGACGGGAGACGGCTCGTTGGGTCGTGGCGTTGGAGGCGGGGGCGCTCGACGCGTGGATGGACTGGGTGGGCAAGGGCGTGGAGCGCCAGCACGACCTGCTTGATCAGTTGCTCGTGGCCTGGGAAGGCTTGCGCGACCTCGCGGTGCACGGACGCTTGGTGACGTGGCCGACCGCGGCGTCGTCCGTTCCGGTTCCGCGTCGCGCCATGATCCTTCGGGCGATCGGGCTGCTTTGCCCCGCGGGGCAGTCGGTGGTGATCGCGGCGTGGGACGAGGGGAAGCTGTGGACGAGCTTGGCGGTGCGAACGTCGGGCTCGGGGTTGGACTGGATGATGGGGCCGGAGTCGTTCCGAGGTTCGGTGGAGGCAGTGGGGCCAAACCCCGATGCTCTGTGGAACTGCCTTCTGGATCGGGTGAGGGAGCGCATGGGGCCGGTTGCGCTGGGGATCGCAGCGGACAGGACGCAATGGGACCAGATCGCGGGGACCACCGAGGTGGGCGCGTGGGCAAAGGCAGTCGTGTCGGGCCGGGTGAGGGTAGAGCCCTTGGGGCGAGGCTTGGCGCTCCCGCTCGCGGTGGACGCGAGCAGGATGGCGGTTTCCACCCTTCGCTCGGTGCTGGGTCGGCGCAACGGCGAGCGCACGGAAGAAGGGGGAGCGCAGGACGTGGCGCGCTTGTGGCGGCTGGCCGAAGGCCTGTGGACCCTTCGACGGTGAGGCTCTAGTCCCAAATCAAGCGCTTCGCGTTGCTTTGGGCCTAGGTTCTTCTTAGGGGGCTTTCGCAAAGCCCCCTCGCCGCGCTCACCGCGGCT
>CAZAWR010000075.1:0-50384 GCA_964488865.1 uncultured Polyangiaceae bacterium | reverse complement strand
CTTTTCAGATAAATTCCCTCAAACAGCACCCCGAAGTGCTTGGTTTGGGACTAGCCGTCGGTTTCAACCGGCGGCGTCTTCTGACCGTAGCGAATCCGGGTCTACCCGACCGGCCCACTCCGATGCCTCCGGATCTGGGTTCCCCCCACCAGGATTGTCTCGATCGAGCGCCTGTGGCATTCTCTTGACGTTCGCCCGTCGCGAATCCAACAGGGGAGCTTGACCATGCGTGCGCCGAATGACCCGAAGCTTGCCAAGGCTTACCTCGATGAGCTGTGCGACCGCATCGACCGCAAGGAACCGATTCGCCGGACGCGGAAGGCATGGTGGCTCGTCCCCGTCGCCGTCGGATTGACCCTGGCGTGCGGCGGCACCGTCGAGGAGAAGGACGATGGCGACAGCGGGGCTGCGGGCGAGGCGGGGTCGGGCGGCACCGCGGCTACAGGAGGAAGCGGCGGAGCGACCGGCGGGTCCGGCGGCGTGATGGACGGCGGATTCGTCTACGCGGCTCCTGTCGAGATCTGCACTGATGGCGAGGACAACGACTCCGATGGCAAGGTGGATTGCGTCGACGAGGATTGCGTCGACGAGCCGATGTGCGGCGGGGTCGAGTACGGGGCCCCCCTCGAGAACTGCTACGACGGGGAAGACAACGACTCCGACGGCAAGGTGGATTGCGTCGACGAGGATTGCGTGGAGGCGCCCGTGTGCACGGGGGCGGACTACGCCGCACCGTTCGAGGATTGCTCGGATGGGCAGGACAACGACTTCGACGGCAAGGCGGACTGCGACGACGAGGACTGCGCCGGCGCACCCTTCTGCACGGGACTCGAGTACGGGGCGCCGATGGAGGATTGCGAGGACGGGAAGGACAACGACTACGACGGGAAAGCGGACTGCGAGGACGAGGACTGTGCGAACTTCCCGGGGTGTGCCGGGGATCTGTACGCCGCGCCGTAGCTCGAGCGCCCTTTACTGGGCAGCTTTCATGACGGCGTCTGCGAAGAGGAATCCCTTGCCGTAGTCCCCCCCGCCCCAGGTCGCCGTGTAGTTCGGCGGGTTGGAGTACGGGAAGGCCACGAGCGCGTCGCTGGCCGGCAAGGGGTTGCCCGCGGCGGCGTTGCGCAAGATCTCCTCCACCTCGGCCTGGCCGAGGTCCGGGTACTGCTGGAGTAACAAGGCCACGATGCCCGACACGTGCGGGGCGGCCATGCTCGTTCCGCTCAGGTAGTAGTAGTTGAGGTCATCGGCGAAGTCGCTCTTGAACGGGCCGGCGACCCAGGCGCCAGGCGCCGTGACGTCGAGGTCCTGGTACTTCTGGTCCAGGTCCTTGTTCGGTCGCGAGCTGAAGTCCTCGATGTAGAGCTGACGCTGGTTGCCCATGCCGTCGGGTGTGTTGAGCTTCTCCGGGACGTCCCCGTCCCAGCCGGTCTGGAACATCGAGGCCCATCCTCCTGCTCCCGCCGAGATCACCGAGCGGTTGCCTCCAGGGTAGCCCATGCCCTCCGTGCCCGAGTTGCCCGCCGAAACCACGATCACCACGCCCTGTGCAATCGCATATTCGATCGCGTCGTCGATGATGGGCATCGGCGCCGGACCGCCCAGGCTCATGTTGATCACGACGGGACGGTCCAAGGTCGGCGCGAGATCGGCAATGTAGTAGATGCCGGCCGCGACCATCTCGTCCGTGCCGCCCGTGAAACCCAGCATGCCGTACGGCGAGTCGACCAACCACGCGTCGAGAACGAGGACCGGAATGATGGTCGCTCGTGGCGCGACGCCATTTACCCAGAACACGTCGTTGACGTTGAATCCGACGACCGTGGACGCGACGTGGGTGCCATGGCCGGACGCGAGCTGGGTAACGAACCCACGATCGTTGCGGAGCGGGCCAATGCGGATGTCGTTGATCGAGTCGTCCCAGGTCACGTCATGGGTGAAGCCCGTGCCGAGGTCCCAGGCGATGTCCGCATCCCGGAACAAGAACGGCGACTCAGGCAACAGGCCTGTGTCGAGGATTGCCACGTACACACCCTCGCCGTCCGCTGCCACGTTCTCGGTATTGACCATGTCCGTCCAGTACGGTGTAATCACCGGCAGGGCCGTGGGGGACGCAGTGACGGACGTGAGCGCCTCTGCCTCGACGGCACTGACCAGGTCGGGCACGAAGAGCTGATCGGCCACGCTCTGGGCGGATGCCGATACCGAGAAGCCCAGGGCGGCCAAGGTTGTTCCGAACATGAATGTTGCGTGAATCGTGGTACGCATGAGAATGCCCCTTTTCAGTTGGTCCTTAGGTGCCTGTTGTTTGTCCGGCAAGAAGAAGAGCGAAAAAGCTAGACACTGCCGCAGGAGTCACCCCCCCCCGGGCAAGACTCACCCCTTCGCGCCGCCCCGAGCCGGCTCGCTCTGCCCGTGTCTTTTTGCCCTCTGCTCGATGTAGGACGAATTCCAGAAAGCGGATGTTTCGGCCTACGGATGCCCCCTTTGGCACCCTTGATTCTCGCGTTTAGATTCATGTCCATCGGCTGTCAACTGGCAAATGGACTCCTCTCCAGAATATCACATAGCGGTCCCGTCTTGGACGGTCGATTCCAAGTGGGTACCCACTCAGGTCGAGCCCGAGCCATCTGCACCGTATCGGCCTTTGCGCGAATGAGCGAACTCATCCGAACCTCGACGCGCTTCACCAACATCATGTCGCCGCTGTCGGGGTTGGACGGTAACCACGCAACGGAGGACCTGGGCCCGCCCGTTCGGTACCACGCCGCCGAGGGTCCCCACCCCGCATTCGCCGCCAACACCCTTCGAACGCACAACGGGAGCCCGCAGGGCTTTGGGTTCCGTTCGTGAGGACCATCTAGTAGCCGTCGGTTTCAACCGGCGGCGTCTTCTGCCTCCTGTGTCCGCTGTGGTTTCTCGTCAGCCCGCCTTCCCCTATCGAAATTCACTCGTGAAGCTGTAGTCGAACGGGCTCGGTTCCAGTACCATGCCTGACCCGACACCCTCGAGGAGACCCTCCGTGCAAGACCGCAACCTCGTCGACATGTTCTTCACCCGCGCCGACCGGCTCGCCGACCGCGCCCGCTTTCGCCACTGCGTGCAAGGGACCTGGCGAGACGTGTCCTGGAAGGATGCCGCCAAGCGTGTCCGTCGCATCGCCGCCGCCTTCCTGGAGCTTGGCGTGCGCCGCGGCGACCGCGTCTGCCTCATGTCTGGCACCCGCACCGCATGGATCGAATGCGACCTCGGCATCCTGTCCGCCGGCGCCGTCAGCGTCCCCATTTACCCCTCCTCCACCGCCGAGGAGTGCGCCTTCATCCTATGGAACGCAGGCGCTCGCGTGATCATCGTCGAGAACCAAGACCTGCTCGCCCGCGTCCGCGAGGTCAAGCGCGACGGCTTCATCCTGCCCGACGTCGAGGTCCCTGACGCGGAGGACGGCACGCCTCGTCCCGCCCCCGGCGATCGCGTCGCTCTCGCCATCGACAAGATCATCCTCCTCGAAGGCGACCCGGACGGCGACCCGGATGTCCTCTCGTTCGAGGGGCTCCTGGCCCTCGGCTCGCGCGTCTTGGGCCAGCACGAGGCCACCCTGCGGGACGTGCGTGAGAGCGTCGAGCCCGACGACCTTGCCACGATCGTCTACACGTCCGGAACGACGGGGCCGCCGAAGGGCGTGGTGCAGACCCATCGGAACCACTTGTCGATCCTCGAGATGGTGGCGGAGGACACGGGCGTGTTCAGTCCGGGGGACGTGGACTTCCTCTTCCTGCCCCTCGCCCATTCCTTCGCGCGCTTGCAGGAATTCGCCGCGATCTACATGGGCTCCACGACCGCTGTCGCGCGCTCCATGGACACGGTGCTGGAGGACCTGGCGGCCACGCGTCCCCACGTCATTCCCGCGGTGCCCCGCGTCTACGAGAAGATCTACACGCGCATCCGCGGCCAAGCCACCGCCAGCCCGGTCAAGCAACACGTCTTCTCCTGGGCCGTCGGGGTCGGTCGTGCCGTCTCCAAGCTCGTGCAGAAAGGCGAGCCGGTTCCCTTCCACCTCGAGCTGCAACGCAAGCTTGCCCACAAGCTCGTGTTCTCCAAGCTGCACGAGAAGCTCGGTGGGAACGTGAAGTACTTCGTCTCGGGCGGCGCTCCCCTGTCCGCCGAGGTCGCCGAGTTCTTCCACGCCGCCGGACTGCTCATCCTCGAAGGCTACGGCCTCACCGAGACCACCCCCGCCCTGTGCATCAATCGCCCCTCCAAGTATCGCTTCGGCACCGTCGGTCCCGCCTTCTCCCAGGTGCAGGTCCGCCTCGCGGAAGATGGCGAGCTGCTCGCCAAGGGCCCCAACGTCGCCCAGGGCTACTACAAGCGGCCTCTGGCCACCGCCGAAGCCTGGGACGAAGACGGATGGTTCCACACCGGTGACATCGCCGAGATCTCCGACGATGGCTTCGTGCGTATCGTCGACCGCAAGAAGGAGCTCATCATCACCGCGGGCGGCAAGAACATCGCCCCCCAAAACGTCGAGAACGCGCTCAAGACGTCCACCTACCTCTCCCAGGCGATGCTCGTGGGCGACCGGAAGCCCTATTGCGTGGCGGTCGTGACCCTGAGCCCCGACGAGATCCTCGCCTGGGCCGCACAGAACGGCAAAGACGGGGCGACCGTGGAGGAGCTGAGCGACGACCTCGACGTGCGATCGCTCATCGCGAGGGAGATTGAGGAGCGCAGCGCCAAGCTGGCCCGCTACGAGACCCCCAAGAAGTTCTCGATCGTCTACCCGGACTTCACGGTCGACACGGGGGAGCTCACCCCCAGCCTGAAGCTGAAGCGTCGCAAGGTGTTCGAGCGGCATGGTGATACCATCGAGCGGCTGTATCGCGACTGATTCACGGAGAACCGCATGCCACCGCTGGACGGGACACGGGTGATCGAGCTCGCCGGGTTGGCCCCGGTGCCGTACTGCGGGATGCTGCTCGCAGACTTCGGGGCGGACGTGGTCCGCGTCGACAGGATCCGTCCGGGCTTCTTGCCCAGCCGGCCCGATGACCCGATGGGGCGCGGCAAGCGGTCGATCCGCGCGGACATCAAGACCCCGGGCGGGGCAGACGTCGTTCGACGTCTCTCCCTGCGCGCGGACGTGCTGCTCGATCCGTTTCGTCCGGGTGTGCTCGAGCGGCGCGGTCTCGGCCCCGGGGACCTGCTTGGCGCCAACCCGCGGCTCGTCTTTGCCCGTTTAACCGGATTTGGACAGTCCGGTCCGCAGGCGTCTCGTGCCGGACATGACATAAACTACTTGGCTCTGTCCGGGGCACTATCCCTTTGCGGTCGACAAGGGGCGCCCCCCGCGCCGCCCGCCAACCTGCTCGCCGACTTCGCCGGAGGCGGGCTCATGTGCGCCTTCGGCGTGGTGCTCGCCCTGCTCGAACGAGGGACTTCCGGCCGCGGACAGGTCATCGACGCCGCCATGGTCGATGGCGCCGCCAGCCTGACGACCGCGGTCCATTACCTGCGCCACGTCGGCGTGTGGAAGGACGAGCACGGCACCAACTGGTTCGACACCGGGGCGCCCTGGTACGACGTCTACGAGACGGCGGACGGCAAGCACGTGGCGGTGGGCGCCCTCGAGCCGCCCTTTTTCGCTGCGCTGCTGGCAGGGCTCGGGATCGACGCGTCGTGCCTGTCACACCCGATGGACCCGAGCGGGTGGCCGGCGATGCGCGAGGCCTTCGCGTCCGCGTTCCGATCTCGGACCCGCGCGCAGTGGTGCGAAGTGTTCGATGACGTCGACGCGTGTGTGTCGCCTGTGCTCGGTCTCGGTGAGGTGGAGGCCAACCCGCACATGGGAGCCCGGGGCGTGATCGTGCGGGGGCACGCGGACGTTCCGCAACCGGCGCCCGCGCCCCGGCTCGAGCGGACGCCGGCGCGATCGGCCTCGCCCGCGCCACGAGAGGGGGAGCACGGGCGGGAGGTGCTATCCGAGCTGGGATACGGGCGCGACGAGGTGGAAGCGTTGCTGGCAGAAGGGGCAATTGCCTTGTGACACGCCCTGTGCCACGCTCGCGCCTGGTCCCCCGCGAGACGACGTTCCCCCATGATCTTCGAGGATCCGCACCAGCTCAAGGAGCGCATCGAGTCCCTCACCCCGCGCCGTGTGCGCGAGCCCGTGGTCATTCATGAAGACACCACGGCCTACATGGGCATCGAGGGAGGCCACGTGCTGCGCCTGCACGGAAACGACTACTTCGTGCTCGGCGACGCGCAGGAGGGCCGGTTCGGTATCGACGACCAGCCCAAGTTCTGGGTCAAGTACGCGGTCGACCTGACCACGGGCGCCCAGAAGATCATCAAGCTCGTCTTCCATGAGCAGTTCACGACCAGCGTGGGGTTGGTGCGGGTCCGCTGCACCCGCAACCCTCACAAGGAATCCGCGGTTCTCGACCTCGTTCAGGGGCACGACCGGTTCATGCAGGGCTTCACCGTGCTCGATCCGGTGGGCAACTCCGTGCGCATCATCGACTTCATTCGCGGAAAGAGTCTGTACTCGGTGCTCGAGGCAGCGGACCAACCCCACGAGCAGTACTGGCACGAGACCTTGCCGGGGGTGATGAAGGAGTTGATCCCCTGCATCGAGGCGATGGCGTGGCTTCACAGCATGGGAGAGCACCACGGCGACATCCGCAACGATCACATCCTGATCGATCGCGAGTCCGGCCGCTTCGCTTGGATCGACTTCGACTACGAGGTGAACTTCTCCGACTACGACGTTTGGAGCATGGGCAACGTGCTCACCTATGTGGTGGGACAAGGGATGCACACGTTTTCCAACGTGCAGAAGAACCCCGCTGCCTACCCGCACGCTTCCCGTCTCGACGAGGACGACTCCCTGGTGCTCTACAAGCACCGCATTGCCAACCTGCGGAAGCTGTTCCCGTACATTCCGGCGGAGCTCAACGAGATCCTGATGCGATTTTCGTTTGGGACGGTGGAGCCCTACGAGGACCTGGAGAGCCAGGTCCGGGACCTTCGGTCGGTGTTCGGGGGGCCGCGGGCTCACAACGCGTGAACCGGCAGCGGCGCGGACGCCAAACAGAGAAGATCCGTGCGGAAAACTAGGAACTAGGAAGAGGAACACGGAATGCGAATGCGAACGCCAGTGTGTCGCGGAGGGTGATCACGAAGCCTGGGGTTTGGAGCCCATTCTACCTTCCGTGTTCGCATTCCTGTTCCTAGTTGCTAGTTCCCATGACCTCGGTTTCGCCACGCCTCACCGTGACTCAGTATGGGTTCAGATGGTCCCGAATGGAATGCTCCGGAGTTCCGACATTGCCTCTTCGGGCGGCGGCGGCGGAATCGACGACAACCGCTTGAGATTCCGCTTGCAGGGGTCGCTGCAATAGAACTCTTCGAACGTGTTCTCGAGTGTTTCAGGGAGGGTCCTCCCGCATCCTGTGCAGTGCGTTTCTCTGCCTGTTAGTGTTTGCCAAAGCCTTGACATAGTGTTCCTTCCTGCGTCTGGTCAGACGTAGTAGATGGGTGGACGCAAGCCGGGCCCTTTGGAGTTCACTCCCCCATGGGCGCGCCGTAGGAATCCGGCTCCCGTCCAGTGTCGAAACGACAACCGCCCAAACGCAGAGCAACACGGCACGTGGCGGCCTTCAAGAGCAAGTGAAGTTCAACATAAGGTCGAGTCAAGCGGACGGCGTCGTACCGCCCAGAACATGCTTCCATCGATGCCAGAGGGCCAAAGCCCCTCCAAGCGTCTTTCTACCCTTCAACGCAACCATGAACTCTGGTTTCGCCTGGCTAAGGCGAGTCAGGCCGGGCATCGTGCTCGTGCTCGGAACAGGGCAAGCAAGCCGCAAAGGGCAAACCAATCTCTACTCGTGGGGTCCCTGCGTCAGAGTTGCCCAAGCTCGGCTCACGGCGCCAGCGACAACATGCGAACCCGGTGAAACGGGAGCGGCTCTCCGCCCGTGCCGTCCGCAACCAGAAGCCGAAGGGTCTGCGGGTGCACGGCGATCCCCTCCTGGCCGAAGAACCTTGCAATCGAGCCATCCCCATTGGTGTATCCAGGCAAGCCGTTCCCGGCCACCGTCTCCACGGTGCCGTCGGTTCGAATGATACGGACTCGGTGATTGCCAGCGTCCGAGACGTACACGGAGCCGTCCGCGGCCACCGCGACATCCTTGGGCCCCGAGAACTGCGCCAACGAGACATGCCCGTCGACCATCCCCGGCGCGCCCGTCCCCGCAAGGGTCTTGACGAGCCCTTCCCGCGTGATCGTTCGCACCGCGTGGTTGCCATAGTCTGCGATCACCAGCTCTCCGCTCTGCGCAGACCAGGCCGTCCCGTAGGGGTTACGGAATCGGGCGGACGCGCGCATCCCGTCCGTGAAGCCCGGCTGCCCCGAAACCCCAGCGAACGGCTTGATGGCCGAGGTCTCCAGGTTCATCAACCGGATATCATGCGTGGCAACGTCCACCAGCAACAACTCCCCGTCGTCGCGATACGCCAGCCCGCGAGGGCGACCCGCGTTTTCGGCCAGAATCGTGCCCTCGCCCGTGGCCGGGTCAATGCGCCAAATCGTACCGGTGGTCGTCTCGACCTGCCCGCTGGGATTTCCGTCTGCTTGCACGTACAGCGTCCCGTCGGCGCCCAACGCCAGCCCGAACGGCCGGACCAGCCTCGGGTCCTGGAACAAGGTCGCCACCTGCTTGGCATCCGCCGAGACCCTGCGGATCGCGCCGTTGTCGAAGTCACTCACGTAGGCCTCGCCCTGAGGCGTGACGACGACGTTCACTGGGTTGCTGAATCGAGCCACACTCGCAGGTCCGTCCGTATGACCCGCAGTGTCCGAGCCAGCCAGCGTGTCGACCGTCACCCCCGCGACGAAGTTGACGCGCTCCGTGCCTGGGCCGCTGCCGCCCGCTTCCGTGCCTGCGGACCCGCTTTCCAATCCCGCCCCGGCTCCCCCTTCCGTCGTGGCGCCGCCTTCGCCATCGGCGGGATCCGCCCCGGTACATGAGATCGCCGCGAGCGCGGCGAAGATGGTGCCCAAAGCACTGAAGATGGACGAGCTGCCCATGATGAACCCCCTTGCGACCGAATTGGATGGTGTGTGACCCCGGCTGGGAGAGACCGCGTGCGGCCCGGAAGGCGCCGCCTCGATCCCGTTGGGCATCCTTCGATCCCGTTGCCGCCTGAGGCCGACCGCGTTGTTGTGGTAATACATTTTCACACACTGTCGGAGCAAGAACCGCGCCCGCGGTCTCTCACGAGCAAGTTCGGAGTCTTGCGAAGGAATCGCTTTCCATAGTGCCTATCGGTCCATCAGGATGGTGCCTCGTGTTCGAGTCCGGGCCCGTCTTGGGCGTTACCGTTGCGCTCGGCACGGACGAAGGGCCCCCAGGAAGAGGGAAAGCGTCGAGCTTCGCAAACTCTCCTCTCGAATTGAGCGAAGCGTGGCGTCAACTTGATGGACCGGACCGGACCCCCGGGTGGCCCGCCGCCCAAGGCCTTGAACGCGCGACCTTTCCATGGTTGGTCCGCAATGTGCTTCAAGCGTCTGGACACGCACTGCGCCGTGCCCGATCACGAGCAGAGCAGGGGGGTGCCTTGGCGTGGGAGAGGTTGCTGGGAGAGGAAATGCAGGTCCCGTGTTGGTTTGGTTCGGTTTCGGCCCTCTGTAAGCCGTGGATTGCATTCAACTCACCCTGGAGGTCGAGCTTCAAGAGCAGGAGGGCGCACCGATGTTAACGATGGAACTGAGGGCCAGCGGTCGGACAGCGATCCGAAGAACGCTGTCGACCCGCGCGGGGGAAGGTTGCGATGCGCCCGCCATGGCCGAGGCTACGGTCAACGTATGCCGCGATGTCGCCGCTCTCCTTGCCGTCGTGCTCGGCCAGCGGGGGTTCGATGTGCTCTTCCGCCGTTCCGTGCACCTGGCGACTGCACAATTCCCGTGGCTTGCCATGCGTGGAGAGGACGGGGCCTCCGATGTGGTCTTTGCCCGTTTGAGGGAAGTGCTCGCGAGACAAGAGAGAACCGTGGCTGCGGAGGCGAGTTACACCCTGCTGGTGACGTTCACGGAGCTGCTTGCGACCCTTATTGGTGAGTCCCTGACGGAGACACTGCTGTCCCCGGTCTGGGTACCCGCGTCACCCAGAACCGACCAGGAGAACGTGCCATGAGGAACACCGTGACCATTCGTCGACTCGCCACCGGGGTGCCCGGGCTCGACGCGGTTCTCGGCGGTGGGCTGCCGGAATTCTCGTTCAACCTCATCTCCGGACCGGCGGGTGCGGGGAAAACCACGCTGGCGCATCAAATGATGTTCTCCTTGGCGACACCCGCGAACCCCGCCCTGTACTTCACCCTGTTCGGCGAGCCACTCCTGAAGATGCTCCGTTACCAGCAGCAGTTCTCGTTCTTTGACTCCGACAAGATCGGAAATTCGATTCGTTTCGTCGACCTCGGCGATGACATGGCGGCGGGCAGTTTCGACCAGGTGTTGGCGAAAGTGGCGGCGGAAGTGAAGGCCTCGGGCGCTACGACGGTGTTCGTGGATTCGTTTCATTCACTCCTCGTGAACGCGCGAACGCACCGCCGAGGGGCGACGGACATTCAGTACTTCGTTCAGCAGCTGGGCTCTCTGCTGAGCAGCTGGCAGGCGACCACCTTCCTCATCAGTGGGCATGTGTCCGACGCGGACGGTCAGCCGATCCGCACGATGGCGGACGGTCTTCTGGAGCTGAGCCAGAGCACGGACCGAAACTCGATGGTGCGCAAGATGACGGCGGTGAAGGTTCGCGGCCAGGAAACCAGCCCCGGTGCGCACACCTTCCGGATCACGCGCGATGGGATCGAGGTCTATCCCGCGGCGCTAGTTTTTGTGAACACCGGGCTGGCGACGGAACCGCTCGTCGCGCCGGGAGCGCGCGGTCGCTTGCGCATGGGGGTTCCACGGCTCGACGAGATGCTGGGGGGAGGCATGCCGTCCGGCTATTCCTTGCTGGTCGCTGGACCGTCGGGATCCGGCAAGACCGTGCTCGCCACGGCGTTTCTGGCGGAGGGCGTCCGCAGCGGAGAGACGGGGGTGATGGTCGCGTTCGAGCAGACGCCGAGCTTCGCCTGGAGCCCCACGATCGCCGAGTTGGTCCGTGCAGGAGGTGTCGGGCTGATCAATACCCGATCGCTGGACCTGTCGGTCGCCGAGATCGTTCAGCGCATTCTCCGCCTCATTCACGACATGAAGGCGACCCGGGTGGTGATCGATTCCCTGTCCGGGTTCGAGCTGGCCGTGGCCCCCACGTTTCGGCAGGACTTTCGAGAATCGTTGTTCCGCATGATCACTGCCCTGTCCGGCCGTGGCGTGACCGTGCTCATGACGTCGGAGATCGAGGACCGGTATTCGGACCTGCGCTTCAGTCCTTACGGGTCCGCCTTTCTCACGGACGCCATCATCGTTCAGCGCTACCTTGAAGTGCAAAGTTGCCTGAAGCGGGTCATGGCGGTCGTCAAGGTCCGAGACAGCGATCACTGCAAGGAGCTTCGGGAGTTCGAGATCACCGAAAGCGGAATCGTCATTGGCGACCCGATCCTTGCATACGAAGGTCTCCTCGGAGGACGCCCCACGCGCGCGCTGGCGCCCTACCCTGACGGAAGCTGATGGGCAAGCTCATACACATGCCTGAGGAAGGCCCAAAGCCATCGGAAGGTGCCCTTGTGCCCATCGGTCGCCGCGAATCCGACGTCGTGGTGGCCGAGAAAGCGATCGAGTTGCGGGAGGGTGCCGTGGACCTGCGCGAGGAGGCAGCGGACCTGCGCGAAGAGGCAGCGGACTTGCGCGAAGAGGCCGCGAATCTGAGGGAGAAGGTCGCCACCCGGCGGGAGACGGTCGTGCGTCCCCAAGAGCAGGCCGCCCGGGCAGCGCTCGAAGGCACCATGACGCTTGAGGCGCACCTGCGGGAAGCGAACGAACGCCTCGTGGTGGCCACCGTCAATGCCCAGATGCTCGCGGAAGCGGCGGAGGGCGTTACCGCACAAATGTCCCACCGTGCGGAGCACGATTTCCTCACGGGCTTGCCGAACCGGGCCGTGCTCCACGACCGCCTCGGGCAGTCGATCGCCAGCGCGCAGCGACGCGGCGAAAAAGTTGCGTTGATGTACCTGGACCTCGACAACTTCAAGCACATCAACGACAGGCTCGGGCATGCCGTGGGCGACCAGCTGCTGCAGTCGACCGCGAAGCGCTTGCTGGCCTCCGTGCGTGCCACCGACACCGTCAGTCGTCAGGGTGGCGACGAGTTCGTCGTGCTTCTGCCCGAAGTCGAGGGGGAGCAGGGCGCCGTGCTCGCCGCCGAGAAGATGATCGACGCCATGGCCGAACCCCATGTCGTGGAGGGGCACACCCTGCACGTCACCCTGAGCATCGGCATAAGCGTCTTTCCGGACGACGGCACCACAGCCGAGGCCGTGATCAGGAACGCGGATACGGCGATGTATCACGCCAAGAGAACCGGGCGGAACAACTACAAGGTATTCACGAGCGACATGAACATCCGCGCCGTGGAGAGCCACACCATCGAGTTGGAGCTGCACAGGGCTCTCGATGAAGGCGGGTTCGTGTTGCATTATCAGACGCAAGTGCAGCTCGAGACGGGCGTGATCACGGGTGCCGAGGCCCTGCTTCGTCTCAAGCGCCCCGGCCGGCGTCTCGCCCGTCCCGCGGGGTTCGTGACCGTTGCGGAGGAGTCAGGTCTCATCGTCCCCATCGGTCGCTGGGTGATGCGGGAAGCCTGCCGCCAAGCCCAGGCCTGGTACGAGGAAGGTCTGCAGGTCCCGCGGATCGCCGTCAACATCTCCGCCCAGGAGCTTCATGGTAAGAGCTTTCTCCAGAGCGTCAGATCCGTGCTCGACGACACGGGCCTGGATCCGCGCCTCCTCGAGCTCGAAGTGACCGAGAGCGCTATGATGATCAATGCGGACCACACGATGACGACGTTGTCCGCCCTCAGGGAGATCGGCGTGAGCATCGCCATTGACGACTTCGGCAAAGGCTGCTCGAGCCTGAGCCTCTTCAGGCGCTTTCCCGTCGACACCGTCAAGATCGACCCGTCCTTCGTGCGTGAGATCGACCGCGATGCGGCTGCGACCATCGTCGACGCCATCACGGCGATGGGCACTCGCCTGCACAGGAGGATCGTGGCCGAAGGCGTCGAGACGAAGCAACAGACCGGTCTGCTCCAGCGTCACCGCTGCACCGAGGGGCAGGGCTACTATTTCAGCCGGCCCGTGTCCGCCAGCAAGATCGCTACCGTGCTGGGCGTCCGAGACGCCCGATAGGCCTGGCTCAGCGGCGAATTGCGCCCGTTTGCCCGTCGAGGTGCACGCGCACGACCCGCGTGCCGCCCAGGAATGCGGGGACCTGCAACGTGAAAAGCTCCTCGTTCGCACAAGTCTCCGCGGCGGGCGAGAGAGGATGATCGCCCTTCACGTTCACCAGGACCGCTCGGCCTGACTCCTCGAACGTGACTTCGACCGTGGTGTCGACGCCGCGGAGTCCGCACTCGAACGCACGCCGTGTGGCAGTCGACACCATCGTAGTGGCCCTTCTCCTGTCGAATGCCAATGCGGCAGGGGGCGCCGCGCCGCGATCCTCCGCCATGGGCGTCGCGCTAGCATGGATGATCGTGGTGGGCAGATGGTGGAATCGCGCTCCCGTGGCCGGTGCCGCGAGCGCAGCAGGCGTCTCGACCCAGTGCGACGCCGCCGGCCCTTGGGGTCGAGCGGGCGACCAGAGCGAGAGCGCGATGGCTGCCGCGGCCCCGAGAGCAACGCCGCCCGCCACGAAGGACAGGGCGCGACGCGATGAGCCGGGCACGGTCTGGGGCTGAACCGGCGGGATGGTCCCCGGGACCACCGACCACGCGGTCGGTGTGGTGCTATCGCGAACACTTGAAAACGCGAGTTCCACCGCCGGTCCCATCGGGAATCGCGGCAGCGGCGGCGGGGGCGGCAGCTTGACCCGAGCGTTCGTGAGCAGCAGCGCGGGGACAGCCTCCCATTCCTCGTTGTCCGGATCGAGAGGGGCGGGTACGTCCTCGACCACCAGGGAAGCATCGTCGAAGGAAAGGTCCTCGTCGGCTCCGCCTTCTTCGTAAGGGTTGCGCAGACCGGCGATGACCCTCCAGCTCGGACCCACCCTCGCCTCACAGTCGAAGGTGCCCTCCCCACCGCCGAAGCGGGGCGCGCAGGGGGCCCCGTCCGCCAGGGCGGAGCAGATACCTATGCTAGCTCCTGCCTCTGCACCAGGTGTTGAGCCTTCTTCGGGCGGAGCTCGCGTTGTGGAGGAAAACGGAGTGCGGATCGCCATGATAGCCCCTTGGGGTTGGGAGTTTTTTCGCCCCCGTGCCGGGCGATACGAAAGTCTATGTGTGGTATGTGATGCGACATTGGAGCCAAGTCAAGATGCCCGCGAAATACCCTCTATCGTTCGCTCAGTGGCACCGCGCGTCCCATCGCAATGAAGCGATGTCCTCTCATAGTGACGGCATGGCTTTCCCTCTTCGAAGGAAGCAGGGGGGCGTGCAGTGCCCCGAAGAAGCGCCGACCCCGTGGGGTGCGGGCCCGCGCGGCGTTGCCGCGCCCAACGCTCGACTCGACGATGTCGAGTCGCTCCGTTGGCGAATTTGTAGAGCTGTCATCTCACGAGCACCCTTCGATTCCCGTGTCGGGATCGTCTCCTCGCGAGCTGGTATGCTTCGTGCTCCCTAAGGGTCCGGTACGTCCGCCATTCGGCGAGAAGGTGCCACGGCCAACAGCATCGCTTTTGCGCGTTGCAGGAGCGAACACGCCGGTATCGCCAAGGGACAGAACCGCACAGACGCGGTATCTGCAGCGCAGCGACACCCGCCTCCCACAAGAAGGCAGACTTTTACACGGTTGAATGCGTCCACGGGGACGTTCGCTCGACGAGTGAGGGAAAAAGAGGGCTCGGACGGTCGTTTGGAAAGCTCGATAAGAAAGGTACGATGATGAGCACGTCGAAGGTCTCTCAGGTCCTGGGGGCTGCACTCGCGACGCAATCCGCGGCGGCGCGATTCTATGGGGCCCTTGCCTCCTGCGCTGCCGAGTCGATGACACGAAAGTTGCTGCTGGATCTGATGCGAACCGAGCAGTTCATCGAGGTCCAGATCGAGTCGATGGTCCTTCAGTCGAGCGGGGAGCCCGTTGCGGCTCGTCCGACCGCCTTTGCCGTGCAAGTGAAGACCGCGCCGGAGTGGTTCGGGCTTGCCGTCACGCCCGAGCAGGCCCTCGCGATCGCGCTGGACTGCACCACCCGAGGCGCACAGCACTACGCGGCCATTTCCGCCACGCTCGGCGGAACGGTGGGTTCCCTCCTTGGGGCCCTCGCGGCATCCGAGGTCGAGCGCGCCAGCGTGCTGGAAGTGCGTCTCTACCAACGCCTCGGACCGGTCGTCGTCAACCGGTCCCTTGCCCTCGCCGTGACCGATGTGCTCGTGTCGGTCCGAAGGGCCGCCCGCGCCTACGAGCGTCTCGCCTCGAGCGCTTCGTCCCCCCGTGCGCGCGTGTTCCTGTTCGGCATGTTCGAGGTCTGCATGCTGTATGCCGCTCAAATCGATCGGTACGCGAACGACCTGGTGGACCGCCCCGTCGCCGTGCAGTCCCTGCTCGATGCGGACAACGTGGCAGCGCCGCTGGTGCAAAGCAGTGAGGTGGACATGAGCTTCGAGTCTGCCATGCAGGCCGCTGTCGCAGCCCAACGGCGCGCGGCCCTTGTGCACAGCATGCTCGCGCGGG
Source organism: uncultured Polyangiaceae bacterium (assembly GCA_964488865.1). Classification (GTDB taxonomy): domain Bacteria; phylum Myxococcota_A; class Polyangia; order Polyangiales; family Polyangiaceae; genus MWCO01. Next base: position 34,559 of record CAZAWR010000075.1, on the reverse strand, counting down.
CGTACCCTGGCGACGGTGCGGAGCTGTTCTTCGACATCGCCGAGGCGGAACGCCAGCACGCACTGACCATCCTCTCCGTCCTGGACCGCATGTACCCGCCCGACCCGGTCGACGACGATGGGGATCCGTCGTCGCCGCTTGCCAACACGCCCCAGCAGCCCAGGGCCCCAGAGTCGGATTACCGGCGGTGCGTGGTCCGTGGCGACGCGAGCCCGACGGAGATGGCCCGGGCTCGTCCGACGGGCAACCGCGTGCAGCGTTGTTGCGGGGCGTGACCCCGCGCCAACTTCCGGTCGAATCCAGCATGGACTAACCGGTACACGTCCGCACCCGTGGCGGCGCGACATCGTCGCGCCTAGCTTTGAGCACGGCAACGCCGTGCCAAGGTATTGGCTCTTGCTTGGTACGGCCTTGCCGACCCAACGTATTGGCTCTTGCTTGGTACGGACTTGCCGTTGCCGTGGTCTTGTAAGGCGCTCTACGTAAAGCGGTTTACGGGTTCTTCGCCACAGCGATCCGGCCTGCGATCATGCCGTAGCTCTTGAGCTTACGATAGAGTGTGGCGGAGCCGATCTCCAGCTGCTGGGCCGTCCGCGTCTGGTTGCCGCCATTGAGGTCCAGGACGGCCAGGATGTAATCCTTCTCGATCGCGTCGAGCGGGCGGACGGTCCCCGCCACGGCCGAGGTCTTTGGGACGGCCTGCCGGACGTCCTCGGGGAGGTCCTCGAGATCGACCCGTGTCCCGCGCGCCATGGCCACAGCCCTCTCCATGGCGTTCTCCAGCTCACGGACGTTCCCGGGCCACTCGTAGCGAAGGAGTTGGTCCGCGGCGGGCGGCGCGAGCCCCGTGATTTTTCGCCCCATCCGGGCAGCCGATTCCGTGAGCAAGATCCGGGCGAGCGGAAGAATGTCATCCCTGCGTTCGCGCAGAGGCGGCACCTCCAGCTCGACCACCTTGAGTCGATAGTACAGATCCTGACGGAAGCTTCCGTCGGCGACCGCGTGGGCCAGGTGGCGGTTGGTGGCAGCCAAGACGCGCGCATTGACGGGCCGGGCCTTGTTCTCACCGACCCGTCGGACCTCGCGCTCCTGAAGGGTTCGCAGCAGCTTGACCTGCATGGCCGGAGACACCTCACCGATTTCGTCGAGCAGAAGAGTCCCCGAGGAGGCGGCTTCGAACAGGCCCGGCCGGTCTTGCGTTGCGCCTGTGAATGCGCCGCGCGCGTGTCCGAATAGCTCGCTCTCGAAGAGCGTCTCGGTGATGGCTCCGCAGTTGACGGCGATGAACGGGCCCGCCGCCCGCTCCGACTCGTCGTGCACCAGCCGCGCGATTCGCTCCTTGCCCGAGCCGCTCTCCCCGGTGATGAGCACCGTCGCGTCGACCTTGGCCACCCGACGGGCGAGGTCCACCACCTGCTGCATCCTGGTGCTGTTCGCGACGAGACCCAGCGGAGCGTCCGAATCCTTCGTGACGCGGGTCAGGGCCCTGCGGTGCTCCCGGACCTTGCGTTCGGCGTCCTTGAGGGTCGCCATGACCCGCTGGAGCGAGACGTCCAGGCTCTCGGCAAGCCGATTCGGGCTGAAGTATCCCAGGTCCTCGGAGCGCTCTTCCCCCCACTCCTCCCGGGTGTGCGCGACGACCTGGCAGGCCGCGTCTCCCTTGCCCATGCAACGGGACTCCAGGACGTAGACCTCATGGCCCGCCGTCCGGCTCAAATAGCCGCTCATGAGCCCGCAGATGGTCCAGCAAATCGGCGTGTCGGAGCGGCCGAAGTGAAGCAGATGCTGCTCCGCCTCGTAGGAGGCGAGCATCGTCATTCCCTCCTTGCTCAACGGGTCCTTGCCGCCGACGTCTACCCGGAACAGCCCTTCGAGCCCGAAGATGCGAGCGCCCGCCCGCCGCCACTCGAGGTCGTTCTTCCACGTGAACGCAGTTTGCATGGACTCCGCCATGCGCCAGCCATGGGCAAACCCGAACTGGGTGAAGACCGTGCGCGCCGCCGTGAGCCCGAAGTTCTCGACGATGTATTTGCGCAAGAGTCCCATGGCTACCGCATCGAGCAGCAGGACGCGCTGTCCGGCGAACCGGATGATGCCTCCCTCCGCGTCGAGCTCCAAGAGCTCGTGATGGTCCAGATTCTCGACCTGCATGGTTCCCTCCCCCCGTCCCCCTTCTTCGAAGTGAAGGACAAGGTGCGTCATTTCGATGCAGTCCGCAAGGCCCCTCCTTCACTTTCCCGTCAAGTTTCCGATTGCTGGTCGTTCATTGGGCATGGCGCGATCCATGCAGCGGAAAGCACGATGGTCAACCTTCAGAACGTTTCCTCTTGGGAGGATTCCTCTTGCCCACTCGAAACCTTCGTCTGCGTTCCGGGCAACGGCGGCTGAGAGTCATGTCGACGACGGATGCGGCCGACCACGCGGACCGATCACGAGGTGGAACATGTCAGCGAAGAAGATCGTCCACGACGAAAAGGCACGACAACTCATTCTCACCGGCGTCAACGCCCTTGCCAACGTCGTCAAAGTCACGCTCGGTCCCCGAGGGAGGAATGTCGTTCTCGACAAGAGTTGGGGCGCGCCCACGATCACCAAAGACGGCGTGACCGTGGCCAAGGAGATTGTCCTGGACGACCCTTTCGAGAACATGGGTGCCCAGATGGTTCGGGAGGTGGCCTCCAAGACCAGCGACGTCGCGGGCGACGGCACCACCACGGCGACCGTGTTGGCCCAAGCGATCTACCGTGAAGGCGCGAAGCTGGTCGCCGCCGGCCACAACCCGATGGAGATCAAGCGGGGTATCGACAAGGCCGTGGACAGCCTCGTCGCCTCTCTCGCGAAGATGGCCAAGCCGACCCGGGACCCGAAGGAGATTGCCCAGGTAGGAACCATCAGCGCCAACGGGGACGAGGAGATCGGCCAGAAGATCTCCGAAGCCATGAGCAAGGTGGGAAAGGAAGGCGTCATCACCGTCGAGGAGGGGCAAACGGCGGAGACGACCCTCGAGATCACCGAGGGCATGCAGTTCGATCGCGGCTACCTTTCACCCTACTTCGTCACGGATGTGGAGCGGATGCAGGTGGTGCTGGAGGAGCCGTACATCCTCGTGAGCGAGAAGAAGATCAGCAACATGAAGGACCTCCTGCCGGTGCTCGAGGCAGTCGCCAAGCTGCAGAAGCCGATCTTGATCATCGCCGGGGAGATCGAGGGCGAGGCCCTCGCCACGCTGGTGATCAACAAGATGCGCGGCACGCTGCTCTGCGCAGCCGCCAAGGCCCCGAGCTACGGTGACCGGCGCAAGGACGTGTTGCAGGACATTGCGACGCTCACGGAGGCGAAAGTGATCAGCGACGAGCTGGGTCTCAAGCTCGAGAACGTCACAATCGAGAGCCTCGGCCGCGCCAAGCGCGTGACCCTCGACAAGGACACCACCACCCTGGTTGACGGGGCCGGGGCCAAGGACAAGATCAAGGCTCGTATTGCGGAGATTCGCGCGCAGATCGAGAAGTCGACCAGCGACTACGACAAGGAGCGGCTCCAGGAGCGTCTGGCGAAGCTCGTGGGGGGAGTGGCCATCGTGCGCGTCGGCGCGCCGACCGAGACCGAGATGAAGGAGAAGAAGGCGCGTGTGGAAGACGCGCTGCATGCCACCCGCGCTGCCGTTCAGGAAGGCATCGTCGCCGGCGGCGGTGTGTCCCTGCTTCGCGCCCGGCACGCCCTCGACGCTCTCGAGGTGTCCGACGAGCAGCGCATCGGCGTGCGAATCCTTCGTCGGGCGATCGAGGAGCCGCTGCGGCAGATTGCCGAAAACGCCGGCATGGAGCCGTCCATCGTGGTCAACAAGGTGAAGGAAGGGACGGGCGACTTCGGGTACAACGCCGCGACCGACACGTACGGCGACCTCGTGAAGATGGGGGTCATCGACCCCGTCAAGGTCGTGCGCGCGGCGCTGCAGAACGCGGCAAGCGTTGCGGGGCTGATGCTGATGACCGATTGCCTCGTGGCGGCGATTCCCGAGGGCGACGGCCAGGGCTCGGGCGAAGGGCAGCCCGGCGGCATGGGTGACTATTGAGCATTCCGGGCTTGCTCTTTAGTCGCAAGTGACGCAGAACGTCGAAGAACTTTGAGCCGGAGACCCTGTCATGATGACCCGCCACCGAAGCACATGGAGCTCGCGCAAGGACCCCATCGCGATCGCGAGAGCCGCACAGTCCGCCGAGCGCTTTCGCCGTGAGCTCGAGGCCCCCCTTCTGCACACGGAGGTCCCGGACGTGCTTGGGCTGTCTATCGAGTTGGCGGAAGGCGGGCAGGGTGGGGGTATGCCCGAAACCAGACACGTTCGGCGGTTCGTCCTCGCCACGGCGCGCTCGCTGTTCTTGATTCCCTGCGGAAACCCGCTGTGCCAGGGGGGCGGCCACGATATCACCACCGCGGTGATGGGGGCGCTGCGGTCCCACCGTCCGGAGCAAGCCGGGGATTCACCCTGCCCCGGGTTGGTGGACGGGGCACCCTGCACGCGCACGGTTCACTTCATCGTGCGTGGGACCTTCGAAGACACCCTCGCCTTGCTATCGCCCAGGTCCTGACCTGGCCCCAAACCCAAGCCCGTTGTTTAAATGATTCGGGGACGAGTACGGCCTACCACGGCCGGCGCCGGCCGCGCGATGCCTGGCGCAGCTTCCGACTCGCAATCAAGTGTCCGATCGCCTGGGCGATGCGCGTCACCATGCGCCCCAGGGGGATAGCCACCCATCGGTGCCACAAGGAGCTTGTTTCCATCAACGTCATCGCGCGGGACCGCAAGAAGTGGTCTTCCATCCATGCCTCGCCCTGGGAGACGACGCGTGGGTCATCGACCTCCACCAGCACTTCCAGGTTCGCGAGGGACAGCGGGTCCAGGTTGAAGCTGCCCGCGATCAGCAGAGAGCCGTCGACGGTCGCCACCTTGGCGTGCAGGATGGACCCTTCCCACTCGTGGATCCGCACGCCCGCGGCCAGCAACCCTCGATAGAGGCTTCTCGTTGCGGCCCGGACGAAGGGCAGGTCGCTCTGCCCGGCGAGCAGCAAGTGGACCTGAACGCCTCGCCGTGCGGCGGACTTGAGGGCTCGCAGCACGCCTGGGTCTGGGAGGAAGTACCCATGCGCGACATGGATGCGGGCCTGTGCTGCCCGGAATGCCTCCATGTATCGGCGACGCAGGCGCCAACCCCCGCCAAGCCCGGAGAGGTAGAGACGGGGGGACACGGGGTCGGGACGTTGCCGCTCTCTTCGCATCATGCGTCCGAGGCGCGCGCACTGCGGGCCCCGGATCTCGAGGGCGAGGTCCGCCCATCCCACCTGCGCCCCTTCGGCGAGGTTCTCATCCCCAATGTTGATCCCGCCGACAAAGGCGACCTCGTCGTCGACCAGAAGGATCTTGCGATGGTTGCGACCGAACCGGCCGGCGAGGAGCGCCATCAAGCGGTTGTGGATCCGTACTGTGCAACCGGCGCGGCGCAGAGCGCTCGCCACCGAATTCCCCCCCACGGCGGAGCCCCAGCCGTCAATGACCACGTACACGTCGACACCCCGGGCGGCGGCACTCTCCAGCGCTTGGATGAAACGGGCGCCCACCCCTGAGGGGGAGAACCCGTACACCTCCAGACGCACGCTTCGCCTCGCTCGGGCAATCGCAAGCAGCATTCTCGGGTAGGCTTCGGTGCCCCCGTCGAGCAGATCGACCGATGCGCTGTCTGGGTCCAAGACTCTCGTGAGCGCGAGCCCCCGGGGGACGCTGCGGGATGCCTTACCCGTCGTCTCGGCCGGGGCCGGATCCGTTCGGAGCGGGCACGAGCCCGACATCACACCTCGGGACCTGCTGGCTCAATCTGGACGGGACTGCCGACGTCGAAGAGAAGGACTTCGGTCTCTTCGCGGGCCGTGAACGACACGGCGAGCTGGGCGGAGATCCCGATGCCGTCTCCCGTGCTGAGTACTGTGTCCTGGACCGTTACTTGTCCCTGGACGATGTGGAGCCACGCGCTCCGTCCGGCGGGAAGCTCGTAGACCATGTGCTGGCCCACGAACAGAAGAGTCGAGTACATCACGGCGTCCATGCGGAGGCGCAGAGATCCTCGCCGTCCGTCGGGTGAGGCTATGGTGCACAGGGACCGCCTCCGCTCTGCAGTGAGGAATCGGTTGTGCTCCGGGCCGGCCCGGGGGCCGGGGACGGACGTACGAAGGCGGGCGCGAAACACCTGAGCGGGGACCGTCAGGGACGCGTTCGATTCGTGGTGTCTCATGCCGCGTCCGTCGGTGGAACGTTGAAATTCTCCCGCGGATATGACGCCGGATCGGCCCGTGGAGTCCGACCACGACAGCGACCCTTCGCGAACATAGGTGATGACTTCGCTGTGGTCCTGCGGCCCCGCGCGGAGGGCGGCACCCGGACGCAATCGAACTTCGAGGAGCTCTTCGAGGGGACCGAAACCTGCTGCGAGCTGCTCCATCGGCTTGCGACGACAAAACGTGGACCACACGTCTTGGTTACGGCTCTGGTCGTGGAAACGATCGTTCGTCCTGCGCAGTGTTACCATCAGTTTCTCCTCCCGCCCGGGCGAACCTCCCAAGCGAGAATCTGCCTCATGGTAAGAGCATGTTGCGGGCCAATCGACGAGGCGAGGGACAGGGGGAGCAGGCCTGTCGGGTCTTCTGCAAACACAGCCCATGGAGAAGAGGTGAGGAGGCGGGTCTCGTCGTCGTGGGTGCGCTGGTTCATCGAAACGACGCCGGATGGCATCAGTTCGAAGGAGATTCTTGCAGCCGATGGCTCCAATGTCGGGAGTCGTGGGATGGCACGGCGCTGGCAGGCAGAAGACTCGGGTGCATAGGGGCATCTGCGCGTTCGCGGACAGGGGCTCGAACCCGCCCCTGTTCGCGAGTGGGCTTTGCTCATGAAAGCGCTGGCGGGTAGCGCCAAGGCAGAGCAAAGACCCTAGGGGTCGCGCGGGAGAGGGGTTGTCAAGGTAGAGCAAAGGCCTTGGGCGTTGGAGAACAGACCCTAGGCCGTGGGCACGGCGTTGCCAGGGTAGGGCAAAGACCCTGGGCCGTGGGAGCAAAGACCCTGGGCCATGGGAGCAACGACCCTGGGCCACGGGCCCGGATACGTATCGGAGAGATGTCCGCGGCGTCACAAGTCCGCGTCCGTGGCGACTCGACAAAGCCTGCGCACTCAAGGACCAGGGGCAGCGAGCTCTGTGCACCGCGAGAAGCCCGCCCTGGCGGGCTTTCCCCGAAGTTGCCGTGGGCTTCAGCCCGCGGAAAGGGAAACTCCGCGGCGAGGCTCGTCCGGCAAACACTGCTCAGGCCGTTCATCATTCCGTGTTCGCATTCCTGTTCTCCGCTCCTCGTGGATGGCCGGCATCCGTCCCCTGGCTCACCAAGTCCTACCCAGGTCCACGAACCCATCCTGATGCACCGTCTCAATCATTACGATGGACCACGGAACCTTCACTGGTCGCTTTTCTCGACCATTATGAGTGATTTTGACTGGCACTGATCGTGCTGTAGCCAAAGAAGCGGGGCCCCCGACCGCGCGAGACATAAGGAACGAGACGATGCTGATGGATCCACCCAACCCCAGTGCTGAGGCACCGACACCCGGCGAGCTCGACTCCGTCGAAGACGAGCCCCTCACAACCCTTGGAGGAACTCCCGGGTTCCCCATCGTGGGGATCGGCGCGTCGGCCGGCGGACTGGCCGCCTTCGAAGGGTTCTTCTCCGGTATGCCTGCGAATGGGGAGACCGGAATGGCCTACGTGCTCGTGCAACACCTCGCGCCGGATCACGCCAGCATCCTGTCGGAACTCGTCCGGAGATACACCCGCATGCGCGTCGTCGACGTGGAGGACGGGATGGTGGTCGAGCCCAATTGCGCTTACGTGATTCCTCCCAACCGCGACATGGCATTCATGAACGGGGTGCTTCACTTGCTGGAGCCCGCGGCCCGCAGGGGGAGACGCCTCTCCATCGACTTTTTCTTCTCTTCGCTCGCGCAAGACCTGCGAGAGCGTGCCATTGGCGTCGTCCTCTCGGGCACGGGCAGCGATGGAACGGAGGGGATCCGAGCCATCAAGGCCGAGGGGGGCATGGTCATCGCTCAGAGTCCCGAGACCACGGACCAAGACGGAATGCCGCGCAGCGCGATCGCGACGGGCATGGTCGACTTCGTTCTACCGCCTGCGGAGATGGCCCGCTGCATCATGGGGTACGTCGCCCACGCCTGGGTGAAGGGGACCCGGGGGCCAACGCCGGAGCGGACCTTGCCCGAGGACAGGTTGAACAAGGTGCTGGTGCTGCTGCGCGCGGAGACGGGACACGACTTCTCGCAGTACAAGCGGAGCACGTTGACTCGTCGCATCGGGCGGCGCATGGCGCTGCAGCACGTCGAGAACCTGGACGATTATCTGCGCTACGTGGGACAGAGGCCGGAGGAGTTGACTGCGCTTTTCCGGGACCTTTTGGTGGGTGTCACGGCGTTCTTCCGGGATACGGAGGCGTTCGGCGCCCTGGAAGAAGAGGTCATTCCACGGCTATTCGAGGGCAAGGAGCCGGGCTCGGCGATCCGGGTGTGGGTGCCCGCGTGCTCCACCGGCGAAGAAGCCTATTCTCTGGCGATTCTGCTGCAGGAGCAGATGACCGCCCTGAAGCGGGCGCACGCGGTCCAGGTGTTCGCGACCGACATCGACAGCCATGCCATCGGTCAGGCCCGCGCCGGGGTCTACGCGGGCAGGATTGCCGCGGATGTGTCTCCGGATCGGTTGGCTTCCCAGTTCATGCTGGAGCCCGACGGCTGCGCCTATCGGATTCGCAAGAGCATTCGGGACATGCTGGTGTTCTCGGAGCAAGACGTGGTCAAGGACCCGCCGTTCTCCCGGCTGGACTTGATCAGCTGTCGCAACCTGCTCATCTACATGAGCCCGCCTCTGCAGAAGAAGCTGATTGCCGCCTTCCACTTCGCGCTGAACCCCGGCGGAACGCTCTTCCTGGGTACGTCGGAGTCGGTGGGCGACGTCGCGGAGTTGTTCGAAGTGGCGAACCGGAAGGCGCGCATCTTCGTGCGCAAGGACGGTACCCTGGCCGCTCAGCGGGCGGCCCTGCAGCGAATCCCCCGGCTGCTGATGGCGTCGGGGGTCCAACGCGCTTCGGCGCGTCCTGCCGCGGAGCAGGCGATGCAGATGCGCGAGCTTGCCGAGCAGTCCTTGCGGGCTCACTACGGGGCTGTGGCTGCCCTCGTGGACGCGGCAGGGGACATCCTGTTTCTGGACGGCCGTACGGGAGAGTACCTGGAGCCAGCCCCCGGGGAGCCTTGTCTGAACATCTTGAAGATGGCGCGAGAGGGACTGAAGAAGGACCTCCACGCGGCCCTGGACCATGCGGCGACGAGCGGCCAACCGGCTCACCACCCCAGGGTGCACGTGCAGTCGCCTGGCGGCGCCACCCTCGTGAACCTCACGGTTCGACCCGCCGTGTCCGGCCCGGGAAATGTCACGCAGAGGGTGTTCTTGGTCGTGCTCGAGGAAGCTGAAGGAGAGAGCCTGGCCGGCATCGAAGAGAGCGCAGCCTCCCCGGCTCTGCCGAGCCACCCGGCCAACGATTCGGGATCCAGGATCGAAGCGCTTCGGCAGGAGCTGCGCGCCAAGGAAGAGTATCTCCAGAGCACGAACGAGGAGCTCGAGACGTCGAACGAGGAGTTGCGGTCCGCCAACGAAGAGATGCAGTCGGTCAACGAGGAGCTCCAGTCCACCAACGAGGAGCTGGAGACGTCGAGGGAAGAGCTGCAGTCGTTGAACGAGGAGCTGGCCACCGTCAATGCCGAGTTGCAGAACAGGGTGGCTGACCTGTCCCAGGCCAACAACGACATGAACAACCTGCTGGCCGGCGTGGGTGTGGGGACCGTCTTCGTGGACGAACAGCTGCGCATCAAGCGATTCACCCCGGCGGTCACGCAGGTGATCAACCTGATAGCGAGCGACGTCGGGAGGCCTGTTGGGCACATCGCGTCGAACCTCGTGGGATACGACGACCTGGTCAAGGACGTACGCGCGGTGCTGGCGACGTCCGTTCCCAGAGAAGTCGAAGTGAAGTCGCGCTCGGGCGCTTGGTTCGTCCTTCGCGTTCGGCCGTACACCACGCTGGACGACACGGTCGAGGGAGCGGTGATCACGTTCTTCGAGATCACGGCGCTCAAGCGGGCCCAGCGTGCGGAGCAGGAAGCGAATGTGATTCGAGGGCTCGCCGCCGTGGTGCGAGACTCCCAGGACGCGGTCACGGTCCTCGATCTCCAGGGCCGGACGCTTGCGTGGAACGCCGGCGCACAGCGACTCTACGGCTGGACCGAGACGGAAGCGCTGGCCACGAACCTGCGGGACCGGCTCCCGGAGCCCATCCGCACGGAGGAGCTGTCCACCGTGCGGCGCCTGAGCGCCGGGCCCGACCTCCGGCTGCACGGAACGGAGCGATTCGCCCGCGACGGCAGCATCGTTCCCATCACCCTGACGGCTTCGGCCCTGCTCGACGCCGAGGGTCGGATCTACGCGATTGCGACGACCGAGCGCGAGCGAACGCCGTCCGCGCCGATCACGGGCAAAGAAGGAAGTAGTCATGCCTGATCGGGATTCCCACGCGAGCTTCCGGGACGGTCTGCGGCGAAGGGCCGTCGAGCGTGTCGGCAGCGATTGGCCCGAGCCCGCGGAGCCTTTCTCCCCGGACGAGCTGAAGAAGATCCTCCACGACCTGCGGGTGCATCAGGTGGAGCTGGAGATGCAGAACGACGAGCTCCAGCGAAGGCAGCTGGACGTGGAAGCGTCGCGCGCTCGCTACTTCGATCTGTTCGATCTCGCACCGGTCGGCTACGTCACGCTCACCGAGCAGGGAAGGGTCGTCGAGGCGAACCTCACGCTTTGCGCGCTGCTCGACCAGCCCAAGAGCGAGTTGGTGGCGGCCCATCTGTCCGCGATGGTCGTCCCCGAGGACCTCGACACCTACTTCCGCAACCGTCGCCGTCTCTTTCAGTACGAGGGGCGGACTGTCTTCGAGGTCAGAATGCTGCGGGCGGGGGTTCCGTTCTGGGCGAGCCTGGATGGGGCGGCAACGCATCAGCCGGACGGGACACGGGTATGCCGGCTGGCGATCAGCGACGTGAGCGAGCGCAAGATGCTGGAGGTGGCGAAGGAGGCGTACGAGCTGCAAGCGCAGCAGCTGAAAAAGGCCGAGAGCCTCGGCCGGATGGCGGGGGCCGTGGCGCATCACTTCAACAACATGCTTAGCGGCGTGCTGGGGAACCTGGAGCTTGCCATGACCGGCATGCCGACAGGGAGCGATACGTGGGAATTGCTGTTTGCGGCGAGGGGGGCGGGCCGGCGGGCTGCCGAGGTCAGCGGGCTGATGCTCACCTATCTCGGACAGGCGTCGGGCGAGCGACAGGTGCTCGACTTGTCCGAGGTGTGTCGCAAGAGCCTGGTTGGGGTGCGCTCCGCGCTGCCGAGGTCGCTCCAGCTTCGTGCCGAGTATCCGGCCCTCGGCCCGGTCATCTGCGCAAACGAGGGACACGTGCGGCAGGCCCTCGGCAACCTCATCACCAACGCATGGGAGGCTGGCTCGGAGACCTCGGCTGCCATCCGGGTGTCCGTCAAGACCGTGGGCGCCGAGGCGATCGAAACGAGGCACCGGTTTCCGGTCGACTGGGCCCCGGCCTCTCCGGAGACCGTTTACGCTTGCGTCGAGGTAGCCGATCACGGCGAGGGCATCGCTGCTGCGGAGATGCCGAACCTCTTCGACCCGTTCTTCTCGCGAAAGTTCGTGGGACGAGGGCTCGGCCTCGCGGTGGTTCTCGGCATCGTGCGCGCCCACGAAGGTGTCATCACGGTCGACAGCTGGCCCGGGGAAGGAAGCGTGTTTCGCCTGTTCTTCCCCACGTCGGCGGACGTGCCTTGCGCGAACCAGGCCTCGCCGGCTTGCTCTCCGCGTGGGGACACCAAGACGGTGCTGTTCATCGATGACGAGGACCTCGTGCGCAACATGGCCTCGATGATGCTCGAGCGATTGGGCTTCACCGTGCTGCAGGCCAAGAACGGGGTAGAGGCTGTCGAGCTGTGCCGGCAACGGGCCGAGGAGATCGACTGCGTGGTGTGCGACGTGACGATGCCTGAGATGGGAGGGTGGGAGACGCTCGAGGCGTTGCGGGAGATCGTCCCGGAGCTGCCGGTGGTGCTAGCGAGCGGGTACACGGAGGCGCACGTGATGGGGGAGCGGCACACGCAGCGGCCGGACGGTTTCTTGGCGAAGCCCTTTCAGATGGACGAGCTGAACGATGTGGTGTGTCGCGCCATGGCGCGGCTCGATCGGTGACCAAGGGAGGACACGATGGCAGACAAGGATCTGATCACGACGTTGCGGGTCAAGGGCATGGTGCGCAAGACGAAGCCGGGACCGCGCTGGACGTGGGGACAGCCTCGTAAGGCGCATGCGACCGAGAGCCTGAAGGATCGAATCAGCCGGGGTGCGAGCCAATCCAAGTTGCCGGCGGACGAAGCCTTGAATGCGGGGGAGGGTCGAGAAGAGCTGGAGGAGTGTGGCGGCTGACGTTTGGGGCAATGTGAAGCTGTTTGGCAGGGCACGGCGTTGCCGTGCTCGACGCTAGGCGCGACGATGTCGCGCCGCGGGTGCGGACATGTACCGGCTAGATTGAGTTCGACGCGGGTCGTGAGCCGGGGTTCAAGGGTAGCAAGCTGCTCAGGCGCCATGCTGACCGCCATGGTCCTGTGCCTCGAGGAACCGGAATCGGGTTCGGGCTCGACCTGAGTGGGTGCCAACATGCGGGGAGTTGTCCTGTGGGGGAGCGCCGGCACGCAGGTGTGCGAAGTCTCGCGCTGCGGAAGGCCGCAAACAAAGGCGTACCGCGAAAAGCCCGCCCTGGCGGGCTTCCCCCGAAGTTGCCGTGGGCTTCAGCCCGCGGAAACGGAGACTCCAAGATCCGTTTCACACTATGGTCCTGTGCCTCGAGGAACCGGAATCGGGCTCGGGCTCGGGCTCGGGCTGAGAATATCCTCGCAAGGAGCCAGAAAACACCAAACAACCCTCTGCCTTCTGTGCTCTCTGCGACCTCTGTGATTTCTCCTCCGGCGCGGGCTCGGTTCCTACTGTGGCCCGGTACGCGCGGGCCTCTTCGGTGCCGTTCGGCCGGAAGTCGATGGCGCGGCCACCGTCGTCGAGCTTGCGAAGCCGATCCAGGAAGCCCTTGTGGGTCCGGAGCCATGCGTGGTTGTGGTAGGCGGCATAGAGGCGTATGAACGTGTTGAAGCGGTGCCTGCGGACGACGCTCTGCAGGACTTGTCCCATCGAGTAGAACTTCGCCTGGGCGCGAAGGGTCTCCATCTGCAGGGCATAGGGAGACATCTGCGAGGGGCGAAACACGACGTGGTGGGTGTCGTACAGGGCCCAGTCGCGGGTCAGAAGCCGTCCGGAGCTCTCGAGCTCCTCGAACACGCGTGTGCCGGGCAGGGGCGTGAGGATCAGGAACTGCACGGAGTCGATCTCCCGGGCGATTGCCCAGCGAGCCGTCCGCCGAATGGTCTCTTGGTCGTCGGCGTCGGACCCGAAGACGAACATCCCGTGAACGCGGATGCCGGCCGCATGAATCGCGGCGATGGCCTTCTCCATCCCTTCGACCGTTTGGGCCTTGTCGTAGAGTTCTAGCGTCCGGGGGTTGATGGACTCGAATCCGACATAGACCGTCTCGCACCCCGCACGGCGCATCAGGGGCAGCAACCCCTCGTGACGGGCGCAGTCCGTGTGCACCTGGGTCGACCATTCGGGCTTGACGTTCGCGTCGATCATCGCGTTCAGAAGCTCTCTGGCGCGCGCGGGGTTCGCGGTGAAGTTGTCGTCGTAGAAGAAGACGTGGGCGCCGGCGAAGCTCCGGGACTGCAGCTCCTCGACGACGGGCTTGGCGGAGCGGAATCGATAGCGGCGGCCGAACATGCTCGTGACCGAGCAGAAGGAGCAATCGTAGGGGCAGCCGCGGGAGGTCTGCAGAGGGAGTGTGTGCGAAGCCGCGAAGTCGAAGCGGCCGGGCTTCTGTCGGCGGAGGAGACCGAGGTCGGGAGCCGGGAGCGTGTCGAGGTCCGCCACGGGCTGGGCCAGGGGGTTGTGCACCACGCGACCTTCGTTGCGCCAGCTCAAGCCAGGAACTTCGGCGAACCCCTCCTTGCGGGCCACGGCATCGACGAAGCGCGTGATGACCGAATCGGCCTCGCCGCGCATGACCCAGTCCGCGTGCTCGAGCGCCTCGTCGGCAAGGAACGTGGGGTGAGGGCCTCCGAGAACGACAGGGATACCAATGGATCGAAGCCGGTCGGCGATGGCATAGGCGCGGGGCGCCGTGGACGTGATGGAGCTGATGCCGACCAGATCACAGTCGAGCAGCTGGTTCCAGTCGATCGGCTCGGTCTCTTCGAGGATGACGGACGTCCGGTGGCCGTCGCGCGCGAGGAGGGTGGCGAGAAGCACGGGACCGAGGCGAGGGAGGTGAACCCTGCTGAAGACATGCATGCCTGGAGGTTGGGGTTCGATGAATGTGATCTTCATGGCTGCTCCGGCGGTGCACCGAAGGGACGCAGGGGTTCGGTCCTTGGGACGCAAGAACCCGGAAAGAGCGACCCGACCGAGTCGTCAGCAGGTTCCGTGCCAGCGGGGCAGTCGCCCACAAATAGATGCGCTCCCGCCCCACGCGGCGCGGCGCTCAAGACCTGTTTCAATCAGAATGGAGAGGTAGGGCGTCAGAACGAAGGAAACTCGCTCGGGTGCGCGCTGCCGCGTGGAACGCTCGTGAGGGCCTTGTAGCGACGGTGCGAGGCGGTTCCGGTCTCGGCGATCGCGTGCATCCTCGCGGTCCTGATCTGCAATTCCACGGTGTGCGCCCCTGGGAGGACGAGTGTGGTGTGAAGGCTGCGATACCCGTTGGGCTTCGGGCGAAGGATGTAGTCGTCGTCTGCCCCTGGGACGGTGTCGAACTGGCTGCGCGCGCGTTTCAGGACGCGGTAGCAGTCGGCGGTGTTGGCGACGATGACGCGTACTCCAAGGGAATCGACCACGGAGGCGTTGTGAAGGCGCGAAGCCTTCATCCAAGCCGAGGAGAGGCTCTTGACGCGACCTTGGAGCACGGCGCCGGGCGCCACGTCGTGCGCCATCGCGGACGTGTCCCGCAAGGCTTTGTCGAGCAAGCGGATGAGGGTTGCGTAGCGGGCCATGTACCGCTTGAAGAAAGCGCGGTAGTGGTCGCGTCGAGCGTCGGGTTCGGTAGAGCCGTGAAGGGTCGATTGTGGGACAGTCATAGCACTCCTCGAAAAGCGTGAACGAGTCACGGCGGAAAACGACGCAAGAAGCGGGTGGGCCCGCGAGCTGGGACGTGGCTTTGCGCGACAGTCGTCGCGGGGGGTCAGCGGGGCTGGGCGGGGGTGACGACGATCTCGACCCTGCGGTTGTTCGCCCGGCCTTCTGCGGAGGTGTTGTCCGCGATGGGGCGGTTGAGGCCAAACCCCTGGGACGAGACGCGATCGGCCGCGATGCCGCGCGAAACGAGGTACTCGCGGACGGCCTTGGCGCGACGCTCGGACAGGTCTTGGTTGTGGGGGGCGGTTCCCTGGGAGTCCGTGAACCCCTCGACCACGATCTTCGAATCCGGGTCTTGCTTGATCAGGACGTCCGCGACCTGATTGAGCTTGACCTGGGCGGAGGGCAAGAGCTCCGCCTTGTTGCTCGCGAAGAGCACGGCGCCAGACAGGGTCAGGACCATCCCGCGAGGTTCGTTCTTCACCGCGCCGAGCCTTGCGAGATCGGCGGCGGCGATGGCAGCGCGTCGCTCCGCGTCGATGCGTCGCTGCTTCTCGGCCTCCAGCGCCTGCGCGGACTGGTTCTGGGATGCCGCGTGCTTCTGCTCTGCGCTCATCAGGGCGCGGTCGCGGTTGGCGATCTGCTCGTTGGCGCGTCCGAGGTCGGCGGTGGCGCGTTCGCCGCTGGCCGCGATGTTCGACTGCATCTGAGCGACCGCAAGGTCTCGCTCCCGCTCGGTTCCGAGGGTTCGCGCCCTGGACTCGGCGGTCTGGAAGAGCACGTTGGCCGTGTAGGACAGGTCGCGGGTTCGCAGGGTGTCACCGTCTTCGGCGAACGAGTGCTCCGCGGCGGTCATGGTCTCCTTGGCGGTGTGCAGGTCCGCAGGGTTGAGCTGGGCGGCCACGCCTTCCGAGGCGCGCTGCTGGGCAACGCGTGCGTCCACGAGCTCCTTGGGGGCCGTGGCTGCGCACCCGGACAGGAAGACGAGGAGAAGTGCGGATGGGAGCATGTTCATTGGGGAGCCTCCTCTTTTGCGGCGACCGCTTCCTGGAGCTCGACCTTGGCGGCCAGCTCCCGGGCCAGGGCCACGGCAAGCTCGGCATCCGCCTTGGCGCGAACGAGCAACTGCGAAGCGCGTTCGTTGTCGCCTTGTTCGACAGCGTTCTTTGCCTCGGCGATCTGCTCCTGGGCGAGCCGGAGGTGGAGCTGCGCTCCGGGTTCCTTTTCTGCGCCCAGCTCACGGGCGCTGCGCTCGGCCGATTCCGCGTCCGCCATCGGCTGGGTGGGGGCCGGGAAGGACCCGCCGCATGCGACGGCCAGCGCTCCGACGAAGATGGCACCTACTAACGTTCTCATGATAATCTCTCCTGCACGGTTGTTGGTATTGCGGTCGAGTGTGAAGGCCAGTCGGGGCGCCCGCGATGGACTGGGCGCCGGGACGGACCTCCTCAATTCGACAGCGACTGGAAGGCAGCCTCGAGGTCTTTCCAAGCCACCTCGACGCCCGCCTTGAAGGTGTCCCACTTCTCTCCGCTGGCGGTCTTGAGCTCGCTGAGCCTGGTGTGCGCGACCTCGTACTTCACCTTGATGGCGGCGACCCGCTTGCTGTACTCCTCTTGGGCCTCGGAGTCGGCTTGCGCCGCGTCGTTCACGAGGCTGTCGAGCTTGGCGCCCCACTCGGCAAGCTGGGCTTCGAGCTTCCCCACGTGCGCTTCGGATGGTTCCATGTGGTCTCCTCCTCGGTGCGCTGCCACTCGCGCAATCTTCTGGGTTGCAATCCTCTGGTGGAGAGAATTGCCGCGTCCGCGGGGTCACTATTGCAATACCCCTGCCAACGCTGAGGCGCCGTGGCGGAGAGCGGAGGATCTGCGCATCGTGCGACTCGGACGGCGATCCGGAGGAGCTCGGAGAACGCGCACGTCGTCGCATGGGGCCGTCTCGGGGCAGCGCGCCCCATCAAGATGACTACGGCCGTCGTTCAAAACGGCGGGGTTGGAGAGGGCGCCGGCCGTGAACGCAACGCGCCGCGCCCGCGGGTGAAGAGAGAAGAGCCGGGCGGTTGGCACGATGGTGGAGCCCGCCACAGGAGCGTAGACCCCGGCACGGAACTGGCCCTGATCGTGCATTCTTGTCTTGCAGCCGCCATGCGCCTGTTGCGTTGTGGTGTCCGGGGCTGGCCTTGCGTCCATGGTGCCGACCAGCCCCACCGAACTGCCATGGACTGTGAGCATCAATGAGCTTCTTCGCATGGATCCTGCTGGGGCTGATCGCCGGCTTCCTCGGCAGCAAGATCATTCACCGACGCGGCGAAGGCGTGTTCGTCGACATCCTTCTCGGGATCGCCGGGGCGGTGGCGGGTGGCTACCTGTTTGAGGCGTTCGGCCAGACCGGAATCACCGGATTCAACGTTTGGAGCGTCTTCGTGGCCACAGCTGGGGCCATCTTGGTTCTGATCTCGTATCACGCGGTCCGCGGGTTGGCTTGGTCGAACCGTTGACCCCTGCAGCCGGAGCGGCCCCGGACCGTCGGACGCTGGGCGGTTTGCCAAGACAAGGAGTCCCCATGGCCACACAAGGAATCGTACTCACGCTCTTCGGACAATCGATCGTAGGCAAGGACCGGTCGAACAACGAAGACGCTTTCGTCATGACGGACCTGGGCGGGATTAACCCGCTGCGCGCGGCCACGTCACCGGTGTCGCTCCAGGACAACGAGCGCGGTGTTCTGGTTGCCGTCTCGGATGGCATGGGAGGGGCGAAGGCGGGTGAGGTCGCCAGCGCGATGGTGCTCGACGTTCTTCAGCGTGGCATGAGCACGGTCCGAGCCATCAGTGTCGAGGCCGCCCTCCGGCAGAGCATCGAGGCGGCCAACGAGCGCGTGTTTGCCACGGCCCGGGAGACGGGACGTGCCGGGATGGGCGCCACCCTCACTGCGATGCTGTTTCACGGTCTGTACGCACACATCGCGGAGATTGGCGACTCCCGCGCCTACCTGTTGCGGGGCAATCGGTTGGTTCGGCTCACCCACGACCAGAGCTACGTGCAACGCCTCATTGACAAGGGCACGCTCACGGAGGAGCAGGCCAAGTCGTCCGACTACCGGAACGTGATTCTCCAGGCCATGGGGATCAACGCTGCCGTCACGCCCGTCGTGAGTCGCGTCACCCTTCGGCGTCATGATCGATTTCTCGTCTGTACGGACGGGATCTGCGGGGTCCTCGACGACCGCATGATGCTGAATCTCATCTTGGGCAGCACGACGCTGGAGTCTGCTTGCGCGAAGCTCATCGTCGCTGCGGTCTCTCAAGGGGGCGAGGACGACATCACGGCCGTGCTTGTGGAAGTGGACGGCGAGGGGGTCCCTCTGATCGACGACGAAGAGCGGCTGTCGCTGGAGACGGCGGAGTTCTTCCAGCCGGTGTAGGCGGCGGCATCCCAGGGCGCGCGGAGGAGACTCAGCCCCTGAGCACCAGCAGGGGAAGCTCGTCGGCGAGCTGCGAGGGCAAGACACGCAGAAGCCAGGTGCTTGCCTCGATCTGTGCGAGGTCGTCGAAGGCCGGCTCGTTGACGGCCACCACCTGGCCGCTCAGGGGCATGGCGACCCCGTGGGCGTCGCCCTCCTTGTTGGTGAGCACCAGCCCTACGAATCCTTGCTCGATGAGCTCGATGTCCTGCGGGGGCGTAATCGCCGTGATGGTTCCCGTGGCGCCGAGGAAGCTCTGCTCGACACCGATGAGGAAGGTGCCGTCTTGCTCGAAGCGGGCCCAGGCGTGGTGAGGCAGGTAGACGACCATCCCGGGGGCGAGGGCTTGCGGGTGGAGGATGCCTGCGGGCTCGGGGACGGGGGCGTGGTCCTCGATGCGCAGGGCGCGCTTGACGGGGCTGAGCAGCTCCTTGCGCGTGAAGGGCTTGGCGACGTAGTCGACGGCGCCGAGGCGCATGGCCTGGACGGCGGTGCGGATGGTGGGGTAGCCGGTGACCATGAGGATCGGCGTGGTATTGCCTCGCGCGCGCAGCTCCTGGAGCAGCTCGATGCCGTTCATCTGGGGCATCATCAGGTCGGTGATGATGAGGTCGAAGGATTCGGTTTGGAGCCGGGCAAGGCCGTCGCGGGCGGACAGCACGCCGTCCACGCCGAAGCCCAGCCGCGACAAGATCTTGCGCAGGCTCGCGTGCACCACGTCCTCGTCATCGATGACGAGGACGCGACGGTTCGTGGGTTCGGTGGCTGGCTCCTGGGTCATGACGTTCCACCTTTTTGCTGCGGGCTCCCCGGTCTCGAGGAGCGCCGAAGCTTCTCCCCTGCGGCGGGGAGGACGATACGGAATACCGTACCCTTTCCCAACGTGGATTGCACCGTGATGTGGCCGGCGTGCTGGTCGACGATGTTGCGTACGGCGGCGAGGCCGAGCCCGTTGCCCTGGGCCCCCTTGGTGGAGAAGAAGGGTTCGAACACGCGCCCGAGGTGTTCTTCGGGGATGCCTGAGCCCTCGTCCTGCACTTCGAGCACGACCATGCCGGCCTCGTCCACCCCTGCACGCAGATGAATCTTACCCTTGCCCTGCATCGCGTCGCGGGCGTTGATGACGAGGTTGAGGATCGCCTGCTGCAGCTGGTTCGCGTCCGCGAGAACCTCCGGCGTGCCTTCCGCCACAGCGATGTCGAAGGCCACGTCGTGGAAGGAGGCTTGCTTGGCGACCAGCTTGAGCGCGTGTTGCATCACGGACTCGGGCCGGATGCGCTGCTGGTCCGGCTTCGCTTGTCGGGAGAAGTCCAGCAGGTCGCGTACGATCTGGCGACACCGCAGCGTCTCGCGGACGATGAAGTCAAGGTCCTCTCGCGCCACCGAGTCCGGCTCCGCGTCGTCCCGCAGCTCCTCGGCGAACGTGAGGATTCCCGTGAGCGGGTTGTTGATCTCGTGCGCCACGCCCGCCGCAAGCTTGCCCACGGCCGCGTGCTTCTCCGTCCGCAACAGCTCGTGCTGCAAACGTCGGGGCTCGGTCACGTCCCGTGACACGCAGCAGATCGCCACGATCTCGTTCTTGTAGTCCACGAGCAGGATTCGCTCCGAGATCAGAATTCGCTCCACCCCTCCGATCACCAGCACTTCCTCGTCGCTCCGGTTCTCGCGGCTCTGCAGGATCGCGGCGTCGTTTTGCTCGACGACCGCGGCAATGGCAGGTGAGAACAGCTCTCGGGCGGTCTTGCCCTCGAAGGTGTCCGAGGGGATGCCGAAGAGGCGCGACGCGCTCGGGTTTGCGAGCTGGTAGCGACCGTCCAGGCCCTTGATCGTGATGACGCCTCGGACGGTGGCCATGATCTGGTCGAAGCGGTGGGCCGCCTCCTTCGTCTCGCGCGTGAGCAGGACCTGCTCGGTCACCTCTCGCGACGTGATCACCACGCGAAGCTTTCCTGCGGTGGAACGGATCGGGTTCGCGGTCACCTCGAAGTACGCTTCGCGGTCGCCCTCGAGGACGCCGATGCAGCTATGCTGTCGAACGACCGTGAGGGGCGTGCCGCTGTCGAGCACCTGCTTGCGGGGACAGTCTTCCGCGACGCCGTCGTGGAGGCAGTCCTCGTTACGGCAACAGACTTCGGCGCAGCTTCTGCCCACGACTTGGTGGATACGAAGCGCGGTGAGCCGCTCGAAGCGGCGGTTCACGCGCTCGATCTTTCCGGACTCGTCAACGACCATCACGGCATCCGGCAGGGAGTCGAGGATGTGTTGGAGACTTCGTCGGTCCTCGCGTATGTCGGCTTCCAGCTTGGTCTTCTCGGCGAGCTGGTCGCGCAGGTTCTGCGCCACTTCGTCGAGATCCCAGAACACGCGCGCCATGGTGTGGTCCATGACGCGCACGCCGGCAGGGGCGCGACGATGCACTTCGTCGCGGACTTTCTCGATCCCTGTGACCTCGATGATCAGCTCCAGGCCCGGGAGTGCGATGACGTCGTCGAGCTTCGTGAAGGTGCGCCAGTGGTACTGCCGGGCAAAGACCATGCCCGGGGCGAAGGGGTCTCGGTCGACAACGCCGAGGATCTCGAGGCTGAGCGTGGCGAGGCGTCGCTGCACAACGAGCTCGAGCACGGCGCGGCAGCCTCGTCCACCCCCCACGAACACCGTTCTCATGGCTCTCGGCCCCTCCGATCCTTTCCAAGGTTGCTTGCGCAGAGCGAAAGCGAACGCTAAGGAGCTAGCAGACTTGTCTCCGGGACCCCAGACTTTCCGACCCGAATGCCCGCCTCCAACGGTGCTACCATGAACGCTCGCCGTCAGGTACGTCGCAGGAAACGTGGAGGAGAAGACCATGAAGTCACAAGGAGTGCGTGGATGGACGCGAGGTCTTGCGGGAGTTCTTTCCCTGACAGCGATGTGGCTGGGTGCGTGCGGTGGGGACAGCGAGGCTGACCTGTCCGATCCGGGCCAGGGCGGCAGCGGAGGGACGAGCGCTCCCGATGCCGCTGGAGGATCGGGAGGTGACAGCGCCACGGGCGGGAGCGGCGGTGCGACCGAGGACGGGGGCCCCGACGCGAGCCTCGATGGGCCCGGCGGGACATCCGGTACCGGTGGTTCGGATGCCAGCACGGATGCCCCTGACGACGTGCAACCCGACGGCGACGATTGCGTGCACACGGGACCTCCCGTCATCGACCCGAATCTCTTCCCGGCCTGCACGTTGTGCGAAGAGGCTCACTGTGTCCCTTCCGCCCTGCTCCCTGCTGGGCAGACCGACCTGTTCGCGGACTGCAACGCCACCAGCAAGTGCGTGCCGGACTTCATCATCGCGAGCGGTGGAGACTTCCTGCTGACTTCCTGCCGATCTTTGTCCAACGCCGAAGGGCGATGCCTCTCCACCTGCCTGCCCGGCGTGGCGGCCCAGGCGGACTGGCTCCCCCAGGACTCCTGCGAGACTGCGGAGCGCTGCGTTCCTTGCTTTGACCCCTTGTCCGGCGAGGAAACGGGCGTGTGCTCCCTGTCCTGTGATACCGGCCCCGTGGAACCGCCCGTCGTGCTGTCCACCTGCTGCGACGGCATCGGCCTCTGCACGCCTTCGAACCTCGTGCCCCCCCAGCAACAGTCCCTTTTCGGACAAGACTCGTGCACCGACGCGTCGATGCTCTGCGTCCCGACGGACCTCACGGACCCGACGTTCATCCCGGATTCCTGCCGGTCCACGGGCGATGCGGAAGGGCGGTGTCTTCCGTCTTGCCTGCCCGGGGTCGGAGCCATGGCTGGCGTGATTCCGCAGGATACGTGTGCGGATGCGCATCTGTGCGTGCCTTGCTACGACCCGCTCACGGCGGTATCCACGGGAGTGTGTGAGCTCAACGGCGACTCCCCCGTCGAACCCCCGAAGACGTTCGACACGTGCTGCGACGGTGAGGGCAAGTGCATCCCCGCGAGCATGGTGCCGGCGAGCCAGCAGTCCCTTCTCGGACAGGACACGTGCACCGGGGCTTCGGACCTCTGCGCGCCCACCGTCCTGCTCGACCCGGCGTCGGTGCCGGATGACTGCCGCTCGCTGAACGACGCCGAGGGGCGGTGCTTGCCGACCTGCCTGCCCGACGTGGAGGCGATGCAGGACATGCTCCCCCAGGATAGCTGCGAGGCGACGGAGCGTTGTGTGCCTTGCTACGACCCGTTCACCTCCGACCCCACGGGGGTTTGTGCGATCAACGGTGACGCGCCCACCGAGCCCCCCAAGCCTCTGGAACCGTGCTGCGATGGTGTTGGCGCGTGTGTCCCGTCGGCGATGGTACCGACCGAACAGCAGTCGATGCTTGGGCAGGACACGTGTGCCGACGCGTCCGCGCTGTGTTTGCCGACGGAGTTGCTGGACGCGACGTTCATTCCGGACGATTGTGATTCAGTCGGGGGAGGGGAAGGGCGTTGCATGGCGGCGTGCTTGCCCGCGATCCAGCAGAATGCGGCCATTTTTCCGCAGGACTCGTGCGAGTCGACCCACCGGTGTGCCCCCTGCTACGACCCGATCACGGGCGTATCGACGGGGATTTGCGAGCTGAACGGCGATGTGCCGGCGGAGCCTCCGTACACGTTCCCGTCGTGCTGTTCGACCGGGGGGGAGGACCGGGGCACGTGCGTACCGGAGAGCCTGGTGCCTGCGGGGACGAGCCTCGAGCAGCAGAGTTGTGAGGATGCGTGGGTCTGTGCACCGACGGACAAGCTCGTGGATCCGACGTACACCTTCCCGACCTGCAGTGCGGGATTCTTGGGGGCGGGGGCGTGCCTGCCGGATTGTTTCGTGAATAGCCCCTTCGCGTGGATGTTCTCCCAGGGCTCTTGCGGTGCGGCGGAGCGCTGCGTGCCTTGCTCGGTGTTCGGCTCGTCCACGGGGGCATGTGACTGAGGGCCTGGCGCTTTCTTCGAGAGGCCTTAAGAGAACAGGCGATGAGCGATCCGTCTCTCCCCGATGACGCGCGAGACCCTGCCGCGAGCGACAGCATCGATCCGGGCTACTTGCGACGCCTGACCGTGCGGACCATTGTCGGGATCTTGGTGCTGGGCGTGATGGTGGGACTGGCCGGTGCGTATCTCGAGTCCCACATGGTGACGGCATCGGAGTGGGTGACGGACCGACTCGGGCTGCCCGGGATGCTCGTGGGCGTTGCCTTGACCGACACGATCATCTCGCCGCTCCCGCCGGACCTGTTTCTCGTCGTCATCGCGAAGGGCGCCCTGGCTGAGTCGTGGGCGTGGGCGGTGCCGCTGGCAGGGGTGGCGTCTGCGTGCGGAGGATTCATGGGAAGCTTCGTGGGCAGGGCCATTGGCACGAGGTGGTTGGGGCCGCGCGCGCGACGCTTGCTGGAGGAGCAGCGCCCGGTGATTCAGCGATACGGCGTCTGGGCGGTTGCGCTGGGTGCGGTGACGCCCATTCCGTTCTCCGTCACATGCTGGATGGCGGGACTCGCTCGCATGGATCCGAAGCGGATTGCCGCCGTCTGTGCGCTGCGGATTCCGCGCTTCGTGCTTTACTACCTCTTCATCGTGTACGCCGACCGGCTCGGGAGCCTGGTGGGGACATGAGTCGGGCCATGCCTCGCTTCTGGACGGGGCTGATGCTGGCCTGTCTGCTGCCTGCCTGCGGGGACTCATTGCCTCCCCCGGGCGTCGTCGCCCCGGACGCTCCGGTGCAGTCGCCCCTGCCCGAACCCAAGACGGAGAGGCTGGGAGACTACCAGTTCGAAGCCCTTGCGACCTTCTCCCTCGCCGCTCGCGTGCTTGCCAAGGAGCGGTACTGGTTCGGCCGGGAGTCCGATCTGGCCCCTTACGATCTCGCCCTCGGGTGGGGACCCATGAGCGACTCGGCGGTCTACGGCAAGCTCGACATCGAGCAGTACGGGAGGTGGTATCACTATAGCTGGGGCGCCGGCGGCCCGCCCATCGCCGTCGGTGAGATCATCCGACACAGCGCCAACATGCACATCATTCCGGCATCTTCGAAGGTGAAGTCCGCCCTCAGCGGGGTCGACAAGCACGACAGCCTTTACCTCGAAGGCTATCTCGTGGAGATACGTGGTAGCGACGGCTGGAGGTGGCGATCGTCCTTGACTCGGGAGGACTCGGGCGGGGGGTCTTGCGAGGTATTCGTCGTGACGCGGCTGGAGCGCCCTGGGTCCTGAGGCCCTGGCTCCGTGTGACGCTATTTAGTCGCCGGTCGCGAAGAACGGGTCCCAGCCGGTGCGACGGTCGAGGGGGGAGGGCTTGAGCTCTCCCAGGCGGCCGCGCTCGGCGATGCGGCGTCGCTCGAGCGCGCGGGCCCCGCCCTGGACGGCGACGGCGTGCACGGGCCCGAGTTGGCCGATCTTCCGGCAGTAGGCGTAGTGGGCTCCCTGCATCAGGAAGTGTTCCACCCGGGCGGCCATTCGCGTGGCGGCGGCAGCCGGACAGGCGCCTTCGAGGTAGAGGGTGTAGGACGGGGGGGTGCCGAGGGCGGGGGCGAGCATGGCGAAGTCCCAATGGGTGTCAGTGGTTCGTGCCCCGCGCTCCAGGGCTCTTCCGACCACGCGCGCGTCGAGCTTTTCCCCCACCAGGTCGCTCACGCAATCGAGTCGCCCTTCGAACCGGACGCGGGTCACTGCCTCGTATTTCCCCAGGCACCGCACCACGTCTTGCAAGTGATAGCGATACAATCCTCCCGAGGTCGTGAGCACGGGGGAGACCATCATGCCTTCACGCAACTCGTGCGCAAGCAACGGGGTCCGGGTGGGGTGCTGCGCATCGACGAATTCCAGGAAGTGCCCCGCGACGGCGAGCACGGAGCCTTCCTGTCCCCAGAGGGGGAAGGAGACGACGCCTTCGGTGGCGAGGAGCCCCTTGGGCTGCAGGGGCGTCTTGGGGAACCATCGACGTAGGGAAGGGAGGAACGCGCGCGAGGGCCCGTCGGCCCAGCTGGACACCACCGCAAGGCGAGGCCAGAGGGCCTCTCCGGTCAGCGTGCCGGTGCGGTCGAGGCAGCGGCGGATCTGGGCGGCGCGCAGGGGGGGAAGGGAAGCGAGCAAGCTGTCCAGGTCGTTCTCGATGCACTCCATCAGGCGGATTGCGAAGGTGGGACTCCAGACGGAGATCAGGCCGAGGTCGTCGGCTTGCAGCAGGTGCCGGCTGGTTTCCCACCGCCACCGGTCCACGTCGGCAATCCGGGCTATCCCTGGAGGGACAGCCATCATCGAGCCCAGCACCCAGCGGGCGAGGGGGCCGAAGTACTCGATGTCGTCCTCGATCCCGATGGGGATGCCCCCTGGCGTCGTCTGGCCGGAGCGCGTGACCGGGGAGATGGCCCAGTACGAGCGTGTTCCCGCGAAACCGGGACAGCGGTGCAACAGGTCGAAGAGCCACGGGTGCGTGGCCGCGCCGATCTCCCGCAGCAGGCCGTCGGTGAAGGGAAGGTACTTGTTGGCCGACGTCGACCCGCTGGTGGCTTCCATCATTCGGACCGGCTCGCGGGTGAGGACGTTGGGCTCGCCGTGGGCCACGCGACGAACCCAGGGGGTCATCGCGTCGAAGCGGCAGATGGGGACGCTGGACTGGTATGCGCGTACCGAGTCGATGCGGTCGAAGCCGAAACGCCGACCGAACGCGGTTTGGGCGTTGGTTCGCAGCAGGAGGGCCAGGCGGGCTGCCTGCGCGTGTTCGGGGCAGGCCGCGGCCGCGCGGAATCGCATCCAGGAGGGTAGGAGGTTGGCCTCGTACCCAGCGTGCAAGACCCGCAGGAGTCCCGCGTGCAAGGGGCGCGCGAGCGCGCTCATGGCTTGCCCGGGGGACGTCGCAGGAACCGGTGTGCGAGCTTGGTCATGTAGCTTGCCCACAGGTGCCCATCGATTTTGCCTAAGCAGCAGAGCTCGTCGCCCGCGGCGTGGTGAGGGTTGCGCTGTTCGAAGAAGCGGACCTCGGGCAGGGCCCGGGCGGTGTCGTCGATGGGGGCCAAACTCTGTCGCAGACGTCCGGCCGGGTGGTCGAAGTGCAGGATGCCCAGGTCCGGCCTCCAGGCCTCGGAGAAGCGCAGCCGCGCGAAGTCGTCGACGATTGCCGCCTGCCATGGCGGGGTAGGCTTGTCGTACCGAGGCCAGTACTCCGGGAAGTTTCTCGCCAGCAACAGGTACGTTCGAAAGCCTTTGGAGATAAGAAACCAGTACACCGGACGATGCGGGTTTCTGAGCTTCACTCGCATGACGTAGGAGAGAAACGCTCGCTGCAGCGCCGTCTGCCGCCAGTACGCCTTGTCCACGATGGTGTCGCCCGAGAAGATGCCCACCACGACCTTGCGCTGGACGACCCGTCGGAAGGTCGTGATGGTGGAGAACCCTTGCACGGACCTGTCCTTGTCACACCGCAGGAGGATGACGTGGTCTTTACCCCGAAGGTCGTGCTCGAAGCCGTCGCGGCTCACATCGGCGTAGTAGGTTGAGAACAGGTCCCACATACGGTCGAGGGTGGCGGGGTCGAGGCTGCTCTCGCGAACGATGGAAGCTCGCAGGTGGGGAGCGTGCATCGACGAGGGCGGAGAGGTGGCCAAGGGGACTCCGGGATGTGGGCCGAGGGGATGGGGAGGCGGGAGCGTAGTCGAGCGAAGGAGAGTCGCAAGGGGGGAGGTGGGTCCCTCGCCCGTTGCGAATCGTCCGTGCTCCGTGGTGCGTTTCCGTGATCGTCGCCGGGGGAAATGGAGCCAAATCGTTGGGGGCGACTGCGGGTTGAGGCCAACGTTGAGACCAATGTTGAGCCAGAAGACGGAACTCCGTGCAGGCTGCATATCGGCGTTCGTGGTGTAATGTGGTAATGGGTGCGATTCTTCCTGGCACGCTCCTGGGACAAGGAGTACATGCTGAGGCTATGGAGCGTATGGGGTTGCAGGTCGTACTTTGTGCTTGGTTGGGGCTCATTTTCGGATGTTCGGACCCGGCCTTGGCAGAGTTTCCTCCCGGGGCCGAAAAGGAAGCTGAAGAGACGGTTGACGCAGCTGGACCCGAGGCGGCACCCGCTTCGGAGGCGAATCTACAGGACGCAGCCATCGACCTGGGAATCCCAACCGACCCCTGGCCGGACGTCGACGCGGGCCAGGCGGTTCAGGATGCGCAGGACGCTTCTGAGGAGGTCGAGGAGCCCGAGCCGGCCGGCCCGGAAGGCAAAGTGGTCTTCTTGCAGCCGGCGGACGGCGCGACCGTGTGCAATCCCGTCCTGTTCGAGGTGGCCTCCCGCAACGTCGACTTCGTGCAGATTTTTGCGGATTCGTACCCGCTGTCGGACCCGTGGGACCCGAACGTGACGACCCAGCTCGAGTACACGTTCCTCGGCGTGGGGTATCCCCGCTTGATCCGGGTCGTGGGGTTGGACCACAAGTACCGGGAGCGGGCCAGCCAGGAGATCGTCATCACCGTGACCGAGTGATGTCCTTGCTGCGGCCTCGATGCGAGGCTATGGCCCCATGCCCATGAAGTTCGAGCTGGCCACCGAGGCCCACGACGCGGCGGTTCGAAGGTTGCTGCGGGACAATCCGATGCCGGGGTGGGTCTCCCTGTCCTTCGAGCGCGAGCCGAGCTTCTTTCTCGGCGCGTCGATTGAGGGGGACGTACATCAGACGGTGGTGGCGTGCGATCCGGATGGAAGGGTGGCGGGCCTGGCGAGCCGTTCGGTCCGCGATGCGTACCTCGACGGCGCGGTAGGGCGGTTGGGCTACCTGAGTCAGGTGCGGATCGACCCCGCCTTCCGAGGCAAGTCTGTGCTCGCAGGCGGTTGGGCCAAGATGCGGGAGTTGCACGTCGCGGCCCCGGTGGAGACGTATATCACGACGATCATCGCGGGCAACGCCCTCGCGCGCCGGATCCTCGAGAAGGACCGGCCGACCAAGCCCTGCTATCGTCCGAGGGGCGAGCTGCACACGCTTGCGCTCGTGCCGCGTCGTGGCTCCTTGCGGTCGCGGCTCGGGTGGGGGCCTGAGGTCCGGCGGGGGACGGCCGACATGCTGCCGGACATCGCTGCCTGTCTCCAGCGCAACTACGCACGATACCAGTTCGCGCCTCACTGGACGGCGGATAGGCTTGCGGATCCCGCGTTGTGTCGTGGCCTCTCTTCGGAGAGTTTCTTCGTGGCCTTGCGGTCGGGGCGAGTCGTGGGCTGCCTTGCTGTCTGGGACCAGCAGGGGTTCAAGCAGAACGTCGTCAGGGGCTACGACCGTACGCTCCGCGTGGTCCGGCCGCTGGTCAATGCCGTGTCCCGGGTGGCCGCCATTCCGCGCTTGCCGGCGGTGGGCGAGCCGATTCCCCAGGCTTGTCTGTCCCATGTGGCCGTCGACGGGGACGATGCCTCGGTGCTTGTGGCGATGCTCGAGCGCGCGCTCCACGAGGCCCGCTTGCGCAAGCTCGCCTACCTGTCCCTCGGGTTGATGGATGCCAATCCCATGCTTCGCCCCGTGCGCTCCACATTTCGGCACATCGACTACCGTGCTGTGTTGTATGTCGTGTACTGGCCGGACGGGGAGGAGAGGGCGAGACGGCTGGACGGGAGACCCGCCCACGTGGAGCTGGCCACGCTTTGAGTGAGAGTGTGCGAGCCCATTACGGGAGGCTCGCTTGCCACGACACGGCTGCCCCGCCCGGCAGAACCACCGGCGCCAGCGACCAAGTTGCCCGGTTTGGGCTCTCGCTCGCTGCCGTCGCTCCTTCCTCGTCCGGCCACGCGAAGTACACGGCTCCGGTCGTCACGAGCAGCAACCCCGCAGAGACCCACGCGATCGTCGCAGGCGTCTTCGTGTCGTCGGACTCGGCCGACAGCGTGTAAGCAACCCCCACGCCGGCCGCCACGGCGGTGAGGCCCAGGCCTGTCCAGCAGAGGATCGTTTTCGTACTCGACGACTCGGGCTCGCGGGTGACCGTGACGGTCGTGGTGACGGGCTCGTCTGCGGCGAGGTCGGGGGCGGGGGTGTCGACCCAGAGGCGCACGGGGTGGGCGGTGCCGGCGAGGGCGTCGACGAGCGTTGTGGAAGTATCCTTTCCGGGATAGCGAGCTTCGACCCTGCGTGGACCGGGCTCGACGTAGGCGGGCCCCTGCCTGGGGGAGGTGCCGAGGGGTATGCCGTCGACCCAGAGCTCTGCGCCGTCGCGATCGACTTCGATGTGCAGGGCAGCCAGGCGGGAGCGAAGGCGCGTCATGGCCTGCTCGGCGGCGGGGCGGCTGGGGTGGCCGGGGGGCATCGTGCGCAGGGCGTAGCCGAAGTGCTTGGCGGCCTCCTGGTGCCGTCCCATCCTCAGGCAGCAATCCCCGAGGGCCAGGGCGATCGTCCAGTGCGGCTCGCGGGTCCAGGCCGAGAGGAAGGAAGACCGTGCCTGGGCATACTGGCCGCTGTGAAAGCGCACCATCCCTCTGCGGTAGGGCTCTTGCGCTTGCGCGCCCAGCAGCGCAGCGTCCTCGTCCCTGGGCTGCGCATGGGCGGGCGAGGTGCCCATGGCTACCAGCAGGGCGACCCCGACCAGGCCCCAGGGGAGCCGGCGGAGACCCGAGGCTAGCCCTATCCCGATGGGGTTGATTCTGGTCGTGTGCTGGGTCGGCAGCGCTTCGGTCATGGCTAAGTCTCTGCGTACGGGCTCGACGAGGGTACCACCGGGAGCCATCGTTCGGGGGGCGAGCTTCGAGCACCACGGCACCGGAACGAACCCCCGCGCCGCGGTCGTCCCGGCGGGCGGGGTGTTCGCGTACGGGGGCCTTGGGCGACGTGATATGCTCGCCTGCCGCGGGTGTTCGAACGTCATGCTTCGACCGAGCCAAGCTTCGTTTCCGGAACACGAGCGCTTCGACGTGCTGTCGGAGCTCGGAAGTGGCGGCATGGGAATCGTCTACGCCGTATACGATCGACAGCGTGCTGAGAAGCTCGCGCTCAAGACCTTGCAGAGTGAGGACCCGGGGGCGCTGCTCCGGCTCAAGAACGAGTTTCGGGCGTTGCAGGACATGCAGCACCCCAACCTCGTGACCCTGGGCGAGCTCTTCCACGACCACGAGCAATGGTTCTTCACCATGGAGCTCATCGAGGGGGTCGACCTGATCTCCCACGTTCGCAACAACGGGACCTGTGCGATCACCGGTGAGGCAAACGACACGGGCGTCGACGAGCGGCTTCCCCCTCGGGATGACGGGCGCTCAGGTACGGAGAGCCATTCGCCCAGTATCGAGCCGACAGGTGACGACGACCCCGCCCACGAGAGGCGGTCCTTCGACGAGGCTCGGCTTCGGGCTTGCCTTGCCCAGCTTGCCGGAGGGCTCGCGGCGATTCACGCAGCCGGTCGGGTGCATCGCGACATCAAGCCAGGGAACGTCCTTGTGGAGCCTGCGGGGCGGTTGGTCGTGCTCGACTTCGGGTTGGTTACGCAGCCCGAGCTGGGCCAGAAGTCGGCGGAGCACTTCTTTCCGCTCGGTACCATCGACTACATGGCGCCCGAGCAGGCAGCGTCCAAGGAGGTGTCACCGGCCACGGACTGGTACAGCGTCGGGGTGATGCTCTTCGAGGCGCTCACCGGGCAGTTGCCCTTCTCCGGGGGCGCGTTGAAGGTGCTGACGGACAAGCAGCTCACCGCCCCGAGGCGACCGAGCGATGTCGTGCCAGGGGTTCCTTCCGATCTGGAGGATCTGTGCGTATCGCTGCTGGACCGTGAACCGGCGCGGCGCCCTGGGGCCGAGCAGGTGCTTCGTGTGGCCCGTCACGATCGCCCGGGACATCGGGCACGCCGCCCGTCCTCTGTCGTGTTGCCCACCCGTACCTTCGTGGGGCGGCAGCGCGAGCTGGCCGCGCTGTTCGAAGCGTACACCGCGGTGGTCGCGGGCAAGGCTTCGAGCGTGCTTCTGCGTGGCTACTCGGGCCTCGGAAAGAGCGAGCTGTTGCGCACCTTCGTACGGCAGCTGATCGCTCGCGAGCCTGGGGCGATGGTGCTGCACGGGCGGTGCTACGAGCGGGAATCCGTTCCGTACAAGGCGCTCGACGAGGTCGTGGATTCTCTCAGCCAGCAGCTGGCGGGCAGGTCGCCGACGGCCTTGGCAGGTCTGGCGCCGGCCAACGTCTCGTTGTTGCTTCGTCTCTTTCCGGTACTCGGTCGCGTGGCGTGCTTTCGGGACGCTCCGGCGATCCGGTTCGAGGTGGAGGACCTGCAGGAGGTTCGCAGCCTGGCGTTCCGCGCGTTGCGGGAGCTGCTGGTCCGGCTGGCCGACACGCAGGTCCTCGTCGTCACGATCGACGATCTGCAGTGGGCCGACGAGGACAGCAAGAAGCTCTTGCGGGTGCTGCTTCGGCCCCCGGAGGCGCCGAAGCTCCTGTTGCTGGCTGCGATGCGTACGGCGGGCGACGAGAGGGAAGGGGAGCGAGCCGTGAGCGAGCTGCTCGAGGCTTTCCCGGAACGACCGGAGGTGGTGGAGCTGGGCCCGTTGACCGCGGAAGAATCGCGGCAGCTTGCCGAGGCTCTGGCGCCGGAGCAGCAGCCCGCCGGGCGCATGGACCAGATCGCACGCGAGAGCGCCGGGCATCCTCTGTTCATTCGCGAGCTCGTTCAGCATGCGAGGGGACTACGCGTCGAGGACACGGAGGCGATGGGCGCGGGATTGCGGCTGGATGACGCCCTCTGGGCTCGAATCTGCGAGCTTGACCGTGGGGCGAGGGACGTGGTGGAGCTGGTGGCGGTGGCCGCGAGTCCCGTGACCCAACGGGTGATTGCGGGTGCGGCGGGGATCGGCGAGGCAGAGATGTTCAGGCTCGCGGGCCGGCTGCGTACGGCGCGATTGGTGCGCACGGGCGGGCCGAGCTTGGACCACACCATCGAGGCCTACCATGACCGCGTTCGAGAAGCGGTGCTGGCGAAGACCGAGAACACCAGCATTCGCGCCTGGCACGACGCGCTCGCGACCGCCATGATCGCAGCGGGCAGTGCCGAACCCGAGCGGCTCGCTTCCCACCTCGAGAGTGCGGGGCGCACCGACGAGGCAGCCAAGTACGCTGTCGAGGCGGCGGAACGCGCGTCCGGAACCCTGGCCTTCAAGCGTGCTGCGGAGCTGTACCGTCGCGCCCTCGAGAACTGGCCGGAAGCGCGAACGCCCGCGCAAGCCGAAGAAGTGCGGCTAATCCGCGTCAAGCTGGGAGAGGCGCTGGCCAACGCCGGGCGGGGCCCCGAGTCGGCGCAAGCCTATCAGCTGGCCGTGACCGGGGCGTCTTGCACCGAGGCCTTGGAGCTCAAGCGTCGTTCTGCCGAGCAGCTTCTCCGCTCCGGGCACGTGGAGCTCGGGATGCACGCGGTCCAGGAGGTTCTCGCGACCCTGGGCGCGAGGCTGCCCCGGTCCACGGTGGGCTCCCTGCTCTCTCTGCTCTGGCAGCGCGTGCGTCTGCGCATGCGTGGTCTGGGCTTTCGCGTCCGGGAGACGAGCAGCCTGCCGACCCATGGGCTCATCGAAGCCGATGTCTGCAACGCCATCTCGCAAGGCCTCGCCATGATCGATACCGTGCGAGGAGCCTACTTCAGCACCCGCTTCGTCGGGCTGGCGCTGGACCTCGGTGAGCGCTCGCGCGTGATTCGCGCCCTCTGGATGGAAGCGAGCTACGCGGCCAACACCGGCCTCCCGGCCTCCTACGTCGCGAAGCTCCATGCCGCCATGGAGTCGCTCGTCGACGAGCGAGAGCCTCTCACGCGCGCCTATGTCCAGAGCGCCCACGGATGTGCGTCGTTCATGAGAGGCGATTGGGCCGATGCCCTCGTACGTTTCGAGTCGACAGACCAAGTGTTCACGTCCAGGGGAGGCAACGTCTGGGAGAGAACCAGTTTTCGGTTCTTCGTTCTGTGGTCGCTCTACTACCTCGGGGAGCTGGGCGAGCTGACCCGCCGGGTCATGCCCCTGCATGCCGATGCCGTCGATCGCGGAGACCGGTACGCCGCAGTGGGCATGTTTCTCGGTCTAGCCAACGTCGCTCACCTCAACGTTCATGGGGCGGACGTTACCCGACGCATGATCCGCGAAGCCACGGAGTCTTGGTCCAGCGATCGGTACTACCTTCGGGATTACTACGCGTTCCTGGCCGAGACGCAGGTGGACTTGTACGACGGAGAGGCCGCTGCGGCACATCGACGCGTGGCCGCCAACTGGCGTGGGCTGAATCGATCGCTGCTTCTCATGATCCCGTCGGTTCGCATTGAAGCCGATCACCTCCGCGCCAGAGCCGCGCTGGCCGCTGCGGCACGACAGCCATCCGACCGTGGTGCTCTTCTGTCCGAGGCGAGAAGGCATGTGCGACGGTTGTCGCGGCAGGGAGCCCCGTGGGCGCGGGCGCTCGCGTTGCCGCTGGCCGCTGCGGTGGCGCTGCAGAGGGAGGATCGGTCGCGTGCCGTCGAGCTTCTGCGGACTGGTGTCGAAGCGCTGGAGGGTCAGCGCATGCGGCTATTCGCTGCCGCGGCATGCTGGCGGCTGGGGATGTTGGTTGGCGGCGACGAGGGTGCGGCTCACCGTGCCGAGGCGGATCGATTCCTGTTGGAGCAGCAGGTTTCCGAGCCCGCTCGGATGGTGGCGATGCTGATGCCGGGGTTGGAGTGAACGGCGGGTAACCTACGGAACGATCCCAATCTCGCCGAAAGGAATCTCCTCGAACCCGGGCAGGTCGTAGGCGGGTGAGTCGGGCTGCAGCGACAGGTCGAGGTTCGCCTCGTCCACGAACTTCGGGT
>CAZAWR010000074.1:0-50624 GCA_964488865.1 uncultured Polyangiaceae bacterium | reverse complement strand
TTCGCGGACCTTGGTGCGAACCTCGTTGGCGAGGGTGGCAGAGGATGCACCACGGGGGCACGGAGACGCGGAGGGGGTGGGGTCCGTCATCCATTGGCCTCGCTGGCGGGCGGGGCCTTACCTTCGCGCATCTTGCGCATCTGGTCTCCAAGGTACTTGAGCCGCCGGTCGAGATCGTAGTCCACATCGTCGACGACCTTCGCGGCTTGCGCGCGGAGGAGGACTTCGATGGCTTCGTCGAGTTCCTCCGGGGTTGTGGCCCTGTGAGCCAGCTCGTCGGACAGGACGGCGTAAGGCTCACACGCGCGGGGGTTCTTGGCGATCTCGTCATCGACCAAGGCCCGTCCTTCTGAAAACTCGCCCAGCGCGAAGTGCAGACCGGCGAGGCTCATGCGGAGACTCCGTTGCAGCTCGGGCTTCTCGTCCCGGAATTGGCTCAGGCATTCGCGGATGAACGTGATGCCACGCCTGGCCTCGGTAGGCGCATCCTGCGCGAAGTTGGACCAGTACATGGAGAAGTCCTGGAGCCAGTTGAACATGAACTGGGAGCCTTGAAATGCGCGCTCCGCGGCAGTGAACGTGCGCATCTCCGGCGTGACCCAGGCACGAAGGATCTGCCAAGCCTGCCACCAGTTCTGGTACGCCTCGCGCTCTTCGCCCTCCTCAAGACACTCGTAGCCCTCGTGAATGAGGTCGTCGATCATCTCCATCGAGGGCCGCTCGGGGCTCCAGCGCTTCCAGAGCTCGCACACCGCGAGGGCCACGAAGTTGTGGTCCTCGGCCCGCTCTTGTGGGATCTGCCCGCGCCAACGGCGGGAGAGCTTCCACGCGGAGCGTTCGTCGCACGAGGCCTCCAGGAAGGTGGCCTGGGTGATCTCGATCCCCAGGCTCGCGATCCTAATCAGGATGTCGTCCGTGGACAACGTGGCGAGGCGCTGGATGCTCCAGGGTTCTGGACGCCCCCGTCCCGCCACGCCGAAGTGGTCTTCCGCGGCCTCCCTCGCGACGTGATAGGGCGAGATGTCGTATTGCGCGCCGATCTCCTCGAACGACTTCGGACGATCCGGCGCGGTTGTCTGTTGACCTGCAGGCCGAGACGGTTTGCCGTCCTTCATGAAGCAGCACTTCTTGTACTTCTTGCCCGAGCCGCACGGGCACGGGTTGTTGGGTCCTATCTTGTTCTTACCCATCGTTCGATCCCCGGTTCGCGTTGGCGCGCAAGAGCATGAGCCTCCAGGACGCAGCCTGAAAGAGATTCACCACGGAGGCACGGAGGCACAGAGGGATCTGTGTCCCGAGAGTCGCTGAATCGGGCGTTGACAGGCCCACGCCATCGGGCGATGTTTCCTCGCGGAGGCTTTGGCGGACCCGTCCGACATTGCCTTTTCTTCATTTGGGGCCGTCCTGCCGCTCTGATCGAGGTCGAAGCTGGGCGCAACGCATGGTGCGCGAGTCCCCGCCCGTGGAGCCTACAGGGCGCAGCCTGAAAGAGATTCACCACGGAGGCACGGTGGCACGGGGCAGAACAGAAACAGAACGGGGTCGGGGCTGATGCCAGGCACGTTTCGGTAGCTGATCGTGGCTGTGCCTCACGCGGAATGGCTATCCGCGGTCTATCTGCGGTTCGCACAGGCGCCGCGTATATGGAATAATCAATGAAATCAAAAGTTTGAAACAGAATTGGGGACTGGGTATCCGCGGTCTCTATGCGCGGTCTATGCGCGGTCCGCGGATAGGGCGCGGATAGCCCAACTCTTCGAAAAATGAAGCTTATTTTGCCATCCGTGACCTTCCTATCCGCGGTTTCTATACGCGCGCTCATAGGGGGCTCCCGTGCAGCTTCGGACCCGGCAGGTACCTCCGCCAACGACGGTCGCCCTCAGCGACAAGAACGCCTTCTTCCACCAGCCGCGCAAGCAGCCGCGTCGCCTGGTCCGTCCCCAACCCGCAGAGGTCCACCACATCCGACCTGACAATCTGCCCGTGGGTGCGCACGTACTGGCGGATCATCTGGTCTTGCTGCAGGGAGGAGAAGCCTGCCTGCCTGACGTACTCCGAACGCTCTCCGAGCCTTGTGTAGACCTTCGCACTCAGCATGTAGGTTCTGCCCCGCCCTCGCCCTTGGGACTGGACGAGGCCCCGCTCCCGCAGCGCTTCCAGCGTTCGTGTTGCCGCCGCCTCATCCTTCTGGATGGCTCGCTGGAGCTCCGCTCGGGTCGTGCGCCGCTGCTCCCGCAGCATCGACAGCGCAATGAGGCTGTCGATCGGAAGAGGCGCTTGCTGACGGTTCTCCTCCTCGGTGATGAGCCGAAGGAACTGCAGATCGGCTTCTTCGACCGGCATGCGCAGGACGACCGAGGACGAGTCGCTGCGCGAGTAGTCGGGGTACGGACGACCGTACCGCAGCAGCCCTCGGTAGATGATGTCCACGCCGCGGCCCGTTCGTTCTACCAGCCCCATCCGCTTGAAGATGTCCGCGAGGGACGCATTCCTCGGCCTGGGTTCCGTCGTCAACAGGTTGTCGAGGGTGACGCCTTCGACGAACCCCCCAGGATTGCTGATGACCAGCGCGTCGTCCTGGCTGCAGCGTCGCTGGATCGAGGTAGAGCAAGGCGAGTGTCTGGCCCACGAGCATCTCTCCGGCGGAAAGATGCCTCCGTCCCAATTGGTCTCCCGACGGCAGCAGGAAGAAGTAGCCATCGCTTCGCTGGACCAGCCCGCACCCGAATCGCTCGTAGAACTTCTCGAGGATCGCCTGCGCATCGACGAGGTACTCGTAGAGGGTCCCGTCGTCGCGTCCGATGTGCCGCCCGCGCCGCAACATCAGATCGACTTCAGGGAAGTGGTCGTGTGCGATGGCGTTTTCGAGGGTCTGGAACGTCGAGCCCGTCATGATTTGCTGCTCCAATCGATGGTCCAGTCCTCCACTTCGAGGCGATCGAGCGCGGGAGTCCAAGGTCGCTCCCGCTCACTTCGGACCTGCGAGCGCTGCGCGACCGCGTGGGCAATGCGGCCCGTCGCCGCGTAGCGCACGGCCTGCGGCAGGTCCGAGAGAACCCGGGACGACACGCTTGCGAGGGTGGCTGCTCCCTCATCGCGTGCCCGTTCCACAAGGGCCTCGATGTCGGCGACCAGGCTCTCGGGCTCGACCCATTCAGGATCCGCATCGCGTTCCGCGCGCGGTTGGACCACGGGTGGGTGCTCGACGCGCGCTTCGAGCGCGCGCAGGAGGCGGATGGAAGGCGCGCGCGCGGCGACGAGGTGGAACGGACGCTTGGGCCAAGCGGCTAGCTGGTCTCGTAGACGTTGGCTGAGAGCGCGGTCGGGGTCGAGACGGACGACGTCGCGCAAGTACCGGTGCACGTACTGGTAGTACTCCGACCACGCCCGTTGTCTCGCGGAGCCCCAGGCGGCGATGCGGTCCACGTGTTCGATGACGCGCTGGACCGTGGCTTCGGCCTCGGTGTTCGCGACAGCTACGGCGAGCGTCTGGATCTCGAGCAGGAGCGCAACGAAGTGGTGCGTGTCTCGGAGCAGGATCTCGTTCAGCTCCCGTAGGGTGGACGTGGTGGCGTCGAGCAACGCCTCGCAACGGTCCACGGCACTGAACCAATCGGCCGAGAGCAGCTTGGCGATCTGGGCTTGTACCTCCTCTTGCTGGGCGTCGAGGCCGCGCTGCCGGCGTTCGATGCCGGCGACGAGGTCTCCGACCGTGACGCGCAGCGGCCCTACGACAGTCGCGCGCCAGGCATCCTCGCCCTCGGCTTTCTTCGCGGTAGCGAGAACCTCGGCGAGTTGGGCACGCAGTGTGCCCGTAAGCAACGTCAAGCTTTCGCGCGTCAACGCCTCGTCCGCGAGGAAGTACTCCACGACCGCGGCCGCAAGCCTGGTCAACGCGTAGTCTCCCGCGCGCACGATGCCGGCGCCGTCGACGCGTGCCAGCATCCGTTGCTCGCGCAGTCGTTGGATCGCGTGGGTTGCTCGCTTGCGGGGGTTCTCGGCGGCGGGGTCGACCACGTCGCAGATCTGCTCGAACATGTCGACGAGCGCGTCCTCCTCGAACGACGCGAGCGCTGCCTTGTCCGCCTTGAGGTAGAGCCCTGCGAGGAAGCAAAGGTCCACCGTCTTCAGGTCGAGGTTGACCCGGTCGCGCGCGAGCGACGCGATGACGCGGCTCGGATCGGGGCGATCGTCGGTCCTGCCGTTCACCGAAGCGTCCGTCTCACGGGGCTTTCGCCCACCTGGCGATCGACCCGCGCATCCCACACGGCAGAAACCATGCACACACGGCGACGCTACCGGAATCCAAGGGACCAAACAAGTCGCCGGGGACTGTGCGGGTTTCGGGGCAGCCGTCAGCACCGAAGCCAACAGCCAACCGCAAGGCTGCCGAGGAAAGAGCCACGCGACCAGTCGGGCAGTTTCGGGTGTTTCTTGGGGGCTTTCTTCGGCCCTTTTGCGGGGTCTTTCTTAGCCGCCTGTTTGGTTAGCCAACCCTGTTCGTGATTCCAGGATTTGCCCGGCTCTTCGACACGCTATGCACGAGTCCACAGTTCCGAAGCCGGTCCAAGACTGGCGTCCGGCAGGGCCAACCTCTGGGCTGCGCGTCACGGGGAGTGGCTATCCGCGGTCTATGCGCGGCGCGCATAGGCGCCGCGTATATGGAACCTTCAACTCAATCGGGAGGTTGTCGTGGAAGCGAGGCTCGATACGCGCGTTTCCTATACGCGGTCCGCGGATAGACCGCTTATAGAAAAAACTATTGCATTTAGTATGTTACGAAGACATGGGCCCCGAACCGCGTTTATGACGGCTCATGATGTCCCCCCTTGCAGCTTCGGTCCCGGGAGGTACTTGCGCCATCGAACCTTGCTCTCGGCGGCGAGCTCTTCCTCTTTGACCAGGCGGGCCAGGACTCGCGAAGCTTGGGCCGCCCCGATCCCGCAGAGGTCCACTACGTCCGACCTGACAATCTGTCCGTGGGTGAGCACGTACTGACGGATCATCTGGTCTAGCTGCAGGGAGGCGAAGCCTGCCCTCGATCACTTTTCGCGCAACCAAGCCGACCGCGTGTCCGAAGAACCCTCATAGAAACCAAATCGGCTGCCTCGCGTGGGGCTGCCGAAGGAGACTTCAAGGATGAACGTGGTCGAGAATCTCGAGGCCCGTGTCGACGAGTTCGTTGCAGGTGACGAGGCCCGTCCCGAAGAAGTAGTGGAGTGGCTGGACGACGTGGGCGATGACGACCTGGTGTTGGTCGAGCACTGGGCCCGCGCCACGCTGGACGCACTGCCCACGCCCCTTCAACCCTCTCGTGGCTCCGAGCTCGAGCGCAGGCGCACCATCCTGAGACGGCTCGCTGCGGAGTGCACCGCGCGGCGCGGCAGCCCCGACGAGTTGCTGGCGCAGTTGCTCGCCGACTGGCGCGACTACGCAGACAGCCCCGCCCCGTACATCGAGCACCTCGTCCGGTACGGTCGAAGCCACATGGCCGCGGTCATGGCGCGGTACGTGCTGAGCGAGGCAGACTGTCCGGAGCGCAAGCGGATCGAGGCCGCACTCGAGTCGGTTGGCGCACCGCCGGACGGCTGGCAGGAAGCGGTCCTGGCGTTCGCCCGCGCCCCGTCCGTCGACGCCTGGGACCGACTGATGCAGTTCACGCCAGACGACGTGTTCTACCATCGAACGCGCAACACGCTTCAGATGCTGATGCAAATGGGGGTCGACGGCGACATCCTCTTCCGGTGCGCGACTCGATATGGTTGCACCCCGGACGCGCTGGAGCTCGTCGAGCGGGGACAGGTAGCTCCCGAGATCATCGTGCAGCGCGGTAGGGAGGGCCCGACCACGGCTCGTGGACTTTGGTTAGGACTGGCTGCTCGCTCGTCGCTCGTTCGCGGCGATCGCTTCGGAGCTGTCCGGTTGCTCAAGGAGGCCGTCGAGACTGCCGACCCAGCGTTCCCACCTCTGTCCGAGGTGTGGGCCATTCGCGAACTGGCCGACGACGAGCTCAACGAGATTCTCGACAAGGCAGGGGTACCGCGCTGATGCGGCCCATCCCCGAACGAACGGGGAAAGATCTATCATGAGGACGCCGGTGGTGCGTCCGGTGGAGATGTGAGGGAGGCGAGGAGGAAGTGATGTCGCAAGTGAGATGGCTGGGAGCGGCTGCTGGAGCGAGCTGGGTGCTGATGGTGGCATGCGGCGGCGACACGACGACGAACAACTACGGCACGTGCGGTCCCGGGACGCGGATGGACCCGGACCTCAACGCGTGCGTGCCTGTGGAACCAGACGGGGGGATGTCAGGTGCGGGGGGCAGTGCCGGAGGTGCGACGGGAGGGACCGGCGGCGGGTCCGGAGCGAGCGGAGGAGCATCTGGGGCTGGGGCGGGTGCTGGGGAAGGAGGTGCGGCCGGGGTGGGCGCTGCTGCCGGCCAGGACGGTGACGCGGGCCTGGATGCGCAGCCTGAACCTCACCCTGACGATGACGCGTGTCTCGACGGGGTCGTCTATGTCGTCAACGGGGACAAGGCCTGTGGGACGTACAACCCGGCGGGTGTGTGCAGCGAAGCGGAGCCGGAGGTGATCGAGTTGCCACCGCTGGGGGAGGAGGACCTGACTCCTGAGGACCCCTTCGACCCCTCCACGGGAGGAGTTTGGGTGAGGACGCCGTCGCGTCCTGGGACGAAGCTGGACTGCGGAGGCTGTTCGCGCCCCGGGTCCGTAGCTCAGATACGGATCCCGATACGTACCGACGGTGGATCTTCGTTTCCCGTGTACTTTGCACACGAGGACGCCGAAAACGAGATGGCTCCCTGGTACATCTCCCACGAGCGAATTGGCGTGGGCTGCTCAAACAATCTCGACGGCAGTTGCTCGGCTGACGACGGCGATGAGCAAACCATCGTGATCGAAACAGCCGATCCCAACGCGCCAGCGCGCAACTTCCACATCTACTACTACCCGTACCTTGGTCACTGCAATGCAACCGAATAGGCAGCTTGCCTGCGGGGCTGGCCAAGTCGTCGCGGGCTTCTTGTGAGGGTTCAGTCTTGGCGCGTATCCGAGGCAGCGTGCTCTTCGATCTCACCCCGGCTCGCCGCCCTCGCCCTCGTCAGAGCGAACACAAGAAGGCCGACTCCCCGCGGCTGCACACCGCTCGAGCCGCGCAACACGGAGCTCCTCGGCGAGCAAGGCCACGGTCTTCGCGTCGCCCGCCTCGGCGGCCACACGGAGGGCGTGGAGCAACGTGGCGCGGACAGAATGCCGGACAGTACGATCGGGCGGTTCGTAACCCTGCGAATCAGCGTGCCTCGAGGTCGGGCCTGCCTGTTCGCAATGTGCTTCAAAACAAGGCAATTGTGACTCGTTAACGACTTCTTCTAAGCCGCGGGTCGTGGGTTCGAGTCCCCCCGGGCGTGCCAGATTTCCAATCGTTGCGACGTGGTTTTCTGGCTTCGTCGAGCTGGGGACGTCACCAACGTTCTGGGCGGACCGGCCATGGTCCCACGTGAGAGCGGACCGCGGTCGCGAACCCGCGGTCGTGACGTCAGGTCGAGTCGACGATCGCGACGATCGCGCCGTTCGCCGGGAATCACGTTTCCCCCGACCGCCGCCATGGGAAACCCCCTTGGCCTGTGTTACCTTGCCGCTCCGCAACCATGCGCTTGCTCATTGCCGACACACTTCACCCCCTCGGGATCGAAGAGCTCCGACACCTCGGTGTCGAGGTCATCTACGAGCCCGAGCTCGACAGCGACACCTTGCCCGACGCCATCCAGAACGTCGG
The DNA here is from genome assembly GCA_964488865.1 of uncultured Polyangiaceae bacterium. Classification (GTDB taxonomy): domain Bacteria; phylum Myxococcota_A; class Polyangia; order Polyangiales; family Polyangiaceae; genus MWCO01. Next base: position 42,833 of record CAZAWR010000074.1, on the reverse strand, counting down.
CATCCTTGTCGTGCGCTCCAAGCGGGTCACGACCAAGACCATCGAGGCCTCCAACCAGCTCAACCTCATCGTCCGGGCCGGCCACGGCGTGGGCAACATCGACGTCGAAGCCGCCTCCGCGCGCGGCATCTACGTGGCCGCCTGCAAGGGCAAGAACGCCGTCGCCGTGGCGGAACTCACCATGGCGCTGATGCTGTCGTTGGACCGTCGCATCCCGGACGCAGCGCAGTCGATCCGCGCGGGGCGCTGGGAGAAGGGGAGCTTCGCGGAAGCCGCAGGCTTGAAGGGGAAACGCATCGGCATTCTGGGCTTGGGGGCGGTCGGTCGCGAGGTGCTCGAACGTGCCAAGGCCTTCGGCATGATCCCGTTTGCCTGGTCTCGCGGTCTGACCGCGGCGCGCGCCAAGGAGCTCGACGTCACCCCGGCCAAGTCGCCCAAGGAGCTGGCTTCCAAGGTTGACGTCCTCACCGTCCATCTCGCGGCGAGCGATCGTACGCAAGGCATCGTCTCTCGGGACGTGCTCGAGGCGCTTCCTGACGGTGCGACCGTCATCAATGTCGCGCGAAGCGAACTCGTCGACTATGACGCCCTGCTCCAGCTGGCCTCCACCAAGGCCCTGCGGGTGGGGCTCGACGTCTACGCCGACTTCCCCCACGTTCCGGTGGCAACCTTCACGCCGCCCGCGTTCGCCCCCGACGTCATCTGGTACGGCACGCCCCACATCGGTTCGCAGACCCAGGAGGCCAAACGAGCCGTGGCGGCCGAGACCGTCCGCATCGTCCGTGGCTTCCTCGTCGAGGGATCGGTCCCCAACGCGGTGAACGTTCGCACGGTCCACAGCGCGCGCTACCAGATCGTGGTCCGGCACTACGACAAGATCGGCGCGCTTGCCAACGCGCTCAACGTGCTCAAGAGACACGGCATCAACGTGGAAGAGCTCAAGACCAACGTCTTCGACCACTCCTCTGCCGCATGCACGCGCATTAACGTCGTGGCGCGTCCGACCGAGCATTGCCTGCAGGAGATCAGCGCGTTCCACGACGAGGTACTGCATGTCCAGCTCGTCGCTTTGCCGATTCTCGCGTAGAAGCCGCTCTTCTCGCGCTGTGGGCTTCGTCCTGGTTGCGGCGTCGGTCGCGATCGGCTGCAACACCGATGCCCCCGTCGATACCCGGTTCAACGACCCGGCCGTGCTTCGCCCCAATGCCTCCCGGAAGCCGACCGTGGTGTTCGTGGACGGCGTGGCCAGACCTGTGGGCTCCGCAGCCGCACCGATGGCGGAGTCGAAATCTCCCGCTGCGGAGGCTCCCGCCCTGCGATGGGACCTACCGGAGGGTTGGTCGCAGGTGCCGCCCTCGAGCCCCATGCGTCTGGCCGAGTACCGCGTGCCGTCGCTGGAACCTGGCGGCGTGCCCGCGGAGGTTTCGGTATTTCACCTCGGCCCCGCCGCCTTGGCCGTGGACGAGACCCTCCAGCGCTGGGTTTCTTCTTTCGATGGCGCGGCGCAGGCGAAGCGATCCCAGCGACGCGCGGGACCCAACCTGGTGCACGTGGTGGAGACGTCGGGAACGTACAAGCCTACCGGGATGGGTATGGAGTCGGCCGACAAGGCCACCGAACACCCGGGATGGTCGCTCGTGGGTGCGATCGTAGAGACGCCCATGGGCCCGTACTACTTCAAGCTCCTCGGTCCTCAAGCCACCGTGCACGGGGCGAGAGAGGCGTTCTTGCGCATGATCGACTCGGTGGGACCGGGCGCGGGAGATCCGCCAGCATCGGCGTCGGCATCGGCGTCGGCATCGGCGTCGGCATCGGCGTCGGCATCGGGTGCCCCCGCGGCCACCTCGGCGCCGTCGCGTCCGTAGCTCTCGTCTATTCGTGCCCGCTTTTCTGCGATCCCGCCGGCAGCTTGTGGCTGGATTCTCCGCAGTGATTCTGCCAGGGTTCGATTCACGATGGGGCACGTGCCCCTCGAGACCCGGGCCTCAGGACGCAGTTCACGCCGCCGCGCACGATCACCCTCGGCACCAAGTACGAAGGGGCCGTGACCATCTCGGTGTGGACCGGGTATGCGGTCCTGGCGGTGAGCAAGAGCGGGAGCCGCAAGGTCATCGTCGGACCTGCCACGCACCTGCTCGAGTACGACGAGACGCTGGAGGGCATGGTGCTGTCGACGGGCACGCCCAAGAACGACGACAAGCTGTTGCAGACGGTGTACGTGCGCGCGCTGCACAACAAGGTGTCGGACATCGTGAAGGCGGAGACGAAGGACACCTGCACGGTGCACGTGCGTCTGTCGTACCGCGTGAACTTGGAGGGGGACCCGAACCGCTGGTTCAACGTGGAGAACTACGTGAAGTTCCTGACGGACCACATGCGGTCCTGGTTGCGGCACGCGATCAAGCGGGTGGGGCAAGCGTTCGGGGACCGGGCGATGGTGGAGCGGGTGGCCCAGTCGATGGCGCCGCTGGCGATCCTTGGGGGCAAGAGCGTGGCGGAGGTGCTCGCGTCGCTTCTCAAGGGCACCGCCTCGGAGCGCGTGCTGGCGCTCGGGACAGGGGACAAGCGGGAAAGTGCGGTTCGGTCATGGCGCCACGGAGAGGAAAGTGTCAGGGTAGCAGACGAGCGGCTTGACATAGGGAGCGTCGCCAACCATGCTGCGCCCCCTGATTGATGTCGCCCGGTAGGGTGGCAGGCCCTCTCGGGGCGTAGCGCAGCCTGGTAGCGCACACGGTTCGGGACCGTGGTGTCGGAGGTTCAAATCCTCTCGCCCCGACCCAGACGGCTGGTTTTCGAAAGAGAATCAGCCGTTTGCTTTTTGTGGTGCGGGCGTAGCACAGGGAGGGGAAGCCTAGCTTCGCGCGATCGCGTGGTCCGCGAGGTCCACGCGGATCAGGTCGGCCAGCCACGGGTGAACCTGGCAGACCTCGCGGTACAGCGCTTGAGCCACGCGACGGTAGTTCGCATGTCCTTGGCGCGCGCTGCGCAGCTCGACCACGTGGAAGAGTTCGCGCAGGTTGAGCGTCCAGAGCGTGCGGACCCGATAGGCCAGGGGAACCACATACTGTGCGGCGACGGGGTCATGGGTAGCCAGCCGTTCCCATGCGGGCCTCACACCGTCGAGGGCTTGCTCGTACCGGTCGTGGATGCCGAGGGCTCGGAGGTCCTCGGGCAGGGTGGGGCCGAGGGTGCAGCCGAGCACCTGCGTGGTGGGCGTGAGCATACGGTGACGTTGCAGGTCGCGGTAGGCTCCGTAGTCGAGCTCGAGTTCGACCGTGAGGCTCGACGACTCCATCGCGCGGGGGGCGGGGTCGTGGGGTCCCCGGTTGGCGAAGGCCGCCCGAACGATCGAGGCGAGGGTGGTGTCGTCCTGCCGGTCGAGCATTGCCATCCGATCGCCCGCGTGGGGCTGCACGGCCAGGTCGTAGCAGAGGGCCAGGACGACCCGCTGGAGGGCGTCGCTATCGTGGCGGATGATGCGTACGGGAGCGGTCGGTGAGTCCGCGGGGGGAACGACCAGGTTCCACGGGATGGTGTCGGCGATCGAATCGCGGAGGGTCTCGCGGTACGGGATTGTCTCGACGTGTCGAAGCAGGGTTGGCGCGACGGTAGCGGCTTCGGTGCGCATCTGCTCGGCGACGTGGCGAACCTCGGCGAGGGGTGAGGAGAGCATTTTGCTCAGGAGCATGCCGAGGGCGCGCGCGTTGGCGGTGATGCCGAGGTTGGTGAGGGTGCTGGCGGGCAGCAAGCCGCGGAGCAGGTCGCAAGCATGCGCGCGAATGGCGGCGGCGCGTCGCGTGGGGGACTGTCCCTTCTCGGTGGGGACGAGCTGCTCGAGCCGAGCTTCGACCGCGGGAAACAGATCGAGGTATGTGGAGAACAGGTTCTTGCAGGCGGTGCGGTAGTCGTCGCGCAGCGGTTCGGGCAGCGCCGGGAGATCCGCGAAAGAGCCGGTGTCGAACACGACGTACCGGGTGCTCTTTTCGGTATAGGAGCCCAGTCGCAGGTCTTCGATCACCTTGGAGGCGACGATGGACACCTGTTCGATGGCGAGGTGGACGACGGCGTGTTCGGCGACGGAGGCGTGTCCGTATCCGACCACCCACTTTTCGTGGAAGGCGCGGGCTTTGTCTTCGGCGCGGGAGGGGGTCGTTGCGGAGGGGGCGCTGATGCCGAGGGTGTCGTCGGCGATCAGGCGATCGAGGTTGGTGCGAAGATCGTCGCGGCTGCGGGAGTAGTAGGCGAGCAGGACGGCGATGACCTCTTCGGGCAGGCCGGTGATGGCGAACACGGGCCGGTCGAGGTTGGAGACGAAGGGGCTGATCCGCGTGCGGGATTCTTGGGAGAGGGTCATGGTCGGCGGAGGAACGTACGACACCCGAAGCGGGTGTGCTACCGCCGATCGTGCGGGATGTTCGGGCGGGTCAGGACGGGAAGAAGTTGGGGAACAGCTCGCTGTTGGTCAGCGGTTTGGGGCGGCGGGTGAGCACGTCGCAGCCGGTCTTGGTGACGGCGATGGTGTGCTCGAACTGGGCGGAGAGGGCGCGGTCGCGTGTGACGGCGGTCCACTCGTCGTCGAGGACTTCGACTTCCCAGCCGCCCAGGTTGATCATGGGTTCGATGGTGAAGACCATGCCCGTTCGGACACGGTCGCCTTTGCCACGCTTGCCGAAGTGGGCGACCTGCGGGGGTTCGTGGAACTTGCGGCCGATGCCATGGCCGACGAACTGTCGGACGACGGAGCAGCCTTGGGCCTCGGCGAATTCCTGGATGACGGCGCCGACGTCGCCGAGGCGTGCGCCGTCTTTGACCTCGGCGAGTGCGAGGTCGAGGCTACGCCGGGCGACCTCGGTGACGTGCTTGGCTTCGGGGGACGGCTCACCGATGTAGAAGGTGGCGGAGGTGTCGCCGTGAAAGCCGTTGAAGAAGGTGGTGATGTCGACGTTGATGATGTCGCCGGGGATGAGTTTTCGGGCGCTCGGGATGCCGTGGCAGACGACCTCGTTGATGGAGGTGCAAACGCTCTTCGGGTAGCCGTGGTAATTCAGGGGCGAGGGGGTCGCGCCGCGGCGCACGGTGTCCTCGTGGACGAAGGCGTTGATCTGGTCGGTGGTGATGCCTGGGCGAAGGATCTCTGCAACCCGTTGCAGGGTGTCGGCAGCCATCTGGCTGCTGACGCGGATTGCCTCGATCTCTCGGGGGCTCTTGATCTCGATGGCCATGGGGTACGGGGGGAATAGGGGGGGAGCGGTGTGCTCGTCAAGTCGTCAGTCGGTCGAGGACTTGAGAACGGCGCCCTCGCGAGCGGCGTCGACAACGTCTTGGGCGTCGCGCGCGAGGTGCCAGTGCAAGATGGGGCCATCATTCGCCTCGAATTCCCGGAGAAAGGCGATGAACGGGGTGCCTGCGAGCAGGAGGTCCTTGGACTGGGCGGGGCCGAAGGAGGGGCTGCCGTAACCGATGGCGATCTGAATGGTGTCACTGGGGGGGCGGGCGCCGACAATCGGGTCTCCGACGACGCGCAGGGTCACCACGTAGCGCTTCTTGTTTCCTTGCCCTTCGACCGTGACGGTGGAGGCGCGAGCGCGAACGACGAAGTGAGCGGCTTGTCCCCGTGCGACGTTGGCGTCCTTGGGGTCGGTGGACGTGGAGGCGAGGCCGAGGCTGGCAGGATCGATGCTGTCGTCGAACAGGCTCTGCAGGCGTCCTTCCCAGGGGGTGACGGCGCGAGCGGCATCGGCGGGTTTGGAACGGGAGCACCCGGGGGCGGCGAGGGTGGCTAGACCTTGAAAAACGAGGATTACTGTCGCAAAGCGGAAGCGATTGAGCATGGTGAGGCTGATTCGGTCTGGTAGCACTGGGCCTGAACGCGGGCGAACGAAAAAAGTGTCCGTGGGGCTTCCATGAGGTGCGGGGGTGTGCCGTCTAACAATCGTTCCTTGAGCAAATTCCGGCTGCGGTGCTAGCCTGCGACCCGCAGTCGGCGAACCGTTGTGTGATGGTTGCGTCACGGCCTTGTCATAGGAGACCACGATGAAGCGATTGGCGAGATTGGGATTGTGTGCCGTCCTGGGGTTGGGTGTGGCCACAGCTGGCATGGTGGCGGCTGACGACGCGTTCGCCCAGAAGAAGAAGGGGGCAGCGGTTCCTGCCGCGCCTGCCGCGCCTGTGGATCCGCCCACGGTGAAGAACCGGGAGGGCATCGAAATCCGACCGGCGGGGTTGCACTGGGGAATGTCGCCGAACCAGCTCATCCAGTTCTACGAGCGGGTCATCGATCGCGACTACGCTCCGCTGTACCGCAAGGCCCAAGCCGGGCCTCAGACCTCGCGTCTCGACGCTGCGGTAGCGAACACCAAGGCGGCGTTCCGGCGCAGCAAGGTGGACTTCGGCAACCTCCCCACGGGCGTCGACTCCACGCCTCTGAAGGGGGAGTACACGTACCAGAACGCCGAAGCGATGATGCACATGAACCGTCGCGGGGCGGGTACGCGGTACTTCTTCTTCATCCAGGACAAGCTGTGGAAGATCTATGACGAGGTACCGCTCGGGGAGAAGAGGCCGCTGGGGCCGAGCTACGAGGAAGCGGTGAAGCGGCTGGCGACGCGCTACGGCGTGGTGGGGCGTGTGACCCAGCCCGACTACGCGATCAACAGGAACTACATGGAAGTGGACTGGCAGGACCCGCGCACGCACCTGCGCGTGTTGGACCGGTCCGGCCTGCAGATCGTCGGGGTCGTCTACGAGGACCGCGCCACGCTGTCGAACCTCGCGTCGATGCGCACGAACAAGCCCGCGGAAGTGGGCGGTGTCGACCCAGACGTCGAGGCGCTGATCCGGCCGCCTTCTGCGGCCCCGGGTCCAGAGGAAGAGAAGGACCCCAAGAAGAAGAAGTGAGCGCTCCCGTGGTCGCATCTCGACAGATGCGCGCCCTGTGGTAGCCTGGGTCCCTCCATGGATGCTGCCCGACAGCGTTTTCTAGCTTTGTGTCGTGACGTGCTGCGCCCCTTGATCGAGGCGGACGACGGGAAGCTATATCTCGTGTCCGTGACAGAAGGGCAGCTTACGTTGCACCTGGGTGGTAGCTGTTCGGGGTGTCCGGGCGCTTCCCTTACGATTCGGACCCTCATCGAACCGGCGGCTCGCGCCATCGACCCGAACGTTCGGGTGGTCGTGACGGTGGGGGCCAAGCAGCCCGAGGATGCCGTCTTGGTCGAAGCCGCCCCGACCGCGCCTTGAGAGCTCCGACCTCCATGCACCCTTTTTTTCTCGGAAGGGGTTGACCTGAACCCCTTTCGGTGGCTACTTTCCGCGCCCCCGAGTTCCGGGTGGCGTGCATGACGCCCCACTTGTGCTAGGAAGCTTGTTCCCGCTTTCGGGACACGACAGGACGACAGATGGCTGTTCACATTCGACTCACTCGTCAAGGCACCAAGAAGAAGCCCTTCTACCGCATCATCGTTGCCGACCAGCGCAATCGCCGCGATGGCCGTTTCATCGAGAAGCTCGGGACGTTCAACCCCCTCGACGCGTCGGGCGCGATCCAACTGGACCGCGTGCGCCTCGCCTACTGGGTGAGCAACGGCGCGCAGCTCTCTCACACGGTCGACCGTCTCATCAAGACCGCTCCCCCGGCCGCGAGCGAGAGCTGATCCCGACCGCGGGTTCCTCTTCGAGTCCCCGATGGCTCTACGGACCTTGATCGAAACGATTGCCCGGTCCCTGGTCGAGTACCCCGACGAGGTGGAAGTGGCCGAGATTGACGGCGACCACAACACCATCATCGAGCTTCGGGTTGCGCGGGAGGACCTTGGCAAGGTGATCGGTCGCGACGGACGCACGGCGCAGTCCATGCGCACGCTTCTGACCGCGGCTTCCAGCAAGGTGGGCCGTCGTGCTCACCTCGACATCATCGACTGACGGTACGGATGGCGAACACGTCTTCCGATTCCTCTCTGGCGGAGGCTTCCGTGCAACATGGTGAGCCGACCGACTGGGTCGAGGTGGGTTGTGTGGCCAGGCCGCACGGCATTCGCGGCGAGCTTAGGATCAAGCTTCACAATCCCGACAGCGAGATCCTGCTTGACGTCGCCGAGGTCTTCGTCCGCAAGGGCGAGGACGAAGGGCGCGTCATGGCCGTTCGCAGCGTGCGTGCCGCCGCCGATGGCTTCGCGCTGATGGCGTTCGATGGCGTGACGACGCGTTCCGAGGCGGATGCCTTGCGTGGCGCGGGTCTCCTCGTTCCCCGAGGGATCCTGCCCGAAGCGGAGGATGGCGAGTTCTACGTGCACGACATCCTGGGCGCCAAGGTCGTGCAGCCGGATGGCCGGGTCCTCGGCGAAGTCGTGGACTACGTTTCCTATCCCACCACGGACGTTCTCATCGTGCAGGGCGCGGCGCGCTACGAGATCCCCCTCGTCGACGACTTCGTTCGCGACATCGACACCGTCCAGAAGATCGTCACGGTCGAAGGTGTGGACGACTTCGAGGCTGGCTGATCGCCATGCGTGTGGACATCGTCACGCTCTTTCCCGAGCTGTTCGAACCCTTCCTCGGTGTGAGCTTCGTCGGCAAGGCCTGCGCGCAGGGGCTTCTCACCACGCGGTTTCGCTCCCCGCGGGAGTTCGGTCTCGGGGTGCACCGCAGTGTGGATGACACGCCCTACGGCGGCGGGTCGGGCATGGTCCTGCGCGTGGATTGCGTGGTGCAAGCCATGGAGGCCCTCGATGCGGACGCTCCAGCCGGCGTGCGTGCGCATCGGATCCTCCTATCCCCTCAGGGACAGCCGTTCCGTCAGCCCGTCGCCCAGCGGCTCTCGCAACTGGACGCCATCATGCTCATCTGTGGCCGCTACGAAGGCTTTGACGAGCGTGTCCGCTCTTACGTTGACGAGGAGCTTTCCCTCGGTGACTTCGTCCTGAGCGGGGGCGAGGTGGCTGCCATGGCGGTGCTCGAGGCGGCCGTGCGGCTCGTGCCTGGCGTGCTCGGCAACTACGCGTCGGTCTCGGAGGAATCTCACAGTGCCGGCAACGCGGGCCTGCTCGAGTACCCGCACTACACGAGGCCCGCGGAATTCCGGGGACAGAGCGTGGACCCCATCCTGATGAGCGGAGATCATGCTCGCATCGCGGCCTGGCGCAAGGCGCGTTCGATCGAGCGCACCCGGGCCAAGCGACCGGACCTGCTCCCCGCGGAAGAACCCCCCGTGCCCAAGAAAGAGCGGCCACGCTGATGCGTCGCCTGTGCCTGGCGCTGGTTCACCACCCCGTCCTCGACCGTCAGGGCGCGGTGATCACCACGGCGATCACCAACCTGGACTTGCACGACATGGCGCGAAGTGCGCGAACCTACGGTCTGAGCGACATGTTCGTCGTTCATCCCGTGGCAGCGCAGCGTCAGCTGGCCGAGCGGGTGCGGGATCACTGGTTGCACGGTTCCGGCCAGCGGCGGATCCCGGACCGTGCGCCGCCGATGAGATTGCTTCGGGTCGTGTCGGGTTTGCGCGAGGCGTACGACGAGCTTGGGGGGCGGGACGCGATCGAGGTGTGGACCACGAGTGCGCGCCGTGGTCCGGGGTTGTCTTGTACGTACGAGCAGGCCCGTGAGCGCATCTGGGGAGACGGGCCGCCCGTGATGGTGCTGTTCGGGACAGGCTGGGGGCTTGCTGCCGGCCTGGTCGACGAATCGGACGTTCGCATCGAGCCCATTCGTTCCGCCACGGAAACAGGCTTCAACCACCTGAGTGTACGCGCCGCCTGCGCCATCACCTTGGACCGCCTCGTGGGAGAGCGTCCCGTGTCCGTCGAACAACCGTAGCTTTCGGAAAGCCTGAATCCTCGGTCGACGCGTTGCGGCCCGCGCCTCTTCCGCAGTAGGCTCTCCTTCGGAATTCTCTCTGGAGAAAGTGTTGCTGCGTGGCGGTGTCCTTCGGAAGCCCGGCTGCCATCACCCTTGGCAAGTACAGGCTCATTGCTGAGCTTGGCCACGGGGGTATGTCCGACGTCTTCCTTGCCGTCGCGAAGGGCATGGGAGGGTTCCACAAGCTGCACGTGATCAAGCAGCTTCGGCCGAACCTCGCCGAGGACGAAGAGTTCTTGGCGATGTTCCTGGACGAAGCCAGGCTCGCGGCGCGGCTCAGCCACCGCAACGTCGTCTCCACGCACGAGGTGGGGCAAGACGCTGGCAGGTACTACATCGCGATGGAGTATCTCGAGGGGCAACCGCTTCGGAGAATCATCCAGCGTGCGAAGTCCCGGTTCGGGCTGGACATGCGTCTCCACGTGGTGCTCAAGGTGCTTCAAGGATTGCACCATGCCCACGAGCTTTGCGACTATGACGGCACCCTCTTGCACGTCGTGCACCGCGACGTGTCCCCGCACAACGTCTTCGTGACCTACGGCGGCGACGTGAAGGTGATGGACTTCGGTGTGGCGAAGGCGCTCGACTCCTCGACGGAGACGAGTGCGGGCGTCATGAAGGGGAAGCTCGCCTACATGTCACCGGAGCAAGCCCTGGGAGGCGACGTCGACCGTCGGGCGGACGTGTTCTCGGTGGGGGTCCTGCTATGGGAGTTCCTGACGGAAGTGAGGCTGTGGAAGGGCGCGCCGTCTTCGGAGATCGCCGAGCGGTTGATGGCTGGCGCCGTGCCACGGATTCGCGACGAGGGTGTCGAGGTCGCGGAACCGCTTGCGCGCATCTGCGACAAGGCCCTCGCGGTGGAGTCGCAAGACCGGTATGCGAACGCGCTCGAGATGCACCAGGATCTTCTGAGCTATGTCGAGGCGGCCGGCATGAGGGTGTCCGTGGACGACCTGGGGGCGCGTGTGGCGGCGCTGTTTGCCGACGATCGCCTCTTGATGCAGACCATCATCGAGCGCCAGCTACACCGGCTCCGTGACGCGAAGGTGGACGTGGAGGTCGAGAATCTGTCGGCGTCGTCTTCGGACCACCCTCCGAAGGGACAGGGCGAGCAGACCCAGACGGAGCGGTCGATGGTTGCCTCCGATCGGCATCACGAAGGAGGTACTGGGAGGTCGTGGAAGGCGGGGGCGTTGGTGGTGCTGTCGGCCGCGGTGGTGGCGGCCATCCTCGTGCTGGTGTTCCGTTCAGGGCGAGAGCCGGTGCCCGCTGCGGCTGGCGCAATGGCAGAGAGGTCCGTTTCGGCGCCGGCTGATCTCGGGAGCGTGCGGGTTCGGATCTCGGTGAAGCCGCCGGAGGCGACGGTTTTTCTCGACGGCGTCGAGGTCTCGACCAATCCCTACGAGGGGACGCTCGTGGCGGACGGGGCGACCCTCAGGGTTCGAGCGGAGTCGCCGGGCCGTGTGCCGGAGACCCGGGAGGTTGTCGTCGAGTCGGACGTGTTCGTCGACATGACGCTCGCGGTCATGCCGAGCGCGAGCGCGCCTGCCCCGGTTTCAACGCGGGTGCTGGTGCCGGCGGCGACGCGTCCGAAGCCGGGATCGACGAAGCGGCCGATCGACTCGGAGGACCCATGGGCGCGCTGAGGGCACGGCTCTGGCCGTGCGGCGTCGCGCTCGTGCTGGGCGTGGCGGCGCCTGCGCAGGGGCAGGACGTGGCAGACGACGAACAGAGCGAGACCATGGGGGAAGCTCAGGCGCGCTTCCGTCGTGGTCTCGAGCTGTATGCGGAGGACGACTTCCGTGCGGCGCTCGTGGAATTCCAGCGAGCCTACGAGCTCGCCCCCTCCTTTCGCATTCTCTACAACATCGCCCAGGTGCAGTTTCAACTGCAGGACTACGCCGGTTCGCTACGCTCCTTCGAACGCTACCTGCACGAGGGGGCGGACAGGATCGACGCCGAACGACGACAAGAGGTCGAGCGGGACATGGAGAGGCTGCGCACGCGCGTGGCGCGCATCGCGATCAGCGCGGAGCACGACGGCGTGGAGGTGTACGTCGACGACGTGTTGATGGGCGTGACGCCGCTGCCGCCTGTCCTCGTGAGCTCGGGTCGTCGCCGCGTCAGGGCCCGGTTCGAGGGGCACGCGCCCGTGGTCCACGTGGTGGATGTGGCGGGAGCGGAGGAGGTCACGCTCCGCTTGCAGTTCGATGGGGCGAAGTCGCAGCCGATGGAACCGGAGGTGCCCAATACCGCGCTTTCGGTGGCGTTGCCCGTGGTGCCGGCGCCCGCCTTGCCTCCGGCGCCGGTCGGGCCGGAAGAGACGTCCGTGCCGTGGGTTGGGTGGACGCTGACGGGGCTGCTGGTGGTGGGCGCGGTCACGACGGGAGCTCTTGCCCTACGGGCGTCGTCCGACCTGCAGGACCTGCGAGGAACACCGAACGCGGGGAGAGACGCGTTGGACGACGCCAGCTCGGATGCGAAGCGATGGGCGCTGGCTACGGATGTGTTGGGGGTGGGCGCGGTGGTGGCGGGTGGGATTTCGCTGTACTTGACTCTGGATCGGGATGCGGAGCCGCAGAGGGCTTCCGGCGTGCAGTGGAACCTGGGGCCCGGGTCGCTCGGCGTCGTGGGACGTTTCTAGAGCTTCGTTCCACTCGAATCGATGGGTGCATCGACTTCGGCTCGGATAGCCCCAAACCCAAGCACGTTCTTCGAACAGTGCTTGGTTTGGGACTAGGCTGGGTCAGTCACAAACGTTGCTGATCGCTCCGACGAGCGTGCCCGACGTGGCCTCCAGGTACAGCCCGGAATTCTGGGCGACCGTGGCCGTCCCCTGATCGTCCTTCGGCACGCACCAGACCTGGATGTCGGACCGAGCTTCCCCGGTGGACAAGTCGAAGTCGAGCGGGCCCGAGGCGCCGTCGTAGTCGATCGATTCGCCGACGGCGATAGCCTTGAACACGTCGTTGATCTCGCCGAAACCGGGGGAGACCGTCCTCCCAGGGGGAACCAACGCGCTCAGGCCCGAGGCCAGGTGCGGCCCCGTCGGCTCCAGGGGACCGATCACCGCGAACGCGAACATCAGCAGGTAGGCTGCATCGTAGGCGCCTGCCGCGCCGAACACGTCGGGGCTCGTGCCGTCCTTGATGGAGGACAGATAACGGCTCTTGAACGAGCTGAACACGCTACCGGCAGTATCGTGATTCGTTCCTGGGATCGTCCCCAGGATGCGCCTTCTCAGGCCGTCGTTCTGGCCAACATAGGTCCAGAGTTCGTCGACGACGCCGCCGTCGGCGAAGACGTAGCGAGGGCGATGGGCGGCGTGGGGGTTGGCTGAGTCCCACTGTTGTTCGATGGGTCGCAGGACGTCGGTGATGCTTTCGGTGGTGCCGAACAGCAGGATGATGTGCGGGGCTTGCTCGAGGAGGCTCTCGACGGCTTGCTCGAGGGCGATGGTCGCGGGAACCGCGGGGTCGCCGTAGTCGACACGGAGGTAGTTCTGCTTGTTCTGAGCGGCGGACGTGCCGTTGAACGTGACGAGCTTCTCCACGGTGTCGGCGAGGCCCCGCCCATAGGAGTCGCTCTTGTGGGCGATGGCGAGCTGAATGGGGGTCTGCTCCTCGAGCGCGAGCGCGGCGCGGGCGTCGTCTTCCACGATAGGGACGAGTTGCTGAATGGCGACGGCCTGTATGTTGTCGGAGGGGGCGGTTCGCCAGACGAGTTGATCGTCTTGCAGCTGGGAGATGGCCGCGCTCGTGGCGGAGGGGGAGATGAGAAGGACCTGCGCGGGGATGGTGACCTCGGTGGCGATCTGGATGGTGACGCCGCTGAAGGAGGAGCCGATGATGGCGGGGACTTGCACCTGCTCGACGAGGTGGCGGGCGGCGGCGATCGGGTCGGAACCGCTGTTGCACCCGACGAGCACGAGGGGGCGCCGGCTCGGGTCCTCTTCCCCGGGAATGGCGGGCAGCCCCTTGTTCGCGCCATCCAGGTCCTGCAAAGCGAGCTGGATCGCGTTCTGAGCGGGACGTCCGGTGCTCTCGAACTCACCCTCGGTCTCGAGCAGCGAGCCGATGAAGACCGCGTTGTCGCTCTGGTAGTTTCCAGAGACGACCTGGCAGTCGGGGCTCCGCAGGGGGGCACACACACGGTCGCGCGATCGGCAGATCCAGTCGTCGCCGCGGTTCGCACAGTCCGCGTGCTTGCGGCACTCCCCGGGCGTGCCTGGGGCAGGGATGACGCAGGCATTGTCGATGCACAGCGTGCCCTCGAACGCGGCGCAGTCTTCGGTACGACTGCATTGCTTGGCGTCCGTGTCGAGCACGACCGAGCACGACGTGATCAGGAGGGCGTAGGCGGCGCACCAGCGAGCCAAGGAGTCATCGATGCAGGCTTGGGTTCCGCGATCCATCATCCCCTGGGGCAAGCATGTTAGCGGTCCTCGGGCCTCTCGCAAGCGGCTTCCAACGCGGGAGGCTCGACCACCAGGGGGCTTGTGGGGGAGCGGTGCAGCTCCACCAGTGCGATGCGAGCGGGTAGACCCGGGGCCGGGTGAACGAAGCAAAGACGCACCGCCTGCAGCTCGTGCTTTTCTGCGGAAACGAGGAGGTCGACCAGATTCGAAGCGGGGTAGCACAGACAGGCGGCGTTTCGGCCCCGGGACAGGATCCGCCCCATGGCCTCGAGAAAGGGCATGACGCAGCCGTGCCGTGCGGCGTCGCGAACGGGCTCCTCCGCCCGTCGTCCCGATCCCGGAGGCGTGTAAGGGGGATTGGAGACCACCACACAATCGATGGACGGGGCACGTTGCGACCAGGCCGCCACGTCGTCTTCGATCACGCAGCTGCGCCCGTCGAGCCCCGCTCGGTGCACGTTCTTTCGCGCAAGCTCGGCGAGAGCGGGTTGTCCTTCGACGAGGATGAGCTCGTCTCGCGCGTCGAGGGTGTGCAGGGCGAGCGCGACCGCCCCCACGCCGGCGCCGAGGTCTACGACCGTGGGAGCGGGACGGGCGCGTGCGGCGAATCTCGCGAGCAAGATGCTGTCCGCGTTCACCCGGTACCCGTGGCCCGGCGCTGGCTGCTCGAGCAGGAGAGCCCCTTCCAAGAATGCGTCGAGGGTCGTGGGTACGGCCATGTGCCTACCATCGCATTTCCGATGGGTGAGATGCGATCGCTGAATGGATTCAGGTCTGGCGTGTATATCGGCCACCCGCAATCATCGGTTGCGGAAAAAATGCACCCGGATCGTTCGACCTCTCGATTCGAAACAACCCGCCACCCGGCTGCGAGGGTAGGGCTACGATGGGCGGCCATGCCGGATGCTGACGCCGCAGTACGAGAGAAGGCCTTGTCCTTGGGCTTCGATGCGGTGGGCGTCGCCCGCGCTGACGTGCCGTTGGAAGAGGACTTCGCTCGCTTCGAGACGTTCGTGCGCGCCGGCTACCTCGCTTCGATGGGCTACCTGGCCGACCACGGCACCGTCCGCCAAAGCCTGTCCGGGCCAGGCATCCTTCCGGGTGCACGGAGCGTCGTCTGTGTGGCGCAGCGCTACGCCGTGCGACTCCCGGGAGACCCGCCCGGAATTGTCGGACGCATCGCCAGGTATGCGCGGGGGCTCGACTACCACAACCACGTGCGTCGCCGCTTGCGCAAGCTCGCCGACTTCGTGCGCTCTCTGGAGCCGGGGGCCGTGGCCCGGCCGCTCGTCGACACGGCGCCCGTTCTCGAACGAGCCTGGGCCGCCCGTGCAGGCCTGGGCTTCATCGGAAAGAACGGGATGCTGATCCGCCCTGGGTTGGGCTCTTTCACCGTGATCGGAGAAGTGGTCACGTCGGTGCGCTTGACCCCGGACGCGCCCATGATGCCACGGTGCGGTCGGTGCACCGCCTGCCTGCGTGCGTGCCCCACGGACGCGTTCGTGCGCCCCTACGTGCTGGATGCGCGTCGCTGCATCAGCTACCTGACGATCGAGCACCGGGGACCGTGGCAGGCCAACGCGCGTGTGGCCCCCTGGCTGTTCGGTTGCGACGTGTGCCAGGAGGTGTGCCCGTTCAATCGTGCGGCGGGGGCGTGGGTCGAGCCGGGGGGACCTTTCGACCCGCTTCCGCGCTGGCAACAGATCACGCTGGCGGACCTGGCGACGGCGTCTCCCGAACACCTGGACGAGATGCTTCAGGGAAGCGCGATGAGGCGTGTGCGGTACGAGGACTGGCGTCGCAACGTGGCAGGCGCCCTGGGAGGGGAGTTGCTGGGAGTTGCAGCCGGGGCCGACACGGGTCAAGAACGTGATCCATGAGGAAGCATTGGTTTGGGGCCGTGCTGGTCTTCGGCTTGGCGGGGCTTTCGTCTCTGCCGACCATGGCGCAAGCGCATCGCGTGACGGAGGCGCGAGCGGCGGTTGCGTCGCATCGTCAGGACGCGGCAGCGAGCTTGGCGCTCGGTCGCGCGTTGCGTCGTGCGGGCCTTCATCAGGAAGCCATGCACGAGCTTCAGCGAGGGAGCTTGCTCGCGGGGGCGCGCACGGGGCCCGCGGCCATCGACCTTCGGTACGAGCTAGCTCGCGTCCACATGGAGCAGGGGCGCTTCCGCGAAGCCCTCCGCGCGTGCGAGCTTCTCAAGGCCACGGCGGGCGGTGCAGCGATGGGACACGCTTGCCTCGGCGAGACGCACATGACCCGGCAGCGGGCGTCGGATGCGCTGCCCGAAGTGCAGCGTGCGCTGGCCCTGACCCCAGAGCTCTACCTGGCGACGGTTGTGCTGGGACACGCGCAATGGCTGGAGGGAAGATCGGCGGAGGCGGAGGCGTCGTTCCGCGCCGCCACGCAGACGGACCCGGGCCGGGCCGAGGCGTGGCTTTCGCTCGGGCGGCTGATGGCGTACCTCAACCGGTCCGCGGAGGCCTTGCAGGCGATGGAGAAGGCGTACGCGGCGGACGCTGAGGATGCGATCGGGGCGCATGCGCTCGCTGCATTGCTGCCTTCCGGGGACCGGGCGGTCGGGTTGCTCGAAGGGGCGATTCGGTCGCGTCCCACGCACGGGCCGTCGCACGCTCGGCTTGCGGAGGTCTTGCTGGACTTGGGTAGGTTGGAGCGGGCGGAGCAGGAGGCGCGCCTGGCACTCGGGTCGTCCCAGGTGGAGGCGGACTGGCACGCGGTGCTTGCGGAGGTGCTGATTCGTCGGGGGCAGTTCGACCCGGCGCTGGCGGCGGCGGCGGACGCGCTTCGACGGGTGCCCAACAGCGCGCGGGGGAAACTGGCGGAGGCGGATGCTCTGGCTGCCAAGGGGGAGATCGACCTTGCGATCGAGTCGTACCATGCGGCGTACGGGTTCGGGCGCACCCAACCCACGGCGTTGGTTCGTGGGGCGCGAGCGTGTCTTGCCCAGGGGAGGGCGACCACGGCCAGGGGGTTCGCGCAGCGTGCGGTGGAGGCGTTTCCCAAGTGGGGACCTGCTTGGGAGGTGGCGGGTGACATCGCCTCGAAGGAGGGAGACAAGGAAAAGGCCCGTCAGGCCTACCAGAAGGCGCTGCAAGGCGAAGGACCGGTGGATCGCGCAAGGATCCAAGCCGCGCTTCGCTCTTTGCCCCGGGTAGGGATACAATGATCCTTACCTGAGCCGTTTCCCTCCGTGGATGCCACCACGGGATCAACGATGCGACCAAGTCATGCAGCGCTGCGCGTGGTAGTCGGAGGTGCCGCCCAGGCCTCGGCCGAAGAGCCTTTGAGCCTGGATGCCGCCTTTCGTCGCTACTCGCCCTACGTGGCTGCCATCGCCCTGCGACTGCTCGGGCGCGATGACGAGGTGGACGACATCGTTCAGGACGTCTTTCTCGGGGCGATCAAGGGGATTCATCAGATCCGGGACCCCGGGGCCGCCAAGGCGTGGCTGGCGACCGTGACGGTGCGGGTGGTGCGTCGGCGGCTGCGGATGAGGCGTTTCAAGGCGGTGTTCGGGTTCGACGACGTGGCGTACATCGACGAGCCGATCGCGCCTGGGGCGTCGGCCGATCAACGGGCGTTGCTGTCGCGGGTGTACGGGGTGCTCGACAAGATCCCGGTGGAGGCGCGCATCGCGTGGGTGCTGAGGCACATGGAGGGTGAGAAGCTGGAAGACGTGGCGCAGCTGACGGGTTGTTCCCTGGCGACGGCGAAACGTCGAATCGTGGCTGCGCAAGCGGTGATCGAGGAGGCACTTGGTGATGGCTGACCTCCTGAGACAAATTGAGGACGCGGGGGCGCACGTGCAGGTGCGCTGGACGCCGGAGCGCTCGCAAGCGGCCGAGGCGATGATGGTGCGGCGGAGGGACCGTCGGGTCCGGATGCGGCAGGGGGCAGTGGCGCTCGCCGCGGTGGTTGCAATCGCTCTGCTCGTGATGGTGGGCATGGATCGTCTGAAGCCTTTGCCGAACATTCCGGAGACCACGGCGCTGGTGCCGTCCATGTCGATGGTTCGCTTCGCGGACGGTTCGACGGCGACGCCGTTGCGCCCTGGGACGGTCGTGCGGCCCGAGGTGGAGACGGAGGAGCGGGTGCAGGTGGCGGTGTCCTCGGGGAAGGTGCGTTTCGATGTGGAGCCTGGGAAGCGGAGGGCGTTCGTGGTGGTGGCGGGCGAGGTAGCGGTGAGGGTGGTAGGGACCTCGTTCACGGTGGAGCGCGAGGAGTGGGTTTCGGTGTCCGTGGAGCACGGGGTGGTCGAGGTTTCGTGGAAGGACGGGAGCCGGACCTTGCGAGCCGGGGAGAGCGGGCTCTTCCCGCCCCAGCCGGCGCCGGTGGATCTGGAGTTGGACTTCGACGACGTGGCGCCTGCCGTGTCCTCTGCGCGGGGGCGGGCGGCGGTGCCGCCGGTCGCGTCGGCCGTGGAGGTTCCGACGTGGCGAGCGCTGGCGTTGCAGGGGCAGCATGCGGAGGCCTATGAGGCGTTGCAGCGAGAGGGCAAGGATGCGGTTCGAGACAACGTGGCGGACCTGATGCTTGCGGCGGACGTGGCGCGCCTCAGTGGGCATGCTGGACAGGCGGTGGCTCCGTTGCGTCAGGTGGTGGGGAGCCATGCGGGGGACCCGAGGGCGCCGCTGGCCGCGTTCACCTTGGGAAGGGTGTTGCTCGACGAGTTGGGACGGCCAGGGGAAGCTGCGGGCGCTTTTGCCGCGGCCCGACGCTTGGCACCAGGCGGCGCGTTGTCGCAGGACGCGCTCGCACGCGAGGTCGAAGCCCTCGCCAAGGCCGGACAGACCGTGGCCGCGAGAGACCGCGCCCTCGAGTACGTTCAGTCCTATCCGGAGGGCCGTCGCATCCAGTCCGTGCGCCGCTATGGTGGGGTGGAGTGAAGGGGAGCGGCCCATCGATGCCCGTGAATCCAGCGCGTTGGCTCTTCGCAGCGGCTGTCTTTGCGGTCAGTCCTGCCATGGCGCAAGAGTCGCCTGCCGATCACCCGCGGGTTCAGCTCAAGGTTCATGCGTGCACGGGCGCTTCCGAAACCGAAGTACGCCATCTCGTGGGGGTCGAGCTCGGCGCCCTTCTCACGACCGGCGCGGCTTCGGGGGAAGTGACCGAGGCCTCGGTGTCGTGCGAAGGCCAGTACGTGTGGCTTCGGGTGGACGATCCCATCACGGGAAAGGCGCTGACTCGTGTGGTGGACCTGTCCCACGACCCGGTGAGTGCCAGGGCTCGGCTCGTGGCCCTTGCGGTGGCTGAGTTGGTCGTGGCGAGTTGGACGGAGCTCGCCACGAACCCCACGCCCCAGGTTCCGCCTGCCGGTCCGCGGCCTTCGGAGCGCGAGGTTGCCGCCGCGCGCAAGGTCGTCGGCGAACGGCTGCCAAAGCAGATGGCCCCTCAGCTCGACCAGATGAGGCTGCTCGTACTGGGGTCGCGACGTTCGTTCTTCTCCGAGCCAGCGGAGTTGTGGGGGGCGGGGGTCCGGGTCGGTCGGGACGAGTTCGCGATGGCGGGCTGGACGGTCGACCTGCTTGCGGAGCACGGCGAGATGGACGCTTCGCTCGGCCGCGTCTCCATGGACACCTTCACCGTCGGGGGTGGACTCTATCTGTATCGCCGATGGGCCTGGGCGACGTTTCAGGGCGGATTTGGACTCCGTCTCGGAATGGCCCGCCTTTCCGGCAAGGCAGGGGCCGGTGCGGAAGCGCATGCGGAGTCGGGCATCGCGCCCTGGGGATGGCCCACGGCCATGGCTGGTCTTCGGGTGGAGCCCATCGGCCCGCTTGTCATCGAAGCCTCGGGAGAGACGGGATATGTCGTGCTGCCGATGTCGGGCACGGTGGATGACCGTCGTGAGATTCTGATTGATGGGTTGTGGCTGGGGGCTCAGTTGGGGGTGGGATTGGTTCTTTGAGGAGCGCCCGTTGACACCCGCCCTCCCATTACCGACACTCATCGTGTCATGCCCAAGCCCATCGAGACGGCATGTCGCGGGGACGCGTTCGGGGTCGGTGATGTCATTGCCGGCAAGTACGTGATCCGTGCCCTGCTCGGGCAGGGTGGAATGGGCACCGTTGTCGAAGCGGAGCACCTCGAGTTGCAGGAGCGTGTGGCCATCAAGCTTCTGACCCTGGACGTGGATCGGGTGCCTGCCGCGAGGGCGCGCTTCATGCGCGAGGCCAAGATCACGGCCAGATTGCGCGGCGAGAACACCACGCGCGTGACGGACTACGGTCTGCTCGACGACGGCACCCCGTTCATGGTCATGGAGTACCTCGACGGGGTCGACCTGCGCGAGGTTCTTCAAAAAGAGCTCTCGTTGCCCGTGGGGGTTGCGATTCGGTATGCCGTGCAGGCGTGTGCGGGGCTCGCTGAGGCGCACGCTTTGGGCATCGTGCACCGTGACCTGAAGCCGTCGAACCTGTTCCTCACGACGCGTCCGGACGGCACTGACCTCATCAAGGTGGTCGACTTCGGGGTATCGAAGAGCTTCTCCTTGCCCGGGACAGAGGACGACATCACGGCGACGGGGGCGATCCTTGGGAGTCCGCGCTACATGGCGCCCGAGCAACTCGAGAGCTCAGGGCGGGCCGACGCGCGGGCGGACGTCTGGTCGCTGGGCGTCGTTCTGTACGAGATGCTCGCCGGGCATCCTCCCTTCGTTGCGGAATCCGCGGCGGCCCTGTGTCATCAGATCTTGCGTGACGAAATACCGTCCGCTCTCGCGGGTCGGGTTCCCCACGTTACCCCCGAGCTCGAGGCGGTGGTCCTTCGATGTCTGCGGCGTGACTTGAATGAGCGAATGCCGGATGTTGGGACGCTCGCCCAGGAGTTGGCGAAGGCGTCCAGCCTCGAGGGTCTCCCCGCGGCAGCGGCGAGCATCACCGGGACCCTCGAGCGAACGGTGCCGCCCAATCGGATGAGCCCGCTGGACGTGCGGCACAACGCGCCGAAGCGCCGCGTGGACTCCCGATCTTCCTCGAAGACGCGGTCGAAGATCATCCAGAGGAAGCGGCCGCGGACCTTCGTTCTTTCCCTCGCGCTCGCGGGGATCACGGGAGCCGTCGTTCTCGCTTGGGCAGCCCTTCGTCCGGATCGCCTGGAACCGTCGAGTGCCGTTTCGAACCCGGTGACCTCCGCGCCTCGGTCCGATACCACCCCTCCCGATGGTTCGTTCGCCATCGGATCCTCGGCGGACAACGCTGTGGATGCTGGGCCACCTCCCTTCGGTGCATCGTCTGCCGACCAAAGCCCTGGTGGCGATGCTCCCCGCCCACGACCTCCACGTCCGGAACCGCGTGTCGTACCGACGTCCAAGCCGTCGGTGGCGGGGAGCGAGCGTTCGCCCGTCTCCGTGCCCGCGCCTGATCCGTTCGACGACCGTTTCTGATCGCGAGTTGCGGTGGCTCGAGGGCGACCCCTGCCCTATGATGGGACACGGTGTACGGCACGAAGGGGCATCATCGGATTGTGGCTGGGGTGGCTGGGCTCCTCGTGCTGGGTTGGGGATGCGGTGCTCTGGCGCAGGGCGATGGACCCCCCGCGGATCGTGCGGCCGCGGAGGCGTTGTTTCGCGAGGGGCGCATGCTGATGCATTCGGACCAAGTGGTGCCGGCTTGCAGGAAGTTCGAGGAGAGCTATCGGCTCGAGGCGGCTCCGGGCACGCTGCTCAACATGGCCCACTGCCACATGCGAGAAGGCAAGGTGGCGACGGCTTGGGCCGAGTTCCAGCGTGTAGCCACCGAAGCGCGGCAGGCAGGCCGCCCGGAACGGGAGCGCATCGCGCGCGCGAGCATTGCGGACCTCGAGCCGCGGTTGCCTCGCCTTTCTCTGCGTGTGGAGGCCAAAGCCCGTGAACAGGGCGTGATCGTGCGACGGGACGGTACGGTGCTGGGTCCCGCGTCGTGGGACACCGAGACGCCCGTGGACCCGGGCACCGTTCTGATCGAAGCCACGGGACCGGGGCTCGTCCCCTGGACGGGGAGCTTCACCGCCAGGGAGGGGGAGTTGCTCGTCGTCGAGGTTCCCGCGTTGTCCCGTCGGCCCGCCGTGGTCGAGCCCCCTCGACGTTCTCCGACTGCTCCGCCTGCCCGGTCCGCAGCGCCGCGCGAAACCTCGACTTCCTTGGCGCGCCCCAGCGGCGTCGTCCTGGGATCGGTAGGTCTCGGTGCGATCGGCGTCGGCGCCTACTTCGGGTTTGTGGCCAACGGCAAGCGGAAGGACAGCGACGACGCCTGCCCGATCGTGCAAGGGGAGCGTCGCTGTTCGGAGCGAGGGGTAGCGCTCAACCAGGAGGCCAAGGACGCGGCGAGGTTCTCCAACCTCGGGATTGGCGTGGGGGTGGTCGCCGTGATGGCCGGCGCCTATCTATACCTTTACGGACAGCCCGAGACTCCCACCAGCCCTGTTGGCAGCGCAGCACGTCCGCGTGTCGACCTGGCCATGCAGCCCGTGCGCGGGGGAGCCGCGGCCAGCCTCCGAGGGGATTGGTGATGCGCTCGACATCCCTGGTCCTGCTCGCGGGTGTGGCCCTGTCGTGCCTGGCTTGCGAGACCGTGCTCGGCATCGAAGACCGCAGTGTCTGGCGCGGCAGCGATGGGGGCAACGCGGACGCAAGCGGTGACGGAACAGTCGAAGCCGACGTCTACGATCTTCCCCCGGGATGCTCGTTGCCTGCGCAGGGGGCCGCCGCGGTTCGCTTGGGCCATCTGATGCCCTCGAGGCGACGTATGGACTTCTGCCTGGGGCGCGACGGAGCCTTCGACGGCGTGGTGCCCGTGCTGTTCGGCTCGGGGCGCGACTGTCCGAACGGGCTCGGGTACCGTGACCTCACGGCGGTCTTCGGGGTGGAGCCGGGGGCGTACGCGGTCCGTGTCGTCGAAGCGGGGGCGTCCTGCTTGTCGAAGCCCGTCGCCGAGACCGACGTGGAAATCGAGGCGGGGGCGACCGCGACGCTTCACCTGCTTGGCGCCGAGCAAGCTCCTGGGATCGTACGCCTGCGGGAAGCTCAGCCGACGGGGGTGTTGCAGGCGTTGGTGCGGTTCGTTCACGCGGCGCCGTCGGAGGGTCCGGTGGACCTGGGGTTTTCGACCGGGTCCGAGCCTCCCGCTGGCCTTGCGGGGGTGATGTTCAGAAGCGTGTCCGAAGGCGGGACCGCGGCCCCAGGATCCTCAGGCGTGTTCGGCGAGGTGGATGGGGACGGGTACGTGAGCCTACAGACGATCGGGGCAATCTCGTTCGGGGCGGCCACCGCGGGGCAGAACGCTGTGCGTGCTGTATGCACCCGCTCAGCGCCTCCCGGGACGGCCACGACGTTGTTCTTGCTCGGCTCCGAGTCGGACCCTGCGTTTCCGCTCGAGCTTTGGGGCTGCAGCGAATCGGAGGTCTCGGGCGTGCTCGCGGACTGCGGGAGCATGGCCCCGGTGGACCTCACGTTCGCGCTCTACAACGTGTACTTGAACGGTGTCTGGGCTGTCGAAGCGCCACGTCGGGCTCCCCTGTTCGAATCGATCTCCGGGGTCGACGCGGACGTTCTCGTGCTGAGCGAAGCGTGGAGCGACGAGGACAAGCTCGACTTCGTGCAAGCCGCGAAGGGGACCTTTCCCCATGCGCACTGGGTGTCGACGGACTTCGCGACGGAAGCGGACGACCCGCGGGACATCAGCGGCCACGTGCCACCCGCCTATGAGGAGCCTCCTTGTGCGCCGGTCCTTTCGGAACTGAACGAGGCGCTGGACTGCGTGCGGGACTCCTGCACCGATGCGGGGACCGAGGAGGGATACCTCGTCACGCAGGACACGACGGGATGTTTGACCCAGAACTGCATCGCCAAGCTCATGGCGCTCTCGACCCCTTCCGGTCAGGCGTGCTGGCGTTGCATGCTGCTGGGGCTCCAGTCCTTTCACACGATCGGCGAGACGCGACAGGACTGCACCGAGGAGCCGCTCGCGCGATACTCCTACGATGGAATGGCCGCGCCGCTGCTGCTGTCGAAGTATCCGCTTTCGGATAGGACGGCCTACGTTCTTCCGGCGACGTCGTGGCGGGCGGTGATCCTCCGCGCCACCCTCGAGCTCGACGGGGGCCAGAAGGTCGACGTGTACGGGGGGAACCTCGCCTATCTGCACGAGGACTGCCTGACCCGACCGTACACGGGGCACTACGGCAATGGCGCACCGTGCCCCGATGCCTACGTGCAGGAGCAGCTGCTGCAAGCAGACCGGCTCGTGGCCTGGATCAAGGGGCGTTCCGCGCTGCTGCGACGCCCGGCCCTCCTTGCCCTCGACACGGACACGGGGCTCGCGTTCGATGGGGAGGGGCAGGCGTCCCTCGCGGAGCGATCGCCGGAGGTCTTCCATGCGTTGCGAGCGGGGCTGGCTGTCGCGTCCCCCGCAAGCTACGGTCCCCTCTGCACGTTGTGTCGGGACAACCCCTTGATCACGCCTCCCACCATGACACCGGCGGGTTCGAACACCTGGACGCAGCACCTGTTTCTGCAGAACCTCCCTGTCACCACGGTCCGGTCCATGGATCGGTTCCTGACCGAGGCGGTCCACGACTTCACCGCTGGAGATCAGACCTACGAGATACCGCCTTCGCCGCACTACGGGATCCGCTCCACCGTTCGCGTGCACCGCTAGCCCCAAGTCGAGCGCTCCGCGCTGCTTTTCTAAGGGGGCTTTCGCAAAGCCCCCTCGCCGCGCTCATCGCGGCTCACCCCAAAACGCCTCGCCTTCGGCTTGGATAGCCCCAAATCAAGCACGTTCTTCGAACAGCGCTTGATTTGAAGATAGGATGGCTGGATGACAGAAGGTCCGTCGACACCTGCCACCATCGTCGAACCGGGAACGGTCATCGATGGGCGGTATCGCGTCGAGTCCTTGCTCGAGCGTGGCAGCATGGGTGTGGTCGTGGTGGCCCGCCACATCTTCCTCGACGAGCCCGTTGCCGTGAAGTTCCTCTCGGTCGCGAAGGGCAACGAGGAGCACTTCAGGGCGAGGTTCCTCCGCGAGGCGCGCGTCACTGCGAAGCTTCGGGGACGCCACGTGGTGCGGTTGAACGACTTCGGCGTGGACGAGCAAGGACACCCGTTCCTGGTCATGGAGCTGCTCGTGGGAGAGTCCCTCCGCGCGAAGCTCAAGAGGCAAGAGCAGCTCGACGTGCCCGTCGTCATTCGCTACGGAATCCAGACGTGCCAGGGCCTGGCCGATGCCCATCGACGCAACATCGTCCACCGTGACCTCAAGCCCGCAAACCTGTTCATCACGCAGGACGTCGACGGCTCCGACCTGGTCAAGATCGTCGACTTCGGGCTGTCGAAGCTGCGTGACCTGACCGCGGAGGACCTGACGGCCGAAGGGACGCTCATTGGATCGCCTCGGTACATGGCGCCTGAGCAGGTCAGCAGTGCGGAAACCGTCGACCATCGCGCGGACATCTGGTCGCTCGGCGTGATCCTTTACGAGATGCTGGCGGGGGCGCCGCCTTTTCGTGAGAAGTCCACCTCCAAGCTCATCCTCCAGGTCGCCGAAGGTCGCAACATCCCGCCCTTGCGCGAGCAAAATCCGGACGTCGACCCGGCGCTCGAAGCGGTCATCCTGCGTTGCCTCACCCGGGACCTGTCACGACGCACACCCGACGTGGGGAAGTTGGCGGCTGATTTGGCTTCCGTGGGAGGAGAGGCCTTCGGGCCGCTTGCCAGGGCGGTGGCGGACACGCTCGAGCGCTCCGAGACCGGCAAGCGCTTCAGGCCGCCGTCGGTGGCTCGACCGGGGGAGGGCTCGTCTGCCAGCCTCGTCCGGTATCGGAGCATGACGAGGGCCGCCCAGGCGAAGGAGGCTTCCGAGCCCGCCACGTCGCCCCAACCCCCCGAGAAGCGGTCGCCGCGAGTATGGATCGTCTTGGGGGTTCTCGGAGGACTCGTGGCCTGCTGGTTGGCGTGGGGCCTCTACCGCCATCGCGCGCGACCCGCTCCCGACACCGTGCCTCCCGCTTCCTCTGTGCAAGCGCCGTCGCCTTCCGCTTCGCACGACGTGTCTCCCGTTGTCACGGCGAGCACCAGGGCAGTCGATTCGGCTGCTGTCCCTTCGGTCTCCCCGGTGAACGTCCCTCCCGCCGCGACCGTGTCCTCGCGGCGCACGCCACCGGTGCGTTCGACACCTCCTGTTACCGCGGCCCCGGCTGGTTCGGACCCCTTCGACACTCGGTTCTGACTCTGGCCTGGCCGGCTTGGCCGGCTCTGACCCCTCGACAGTCGGTTCTGGCTCCGCAGCCCATTTCGCTAGGATTCGCGACCCGGTTGCCCCAAGATCGGTGGCCGGGAGGACACCGGGGCGGATTGCCCAACGACCGACACCCGGTCCAGCGACGAGCCGTCATGACAGCGATCCACCACGAGCACGCCGTTCCGCCGTTCGCTTCGGTCGTGTCCGCCGGACCTGCCGAATCTCGCCCCGGCGTGAACATCGCCGCTGTGTTTCACGCCGAGGAGGTCAGCCGATCGCGCGTGTTCTATCTCGCGGTCCTCGTGATCGTGGCCGCCACAGGCGGCTTCACGCCTCTGCTGGCCGGGGACCCCTGGCTGCGCGCCCTGAACGCCATCGCTTGTCTGGGCGTCATTCTCGTGTCCGGCATCGCGCTCGTCCTGCTTCGCACGCCACACCGGTACACGCGCGGAGTGGCCGCAGGCATCGGCACTGTCGGCGTCCTGATCGGCACGGTCATCATCTATTACATCGGTGTGTTCTCCGCGGGCGCCATGTTGCTGGCTTTGGCGGTCTACTTCTACGGCACCAGCCACAGCTCGCTCGTGGCTCGCTCCGTCTACGCGACGGTCGCGATCGTCTACCTGATCGTGTCGGTGGGCGTGGCGTCCGGGGTCATCCCCGACCTCAGCCTCTTTCACGTGCGAGCCACGGACCCTTTCACCCCGTGGTTCCAGGTGATCATGTCGCAGGTCAACTTCGGGTTGATCTTCTATCTCGCCCGAAGCACCCGGAAGGAAGGCGAGCGCGCCGTCGAGAGGGTCCGCGACGCGAACCTTCAGATCCAGAAGAAGGATGCCCTGCTCGCCGAGGCGCAGGGCGAGTTGGCCCGCGTGGAAGGCGCGACGCGCGGTCGCTACGTCGGCGGCATGATCGGCAAGTACGAGCTCGGAGAGATGCTCGGGCGCGGCGCGATGGGCGACGTCTACAGTGCCGTCGACCCGAGCGGCATGCCCGTTGCCGTCAAGCTGCTACACCCGGCCATGATGGAGCACGAAGAGAACGTGCTGCGGTTCGCAAGGGAGGCCCAGGCTGCTTCGGCCGTCGACACCGCACACGTCCCGCGCGTGTACGAGCTTGCGGAGACCGAGGCCGGCGTCCCCTACCTTGTGATGGAGCTTCTGGAAGGCCACGATCTGGGCTGGCATCTGCGGCGCAGCGGCCGGCTTGCCCTCGGCGAGGTCGCGAGCCTGTGCGAGCAGGTCGCTACCGCGCTAGCTGCCGTGCGGGACGCTGGCATCGTCCACAGGGACCTCAAGCCAGGCAACCTCTTCCTCACGGACACCATCCCGCGTACTTGGAAGGTGCTCGACTTCGGCCTCTCGAAGATCGTCGAGCTCACGAGCTCGCTCACCGGGGAGATGGCCGTGGGAACGCCGTCCTACATGGCTCCCGAGCAGATCGTCGGACCCGAGGTGGACCACCAGGCCGACCTCTACGCCCTCGCGGCCATCGCCTACCGAGCCATCACCGGCGTCCCTCCGCTCTCAGGCACCGACGTCGGCAATGTCCTGTACGATGTTCTTCACCTTCAGCCTCCGAGCCCGAGCGACTACGTGCGGATCCCGATCGACGTGGAGCTCGTGCTCGCGATCGGCATGGCGAAGCGTCGAGACGACCGGTTTGCGACCGTGGAGGAGTTCGCGGCCTGTTTGCGTGCTGCCACCGAAGGGAGGCTCGACCCGCAGATCCAGAAGCGAGGCTGGGCGATCTTGAAGCGGCACCCGTGGGGGCGGCCGGTGGGTGGCGGTCCTTCGGTGCCTCCGCCGAAGTGAGCCCGAGCCGGAGGAGAATCCACAGAAGTCGCAGAGAGCACAGAAGGGTTGGTGCGGAGGTTGGCAGCGCGGGAGTGCGGTGCGGGACGGTCCTAAGAACGGGCACCGCGTCGGGAGATTCCCTGAATGGCCGGGGCATTCTACATTCCGTGTTCGAATTCCTGTTCTCAGCTCCTAGTTGATGTCCGGCATCCGCCCATCGTCGGCCCCGGGCCTCAACCCAGCACTTGTTCACCACTCGAGGTTTCGGCGCCCTCCTGCAACTTTGTTCGCAACCAACCGTCCCCATTGTCCGAAGGATGGACATGCGTTGGAAGATGTTGCTCTTCGCCTTGCTCGCGTGCGGGATCTCGATCGGTTGCTCGTCGCCGTTGTCGCGCGGGGTGCGGTCCTACCATGCGGGGGCGCCCGCTCAGGCCATGGATCATTTGCTCGAAGCGGAGGCGAGCGGGGGGAGCGAGGTGCCCCGCACCCGGGCACGCTACGCGCTGTATCGCGGCTTGACGCACCTGTCCCTGGGCGACGCGGAGTCTGCGGAGCGATGGCTCGCCGAGGCCAAGGCTTGGTGTGACCGGGATGATGGGGTGCTCGATGCCGACGACAGGGGTCGGTTGCTCGCGGCGTGGGTCGCCATCGGGCACGAGCCGGGGACGTGGGGGAGCGGCGTCTTGGAGCGACGCTGAGGTCGAAACACCTTGCGGCCATGGGCGATACGGCCCAGGTTGACGGCGGTCGCATGAGCTACGAAAACCAAAACGCACGAGCCCGCATCCGCCAGCCATCGCAGTACGGACCTGTCACCCTCGCGTTGTGCGTGGTGTTCGGGGTGGTGTTCCTCATCGAGTCCTACGTAGACGGCGGGGGGCTCTGGAACATCACGCCCCGGACCTTGGGTGAGCTTGGGGGCAACGCGCCTGTGCTCACGCTCGGGCAAGGCGAACTCTGGCGTCTGGTGACGGCCGCGTTGATGCACGGTGGATTGTTGCATATCGCGTTCAACACGTACGCGATGCTCATCATCGGGTCCGCGATCGAAAGGACGCTGGGGCCGGGCTGGGTGCTGGGGCCTTTTGTGTTCTCCGGCATCACGGGCAGTGCCCTGTCCGCGTACGCGAATCCCTCCAACGTCGTGGCCATCGGCGCTTCGGGGGGCATCTTCGGTCTCGTGGCGATGGCCGCCGCGATCAGCTACCTCGCCCCGCGGCTCGCCGGGTTCTCGCGCAACGTGCTCGTGCAGTGGCTGGTCTTTGCCCTGGCCCTCGGCGTGGTGGCGGGCTTCGACAACTGGGGCCACGCGGGTGGCATCGTGGGAGGCGCGCTGTGTGCTCTGATCGCAGCGGCGCTCAAGCAGCGGCCGGACGTCGTTCGCAAGGTAGGCATGGCAGGCGGCGCGGTCGGCGTGATCGTGATGGTGGTGAGCGTCGTGTTCGCCGCGCGCAACTACCTTGCTGGGTGATGGAAAGGCGCCAAACGGACCTTGCCCGCGCCGGAAGAGAAACCACAGAGGTCGCAGAGAGCACAGAAGGCAGAGGGTTGTTTGGTGCTTTCTGGCTCCCTGTGAGGACTCCTCGAACTCCACCGGGATAGCATGGGCCAGCAGGACTCGATGACACTGTTGGACAAGGTGTATCGTTCGAAGCCCGCCACGGCGGGCTTCCCCAGCATTGCCGTGGGCTCTTTGGCCCGCGTACGGGATCTACTCGAGGATCCCGGTGTCATGCAGCTCCGTGAAGAGTCCACATCGGGATATCAACACAGCTAGATCGCCAGCCCCAAACCCAGCGTCAGCATCGGAACCCAGAACGCCTCCTCCTGCGACGAGAGCGAGAAGGCGCCGAGGTCTTCCTGATCGATCCCCTCCGGAAGGTCGTAGGCATCCTCTTTGAGGTCGGCCTTCCCTTCGATCCGTGCGATGCCCGCGCCGAGGTTGAATACCAGGTGGTTCGCGATGACCCACTGGTATCCGAGGTCGCCGCCGAACCCCTTGAACTCCCACGACGCTTCCGGGATATCACCGCTTCCGGACAGGTACCGCGGACCGAGGTAGAAGCCGCGGGCTCCCTGTCCTTGCGGGAACAGGTGATAGCCGACGTCGATCTCCGTGCCCGTGATCTTGCGGTTCAACTCGCTGATGAAGAAGGACAGGCGGCTGACCTCTGCGAAGACCGCATGGGCCGCGAGCGGCGCGACTTCGAGGCGTCCGCTGGTCTTGCCCACGACGGTGAGGGCGGGGTTGCCTGTGACGGCGACGTACGTCTTGCGGTCTCGGTCCCGGGTGACGGGCTTCCACGGCTCGTCAGTGGGGGGAGGGGTAGGGCCGTAGGAATAGGAGGGCTGGGCGGGGTTGCCGAAGCCGCCCTCTTGGCCCGGCATGGGTGCGTAGGCGGAGGGGCCGAAGGGCTGGGGTTGCGCTGCTTGGAAAGCCATGGGGCCCGGCATGGGGGCGGCCGGTGCGGCGGTCGGTGGAAGCGCGGCAGGCTGAGGCGCAGCAGGCTGAGCTGCAGGCTGAGCTGCAGGCTGAGCTGCAGGCTGAGGTGCAGGCTGAGGTGCGACGTTCGGTGGCGCCACGTTGGGGTAAGGCAAGGGACCCACCCAGGGGGCGAGGGGGCCGCCCGGCATGAAGGGCGACCCGGGACCTGTTTGGGCTGCTGCCTCGGTGGAGGCAAGCACCAGAATCAGAGCCGTCGAGATGTGCGCCCATTTTGTCATGGTCGGAGACTCAAGCGAATCGCGTGCCAGCACACGTTCGCCTCCCAGGTCCTGGAAACATCTTACCTGCTTGGATGACGGACGGGTGCGCCGCGTTCGCGTCGCCGTGACAGTCTTAACGATTGGGCCGCCTGGCACAGGGTGAGTCATCGGCTGGCAGGCCGGGGTAACCGGGTCCAGACCACCCCGAACCGATGCTAAGCGCGTTGGTTTGGGGTCCAAACCACCCTCGAACCGCTCCTGAGACCGTTGGGGTGGGGTCCTACCTGAGAAATGCCGGGGCACACGTCACCGTCTCGGCTTGCACCGACGGTGGACGCTCCGGATGGGGCGGGGAAGCGGGGAAGCGGGCTACTCTTCGGTCTCTTCGACCGTCTTCGCGATGACTTCTCGACCCTTGTAGTGCCCGCAGGACGGACAGATCCGGTGCGGAAGGGACGGCTCTCCACAGTTGGGGCAAGGGACCACGTTGGGGGCGACGATCTTCACGTTCGCTGCCCTGCGCATGTCGCGTTTCGAAGCGCTGGTACGTCGCTTGGGGACTGCCACGGCGAACTCCTTAGACTTTGCTCTTGTTCTTCAGCTCCAACAGGGGAGCCAACCTGGGGTCGATCTGTGATTCCTCGGTCGCCGGCACTGCGGTCTCGGAGGGAAGCGCACCGATACCCGGACATGCCTCGGAACACAAGGGGAAGATGGGCAACTCCAGCAGGATTGCCTCGCGAACGAAGCCGTCGAGGACCACCTCGTCGCCCGTGAACGTGTCCACCTCGGTCTCGCCGGGCTCGATTTGGTAGCCGTCGTCATCGCCCTCGACCGCACGACTTCGCTGCTTCTTCTCCCCGTTGCCCTTGGTATTCGGGGACTTGCCCTTGGGAGGCTTGTCCGGGACGAGCAACAAGGCCAGCTCTCCCTCGACGGGGAAGGTGGCGGGCTGAAGGCACCGCGCGCAAGGAATGACGACCGTGACCCGCACCGTGCCGCGCACGAGAACGTTCCGTCCGGCCATCGTGAGGGAAGCCTCCAGCAGGCCGTCTACCGGGGACGGGGCGGTCACGTCCGTGTCCTCGAGGATCTTGGCGAGCCACGGAGGAGGCAACGGCTCGCGCACTTCGCGTACGCCGTTTTCGAGATCCTTGATGGTATAGACAAACCGGGGGGCCATGAGGACGGAGGAGCATAGCGGCTGGAGAGGGTCCGAGCAATCGAGGAAACACCCCTTTCGCGCGGTCGGCCGTTGACGCCCCCACGGGCGGTTCGGATAGACTGACCCCGTGCAGAAGAAGGCCACCAGCATCATCGTGCTCGCCCTGTGCATCGTCATCACCCTGGCCACCGTGGTCAACGTGTTCGGCGACAACCAGGTCGTGATCGAAAAAGCAGAGAAGGCGGTGTGCTGGAACGTCACCAACTGCAAGTACGCCAAGTCCTCCGTGTCCCGTACGCCCCTCGGTCAGACCTTCACCTTCGAGGCCGCCGGCAAGTCCGTCGAAGTCTCCTGCCGCCGCGCCTTCATCATCATCGGTGAGTACTCCTGTGAGGTCGCCAAGTAGCGCTGGTCCGAACACGGAAGGTAGAATGGGCTCCGCACCGCAGGCTTCGTGGTCACCCTCCGCGACACGCTGGCGTTCGCATTCGCATTCCGTGTTCCTCTTCCTAGTTTTCCGCACGGATCAATGTGATTCTGTTTAGTTGATGGCGAGCCTTCGCCCAACGGCGGCGCCGGGCCTCAACCCCGTAGCGATTTCATGCATCCAATACTAGGGTCCCGCCCGTCATGACCCCTGTCGAGTCCACCAGGACCTGCTCGCCACGGTCTTCCTGCCTCGAGGTCGGAGCGTGACGGACCCGATCGAACCCAAGCCCGCCGTCCTACCACCCCGCGTTCCGCTGCGGCGACGATGGTTGGCCAAGGACTCTCTGCGGCGCCGCTTGCTGCTCGGCGCGCTGCTCTACGCGATCTGTACGACGGCCTTCTTCGCCACGAGCGCGAGGGACCGCATCCTCGAGCATACCCCGTACAACCACTACGCCCTGCTTGCGGACTCGTGGCTTCACGGCCAGCTCGACATGCGCGGGCCGCCCCCGCCCTACGCAGGAGGCAACGACTTCGCGCAGAAGGACGGCAAGTGGTTCGTCTCCTTCCCGCCCTTCCCCGCCGTGTGGCTCTTGCCCTGGGTCAAGCTCGGGGGAGCCGTGGAGAACGTTCGTGATGGGCAGGCGTATCTCTGGCTCGCTGGCGTGGGTCCGGCAGGCCTGTGGCTCGTGCTCGAGCGGCTCCGACGACGCAAGGTCAGCGAGCGAGGCGAAGCGACGAACTTCGTGCTCGCGTTGCTCTTCGCGTTCGGGACCGTCTACTGGTTCACGGCGGTCCAGGGCACGGTGTGGTTCGCCGCGCATGTGGTGGCGGTGGCGGTCGGCGCGTTCTTCTTGCTCGCCGCGATCGAGGCACGGAACCCCTTCCTCGCGGGGATGCTGCTGGGCTTCGCCTTCCTCACGCGCCCTCCCATGCTCCTGATGGGCTTGCTCTTTGCCGCCGAAGCCTTCCGCATGAGCCTGCGAGGGGGCTTCCCGTCGGTGCAAGGGGGGAAGCTCGCCTTGGTCTACGAGACCCTGCGCGTCCTCGAATGGAAGCCTTTCTTGAAGCGATGCGTGCTGTTCGCGATCCCCCTCGCCGCGCTGCTAGGCCTCGCCCTCTGGCACAACGACGCCCGCTTCGGGAACCCCTTCGAGTTCGGTCACGAGCACCTGACCGTCGCGTGGCGCGGGCGCATCGAGAAGTGGGGACTCTTCTCCTACCACTACCTGGGCCGCAACCTGAGCGTCGTGCTCGCGAGCGTGCCTTACTTCAACCAGGTCCCCTCGGGCGTGCAGATTAACGCCCACGGTCTCGCCCTGTGGGTCACCACGCCCCTGTACCTCTGGGTGCTGTGGCCGAAGAAGGGCTCTTGGCTCGTCGTCGTCCTCACGCTCACCACGGCCGCCGTGGCCTCGCTGACCTTGCTCTACCAGAACACGGGCTGGATGCAGTTCGGCTACCGGTTCTCGAACGACTACTCGCTGATGCTGGTCCTTCTGCTAGCCCTCGGCGGACGACGCTTCGGAGGGCTGTTCTACAGCGCGGCCGTGTTTGCCATCGTGGTCAACGCCTTCGGCGCGATCACGTTCGATCGCGCGCCGTTCCGCAAGTTCTATCACATCGACGGGTCCCAGAAGACGCTGTTCCAGCCGGATTGATGGCGGCGCTCGACCTGGCTACGCAGCGTTCGTGCGTCGTGCTCGCCTGCCCGACGCTTCCAGCATCTCGTCGAGCGTGGTCAAGGAAGGGTCGTCCTCCTGCTCGTCGAAGTCTTCCACGAGGGGCGAAGCCAGCACGAGCTCGGGCGTGAGGGCGCTCGCGCTCCAGCGCTCGGCGAGCATGTCTCCCATCATGTTCAACAGGGCGCGCGTGGTTTCTCGACGAAGGGCGGAGAGCACCACGGCGTGGTCCTGGCCCGCGGCGAGGCGGTGGCCTTCGCCCGGCTCCAGCAGGTCCGCCTTGTTGAACACCAGAATGCGGGGGATTTGCTCGCACCCGATCTCCGCAAGCATCTGCTCGGTGGTGCGGATGTGCTGGTCCCGATCCTGATCGGAGGAATCGATCACATGCAGGATGAGGTCGGCGTCGGCAGCCTCCTCGAAGGTGGCGCGAAACGCAGCAAACAGATCCTCGGGCATGTCGCGGATCAGGCCCACCGTGTCCGTGAGCACGACTTCCCGGTCCTCGGGGAACCGAAGGCGTCGTGAGCGCGGGTCGAGGGTCGCGAAGAGCTTGTCCTCCGCGAGCTCGTTGGCATGCGTGAGCGTGTTGAGCAGGGTGCTCTTGCCCGCGTTGGTGTAGCCCACGATGGCCACGACGGGGACCCCGAGCCGGCTGCGCTTGCGACGACGCTGGCGCCGCTGGCACGCGAGCTTCTTGAGCTCGTGTTCAAGGCGGGTGACGCGCTCACGCGCGCGGCGTCGTCCGATCTCCAGCTTGGTTTCGCCGGGACCGCGCCGTCCTCCGATGCC
Organism: uncultured Polyangiaceae bacterium; assembly: GCA_964488865.1. Taxonomy (GTDB): domain Bacteria; phylum Myxococcota_A; class Polyangia; order Polyangiales; family Polyangiaceae; genus MWCO01. Next base: position 7,746 of record CAZAWR010000074.1, on the reverse strand, counting down.
GCCCGTCAGGCGCGAGAGCGAATCGTCCTTCTGGCTGAGACGCGGTAAGGCGTACTTGAGCTGGGCGAGCTCGACCTGCAGCTTGCCGTCGCGGCTCTGGGCGCGCTGCGCGAAGATGTCGAGGATCAGCTGCGTGCGGTCGATGACGCGCAGGTCCGTGTGGCGCGCGATGTTCGACGCCTGGGTGGGGGTCAGGTTGTTGTCGAAGATGACGAGGTCGACATCGGCCCCGATGGCGCGAACGATGAGGTCCTCGAGCTTGCCCTTGCCCATGACGAGCTTGGGGTCGATGCGGTCGCGAAGCTGGGTGAGGGTCTCCACGATCTCGACCCCCGCGGTTCGTGCGAGCTCGCGCAGCTCACGCAGGGACACCTCCATGCGTTGCGCGCAGTCGCGCTCGGACTTGCTCCCCACCTGCACGAGGATGGCGCGCTCGACCTGGGCCACCACGGAATGGGTCCGGGTATGCCGGGCGAACTCACTCTCGAGGTTCGAAATGAGGCTGCCGAAGTCGTCGCGAAGGCGCGAAGGGTGGTCCGGCCCGATGACGAGGTAGGGAGGCGCGTGGGGTTGCTTCGGGACGCTGTGAGCATAGGAGACGGCCCGAGGGTCTCCCCCCGGGCTCAGCTGGATGGCCGCGATCAGGTCCAGGCGCAGACGCACGAGGTCGACCAGGTCGTCTGGGCTCAAGGGCTCACCGTGCAGGTGGGTGTGCACGAGGCGCAACCCGCGGAACCGCCCGCTCGCGGCACGAAGGCGCCCGAAGTCCGGGAGCATCAGCCGGTTCGAGTCCCCCACGATCACGTAGTCGACCTGGCCGGAGCGATGCACGAGCGCACCGACCTGCCGGGATGCTTCATGGGAAGCCTCGCAGAGCGAATGGATCATCTCCGGCGTCGCGATCGTGTCGAGGGGGACACGTCGCCGGTAAATCCGTTCGAGCTTCTGGGTCGCGAGAGGAGATAGGCCCGTGGTGTTGCCGAAGAGCTGCGTCATGCTGGGGTGCCAAGCAAGGTACCTCGCCCCTTCCTTGGCGAGGGAGGGCGCCCGATCACCGGAATGCGCCCAATCCAAAGGATCCTCGCATGCGATCGGGGATTGCGCCATGTGCAAATTGCGCCTCCCGGGTTCCGTGGTTACGGTTACCCCGTCGCGGTGACTGGCCGTGGCAGAAGGAGCTCCCAATGGCCCGTGTTGGGCAACTCGACTTTCAGGGGTGGCTGGCCGAACGCCAAACCATCGCGTCGGCAGGCGAAGAAGGAGGTGAGCACGCCTACGCCTACGTCTCCGATCGCCAAACCCGCGCGGCCTTCGAACAAGTCAAACCCGTGCAGCTCGCCGTCGAAGCCGTCGTCCGCATGTTCAAGGCCGTCGGCAAGAACGAGCTGCTCGGCACCTCCGTCAAGGTAGGGCCCAGGCAGTTCCCCCGCGTGCACGGGCTCGTGGAGTCCTGCGCACGCTCCCTCGGCATCGCCACCCCCACCATCTACATCACCAACAACCCCGTGCTCAACGCGGGCACCTACGGTACCAACGACGACTCCTTCATCCTCGTGCACTCCGCCCTCGTGGACCACATGAGCGACGAGGAGCTCACCAGCGTGCTCGGGCACGAGTGCGGCCACATTCACAACAACCACGTGGTGTACCTGACCACGCTCTACTTCCTGACGCATGCGGCCGGGCTCTTCGTGCGTTGGATCGTCACGCCGGCCCTCGTGGGCCTCAAGGCCTGGTCTCGCAGGGCCGAAATCACGTGCGACCGCGCGTCGCTCTTGTGCGTCCAGCAGCCGGAGGTCTCCACCCGCGCCCTCACCAAGCTCGCCCTGGGATCTCGCAAGCTCTACGACGACCTGAACCTCGAAGCGTTCCTCGAGCAGTACGAGGAGAGTCAGCAGGGGCCCGGGCGATACAACGAAGTGTTCGCGACCCATCCCTGGCTTCCCAAGCGCGTGCTGGCCATGCGTGTCTTCGAACAGAGCCGCCTGTACCGAAAGCGGGCCGGGCTGGGCGACGATGGGCTTGGTATGGAAGAAGTGGACGCGAAGGTCCACGAGATCGTGAAGGTGGTGTGATGCTCGACGCATTCAACGAAAAGCGAAAGTCAGTGCTCGGTGTGCTCGGCCAGCTCACGGCGGTCGCCGGAGACCTGGGAACGTCGTTCACCCGCGACCGGATCCAGAAGGGGGTCGTGGACAAGCTCGAGGAGAACCTCTTCCACCTGGTCGTGGTGGGGGAGTTCAACCACGGCAAGACCACCTTCGTGAATGCGATGCTCGGCTCCGATGTGCTCCCCGTGGGGGTCACGCCCACGACGGCGGTGATCCACGAGATCGAGTACGGCGAGGAGCCGCGGGCCACGGCGGTGTTCGACAGCGGGCTGCGAGAGGAGATCGCGTTCGGTGACGTGAAGCTCTTCGCGATCGGGAACCCGACACCGGACCCGGACCCCGGTCCGGTGCGTGTGCTCGAGGTCCGGTACCCCGCCGAGCTGTTGCGGCAGCACATTGCACTCGTGGACACCCCCGGAGTGAATGACCTGTCCCTGGCGCGCGCCGAGATCACCTACGAGTACATCCCCCAGTCGGACGCCGTGCTGTTTCTGCTGGATGCCGGCCAGCTCGTGAAGGAGAGCGAGCGAGTCTTCCTGCAAGAGAAGTTGCTCGGGCAATCACGAGACAAGATCGTGTTCGTGGTGACGAAGAAGGACATCCTCGACCCGGGCGAGCTGGACCAGGCCATGGGCTACGTGCAGTCGCAGCTCGGAAAGCTCGTCACCAACCCGCGCGTGTTCTGCGTCAGCGCCGAGAAGGCTCTCGAAGGCCATCGCGACGACTCCGGGATGGATGAACTGCTCGGCTACCTCACCACCTTCCTGTCCGAGGAGCGCGGCCGCATCATGCTCGACAACGCCCTGGGCGACGGGATCAAGGCGTGCGGCTTGCTCGCCAAGGGGATCGACGCCAAGCGGCGTGCGCTCGAGATGAGCGTGGAAGAGATCGACCGTCGCATCGCCGCGATCAAGGAAGACCTGGCGGGCCAGGCCAAGACGATCGAGCAGCGAAGGGCGGCGATCCGGGAGGAGGTCGCGGCGATCAAGGCCTGGACCAAGCGAGACCTCGACCGGTTCGTCGAGGACGTGTGCGAGCAGGTCCCGGGCATGGTGGACGGTGCGGAGATCGACGAGCTGAAGGCGCACCTCGGGGCGTTCCTGGAGCGGACCTTCCGCGACTGGGCGCGTCGGGAGACGGAAGAGATCGCCGAGGCTCTCGAGAAGCTTGCGGAGAAGATGATCGCGCTGGTGCGGGAAGACGCGCGGGACGCAGGTGGCCGGCTCGCCACGAAGATGGGAGCCGACATGCACTCGCCCACGATCGAGATCGATACGTTCGCGTACGACGTAGGCGTGGCGGCCCTCGCGGGCGTGGGGCTGACGGTGATGTTCTCGAACTGGATGCTCGGCGGGGTGCTGGTGCTCGCCGCACCGGTGCTCGCGCTGTACATGCGGGGGCGCGTGGAGACGGAGACGCGAAACAAGGCGAAGGAGTTGGCTCCCAAGGCGGTGAGGGAAGCCGCGGACAAGGTCGGGCCCAGGCTCGAGGAGATGATCGAAGCGTTCGCGACCGGGCTCGATGCGTGGGTCGTGAGCGCGGGCGAGGAAGTTCATCGCGAAGTGCTCGACGTGCTCACGTCGGCGCGCCGGGAGCGAGAGCGGGGAGAGGCGGCGCGAGTGCTTGCCGTTTCGGAGTGCCAGAAACACGACGCGCGGCTGCAGGAGCTGCAGAAACACCTAGAAACGATGCGTTCTGAGCTCTGGATCGAGCCGGCGGAGGCCTGATTCGGTAGAAAGTGACCACCCTGAAAACCCCGCGTCAGTTCCCGTGCGAACGTTCTCACCGCGGCGTTCGACCGCAAATCCCCACCCTGTGACTTGACCCCGGCATTGCGCTTTCATTAGCGTTGCCATGCTCCGGAGCGGACGCATCTATCCGTTCGAACCGGGGGGCAAGGAGTTCGCGAGGACGTCGCGAGCCAGCAAGTGGAGGTTTCACATGAGTGTTGGCAAGGTGAAGTGGTTCAACGACGCGAAGGGTTGGGGTTTCATCAAGCAGGAGGCGGGCCCCGACGTGTTCGTGCACTACTCGCAGATCACCGGCGACGGGCACCGCAGCTTGGCTGAGGATGAGACGGTGGAGTTCGAGATCCAGGAGGGCCCGAAGGGGCTGCTCGCTGTCAACGTCACGCGTCCCGCCCAGGTCTCCTGATCACCCCATCCTCCCAAGCTTGATCCCGAGCCCGAGCCGAGACGGTTCGTTGGCCGCAGATTCCGCAGAGAGCCGCAGATGGCTTTCGTTGTGTTTGCGGATGTGCGGTCGCGTGTTTGACAGATGGTGGGTTGGTGCGGAGGTTGGCAGAGCGGGTGATGCGCGTGAGCCCAGAAACCACAGAAGCCGCAGAGACCACAGAAGGGGTGGTGATGCTTGAGGCAAGCTCAGGTCGGTACAAATCCGCCGACGTAGCGACTCGGCACCGCCGAGTCCAGCGCTGTGCGCGGCACCGCCGCGCGTGAAACCACAGAAGCCGCAGAGACCACAGAAGGGGTGGTGATGCTTGAGGCAAGCTCAGGTCGGTACAAATCCGCCGACGTAGCGACTCGGCACCGCCGGGTCCAGCGTGTGCGCGGCATCGCCGCGCGTGGGGTTGCATTGGTTGTATTCGCCGATGCACAGGACGATCGCCTCCCCAGCCCCTTTCCCCTTTCTGCGAATCTCTGTGACATCTGCGGCCACTCTGAACCCGTCACCCCGACCGCAGCTCGCTCGTGTGCAACGAGCCATCCGCTCCTCGCGTGGTCGACAGCATCTCGACGAGCTTCCCCTCGTCATCGAAGACGTAGGTGTTGTAGCCCGCCGCGCGATCCCCTGCGGTCGACGTGCTGGATGCGCTGGGCGCGCCGACGACCGCCCAACGCGATGGACCGGCATGGAGCGAATGCACCATGGTTCGATGCATGTGCCCGTGCAGGAGCAAGCCCGGGCGCTGGGGCAAGATCGCTTGGAGCGCAGCCGCGTCGCGAAGCCCATCGGTCATCTCCTTGCACCACGAGCGCGTCCAGCGCGGTGGGTGGTGTACGAGGATCATGGGCGTGCGCTGGCGTACCGCTTCGTCTTCGAGAAGCTTACGCAAGCGCTCGAGCTGATCGCGTCCGACCTCGCCCGCCGCCACGAGAGGAGGACGCGGGACGGCAGAGTCGACGCCGAGGATCGCCACGGGGCCTCGCAAGCGGACGTAGGGAAAGTGCGAGGATGAGGGAAGGTCGCCCGTGAGATACGGCCCCAGCACGCTCTCGAACGCTTCAGAGCGCGCCGCGTCGCCCGTGTAGCGGTCGTGGTTGCCAGGAACGAGGGACACGCGCTCGGGATCGAGTGCGAGATCCTCCCGAAGCCAGCGTGCGACGAGCGCGAACTCCGGGTCGAGGGAGAGGTTCGTGACGTCGCCGGTGATGACCACGTGGTCGACGTGGCTCTCGCGGATGTGGCGAGCGAGTTGCCGCGCGATCGGCGCGCGATGCTTGCGCGCGCGAGCGACGAGCAGGTTGGCGGCGCCAGTGATGCGTTTGCTGGACAGGAGGGTGCGCCAGGGGACGCCGTGCAGGTCCAGCAGGTGGGGGTCCGAGAGGTGAGCGATCTTCATCGATGGCCAGAGGGGTTGGGAGAAGCGCTTCGGGCGCAGCGGAAGCCGAGGTAGGGAGCGCGTGTCGAAGCTTTTCGGAACATGCGAGCCGCGCCTCGCAGCCACGGCATGCCGAAGCTGTAGGCCCCGCCGCGCACGACCTTGTAGGCCCCGAACGCGGGGCCCGTTGGATCTTGCACCGGCATCGCTTCGTACCCGTCCTCGTACGCGTCCAGGGTCCACTCCGCCACGTTGCCGGCCAGGTCCTCGACCTGCTCCGTGGTCCTCCCCTGCGGGAAGGAGCCGACGGGTGCAAGCTCGGAATACCCGTCCGACGCGTCCGTGTTGTCGAGCGCCCACACGCCGTGGTTCGTCCTGCGCGTGGCGTAGTGATAGCCCCAAGGGAAGCGACGTCCTGACAGTCCGCGGGCCGCGCGCTCCCACTGCGCTTCCGTGGGCAGTTGCTTGCCCACGAAGTGGCAGAAGGCGCGAGCGTCTTCCCAAGACACGAGGGAGACGGGCAAGGAGGGTGCGTCGAAACGTCGGGCGCCTTGGTGATAGGGAGGGGGCGAGCATGTGCCCGTGTCGACGCAGCGCTGGTAGGCCTGGACGGTGACTTCGGTGCGGTCGAGCCAGTAGGGGGACAGCGTCACGCGGTGGGCGTCGAGTTCGTTCTCGAACATCTCGGGCTTGCACTCGGAGCCGAGGGGCTCGCGTCGACAGGCGTCGAGGGCGAGCTGCACCTCGACACGGGACGAGCCCATGGTGAAGGTGCCCCGCGGAAACAAGATCTCGGCTGGGCCCGGCGTGAGCAGGGTGACCACGCCACCGGTGAGGGCGCGGGACGAGGGGGCAGGGGCGAGGGCGCCTGTCCGTCGCGGGCGGTCCTGTGCTTGTGCCTGTGCAACGGGAAGAGGCGTCCACGACAGAACGAGGACTGCGGAAGCAACGAGAAGGATGGGAGGGAGGGAGAGGCTACGCGGGACGCCGCGGACGGTATCCCGCGTCATGCGCCTAGGTCACGGAGTGGCCGCGCACTGGGTCTCGCACTGAGCGGTCAGGCAGGTCTCGAGGGTGGCGAAGAGCGCAGCGGTCGCCTGGAACTGGCCGTCGCAGGTGTCCGTGCACGCCTGGTCGGTGCACGCGTTGACGCACGCGAGGTAATCCCCGGTGTTCGGGTCGTCAGACGCCGCGATGCACTGGGTTTCGCAATTGGCGTTCATGCAGTCGGTGCAAGCGGTGTTGGTCCCAAAGGAGAGGGTGCATTCGCCGGTGGTCGTGCACGCCGCGGTGCAGTTCGTTTCCCAGCAGGTGTCGACCGCAGTGGCCAGCGTGTTGGTGTCGCAGCCGGTGCCGCCGCCGGTGAGGCAGGCGTAGCAGGCGGTGTCGGCCGCGCACGCCTTGACTTCGGTGCAGCAGCTGTCGCCCACGCAAGTGGCGCACGTTTCGTTGCCGAGTCCCAGCCCGCTGTCGCAGATCTCGAAGAAGTCGCTGATGCCGCACTCGTCCTTGCAGCCATCGCTGACGCAAGCGTAGTACGTATTGAACGCCTCGCCCTCGGCCTGGTACGTCGCGTCGCAGCCGTCCATGCAGCCCTGGTCGTCGCAGCCGAGGACGCAGTTGAAGTGGTCCATCGCGTTCGGCAGCTCGGAGTAGGTCTTGCACTGGGCCGCGCACTTGGCCGTGGCGCAGTCGAGGCACGCCGGTTCATTCCAGCCGACGATGCAGTCGCCGGTGGTGCCGCCGCACTCGGCTCCGCACTCGGCGCCGATGCAGGTGACGAAGGTGTCGAACTTCGCGGCGGTGGTCGGGAACGAGTTGTCGCAGCCCGTCATGCAGGCGTCGTCGTCCTCGGAGCAGCCCTGCAGGCAGCTCTGGTACGCGGCGAAGTCGGCGTCCGTCTGGATGTCGACGCACTGGGTCTCGCACTCGGTCTGCAGGCAGCTGTTGCACGCTGCGGGAAGGCTGGGGTACTCCAGCTGGCAAGCGCTGGTGCCGCCGCCCGAGCCGCCCGTCACGCCGCCGCCCGAGCCGCCCGTCACGCCGCCGCCCGAGCCGCCCGTCACGCCGCCG
>CAZAWR010000073.1:47038-50773 GCA_964488865.1 uncultured Polyangiaceae bacterium | reverse complement strand
GCTGGGGCGCCCGCGCCCGCAGCACCGCCAGTACCCGAGTCGCTGCCGGTACCCGAGTCGCCGCCGGTACCCGAGTCGCCGCCGGTACCCGAGTCGCCTCCCGTGCCCCCATCCTTCCCACCCGTCCCCCCTGCGGCAGCGCTTCCTCCGCCAGACCCGCCAGGTTCGTCGTCCGATCCCGTCGACCCGCACGCCATCGCCCCCACCGCCAACATCGCACAGACCCCAGCCAGCAAGGGATGGAAGCTCTTCATTGCGCTGCTCCTCGACGACACGTTCGATCCTGAGACGGGCGCGCCGACAGAGCACGCCATCGAGTACGATATCGTCGGTCCCTGTCCCGCACAAGGAGCGTTACCGGTTCCCCTCCGAGATCGCAACGTGACATTCGGCCTGTCAGCATGCGATCATGAGGGACATGACCCTTCGCCGCCTTGCTTGCGTGCCTTGCGTTGTCGTCGTCGTGGTGCTTGCCGGTTGCCGGGACAACCCGTCCGGCGGGACCCCAGCGGGTTCAGCGTCTGCCGTCGGGACACCGGAGGTGTCCGCCTCCGCGACGGCCCCGGCGTCAGCGCCCCCCTCGGAAGAACCATCCCCCGCGGGCTCCGCGTCCGCTGGAGAACCGACCCTACCGCCTCTGCCGATCCCCCCGGATAGCGTCTCACCCATGCCCACGCTCGCCGAGTTTCGAAAAGCGGAGGTCGTCCAAATCCCGCACGCGACGTCGCTCGGCTGCGAGGCGTCGTTGTTGCGAGACTGGATCATGGTCCAGTGCAAGGAGGGGCCCACGACAGACCAACCCGCGGAAGCCAAGGTGGTGCGCGACGAGGGAGCGAGCACGCGGATTCGCGTCAGCAAGGTCGGGGAGGGATTGCAGGTGACGATGCCCCTGCGCAAGGGAGTGGATGCAGAAGTGGAGGTATCGTGGCGAACGCCGGGGTGGGGCAAGCGGATGCTGACGGCGCGCTACGGGGAAACGGGCGATCGGCCTGCCGTTGCGTTCGACAAGCCGCCGCCCGGGCCCGAAGAGAGTCCGCTGTCGCTGGGGCAAGCGCCGGGAGAGAAGCCTCGCGCGGGACGGATGCTTCTGGTGCCTGCGGGGGCGCGCAAGGGCAAGGATCCGGTCGCCGCGTTTCTGCTCGACGAGACGGAGGTCACCTTCCAGGCGTGGGGCGGGTGCGTGGAGGCAGGTGCGTGCCCGTTGCCTTCGGGTGGAATCGGGTGTCCGAAGGGAGTGGTGGGGATGTCCCCGCTGCGTCCGGTGAACTGCGTGACGTGGGAAGAGGCCCGAAGCTACTGCGCGTGGGCCGGCAAGCGCCTTCCGACAGAGCAGGAGTGGTGGTATGCGTACCACGGGTCGGACGGCCGCACGTACCCGTGGGGCAACCCTCCCGGTGTCGAACGGATATGTGATTATCAGCAGCACGAGTGGGTGGAGACCGACGGCAAGTCTCGGTTGTTGGATTTGGGATGCAAAGTCGGCTCGCACCCGCTGGGCAAGGGGCCGTTCGGGCACGAGGACTTGCTTTCGAACGTGGCCGAGTGGACGTCGGATGAGCACGAAGGCAAGAAGGTGGTGCTCGGGGGTGCATTCGGGTCTGTGAGCGGCGTCTCGGACTGGCGGGGGTACTGGGAGGGATTGATGAAGAGCCTGCGGGAGACCTACCCACCCGATACACGGATGCACGAGGTCGGGTTCCGTTGCGCGCGGGACGCGCGATGAGAGGGAGAATCACCCAAGGGGCTCTGCTGGCTCTGTCGTTCGTCGCGTGCGGCACGTCGGATGCCCCCGAGTCCTCCCCGCCGCCGACCGACGGCTCGGTTCTCGACGCCGACGCAACCGCTCCCTGCGATGGCTGTAGCGAAGGGGGATCCACCGGCGGCAGCGGCGGCACCGGCGGCACCGGAGCCACGGGGGGAACCGGCGGCACCGGCGGCACGTCCGAAGGCGGGGCAGCAGGCTTCAGCGGAGAAGCGGGGTCCGGAGGCACCGCATCCGGTTGTCCTGGGCTCGACCCCATCGTGGCGCCCGCCGAACGCTTGTACGTCGCTCCGAACGGCAGCGACGAAGCGTCGGGCGCCGAGGACGCGCCCCTCGCTTCGCTCGAAGAGGCCGCGGCCCGGTTCCCGACCGGCGGGACGGTCATCGTACGCGGCGGCACCTATCCCCCCCAGCAATGGTTCACGGCAACAGGCACCGAAGGCCATCCACTCCACATCCGGGCAGCCGACGGCGAGACTCCCGTCTTCGATGGCTCCGAGGTGCAGAGCGAATGGTCCGCCGTGATTGCGATGCAATCTGCTTCGCACGTCGTGCTGGAAGGCCTGGAGGTGCGAAGCTGCAGCGCCCCCAGTTGCCAGGGAATCTCCAGCGACGATCCCGTCCTCGATCTGACGCTTCGCGGCTGCCATGTGCACCACATGGACGGCCCGGCGGCCCGCTTCAGCGGCAAGCGCATTCGAATAGAAGGGAATCACTTCCACGACATCGCCCTGACCAACGAGAACAACACAGACTACCCCAATGGGGGCTGGCCCACCTGCACCGGAACCGTCCCCGACCGATCGAACACCTCCAACCCCTGGGCCGACGACGTCGTGATACGGGCCAATCTCATCCAGGATTGCTGGGGTGAGGGCATCGGACTCTGGTACGCATCGAACGCCATCGTCGAGGACAATGTCATCGAAAACGCGTGGAACGTAGGCATTTACGGGGACAATGCCTTTCACCTTCGCATAGCGCGCAACTACGTGCACATGCTGCGGGGCTCGAACGGAGGCGCGGGGACAGGCATCCTCTTCGGCACCGAAGCCTACCCCGGATGGGGAATCCCGAGCTCCGCCACGCACGACGTCGATGTCGTCAACAACGTAGTGATCGCGGGGGGAGGGATCGGTTGGTGGGCCATGTCGACGCCCGAGAGTACGTACCAGTCCTTGCGCGTCCTGCACAACACGGTGGTGGCAACGCACCGCGGGGCGCTCGGCTTCTCGGAAGTGGAGGCGGGCGTGGCAAGCCCCACGGACTGCGCCGTGAAGAACAACGTCTTCTCCGAGGCGGAGGACACATGGCTCGGGGACCCGGGCGCGTTCGTGCTGGACGGCAACGTCTGGATTGGCACGTCCATGCCCTCGGCCGCGGGAGCCTCGGACGTCGCCCTGGACATCCCCATCGATCCCTGGTCGCAAGCCACGGACGCACAGGCCCTCGCTCCGCTCGTGGGAACGGGCGAGGCGGGAGTCGGCGTGACCGATGACTTTCTGTGCAGCCCACGAGACACATCGGCGCCCACGCGCGGGGCATTCGAGCCCTGACCCGCGGAGACGTTCGAACAGAACGCCTGACAGACCCGCGATCCGAGGTTAGGCTCTGGGCATGCCACGTCGACTGATTGTCCGATACCCGTCAGCCAGCGACCTGCGCGCACACCTCGCTGAAGCACAGTCGCGCGGGGCCATCCTGCTGCCGCTGGCGGACGTGCCGGGAGACCTCGTTCCCCTCGAACGTCTCGAGCTCGTGGTGTCCGCGGCGGAGGTCGGTGCGGAGGTGGGGGCGGAGCTGTTGCAAGTGCTCGCCGGCGTGGGCCTCGTGGTGCGCATCCTCGACCACGGTACGCTAGACCCGGCGTCGCTGCCGTTGCTCGGGTCGGGCTCCGCGACTCCCCCACAGGTCACGGTCCACGCGGGACGGCAGGAGAAGCCCGAACGCGAACAGGAGCCTCGCGAGTCCGC
>CAZAWR010000073.1:0-46938 GCA_964488865.1 uncultured Polyangiaceae bacterium | reverse complement strand
CGAGGACGAGCAGGAGCCTCGCGAGTCCGCCGAGGACGAGCAGGAGCCTCGCGAGTCCGCCGAGGACGAGCAGGAGCCTCGCGAGACCGCCGAGGACGAGGACGAGCGGGAGCCTGGTGCCAAGCCGACGGCGGCCGGCCCCGCCGGCTCCTCCGCGATCTCCTGGTCGCTCGAGAAGCTGACGGCGGAGTGGGACAACCTCGGCACGGCCGAGCGCGTCCGGGTCGCTCGCTATGGCAACCGCGGGGCCCGCGGGCTGGTACTGCGAAGCAACGACCGAACGCTGATGGCGCACCTTCTCACGAACCCGCACATCTCTACCGAGGAGGTCGCGTCCCTTGCGGGCAACGCCGCCATCGACCCCGCCGCCCTGCGAAGGATCGCGTCCAGCACCGACTGGCTGCGGTCTGCAGAGGTCACGCGCAATCTCGTGTGCAACCCGAAGCTGCCGATGCCCGAAGTGGAGCGACTCCTTCGCACGCTCCCGCGCGACGAGCTGGTGAGGTTGAGCAAGTCGGGACGCGCACGCGCGGTCGTCAAGCAAGCGGTCGCCAAGCGGTTGAAGTCCAGCGACCGGTGATCACGGCGGACAACACACTGTCATCGGGTCCGTGGGCGAGACCGTGCCCATCGGCAGCCCGCCCGAAGCAGTGCATTGGATCCCTGAGGGCAAGCCCCCATCCTCGAAGCGGATCGACGTAAAAAACTGCCCGCCCGACAGCTGCGTGCAGGTGCCGTCCAAGGGGACCGTGTTCGACGCGAGAGAGCAGAACGCGTTGCCGAACACCCTCACGTTGCCGTCCGCGCAAACCCCGGTGGGGTCGGAGCATTCGCAGGGAGTACAGCCCCGGGCGTCGGTCCAACCGCCGAAGACGACGTAGCGCGCATCGCTCCCGTTCGAGCAAGGGACGTCTCCGGGGCGATGAAAGCAGAAGCGTCCCAGGTAAGGGGACGGCGGCTCGGCCAGGCACACGGACGTTCCGCCACAGCCCGCGCCGGCCTGCGCCAAGTCGACCCCGCACACGACCCCACGTGAACCCCAGGTCGGGTCCTGCAGGGTGGGCGACCCACCCGAAGCTGCACAGGAACCGCCTTGCGGACCGGACGGCACGACGCGCGCGCTGTCGAACTCCACGGGGTCGTCGACGGTGGTGCACGTACCCGCCTGCTGGACCTGCGTCGCATAAGGTGCCCCACTGCAGTTGGTCGAGTCGAACAGTTCGACGGTCGGCAACGGACAGGTGGCTCCCGTTGCCTCGGAGCAGGAGCAGTTGGAACAGCTAGCCGCCGAGAACGACGGGGCTCCCACGCCTCCGTCGAGGACGAGCCGGCTCCCCTCACAGAATGGATCGTCGGTCCCGACGTGCAGCCACGCGGGCCCGTCCCAACCGTCAGGGGCCTCGGGAACACACGCATACGATCCGCACAGAGGGTCCTCACAGTCCGTGAGCCCGTTGCCGTCGTCGTCGAAGCCGTTCGTGCAAATCTCCGAGCATGGAGCGCACGCGCCCCCGCAATCGACCCAGGTCTCATCGCCGTTTTGCATACCGTCTTGGCACGACTCGCACATGCCCTGACGACAACCGTAGCCACCGGAGCATTCCTGGTCCGGATCGGAACCCACGCTCACGAACGCGCACGTTCCATCTGGTTGCCCGGTCTTCACCGCGCTGCACGCGAGGCACAGGCCGGAGCAATCCGACTCACAACAGACCCCGTCCACGCACGGCGCCGATTCGCAATCCTCCTTTGTCACGCAATGGCGCCCCACGAGGCACGCAGGACACTCTCCACCCCCGCAATCGACGTCGGTTTCCCTTCCGTTGCGTACCCCATCCTCACAAGGACTTGCCGGAGCATCCGACGCATCCTCAGCGGGCGCGTCGTACCGCTCGGAAGATGCGTCCTCGGGTCCATCGATCGTGACGTCGCTGGACGCGTCGTTGCCGGGGGCTGCCCACCACGTTTCAGCAAATGGGGCGTCGAAGTCGATGGTGCATGACGGCAACAAAACCGTCAGGCAAAGGGCGATGCCGGGGCATGAGATGGTTCGAAGCGAAAGCACGACGGGCAAGGGTAGCATACCAGCGTCTCGTCGGGCATTCGCGCTTGGCACCCCGCTCGGGTCGCGCGCGGTGTCCGGGACTTCGGCCGGGGTAGGGGCGGGTTCAGCGACGGCGGGGGCACGGTGGAAGAGAAACCGCAGGAAGCGCAGAGAGCAAAGAAGGCAGGGTGGCCCTCCCCTCTCCCTTCTGTGGCTTCTGCGCGTTCTGTGGTTGCGTCTCTGAGCGCGCCGGACGACCTGACCCCACGGGTTTGACGTGTCGAGGTTCTCGATCTGAAGGCACACGGAGTGCGGGGCAGAGAGCGCCGATAGCAGACCCGTCGCCTCGCGCTGGGCGAGGATGGTAGCATGCCGCGGAGGGATGTTTCCCTCATCAAGAAAGGCCGTGCCCATGCGCTCCAGGAGGACCGTCGTCATCATGGCGGCTGGGATGCTGATCTCGTGTGGCCCGGGCGACGTCTCCCGCGAGCCGCTGGGACGAGTGCACCTTGCCTACGGAGAACCGTCGGGGGGCTTCCCTTCGCACGACGAGCGGGTGACGCTCGTGGAGATCAACCGGGTTCGGGCCGACCCCAACAACGTCGACGCGTTCACCGCGGGAGACTGCTCGCCCCATCGAGACCCGGTCCCACCTTTGTCGTACGACCTGAACCTGGCTGAAGCGGCTCGGTTCTTTGCAAGCTACATCGGCCAGAGCGGCTGCCCCCTCGCGCACAACGCGCGCTGCACGCTGCGGGCCGATCTCGACGGCGCAGGGTGCGATGGGGCCCCGGACTGCGCGTGCGAGCCCGGAAGCGACTGCGGGTCTTGCGGGTGCGGGAGCGGTCCGCAACAACGAACCACCATTTTCGGCTTCACGGGCGGGTCCATCCGCGAAAACGGGGCGCAAGGACACTCCGTGCCTCAGCACGCGGTCTGGGACTGGACAGGGGAATGCGCCTCCGCTCCCCACCGAATGACCCTCACCGCGCCCGAGGTCAACGTCGTAGGACCAGGAACCCATCAGAACACACGCTTCTCGGACTTCGGCTCTCTGCCTGGGTGGCAGACCCCAAGGATTCCCGCAGCCTCGCACTATACGTGCGAATGGACGAAGACAAGCACCTTCTCCTACTCCTGCGTGCCACAAGTCTCTTTCCGCGCGAACTACTACGACGAAGCCGGCGATCCACAGAGCATCCACGTCGTCCTCGACGGCACCTGTGCGACCATGCAGGTCGAGTTGGGCGAGCCGGGCAATCGCACCTACAGGGCTGTCCCCGACACCATCGCGGACGGGTGTCACCATTACTACTTCGTAGCGGTGGACCATGCCGGGGAGGCCCACGCCTACCCCGACGTCGGCTCCTTGACCTTCGGAACGTGCACAGAAGACTACGTCAATGGTCAAGCCGCGTCGGATTGCTCAGCCGGGTCCGCAGGGTCCGGAGGTTCGGGCGGTTCAGGAGGCGCCTCGGGCACAGGCGGAGCAGGCGGAGCAGGCGGAGCAGGCGGGTCGGGTTCGGACGACAGTGGGCAAGGGGGAAGCGGTGGCACATCGTCCAGCGCGGGATCAAGCGGCTCGGGCGGAGCCTCCGGGTCCGCCGGGGCAAGCGGTCCTCCCTCGGTCGGGGACTCGGAAGACCCGTCCTCCTGCGCGTGCTCTTCTGTCGGCCACAGAGCGCCAGCGCGGTCCCACGCTGTTGTGTTGTGGCTGGCTGCCCTGGCCTTCGCTCGCAGTAGGCGGCGGTAGGCTCGCGCCCCCCTGATCCCGCGCGAAGCGCCGGGCGGAGAGAGTAACCTCCGGATCTTGCCTTTCGATTGGCGATGCGGTCGGCCACCGCTTCGAACGCACCACCCGTCGCCACGCAGCTACCCACATCCGCACAAGCCACGAAACCATCTGCGGCTCTCAGCGGAATCTGCGGCCAACTCCGATGGCTCCAGATCTGGGCGCCCGCGTGCCCCTCGACGCCCCTGCCTCGGGGGAATAGCATACGGCACTTCCCGCGTTCACAACCCGAACCATGCCGCGACTCCCCCCCATCCCCCGGCCAAGCCTGCGACGATGGCGAGACGCTGCACGGCGTCTGGTGCGGAACAAGCGAGTACGCCGGGCCGCGGTCGCCCTTCTGCTCGCGCCCGTCGTGGCCCTCGTGCTGCTGGCGGTCCTCACTCCGCTTCCTGCGGAGCTGCGGGCCGATCACCGGTTCGACGCATCGGTGCAAGTGCTCGACCGCCACGGCAAGCTTCTCGCGGAGGTGCGGGCGGAGGACGGCGCCCGCGCCCGGTGGGTGCCGCTCGACCAGGTGGGACACGACGTGCAGCAGGCGCTTCTCGCAGCGGAGGATGCCCGGTTCCGGTCGCACCCCGGCATCGACCCCTTCGCGATCGTGCGCGCTGCCGGTCAGAACTTGGTACACGCTCGCATCGTCTCCGGCGCGTCCACGTTGACGCAACAGCTCGGCAGAAACCTGGTTCCGAGGCCACGCACGCTTCCCGGCAAGTTCCGAGAGATGGCGATCGCCCTTCGGATCGAGGCGTCCCTGTCCAAGGATGAGATTCTCGAAGCGTACTTGAACCTCGTGCACTTCGGCCCCACCCTGCGGGGTGTCGAATCCGCGAGCAGGTTCTACTTCGACAAGCCCACCAAGTCCCTGTCGCTCGCGGAAGCAGCCACGCTTGCGGCCATGCCGAAGGGGCCCACGCTCTACGACCCGCGCAGGAACCCAGACCGTCTTCGCACGCGCCGGGACTACGTTCTCGATCGCATGGTGGAAGAGGGCTCGGCCACCGCCCAGGACGCGGAGCGAGCAAGGCGAGAGCCTCTCACCGTGCACGCGCAGCCCACCGGATGGGGTGCCCCGCACCTGACGCGCGGACTGATGGACGGGAGCATCCATCCCGAGATCGGCCCGCTCATGAATCGCGCGTCGGTGCTCCAGACCACGCTCGACAGCGCCCTGCAGCGGGAAGTGCAGTTCACCGCGCGCACCCTGGTCACGTCGCTGCGAGACAAGCAAGTGTCGACCGCATCGGTCATCGTCCTGGAGAACCAGACGGGCCATGTGCTGGCCTGGGTGGGCGCTCACGACTTCTTCGATCAGGCCTCCGAAGGACAGAACGACGGCGTGCTTGCGCTGCGCCAGCCGGGTTCCACACTCAAGCCGTTCGTGTACGCGACGGCGATGGAGGACTTGGGTTGGACGGCGGCCACGGCGTTACCCGACGTGGAGCTTCACCTTCCCGGGGCCCAGGGTACCTACACGCCGGTGAACTACGACGGTACGCTGCACGGGCCGGTGCGGTTGCGTGAGGCACTGGCGAACTCGTACAACGTGCCGGCGGTGTATGCAGCGTCGGTGGTGGGGCCGGATCGGGTGATCGAGCGGCTTCATGCCCTTGGGTTCCAGTCGTTCGATCGCGGTCCGGACCACTACGGTGCTGCAATCGCGCTAGGCGATGGCGAGGTGCGGCTGATCGATCTCGCGAACGCGTATGCGACGTTGGCGCGGGGCGGCATCCATCGACCCGTTCGGGCGCTGAAGGGGGCAAAGGATGGCCGCGGCGCGGAGGTGGCGATGCCCGCGTCGGAAGCGCGGCAGGTGATTTCCGAGCCTGTGGCGCGGGTGCTGACGGACATCCTGGCGGACCGGCACGCCCGGCTCGCCGCGTTCGGCCCGAGCTCGGCGCTCGAGCTCCCGTTCGCAGCCGCCGCCAAGACAGGCACGTCGAAGGGGTTCCGCGACAACCTCGCCGTGGGTTACACGCCGCGGGCGACGGTGGCCGTGTGGGTGGGGAACTTCGACGGATCTCCGATGAAGGGCGTGAGCGGCGTGACAGGGGCGGGTCCCCTGTTTCACGCGGTCATGCAAGCGGTGCATCGGCAGCTGGGAAGCAAGGACGACGCGTTTGGCGAGCCCGACGATCGCGTCGAGCGCGCGACGGTGTGCGCGCTGTCCGGGGAGCTTCCGGGCCCTGCGTGCCCGCACCGGCACGAGGAGTTGTTCGTGCAGGGAACCTCGCCAGAGCGGACGTGCGCCATGCATCAGCAAGTGGAGGTCGACGTGCGCAACGGGCTGCTGGCCGGGCCCGGTTGCCCCGCCGAGCAGAAGAAGGTCGCGGTCTTCGAGTCCTTCGATGCGCGCTATCAGGCCTGGGCGAGGGCGTCGCGAAGGCCCTTGGTCCCCGGCGAATGGTCTCCGAACTGTCCGGGGACGGGCGACACCTCGTTGGGCACGGGGAAGCTGACGATCCGCTACCCATATCCGGGCGCCGTGTTTCTCGAAGACCCCTCGATGCCCGATACCATGCAGGGGCTCGTCGTGCGCATCGACGCGCCCCCCTCGGTGCGGCGCATCACGATCTTTGTCGACGGGCGCGCGCAGGCCACGATCGGACCGCCGTTCGAGCGAGCGCTGCAGTTGCATCCCGGCAAGCACGAAGTCTGGGCCGAGGCGGACGGGGAGAAGAGCGTGCGGGTGAGCTTCGAGGTACGGTAGGCGCTCCTCTACCCCCTGAAGCAACCACGGAGGGCGCAGAAGGCACAGAAGGGAGAACTGGCCTATTGCGTTCTGCGCTCCGTGTGCGCACGACAAGCACAAGGCCCCAATCCTTCTGTGTTCTCCGCGCTCGCTGTGGTTTCTCCCCAACCACGCTCTGTGGTTGGTTCTCAGCCGCGTCCGTTCTCGTCGACTACAGCTGCTCGAGCCCTTTCCGCGCGTTGGCGCGATGGCCGGTGGTCCAGGATCGCAACGTGGCAATCCGGGCACGAAGGCGTTGCACCTCGCTCTCCGACGCGACGATCTTCGCCACAAACTGCTCCGCAGCATCCTTGCTCGTGGCGGAGACGGAGGCCAGGTTGGCACGGAGCCGCGGGAGGTCTGCCTGGACCTGACGTAGCCTCTCTTCCTTCGTGGCCTCCTCTTGCATGCATAGGTCTGCCTGTTGCAGCGACCGGGCCACCCGGAGAAGAATCTCCCGCTGGGTCGCCGGGAGCTTGGGCGCCGTGGTGAGCTGTCGAACAGCGGAAGCAGTCAACTCGCTCAGGGGAAGCGTCCGCGTGAGCCCCTCGGCGACGGTCAAGGTCGGCTCGCGCTGCTTCCTCGCCTCGACCTCGAACACCGCGAGAGCCTTGCCCTGCTTGCCGTCCCAGACCAAGGCGTCCGCACCTTCGACCTTCGCGTTGTTCACATAGTCCAGGGCCAAGTACGCGGTCCGTGGGCTGCCGTGGCGGTTCACCAGCGCGTACTTCACGCTGTGGCGGCGCAAGAAGTGCTCCGTCAACACGCCTCCGTCGAAGGACACAACCTGAAGCTCGTCCGCCGATTGCCGGTCCACCACGTCCAACTCGACGTCCAGGTCGTTGCCGAAGGTGACGATTTGGCTCTCCGCTGGCTTGAGCCGGTCGAGCGCCGACTCACCCGCAAAGCCGCCGTCGGCGAAGACGGCCACGGTTCCTGGGGGCAGTGTCTGCTTGGTGTCATTCTTGACGTGCACGGCCGCCCGGGCCTGCTCCCCTGCTGCCTGGAAGAGAGCCATTCGCGTGGCACTCACCGTCTGCTGCACGAAGGGGACCAGAGCGGAGCCGTGGGCTCGCAGGTCGATCGGCTTCTGGAGCGCATACCGGAACAGGGCTCCGGCCTCCTGCGTGTCTGCTTGTGCGATGGACGCGAGGTTGCCCACGCTCAACAGCGAGCTGCCCGTACCGGTCCCGGCGCCGTGGCCGATGGTCCCGATCGACCCCAGGCCGATCCCCTGTCCGTAGCCGCCGCCCCCCTCCCCCGCCCCGGTCAGACCGAGACCGCCGACGCCGTAGGACTCGCCGACATCGCCGCGCCACATGTTGTCCACGGTCGTGTCCTGCAACTGCGGTACGGTGGAGAGCTGTTCGGTGGGCGTGAGCATGTCCCTTCGCGCGTACCGCGGTGCTGCGAGGGGGAAGAGAAAGGAGTCAGGCTGGCCGTTCACGAGCTCGATCCGCACCTGCTTCCAGTCCTCGTCCGTGTCGTTGTGCAACAGGGCCCACCCCTGCAGCGCCCCTCGCTTCTCCGCGCTCGCGAGGACCATGCGATAGGTCGATCGCCATACGGGGGATTCCGCAATGTAGCCCAGCGTGACCGGCCCGGAGCTGGACGCAAGCACGTTGAGCACGCGCCGCGTTTGCGAACCTCGCGACGACACCGTATCCACGCCTGCCGCCAGACGGGACGCGACCGCCTGGTCGGACGGTCGCACGCTCTGCACGTCCGAGGATCGCAGCCGCCGGATCTCCGAACGATCCGTGAGCAAGAGCAGAGTCATGTGTCGCTGAGGGATGCAGTTGGGACTCTCCCCTGCCCCCCCCATCGCGCGAACCCCACCCACGCCGGTCGCACGCACGCACGTCTCCACGTCACTGCGCTCGGCGGCGAGCACGTCCACGAGACGGCCCCGCACGGTCTCCCCTCCCGTGCGGACTTCCACCGACGCGCCCTTGAGACTGCTGAGGAGCTGAGCATAGTCGAGCGACTCGGAGCCGTCGGAAGGCAGGCCCGCGAGGGCCCTCGCACGGTCCCGGGTCACACTGCTCGCAAACTCGATGCCCGTGACCGACGTGGTGCCGTCGGCGCCGAGGACGACGAGGGTCTTGAGCGCATCGTCGAGGTGGCCCGCTGGCACGGGCAAGCCGACACCGGCGTTGCCGGAGATGGGGCCGGACCGCTCGAAGTACCCGACCCCGGTCTCGTACAGCCGCGCGGTTCGAAGAGGCAGCGTGGAGCTGGCTCGAGGCTGGCCCCAGGCCTGCATGGTAGTTGCGTGAATCGATAGGAACGCAACGAGAGCGATCGAGCGCCTGAACGGACGCATGGGCACACCTCCGGAAGCAAGTCTTCTGGCGGCAAGACAGCCGGACCACGGGAAAGGTTCCTCATGGGCTCGCCGATGCCGAAACTGCAAGGCAAGAGGACAAGTCCGCGCAGGCTGGATCCCGATACCGAGCCCGCAACACGTTGAAGCATCGACGCGCGATCCCCGAGGCAGCCGCGGCCTTCCATGCACTGTTCGTAGCGCGCGCCGAGCAGGCTTTGCTTCGGCGCCCTCGGGAAGCTACGCTAGGGCGGTGCGTCGCATCATCTCGCTGCTCCCGGCCGTGGGCTTGCTTGGCTCCGCTTGCTCGTACTACGACACCTCGTTGCTCGAGCCCGCGGGTACGAACGGAGGCGACGCCGGACAGGACACGAGCGTGGAGACGGGGCAGGACGCGAACCAGGAAGCCTCGGACGTGGCGCAGCCGGACACAGCGCAAACGGATGGCAACGGGGGCGACGCGGGCGACGCGAGCGAGACGGGGACTTGCGGGCACGCGCGCCCACCCGACCCACCCACGAGCAGCACGGGCGGCGGAGACATCGATTTCGTCGTGGCGGTGGACAGCGTCGACTTTGGGGACGAATCGGGGACGCCGAAGCTGATTGGGTACGACTTGGATTCGCGATGCACGTGCCTGGGAGATGGAGACAGCTGCTTGCGCGAGTCCTGGGCGACGGCCGACGCGTGCGACGGCCCGGATGGGCGGGACAACTCTGCAGGGGCTCTGATGACGAAGGTGTCCCCGCTGTTTAGCGGGTTCGGCAGCGGAGACTGGAGCGAGCAGGCCAAGGCGGGCGCGTGGAGCATCCTGCTTCGTATTCGCGAATACAACGGGGAGACGAACGACGATCAGGTACGCCTCGATTGGTACGTGCCCGACCAGTTCTGGGAGGACAAGGGCGGCGACGAAATCCCTCCCGAGTGGGATGGCAACGACGCCTGGCCGGTTCGCTCCTCGTCCTTGGTCGACGCGGATGGGGGTGAGCAGAGCCTGGACGAGCCGAAGTACTACGACCTGCACGCGTACGTTACGGATGGCGTGCTGGTGGCGAGCTTCCCGGAGAGCGCGTTCCAGGTGTCCGACAACTACTTGCTGCAGTTCGTGGGGTCGTTCATCACGGCACGGGTCGTGTCCACGGCGCAGGGATGGGCGCTCGAAGACGGGATGCTCGCGTCCCGTTGGACGTTGAAGAGCATCCTCGCTCAGCTCAGCAGTCTGAGCATCATGGGCATGCCGGTATGCACGGACCACATTGCGTACTCCAGTTTGAAGGAAGAGTTCTGCAGTCGCGCGGACATCTACTCGGGCGTGGGGACGCCCACCACGCCGTGCGATTCCATGTCCTCGGGGATGAGGTTCACCGCTCGCCCCGCCAAGTTCGGAACGGTCGTGTTGCAAGATCCGGTCTTCAACCCTTGCGAGCCGGGGGTCGACCCGGCCAACGACTCGTGCGGGAGCTGAGGAGTCTCACCCCTGATCCATTGGCTGTGCGCGGAGTCCAGATCGGGGGTCTCTACAAACTGAACGGCCTCTCGAAGTGACAGGTGTACCCGCCCGGGTTCTCCTGGAGGTAGTCCTGGTGATAGCCCTCAGCTTCGTAGAAGGGCATCGCCTCCACCACCTGCGTCACCACCTTGCCCCCGAGCTTACCCGACGCCTCCGCCCGCCTGATCACCTCACGCGCAACCCGCTCCTGCTCCGGTGTCTGGTAGAAGATCACCGAACGATACTGCGATCCCACGTCGTTTCCCTGGCGGTTGATCGTGGTCGGGTCGTGAATGCGAAAGAAGTACCGAAGGATCGCCTCGTAGCTGATCTTCGCCGGGTCGAAGACCACCTTGACCGACTCCGCATGTCCGGTTCCCCCACGCGAGACGCTCGCGTACGCGGCGTTCTCCGACAATCCCCCTGCGTAACCCACCTCCGTGTCGATCACCCCCTCGAGCTTGCGCAGGAGGTCCTCCACCCCCCAGAAACAACCGCCACCGAGGACGGCCACCGCGTGGCCCTCGCCCACTCCCTTGCGATTCCAGGTCGCGGCCTCGAGGGCTCGCGCAGACAAGACGCGCTCGAGAGGCTGCTGCTCGACATAAGGAAACAGCGTGGCGAGCTCACCGTACCCTTCCGATTCCAGCCTCGACGCAGGCACGAAACGCAATGCCCCAGAGTTGATGCAATAGCGCTGCCCCGTCGGCGCAGGACCATCGTCGAACACGTGCCCCAGGTGAGAGGACGCCCGCTTGGATCGCACTTCGACGCGCGTCATTCCGTGAGCCCTGTCCTCGATCTGCGTCACGTTCGATTCCACGATGGGGCGCGTGAAGCTCGGCCAGCCGGATCCCGAATCGAACTTGTCGTCCGAGGAGAACAAGGGCTCCCCGGACACGACGTCGACGTAGACTCCCGGTTCCTTGTGGTTCCAGTAGCGGTTGCGGAACGGGGCCTCGGTCCCCGCCTCCTGCGTGATCCGGTATCCCTCCTCGGATAGCTCCTTCTTGCGCTGCTCGAGCTGCTCGTCAGTCAGCTCTCTCCAGCCGGAACATCCCGGAGCGCCGCTCTGCGGCTCGGCCGGGGCCGCCAGTCTCTTCTCGTCGGGTCGGCACCCGGGACTACCCAGCAAGGTCATGAGAACCCCCATCCATGAGGTGAGTCGAAACACGGCTTTTCTCCATCGCTGCGAGACCCATGGAGGTTTGGATGCCGGCAGGGGGAAATGCGTCACACGATGGCGCGGCGGTGAACGGATGGGGGAATCAACTGCCGCAACTGTCACCAGCCGGGTCGACCGCCGGCAGGCAAACCTCCGGCTCGCTGGCCTGGGGAAGCACGGGCCCGAGCCTCGCCGGCTTCGCCTCGAACGTCATGCCCGCGGAGATCGAGTCACAGGGGGTCGTCGGCGTGCCCACCCCCGAATAGATGTCCGTGTAGCTGCAGATCTGGGACTTCAACCCCTCGTAGGTCGGGTGATTCGTGCACACCGGCAGACCGAGGATGACGACCCGGCTCAGCTGTCCAAGGATGCTCGCAGTCTTCCAGCGGGAGGCGAGCAGCCCATCCTGCAGCTCCCACCCACCCGTCGTCTCCACGACCCTCGCCGTAATGAACGACCCAACGAAGTCGAGCATGTACTTGTCGGAAACCTGAAAGGCACTCTCGGGGAAGCTCGCCACCAACATCCCTCCGGTGACATAGGCATGAGGGTCGTAGAACTTAGGCTCTTCCAAGCTCTGTGCGCCAGCGTCCGGGTCGACCACGGACGTCTCCCGGATCGGCCACGCGTCGTTCCCGTCCCAGGCGGGCTGAATCGAGTCATCGCCCTTGTCGACCCAGAAGTCGTGCGGCACGAACCAGTCGAGACGCACTTGGTCGTCGTCGGGGGTGCCGTTGTAGCCGCGGACCCGAAGAAGGATGCTCCAATCGCCTTCGGTGGCTCCCTGACTCCAGTCCTCGCTTCCGAAGCCGGTGAGCAGCGGGGTCAACTTGGAGAGCAAGGCGCCCGCCGCATTGTCACGACCCAGGGGCCCGTCGCACACGTCCGCGGTGGCCCACGCCTCCCGCAGGCAGGCGTTGCCTTGCCCCTGGCAGGTGCACCGCGCGTCCAGGTCGTAGCCGATGTCCTTCGGGTTGCCGGCCCCGTCGCCGAAGTCGATCTGCTTGACCGCCACCACGAACTCCACGCTTCCCCCGCCGGCACTGGTCGCGGGCGGCTCTGGAGGCCGCGCACTCCCACACGTCCCCGACTCGCTGGCATCCTGCCCCGATTCCTCGTCCTGGGCGTCCGTGACTTGGGTGTCCGGCTCTTGTACGTCGGCGGCGGCCTCTTGGCTCCCGTCCGGGCCCACCTCCTCGGTCACGTCCTGCCCGGCGTCCACGGAGCCCTTCGGACCGAGCAGCGACGCGTCGTAGTAGGAACAGGCGGTTCCGAGCCAGAGACAGGTCAGGAGGGAGACGGGACGGCGCACAGGTCTAGCCTACCCTGGCGAGAGGAACAAAGGCCAGGACGTGAACCCAGATCCGGAGCCATTCGAGTTGGACGCAGATTTCGCAGAGAGGCGCAGATGGTTTCGTTGCTTGCATGGCGACGGGTTGTGCGTTCGAAGGGACCCATGCTGACCCGCTCCGTGGGACGGAGCACTACCCACCTGATCGGTGGCAGGCCGCCTCGCCATTCGAAAAGCAAGATCCGGAGGCTACTCTCTCCGCCCGGCGCTTCGTTCCGGATCATGGACGGAGGTCAACTCTGGCTGGAGTCCACGGAGGACCACGAAGCCGAAGGCGAAGTGCACCGGGACGTGGAAACCGAAGCACTTTCCGATTCCCTGTTCCCGGTCCCGCATTCGCCAGTTTGCCTTCGGCGCCGTGTGATCCTGTCTACTTTCCGAGGCGCTTTCGCGCGTCGCCGTAGGCCTCGGAGGCGACGAAGACGATGAGGTCGCGGGCTTCCGCGTTGCGGCCGATCCAGGTCATCCGGTCCTTGCCCGAAGCAGGGGGGCCCGAGGGATGCCCACCGGACCAGGCGATGGCCTTGAGGGCGATGGTCAGTAAGCCCTGGGCGAGCAGAGCGGCGCGATCTCCCCAACCATTGACGGCCACGTTGAGGGTGGACGCCCGGTTGTCGAGAGAGCCACCGAATTCGAGAGCCAGGGCCGCCACGTCCGGGTCGATGCTGGCAGGCTTGACGGCGGTCAGCTTCTGAAGCGCCTCGGTGAATCGCCGGGCGTCGATGGCGGACGGCTGGAAGGAAGGGGCTAGGGTCTTGACGAGGGCGGCCACGGTGGGCAGCAGATCGATCGGCGCGGTACGAGAAAGCACGCAGCCTCGTGTCTGCACGATCTTGAGAGCACGGATGAGGAGGAAGTCTCGAACCGCGGTGTCCTCCGTGGTGAGCATCGATGAACCCAGCACGATGATGGGGGGATGGGACTGAATGGGGACGCACGTGGGCCCCAGGGCGGGGGAGACCAGGACCCGCAGGTCCTGGATTCCCATGCCTGCCGCAGCGCCGACAATGGCCTCTTGCAGGTCGGCGGACGTGGGGGGCAGGTCCGTGGCACGCAGCGCTTTGAGGTCCATGGGGAACGCCGCTTCCAGCAGGTCACCCGCCCGCTTGAGGAGCGCCCGCATCGATGCGTCCACGACCTCGGGAGCCAGGATGTCATCCAGGTTCACGGAGCAGGCGGCGGGACCGAACGCAGGCAACGGGACGTCGCGATCTCCCTCGAGCACGTCGACCACGGCGCGTGCGACCGCCGCACCGACCTCGTCGTTCCGGACCATCGCAACGGTCTCGAGGATCGCGAACAGGTCAGGGCTGAACCTTCCGGTGCGAAGAGCGCGAGCGGAGTCCTTCGACGCCCTGTCCAGAAGCATCTCGAGGGGCTTGTCGTTGCCCTGTCGCTTGTGGAACTCGGCAAGCGCACGAAGGGAGCTCGCGGCAGAAGGCGCCTGCTTGTACAGGCGGTCGAGCATGTCGTGCGCCTTCTTCACGTCGCCCTCGAGCTGCTCGTGAATGAGCGCGAGCTGGATGGTTCTCTCCCGCTTGCCCTCGGGGGTGCTCGCCTGCTCCATCAACTGCATGCACAGCGCGATCGCCTTTTCCGCGTCGCCCGTCTCGCGGAACACGTCGATGAGACGGCCCTGTGCTTCCGCGTCGTCGGGGTTGCGCTTGAGCACCTCGCGCAAGGAGGCTTCCGCGCGCTCGAGGTCAGGGATGTGATCGAGGTAGATGGTGCCCAGCTGCCGGTAGATGGCCGCCTGTCGTTCGGGATCGGGCACCAAGCGGGCGAGGCGGATGAGAGCTTGCTCCGCACCCGGCCAGTCTTCCTCTTTCGCGGACACGATGACGAACGCCTCGAGAGCGGGCTGGTGATCGGGGTTGGCCTCCAAGGCCGCGGCCAGCGCCCTCTTGGCGCCCCCAACCTCACCGACATCCGCGAGCGCCCTGCCCCGCAAAACCTCCATCTCGATCCGCTCCGCCGGATCGGTGATGGCTTCGAGCCGTCGCTCCAGCAACGCCGCCAACTCGGTGGCGTCCCCAGCCGCCGTGTACAAGACCCGGAGCCTGTCGAACACGTCCCGATAGCCAGTGTCGATGTCCGACACCTCCTCGAACGCGCGGCGCCCGCGATTCGGCTCGTCGACCTTCTCGATCCAGAGCCCCGCCGCGCGATACCACAGCTGCGCGCGGTGCTCGTCCACGCTGCTCTTTCGAGCGAGGGTCTCCAGCTCCTCGGCGGCGCGCGCGTGCTCGCCCGTACGCTCGAGCACGTCCACCAAATCCAGATGCGCGTGGACGAAGCCAGGCTCTCGATCGATCGCCATCTGGAAGAGCTGCGACGCCTCCTCTTGCTCACCCATGCGGGCGAGAGCATGGGCCGCTTGCACGAGCAGCGCTGCGCTCTCGACCTCGTTGTCGCACATGCCCGACAGCACCTTGGCCGTCTGGGCGATCGTCGGATCGTCGCCACGAACGCGGGCTTGCGCGAACACGCAGCGCAGCGCCCAGAGCGAGGGGTTGGGCTGGTCCCCGGCGGCCTTGGACAGGTCGGCCAAGTCCGTCCAAGGGGCCTCGCGAAGGCGGATCCTCGACGCCACGACCGCATGGGCATCGACCTCGGGTCCCTGCAACGCCTTGACGAGCTCGGCGGCGATGGACTCGAGATCGGCATCGCGCCCCATGCCGACGTAGGCGTGCTCGATCCGACGCAGGCTCGGCAAGTGCTGTGGGTGCTGTTCGAGGATGGATCGGTGCCAGAGCAATGCGCTGGCGAGGTCCCTACGGCCCACCTCGTCGAGCTCCGCAAGGCGTTCTTGCACTTCCCGCCGTTCCAGCTCGGGGAGGTCTTCCTGACGGGCCCTTCCCATCAGCGAGTCGGTGAGGGAGGTCGTGGAAGCGCCCGCCAGCTCGCAACGCTCGAGACAGCGGGAGGCCAGATCACCAGCCCCGGCCTCCAGCGCTTGCAACGCGAGCTTGGCCGCGGTGTCCGCCTGCCCCGCTCGCTCGCACTCCAGGGCAGCTTCGAGCAGCAGCCTCGCCTTCTCGGGGCCATCGCTCTCCGCCGCGCGGTCCACACGCCAGGCCACCCAATCTTCCGGCCGGCCTTCGTGGAATCGCTCGTACAAGGCGCGAAGCGCCGCATCCGCAGGCCTTGCGCGGGACGCCTGCTCCATCAGCGACGCCGCGAGGGACGCATCGCGTTCGACCATCAGCATGGCCTCGCGGCACGCATCGAAGCTCGCCTCCATGGCATCCTGCGTGGCGTCACGACGCGACCGAACCCACTCGAGAACGCCATCGACGTCCCCTCGCAGGCGTGCGAGACGCTCGCCGAGCACCGCAGCGAAAGGCAACGACCGGTCCTTTTCGTAGGACTGACGCAGCAGGTCGGGGTAATCGTCCTCGCCAGGACCCCGCGCGAGGGCCGCCTCGAGCGCGAGCACAGCGCCCTTGGCCCCTTCCGCCTGCGCCGCAAGCTCGACCACGCGCGCCACGTGAGCAGGGGAATCCAGGGAGCGCAGCGCACGGATCACCCCCTCGTGCTCGGGATCGATTTGGATCGCTCGCTCGAATTCCTTCGAGGCGCGCTCACGGTCCTCGAGGATCTCGGCAACCACGCCTGCAGCGAGGGCACGGTCACGCTCTCCCAAGCCCACGCCACCACCTCCCCAGCCGGCTAGCTGGTCGATGAGCGGGTCCGCCAGACCTTGATCGATCGACATCTCGACTTCCAGCAGACGAGCAACCCACCCGTCGGGGTGGGCGTCCCGCAGGGCGGCAACCCTTTCCCAGAAGTCCTGGGCGCTCGAGCCACCGCTCGCGGCCCGAGCCACGGCGCACAGGGAACGAAGCGCCGCCGATCCGACGGAGCAAGCCTCGAGACGCGTCGTTGCCGCATCCACGTTGGCTAGGGCGGCCCTGAGGGCCGCTCCGAGCACTGCTGATTCTTGCTGGGCAAGCAGCAAGCCGACGAAAGGTTCCGCGGACGCCACGTCTTCGTGGAAGAGGGCCGCAAGGACGGCTCGATCCGCAGGGGAGAATGCGCCGGAACCCGGCACCGAAAGGGCCCGACTCATGGCCTGGGTGTCGCCCGATTCGACCGCACGCATGGCCAGGAGCCGAACAGCCACAGCACTGTGAGGCCCGGCCGCCAGCTTGTCGAACCACGACATGGACTGCGGACGTGACTCCGCATCCTGCCCGGCCAGCGTCGCGGCGAGCCACAGGGCGCCACCGCCCATGCCCCGCACCGCATCGAGCGCCCGGAGCGCACGTGCCGCTGCCTTGGTATCGGAAACGCGCAGCGCCGCCTTGGCCCGAGGCACTGCCTCGTAGACCCCAACTTCCTCGCCAGGCACCGCCGGCGCTTCCTGCGCCTGCCGAATGCGCCCCGCAAGCTTCGCCCCCTCCGCAAGCGGCGCGAGCCCCGGGTCCTCCGGCCAACGGACCTGAGCCACCTTGCCCGTCTCGTCGTTCAGGTGCCGAACCAACTTCGCCACGTAGGGCCGCGGATCCGTCGGCAGAATGCGCGCAGCCAGGTCCAACTGCTTGCCACTCAACACGTCGTCGTTCTGAAGCTGCTCGGTCAACAGCGCGCTCATGAGCAACGCATGGGCCTTCGCCTCAGGTGTCGGCGCGGTGCGCGCCTCGGCCTCCAGCTCCCCGACCACATCGAACCAGCGACGCTCGCGCGTGGCTGCGTAGCGAGCTTGGCGCTGAATCAAGGGGTGGTCCGAATCCAGGTCGCGAGCCGCCCGTGCGACAGCAACCCCCTTCTCGTCGTCGCCAACCATGGCGCAGAGCTCCGAGATGGCGAGCATCACGCGAGCCCGTTGCGCCCCGTCCTCGCGGACGGCCGCTTCCTCCGCGAACCAGACCGCACGGGCTTCCCACTCCGCACGCAGGTTGCGCTCGAGCACGTGGGCCGCGGCATCACGTTCGTCCGACCAGGGCGCCTTCGGTGGCTCCACCGGAGGAGGAGGTACCGAACGCGGTATCCCAGGCTCGGGCGGCCGCACACGTGCCGTCGGCGCCGAGAGCACCGCTCCGCCCTCCACCAACTTCTTCATCGCTTCTTCGCCGGCGAATACCTCCGTAACCTCGTCCTGCGAATACTGCCGATCGTCAGGCTCGAGCAGCTTCGGCCCCACCGCCACCGAATCCTTCGGTGGCTCCTTCGCTTCGTCCGCCGGCAACGGAGTGGCATCCGCGTCAGGCAGGGGAGTCGCGTCGGAAGGCACGGGCGACGCGAGGTCGTCACGAAGGTCAGCGAAAGGATCTAGATCGTCGCCACCCACGATCGAAGGGGGCAGCGACTTGGCAGGGCGCGCGCCCATGGCGGGCATGGGGACGGAAGGAGCAGAGGTGTAGACGGCGTCGTCCATCCTCACCTCCTGGCTTTGCTCCAGTTCGTCCTCGGCCGGAATGGTGGGCTGAGAGCCGCGACCGAAGATCTGACCGAGGCCCGATGCGTTGCCCAGGCCCCGAATGGAGTCTGCCAGCAACTCGGCCGGTATCTCCCCGACCACCGTGCACTCTTCGTCGTCCTCCTCTTCCACAGGCCGGAGGTCCGCGGGAGGTCGCACGGTGGAGATGCCCGCTGCCTTCTCGGCGGATTCGGGGATCGGGGTGGCCGCCGCCCCGGGAGGAGCTGGCGTCTTGTCATCGGCCAAGGCAGGAACGAGGGGAGATTCGTCCCACTCCTCGAGCGCGGTGTCCCAGTCGCCTCCAACCTGCCCGTTCTTCTTGCTGTCGGTACTCACCGAACCCCCATGCCCAGTTGATTGCGAAGCTCGAGATATCGGTCGCCCAACACGAACGCGATGAGCTCACGAGCACGCTGGTCTTCGGCCACGATGGCCTGGAGTTTCTCCCGAGGAACGCCGTAGACGTCGGCCAGGACCAGGGAAACGTCGCCCGCCGCGATAGCCGCCATACGGTCGAGGCTGGACAGGGCAAACCGAACCCAGACCACAGGATCGACCCCCGAGGCCGCGACGGCCTGACAGAACTCGGGGAGGGCGTTCTTGAGGCGCCGAGGCAGCGCCTTGCCCATGAGCCGCTGCGTTTCGGCCATCATGGCATAGGGTGGGGCTTGCAGCGAAACCCCCACGATGTTGCAGATGCTGATCACGATGCAGGCCACCGTGGGCGCGTCCCGGGTCCGAAGCACGGAGATGCCGCGCCGAACGCCGAACAACTCGCGGGCGACGGCCTGGCGCGCATGAGGCGCAAGGGGAGCCGTGATCTCGCTGCCCACCACGAGCATGGGCTTCTCCCCGGGCACGCCCACCACGCCGTAGGGCTCTCGTCCCCCCACGTACAGATCGAAGTCGCTCAGACCAAGGGCCCCTGCCCAGTGGGCGATCTCGTTGCGCAGAGGGAGCCCGTCGCGCGGGTCCACGCGGTTCTTCTTGGTCACCGACAGGCCCACCAAGGTGGGCCCAAGCGCCTCCGCGATCACAGGGGCGATCTGCTGCAACAAGGCGGGCAACGGCCCCGCATCGCGCGGGTCCGCAATCGCCGCGATCACCGCGTCGTCGAGGGCCACCTGGGGCGTACGCGCCACCCGCCCATCGAGCCGCTCAAGCTCGTCTTGTACGCTCGCGTCCGCCCGCCCCAGCGCAACCAGCGCCCCGAGACAGGCCTGGCGGAGCCGCATGTCCCCCTGCTCCTTGGTGATGCGAGCAAGCAACGCGACATCCTCGGGCTCAGGGACCGAAGACACACGCCGCACGAGGGTACGGCGTGCCTGGAGGAAGAACGTGTCACGCGTGCGGGCATCGCCGACCTGAGGGTTGTCGATGAGGAAGCTGACCGCCTCGGCATCCGCAGGGGACTCGGACAGGAGCTTGACCACCGACGGCAGCGCACCTTGGGCGTCACCGATCTTGTCGCGATGGATCACCATCGCGAGACGGGCAGCCTGAATTCGACCGGGCGCGTTCTCACGCTCGTTCATCAACGTCTCGAGCGCCGCGGTCGCCTGCGCCCACGCTTCGTTCTTGGCCGCCGCCTTCGCCAGGCGCTCCCGCACCGGCAAGGTCGACAAGCCGGTGGTGTGAAGCGTCATCAAGACGTCCATCGCCTTCTTGTGGTCGCCGAGCTTGTTCTCGCACAGGTCGACGGCCGCCATGCCAGAGACGAGACGCTGCTGTGCCGGAGCCTCGCGGTGAGCAGCCAAGCGGGCCAACGCCTCCACCGCTTCCTCGAACGCTCCCTGACGGATGTAGACCTCGCCGGACAGGGCGAGCGCACCCACGTGGTCCGGCTCCATCATCGTCACGTTCTCGAGCGCCGCCATGGCCGCGTCGAAGTCCCCTTTCTGGCGGAGCACGCGAGCCTGCTCCCAGAACATCTTGGCGATCTCGACTGGGTCTTCCGCGAAGTCGAGCCGACGCGCGATGAGCGTGAGCAAGTAGTCGTTGTCCTCCCGCGCGCGAACGCGCCGGAAAAGTCGATCGAAGCAGACGAACCGGTGACCGTCGCGCTGAAACCCCTTCGCAAGAGCCAGCTCACCACGATCGGGGTCCTGGCCGTGATCGATCCACAGGAGCCCCGCTGCCTCGTAGAGCTCGGCCCCACGCGCATCGCTGCTGCAAAGAGCACCGAGTCGCTCGCAGGCCGTGGCGTTCCAACGCACGTCCCCGATCATGCTCGCCGCCGCACGCACGCCTTCCCACGCCACCAAGTCGTCATCCCGGGCAGCGCACACACGACGGAACATCTCCAATGCCTGCTCGCCGTCGCCCGCGGCAAGGAGCGACCAGCCTGCGAGCATCCTCGCATCGACCTTGGCCCGATCGCCGAGGGCATCCGAGAGTCCGAGCAAGGCGCGAGAACGTCGGCGGGGATCGCAGCCCGCGGGTGCGAGCTCGAGGTTCATCAGCTGGGCCGGAATGTCCTGGTTCTCGAGCAACGCAGGTTGCTCCGAGGCGGTGGCTCGGGTCAGGTCGATCAGCGAGGCGCTGGCTTCCAGAGCGCTCGCGGCAGAACCCTGGACGTGACGAGCGAGCAACCGTCGAGCCGAGCTTTCGCACGCGTCGTCTTCGGCTGCACACGCGGCCGCGAGCCACTCGATGGCCGGAGCCGCTCCCCCATCCGCCATGGCCCACGCCTGCGCAAGGTCCCGCGCCGCGTCACGATCCTTCTCCTCACTGCGCGCGAACCGGTACCGCTCCGCCGCAACCACCGCCGAAGCCCGCAACCCCAACGTCTCGAGCCCTTCGAGTGCACGCCCTCGCGCCGCACCGTCCTCGAACTCCGACGCATGCACCAAACGCCCTAGCCAGCCGGCCACGCCAAGCTCCCCCAGCGCGTCGCGCTCGAGCACGTCCAGAGCAGCTCCCGCCTGGTCCACGTCGCCCCCTTCGGACGACTCGAGGGCGAACCGCTCCAGGGCCACGGAGATCTTGTCGGCTCCACACTCCTCGCTCAGGTCGAGCACGCGACGCCGCCCCTCGACAGTGTCCGCATCGAGGGCCGCGCTTGCCCACAGCAATGCCGTCACAGCAGCTTCGGGGAGCTGCTCGCGCGCAGCGCGGATCGACTCGAGGGCAGGTGCCCTCTGCTTGTCGCGCCACAGAAGGAACGCCGCCTCCAGGTGCAAGGCCGCCGCGACCTCCGCGTCCCCGACCAGCCCCGCACAACCGGACAGCGCCCGGGCGGCTGCGACCACGTTACCCGCCGCGCGCTCCAGGTCCGCCAAGAGCACGCCGACGAGCAGATCTCCCGCGTCTTCCTCGTGCAGCACGCGAAGCCGTTCGACCGCGGCAGCCCGGTCCCCCGTGCGAACGCGGAGGATCGACGCGACCACACGGAGCGCGCGGGCCATGCCCGGGTCTTCTTCCGCGGCCGCAAGCAACTCGATTTGATCAGGGGAGCGCGTGACCCTCGGGTCCGCGGAGTCCGGCTTCGGGAGCCCGAGTGCGTAGGCCCCCAGCACGCGACCTAGCCACAAGCCGCCTTCCGCCTTCGCAAGCGACGCGAGAGCCTTGTCCGCCTCGGGGTCACCTCGCAGCAAGCGCATACGCGCCAGCTCGAACCACAGGGAAGCGTGCTCTTCCGCAGGCGAGCCCGCGGCAATCAAGCGCTTCGTCGAGTCCTCGTACCATCCTTCGTCGTCGACCAGCGAGGCAAACGTCCTCGCAAGCCGCGACACCACGCCATGCCCCACGCCAAACATCGCGGCCTGGGACATCGCCGCCTTCGCCCCGGACACCTCGTTCGCCAGGATCGCCCACGCCCAAGCCGAAAGTAGGTAGGCGCGCCCCTTGGCTTCGTCCGAGAGCCCATGCTCCGCCATGGCCTCGAGGGAGGCCGCGAACGCCGCGGGATCGCTGTCGAGCAGCAGATCGATCTGCAACGCGCGTGCAGGCACGCACCCTCGATCGAGCTCGAGCGCACGAGACAAGGCCTCGAGCGCCGCCTCGCGCTCGCCGCGAGAAGCCGCACCCTCGAATATCCTCATCCAGAGCGCCGCGCCCCCGGGACCGCTGCCCTGCGCTAGAAGCCGGCTCGCAAGCGATGCCGCCGTCTCCACGTCCCCAGCCGCCTCCGCCGCCTCCAACCGAGCCACCAGCAGCGCCCCGTCCTCCGGCAACTTCGCCACCGCAAGGTCGAGCAGGGAAATCGCTCCGTCCACGTCGCCGGACCGGCGCCTCGCCTCCGCCGCACGAAGGAACAAGTCTGCCACGTGGGCCGACGTTCGAACGTGGGTAGGAACCGCGTCGACGTCCACGGACTCGTCGTCCATGGCGCCCAACACGATGTCCGCCTGCGCGCGCAACGCCTCCGCAACCAGATCATCCCGCTGCTCGCGACGCGCGAGGCGCTCGAGCAAGACCGAAGCTCGGTACTGGTGCAGCGAATCCAGAGCGGTGGCAGCCTGGACGTGCTCGAGCGCGCGGTCGAAGTTACCGCGCTCTTGCTCTTCCTTCGCGAGGTCGAGCAACAGCAGCGCCCTCCAGGACGCAGGCTCCGCCAACCGTGCGCGCTCCTCGAGCGCACGCAGCCGCAGATCCCTGTCGTCCGTCTTGCCGCCGACGATCTCCAGTTCCAGCCACCCCGCGGCGAGGTCGGGCTCGTCCGTCACCGCTTGTTCGAACGCGTCGCGTGCCCCGACCGGATCGCTCTCGTGCTCCAACAAGTAGGCGCCCCGCAGGAGGCTCGCCCGAGCGATCTGCTGCGACGTGGTGGCAGCACGCGCCAGGGCATCCAGAAGCCGTCCGAGGTTCTTGAACGACTTGCGACGCTCCAGCAGGGAAGCCAGCGCCTCGACCGGCTCGCGGAACTCGGAGTTCGCGTTGTACGAAGCAAGGTAGTCGCGTGCGGCCCCCGCCTCGTCGTGTACGCGTTCCCGCGCCACCGCCGACTCGAAGTACAGCAGGGCACGGCGCTCGTCGGTGGCCGCCGTCTCTTGCTCGCGAACGAGCCATTCGATGCGACGCTGGACGTCCTCGGGCACGTCGAGGGGAGCAGCGGGGGCGATGGATCCAGATGGGTTCGTGTCGGAAGGAGTCATTCGGCCCGTGTTACCTCCGTGCGTTGCGCTTTGTGCACGCGAGACACGGCACGAGTGTAGGCTAGGTTGCGCGTCGTGCCTAGAGAGTGTCGACCGCGGAGGCAGGAACGCTCTCGCGAGCGAGCAAAGGCCGCGGCCCCCACGAGAGGCTTACTTAACCTTACCGATGTTCTTCACGATCCAGTAGCCGGTCGGCGTGTCCACGGGGCCACCCACGTCTCCGGGCGCTGTCGTGAACAAAACGTACTCAGGCGCAGGCTCGAGAACCCCGCGGGGCATCCACCCGGCCGCGGCCGTCGAACCGACATCCCCCTTCTCGACGGCCCCGGCAAAGTCCGTCTTCGCCGTCTCCAGAAGGGTTTGTGCCAAGCCCAACGCCTCCGCCTTCGACCGCGACGCGAGCGGGGCCCGCTCGGCACCGCGGTACTGCACAAGCACGATCCCGAACCGCACGGCCCTGGGGGCTTCCGCGGAGAGCTCCGGCGGCTTCGTCCCATCGAGCAGCGCAAACCCGGGCTTCGTTCCGCGAATACCCTGAAAGGAAGGGTCGCGGAGGATGTCCACGGCCGCCCCCGCATCGGACGTCCCCTCAGGCTCGGCTTCAGACAGCACAGCCGCCGCAGATGCCATCGCGGGCACCACCACCGCCGACGAGCTCCGGGGCCGGGCACCCCACACGACGAGCCCCGTCACCAAGAGCACCAGCGCACCGAGCAAAGCTGACGTCGTCTTCTGCATGAACGACGGGGCCTATCGCAGATTCCCCGGGGGGGAGCAAGGCAGTGGTGGCAAGAATTGCGCATGGCTTGGCTTCCCCCACCCGGTTTGTGCAACAATGCTCTCACCGCGACCACTAACCATTCCGTCGCCCAGTTGGGGTCATGCTCAAAGTCGAATGCGAAGGGTGTCAAGCCCCCTACCGTGTGGATGAACGACGCGTACCGCCTGGCGGGCTCAAGATGCGCTGCCCGAAGTGTGGAACGACGTTCGTCGTGAAGAAAGGCGCGCCTGCCCCCGCTGCCGCACCGCCGGCGGCCGGTAAGGTCCCGCCACCGCCACCCTCGCTCCGATCGGACGCCGCCAAGCGGACGATGCTGGGCGTGGGCGTGCCTATCGCCGGGCTGAAGGGACTGGATCCCACGGCGCGCCCGCCGGTTCCACCCGACGAGCTCGACGCGGGTCTTCCCGTCGTCTCGTCCCCCGGGGGCAAGGCGCCCAAGGCGCCCAAGTCGCCACCACCGCTCGACGACTTGGACTTGCCAAGTGTACCGGGGGCGAGGCCCGGGATGTCGGACGTCGACTTGCCTTCGCCGTTCGCGGCGCCGGCAGCTCGCCCCGTTCGACCCCGTCCTGCACCGCCCAAGCCCGCTCCTGCGCCCAAGGACGACGACCTGTCGGACTTCGGTGACTTGCCACTGCCCATCACCACAGGCGGCTTGTCAGCCCCGGATGCGTTCGGCGACTTGCCTTCTCCCGTCTCCCCTGCATCGCCGCGGGGCTTCGGTGACTTGCCTTCCCTTGTCTCTCCAGGCGGCTTCGGCGACTTGCCCTCCCCGGTTTCTCCGGGCGGCTTCGGCGACTTGCCTTCCCCTGTCTCCCCAGGCGGCTTCGGCGACCTGCCCTCTCCGTTCTCAGGGCCCTCCCGAGGAGAGGTGGACTTGCCCACGGTTGGCTCGACGCGGGATCGCCCGGCACGACAGATCACGGGCGCCGCTTTGGGGTTTGGCGAACCGGACCTGCCCGTACCCGCCCCCAGGATTTCCCCCCCGGGCCCGCCCGGTGGCTTCGGCGACGGATTCGGTGAGCTCGATCTGCCCTTGGCGGCTACCGCTGGCCTGCCCGCGGTGGCCTCGGGACACGCCAACCTGCCGTCGCCTGCCAACCCGTACGCGAACCTGCCCGCGACGGCCGACCCGACCAACAACCTTCCGACCTCGATTGAGCTGGGCCAGCAGCTTCCTACGCCGATCAAAGCTCCCCCGCCGATGGACGC
Organism: uncultured Polyangiaceae bacterium; assembly: GCA_964488865.1. Lineage (GTDB taxonomy): Bacteria > Myxococcota_A > Polyangia > Polyangiales > Polyangiaceae > MWCO01. Next base: position 21,529 of record CAZAWR010000073.1, on the reverse strand, counting down.
CTCGGCGGACGACCTGTTCGGGGCTCCCCCGCCCCACCCGTCGGGCGGCTTGTTCCCCGATGGGATGCCTCCAGCCCCTCCCCCGTCCCAAGCACCCACGGGGTTCGGCTCGTTTCCCCCCATCGGGACCGGCGGGCTCTCGGGTCCTCCCAACCCCGATGCGTTCGCCGCAACCCACGCCTCGGGACCCATCACGCCCCAGAGCGACGCCTTTGGGTCGCTGCCCCCGGTGGCGCCTGTTCTGGATCCCTCCATCACTCGCCAGGCCGGAGGCGGCGTGGCCTTCGGCGAGGTGAACCTGAACGATGACGGGGGCGCCCCTCCCGCCGACGTCGGGGGCGCCATCGGCGGAGGGACGAGCTCCTTCGGCGAGCGCAAGCTCGCGGGCGGCGAAGACGACATGGAGTTCGGCAACATCCCCCAAGAGGAGGATGGGGCCGCACCCCACGGGTCACTCGACGCGGCTCCCGCACCCGTGCCTGTCAAGCACGGCGCGTCGGACGTCGCCTTGCCGGCCAAGAAGTCCAAGACCGTCAAGATCCTGCTCGCCGGCCTTCTGGTGGCGCTGACCGGCGGCATCGCCCTGTCGGCAACGCCCTTCGGAGCGTTCGGTACCCACTTCATCAGCGACACGATCAACACGGGCCGGCACTCCGCGATGCTCGAGAACACCGTGCAGGATTCGCGAGGGATGCTCGCGGTCGACACCGCCGACCAGGCCGACGCGAGCATCGAAAAGGCGGACGACGGGGTTACGCGAGCCCCCCGGCTGGCCGCGCTATCCGCATACGCGGCGTTCCTTGGGTACCAGCGAGAGATCCGCTTTGGGCTCGACTCGGCGGTGCACGCGCACTCCAACGCGTTGTTGACACGGGCCGCGGAGACGGACAAGGAGGCGCGATACTTGGACCTCGCGCGCGCAGCACAAGCCGTCGCCGATGGCGAGGTCGCCAAGGCGAGACAGGCGGTGCAAGACCTCGTCCGCCTCGACAGCAACGACATCGACGCGGCCATCCTTGAAGGAGAAGTGGAGCTGCGCGCCAAGGAGTACAAGAACGCGCTCGCTGCTTGGGAGCGTGCCGCGACCCTCGAGAAGTCTGCGCGCACCTCCTTCGGCCAGGCCAGGGCCTACGTCGGGCTCGGCGACACGGACAAGGCTCGGGCCTTCGCAGAGGCGGCCATGGCTCAGACGAAGAACCATGTCGGCGGGCGCATCCTGCTCGCCGAGATGGCCTTCAAGGCCGGCAAGGAAGAGAAGGCGGCGGAGATCCTTTCGCAAATCGTGGGCCCCAAGGAAGATGCGACCGTCAACAAGGCCGCTTCACGCACCGAGATGGTGTCCGCCCACACGCTCAGCGGCCGGGTTCACCTCACACGGTCCCGGATGTCCTCCGCCGAAGCGTCCTTCGCCGAAGCGCTCAAGCTCGATCCGAAGGACGCCGATGCCCTCTGCGGGTTCGGCGAGGTGCTCTACCGCGAAGGCCGCTACGCCGAAGCCCTTGCACGATTCGAGGCTGGCGTGCAGGCCGACGCCCAAAGCGTCCCTGCCAAGATCGGCGCCGCCAAGACGCGCATCGCGCTCGAGCGCTTGCAGGAAGCGAAGGAAATCCTCCGCAAGCTACGGGAGGCGCGTCCGAGCGATCCGGTCGTGGCCTTCTGGCTCGCCAAGGCCGAAGAAGCCCTGGGCAACAAGCCCGAGGTCGAGAAGATCCTGGTGGATGCGATCGGGCGGGACCCCAAGGGAGCCGACGCCATCAACCTGTACGTGGCCCTCGCGCAGTTCCTTGCTGCCCAAGGCCGCATGCAGGAGGCGGATGAGAAGCTCGCCGAGGCGCGACGGAAGCTGCCGGATTCTCCAGCCATCCACAAGGCCCTGGGGAGCGTGGCTCTGGCGGCGGGCCGGCTCAACGAAGCCAAGGGCGAGTTCGAAGTCGCGCTGCAACAAGACGCCACGGACCTGTCGTCGCTCTTCCAACTGGCGGTGACGCTTCGGCGTATGGGCCGGTTCGAGGACGCGCAGGAGAAGTTCGACAAGGTCTCGACCGCCGACAAGAACTACCCCGGTCTCGCCTTGGAGCGAGGCGTGCTGTTCGAGGCGTCCGGTCAGGCGCAGCGGGCGCTGGAAATGTACCAGGAAGCCCTATCCAAGGCGCCGAACGACCCCGACCTGATGCTCCGCGTGGGCTCTGCGGAGGTGGCGGCAGGCCATGCCACTCAGGCAGAGGAGATTCTTCGCAAGGTGCTGCGCGCGCGCCCCAACAGTGCCGAGGCCAACCACTACCTCGGACGCGCCCAACTGCTCAAGGGCAGCAACCTCGCGGAAGCCCTCCGCTTCCTGCGGCGAGCCTCCGAGATCGACCCCAACCGGGCGGAGTACTGGCTCTTCATTGGCTGGGCAGCCAACGAAGCCGGCCAGCCCGGAACCGCAGAGAAAGCCCTCGAAAAAGCGCTGGAGCTCGACCAGAGCCTCGCCGACGCGTACTGGCAGCGCGGCATCCTGCTCCGCCGGCAAGGGACCGTGCGCGACGCGGAGCGTGACCTGCTCAAGGCGCTCGAGCTCAAGCCCTCGCGGTTCGAAGCCCACGCCACCCTGGCGGAATGCTACGAAGACCAGTCCAAGTGGGGCCCTGCCAACGCGGCATGGCGCAGAGCCATCGAGGCGGACGGCAACCGCCCCTTCTGGCGCTACAAGCTCGGACGCCTCCAGTACAACGCCCAAGACCGCGCAGGAGCTGCCGAACAACTCAAGCGCGCCGTCCAACTCGCCGCCAAGGAAACACGACCGGCCTGGCTGTGGGAGGCGTACCTCATGCTCGCCGAGGTGAGCCGCACCGGCGGCAGACGAGCCGAAGCCATCGAGTACTACCGCGAGTACCTCAAGCTCGCCCCCCCAGACTCCCCCTTCCGCCAGGATGCACTCAAGCAACTCGCCGCCCTCGGTGCCTCCCCAGAAGAACGCTGACCCGTCGCACCGGAGCTCAAGCGAATACCCACCCTTCTCGCGACACCCGCACGTCCGACGCCATCACAGCAAGGTCCTCACGCCGGAACGCGCTCCACGCGCCGAAGGCCGCGAGCACCGCATCGATCGCGTCGCCTCCGGGGTTCGCGAGCATCACACGCCGATGCGACGGCGCGAAGCCCACGTGCGCCCCGAGACCACGCAGAATCTCGCGACGCACGTCGAGGCGTTCGGCAGTCAGGGTGCCGCCCTGCGGTTGCTTGTACCCTCGCCGCGGCAACCCTAGCCTGCGCAGGGTCGAGCTCGGACAGGCTTCGACGACCGCGCGCTTCGCGCCCGACGGCCATGGTGGGTCGAACGGAAACACCACCGTCCCCGCGTCCGTGGACAGGGGACCGAGCACGTCTCGCATCGCGTGAAACGTCTGGTAGATGATCCGATAGTGATAGCAGTCAAAGGGGGTGTGCTCCTCTCGGTCCGTGCGACGCCGCACATGGCGCGTCCCGCACAGGTCGAGGGAACGGTGCATCAGCGCACGACCGAGAGACTTCGCGTCCCCCGCCCAGGCGCCCACCCAGGCAAGCTGGTCACGCCAGCTCGCATGCGCGTCGAACAGCTCTACGGGCAACCCGAAAGGCGCATCGATGCCCCACAATGCGTCTTCCGACGAACGAATGGCGCCCACGAGCCATGACAAGACGACGTCGCGATCGTCCGTGCCCGCGCGGGTTCCCAGGCTTGCCAGACGCAGGAGCTTCGGTCGATCGGACGTGACCTCGAGCTCCGCAAGCCACGCGAACCGTCCCGCCTGGCTCGCCCCACTGAAGTCGAGCCCGAAGACCGTGCGAGGTCTCATGAAGCGCGTCCGTTCACGTGGGCGATCGTGGCATGCGAACGGGCCTGGCGCCATGGCTGCCCTCGCCGTCCGCACGGTGCAATGCACTGGAAAATGACCGCATCCCCTCGATGCAGGCTTGGGAAAGACCCAGCTCCTGGTGTATGGTGCGCCCGCCTAAGAGGAAAGGATTCTTGTCATGACCCATCGTTCGCGGATTGCTGGCGTTCTCGGGGGCTCGCTCCTTCTCGCCATGTGCTGCACGGGCTGCTGCAAGGACAAGTCGGATGCCCCCATCGGCGACGTGCCTGGAGCCACGCCGGAGACGCCCGTTCCCACGGCAACGGAGAAGCCGAAGGCCCCGGCCGTCAAGACGATGAAGGTCGGCGAGACCGCGACGCTGGAGGACTACAAGCTCGAGGTGAAGGAAGCGAAGGAATGCAAGGCCAGCGGGTACTGGCGTCCCAAGAAGGATCACAAGTGGGTCGGCGTCGACGTGTTGTTCGAGTCGCTCGGCGACAAGGAGTTCTGGGCCAACCCGAGCTCCGCCAAGGTCACGGACTCCGAAGGCGTGGTTCACAACGTGACGTACGCCGCGAAGAGCAGCTGCGGCGAGAGCCTCAAGAGCGCCCGGCTCAACCAGGGTGAGAAGGCGAAGGGCTGGATCCTGTTCGAAGTCCCCAAGGCCTCGAAGGGGTTCGTCATGACGTACTCCAAGCTCATCTCCTTCGGCGACAACCAGTCGATCAAGTTCGAGCTCGGCCTGTAACCCTCGGACGTCACACGTCTCGACGACGCCTGCGAACCATTCCGAGAAGCGAAGCCAGCGCGAGCGCCATCGCGGCCCCAGAGCTAGCCCCTCGCCCAGCGGACGCGCACGCACAACCGCCATCCTCCGACCCGTCGTCTGCACCCTGACCGGAGCCTCCGGCGTCGTCAGCACTTCCCGCCGACCCTGACTCGCCACCGTCCACGCCCATGCCACCTGTCCCGCCGGACGGCGCCGTTCCCCCGGTGCCACCGACGCCACCGACGCCACCGACGCCACCGACGCCCCCTGAGCCTCCCGCGCCAGCAACACCACCCTCCCCTCCCGAACCGCTGTCGGGCTCCGCGTCCACCCCCGCATCCGGCACCGGAGGCGGCGGCGGGTCTTCCGGCAACGGGTCACACGGCCCGTCCACGAGCCTCGCCCGGATCTTGTGAAACGACGTTTCCCCATCCACGGTGGCCGTCACCGTCACGTCGTGAACCCCCGCAGCAAGCTCCGTGGTGTCCACCTCCGCCGTCCAAAGGTTCGGAGAGGATGCGGACGGCACCATCGAAACCGCCGGCGCGTTTCCCACCTGCGCACTCACGTCCGTCGGCGCGTTGAGCGAGAAGACCGCCGCTCGCACAGGGTTGTCTTCGCGGTCCTTGCAAACGTCGTACGCGTAAGGGTGATCCCCTCCGTCCCGAAGATCGATCCCCATCGGCGCCGTCACCATCACCAGAGGCCACGGGTCCTTGGTGCCCGTCGCCCGGTAGATGAACGCATCGTGATCGATCACGCCCACGCCGATGTTGTTGTCGTCCTTGGCGGCAAGCGAGTCGATCTGGTTCACCACGATGGACCCGTCGCCAGCCAGGTACTCCTCGTACGCATGGACGTGGCCGTGCAGGTAGTAGCCCCCCCCGACGGATTGCAGCGCGTCTACCACCTGCGCGCCGTTGTCGGGACCGCTCAACGGATGATGTGCCAGCAGGATCGCGAGCCTTGACGCGTCATGATCGGCCAAGGTCTGCTGGAGCACCTCGATCTCGTCCGTCGTGAACGCGGGCTGCTCGAAGAAGGAACCACTCCCGTTGCCGGCGCTGTTGAGGCCGAAGAACAGGTACTTGCCCGCTGGGATCTCGACCGTCCATGCGGTGTACAGACGGTTGTGCGTTCGCCCGAGCAGGGAGTTCGCGAGGTAGAAGTTCATCCCCACGTCCCCGTAGCCGTCGTGGTTGCCCGGCAGATCGAAGTAGAACGCGGGGGTCATGCCGGCCCCTTCGTACACCGCACGATACCCGTCCCATTCCGACTGCACCTGGCCGAGCGTGGGAATGCTGCTCTTGGCGCCATCCACGAGATCTCCCGTGGCCGTAACGAACCACGGCTGAATCACGCTCAGAGCCTCGTCGAAAACGAACTGCGCGTGCTCGGTGTGATCACCGTACAGAGGGCTCCCGATGTGCACGTCCGAGACGTGGAGGAACCAGAAGACGTTCTCCGTCCCGCGAGCGTGGTGCGCACCGGCAGGCCCGACGATGGCGGACGCTGTGGACGTAAGGACGACGAGGGACAAGCAGGCGGAAGCAGCGGTGAATCGACGCATGGTTGCTCCTGGGCAGAACGACGGCCCAACGGGCAACTGTAGCACGTCAGCGGAGCCCAGGTGTCGGCCCGGTGACGAAAACGTGCCCCGCAGAATTATCCGAGATCGGAACCGCTCGAAGTACCCGGAGACCGAGCGCTCGACAATCGCGAACGAATCATTCATCTTATGGGGGTGGCGCAGGTTCTCAAGGACGAGGTGGCCCGTCGGATCTCACGAGCGGCGCTCGAGGCGTTCGCGAAACGCGGGTTCGAAGCGGCCAGCATGGCCGAGATTGCCCGGGCGGCGGGCGTGTCGACCGGCAACATCTACCGCTACTTCGCCAGCAAGGACGTGCTGTTCGACGCGGTCGTTCCCGCATCCCTGGGCGAAGAGCTGGTGACCTTGCTGGAGCGGCGGGTGCAGTCCCTGGCCGGCATCCATGACGTGCGCGAGCTACCCCCAAGCTCCGCGTTCCACGCGGCGTCCGACGATCTCCTCGTCTTCGCGATCCGCCGTCGTCTGGAGACCGTCGTCCTGCTCGGCCGCACCGACGCCAGCCCGCGTGAAGGGTTCGATGCCCGCGTGGTGGCGCTTCTCGAGACGCTAGCCATCGAGCACTTCCGCCACCTCGACCCTTCGCTCGACGTCGGCCCGGGTGAGCGGCTCGTGTTGCGGCTCGCGTATCAGAACTTGGTGCGATCGATGGTCGAGATCCTCGAGACGCATTCGGAAGAGGCAGCCATTCGATCGGCCGTGACGGCCTACGGCAGGTACCATCTTGCGGGCCTGAAGCACCTTCTCACGGCAAGCGAATCACTGAGCTTCTGAGGGCGCCGGAGCGGTCGAGGGCCGCCGACGGAAGAACAGCACCGAGGCTCCGACGGCGACGAGCGTCACCACGCCGAGAGCGACCCACGCGACGGAGCCCTCGGCGTAACCGAGCGGGAGCCAGATGCCGGCACCAAGGGACACGTCGAGCACGCCGCCCCGGGTTCCCGCACCGAGCATGAACAGCCAACCCGCATGGGCCCCCCAGGCGAGGAGCACGCCGCGCCCCGCTCGAAGCGCGAGCGCGAAGATCCACCCAGTCACCACCGCGATGGCGACGCCCACGAGCGACGGGTTGGGCTGCAGCCACAGCGGGGCAGCGCCGAGCAGCGCAACGAACGGCAAGGCGAAGCGGTCGGGGATTCGGTCCTTCATCATCGCGAGAGGCGCGCCTCGAAACAGCAGCTCGTCACGCGCCGCCTGAGCCAGCGGGGTGACCACACCGAGCCCCAGGCCGACCAGCGTGGGTGACCCCAACGTGACCTGCGCCAGGCCCGCTCCCCACGCAACCCCCACCATCAGCAACACGACCGCAGCGCCCAGACCAAATCCCGCGGCCACCACCTGCGCCGACTGCGCCGTCGTACGCTTGCCTGTTTCGTCCCACTGGAAGCCTTGCTTGCGCGCCAGATACTCGACCGCGAACACGCCGATGAGCAGCGCCGCAAGGCGGTAGGTATCCAGGAAGGCTTCGAGCGCGAAAACGATCGCGCCCATGCCGAGGAGCCTCGCGGCCCTCCATGCCAGGTCCACTCTGTCCGATCGAGCTGCGGGTGCTGCTTCCATGATGCGTCGGGACGTTGGAGCCCGAAGGCCCCAATACGTTTCCCCCTTCTTGCCTACTCGTCGACGGAATCTTCTCCCCACGACACGGGAAGGCCCCCGGTGTGCACGAACAGCACGCGCTTGCCGACCCAGCGGCCGTCCTCCCGAATGAGGTCCGCCAGCGCCCTGAGCGCCCTGCCCGTGGTATGCGGGTCCAGAACGAGCCCCAGACAGGCCATCTCCCGCGCGAAGTTCCGGTCGGTCTCTTCTGCCGCGGGAGCGCCCACCACGTGCCACGCAACCGGTCGCCCCGCAGACGGAACGGCCCGGCTCACTTCGTCGATCAAGCGCCCGACCGCGCAGCGCGCCGAGATGACATCCCCCTCGACGGGTACCGCGATCACTTCGTCCGCGATACCGAAAGCCCCAGCGCCCAGCGCGAGCCCCGCAGCACAACCGCCCGAGCCACACGCCACCACGATCGCGTCGAACTTGGCGCCGCCCGCAAGCCCGACATCGAGCTGGCGACGAATCTCCCCGCACGCTTGCACGTAGCCGAGAGTGCCCACCCAGCTCGCCCCGCCTTCCGGGATCGCGTACGGACGCAGGCCGCGCCGGTTGACGTCCGCGACGAGGGAATCGATCGCGCTGGCTCGCCGCGAGGGCACGACAGGACCGAGCAAGCGAACATGAGCGCCGGATAGACGAACGAGCGCTGCGTTTCCGGTTCGGGGCAGCAGTCCGGCGGGGTTGTCGGACCAGAGGGCCAGCTCGCAGCGAAGGCCGAGCATGGCTGCGACGAGCGCGGTCACGCGGGCGTGATGCGACTGGACGTGGCCTCCGGTCACGAGCACGTCGGCGCCGAGACGGAGGGCATCATGCGCGAGGAACTCGGCTTTTCGGAGCTTGCACCCGCCCTCGGCACCCCCGGTGACGTCGTCACGCTTGACCCACAGGTCGACGCCGAGCCGCTCCGCCACACGGGGGATACGCACCAAGGGCGTGGGAGCGTGGACGAAGCGACAACGTGGGTCGAGCGCCTGCACCAGCCCATCGCGGCACGCGTGCGTCACGAGGCGCCGGAGGGGCATGGGGTCACGTCAGCTCGATCAGCGTGGCGCTGCTCTCGACCCGGTCGCCTACGGCCACGAGGATCTTTCCCACGGTGCCCGCGCGCGGAGCACGGAGCTCGTTCTCCATCTTCATGGCTTCGACGACGATGACTGGTTCTCCGGCTGCGACCTCTTGGCCATCGACGACGAGGAGCTTGACGATGCGTCCGGGCATGGGGGAGATGACGGCGTCCTGGGTGGCGGAGGAGCGTCCCCCGCGCGCGGCGGAGGCGGCCTTCTGGCGCTCGGACTCGACGGTGACATACCCCCTGTATCCGGCGGCGACGACACCGAGCTCGGGCGGTTTGCCCTCGACGGCCAAGTCGAGGACGCGGTCTCCCACGCGTACGGACAGCGACCCGTTTACCTCGACGAGGTCGGCATCGACCCTGCGGTCGTCGACACGGACGTCGAAGCCGCCGCCCGGCACCGCGGTGACGTCGACGGGGATCTCGGTGTCATGGAGGGTGACGAAGTAGCGCATGGGGGGAGGAAGCTACCAACCAAGGCGGGAGACGACAAGGGAGCGTTTTGCGGAGGTCCGCGACGCTGCCGGTTGAGGCCCGGCCACGACTATGGACGGATGATGCACATCAACTAGGAACTGAGAACACGGAAGGCGAACAGAGAACCAGGAATGGGCAGAGTGCGCCAGGCGCGACACGCCGATGAACCTAGCCGTCGGTTTCAACGGGTGGCGTCACCGACCGGGGGAAGATTGACCACGTCTGGCGTCCGCGGGGTCACGTCTGCGAGTTGGATAGGCACGTCTGGCGTCAGCGGGGCCACGTCTGCGAGTTGGATAGCCACGTCTGGCGTCCGCGGGGTCATGTTTGTGAGTTGGACAGCCACGTCTGGCGTCCGCGGGGTCATGTCTGCGAGTTGGACAGCCACGTATGGCGTCGGCGGGGCCATGTCTGCGAGTTGGATAGCCACGTATGGCGTCCGAACCCTCGACGCCGCCGGTTGAAACCGACGGCTAGTTGGACCTCATGAACGGAGCCCAAAGCCCTGCGGGCTTCCGTTGTGCGTTCGGGACCGTGTCCTTCGTTGCGTCGGCGCCAAAGCCACCGCCCGACTCCACACGACAGCCCGCGGAGCGTGCTTTGAGATCTGTCGAACCGGCGAATGTAGCCGTCGGTTTCAACCGGCGGCCTCACCAACCGGCGGCGTCACCAACCGGCGGCGTCACCAACCGGCGGCCTCAACAACCGGCGGCCTCACCAACCGGCGGCCTCACCAACCGGCGGCCTCACCAACCGGCGGCCTCAGACTGGCAACCTCTCCTCGCTCCGACTGGTACGCCGCGGCTTCGATGCTTCCCCCATCCGTGGCCCCCACAGGCTACACTGGGGCATGCAATCCCCAGTCTTCGTGCACGACGCGCAGCGGACTCCCTCCTACCGAAGCTGCGGACTCGACGTGGTGACGCTGCTGTCCGAGGCGGCCCGCCCGATCGTGGAGCGCTATCGCAGTTGCATCGATTGCTTGCTCGTGAGCTGCCAGGACCCGAGCTCGTTCAACCAGGTCAACCACCTGGCAGCCGCCATCTGCGACAACCTGGGGCTCGTGGGCATCGAGGCCACCCGCGTCGAGAATGCGTCGAACAGCATCGGCGTGGTCACCCTCGCCTGCAAGGCCGCCATGTGTGGGTCGAACGTGCTCGTCATTGGCGGCGAGCTGATGAACGACCCGTCGGTCACGGCGGATCGGCGCGAGGACATCATCTCCCAGGTGGTTCCCCCCAAGGACCGGGCGTATGGCGTGACGATGCCGGCGGCGGTGGCGCTGATCACCTCCTACTTCGCGGGTTACCACGGTATCTCCGACGAACGCCTGCGACGCGTCCTCGAGGAGATCGCGGTCATCGCCTACAACGCAGCGTCCTACAACCGGTTCGCCCAGTTGCGGGGGGAGAAGTTCCGCAAGGAGCAGGTGCGCATGCGCTACCGCAGCGAGCGCAATCGCCCCTTGTGCGACCCGCTTCGCTTCTTCGACCTGTGCCCGACGACCGACGGGTCCGGGGCCATCCTGCTGAGCTGCAGCCCGGTGCTCGAGCAACGCAAGGCGAAGGTCAAGATCACCGGCCACGCCTTGGTCAACGACTTCAACCGCATCATCCATCGTGGAAGGCTCGAGGCGCTCGCCGCCTCGGAGATCGCCGCCCAGCGCGCCTACGCCATGGCGGGCATTCCCCTGGACTACCGCGACGACGGCACCTTCTACCTGCCGTCGTTTCCACCCGGATTCTTCGCGGAGATCCACGACGCGTTCGGGCCCTTGTACTTGCTGAACCTGATCAACCTCGGCATGCACGGGCTGGCGCAAGCGGAGGACGCCATCCTCACGGGCAAGACGGACCCCACGTCACCTCACTGCACGATCCCCATCAATCCCTCGGGCGGCCTGAAGGACGGACACCCGGTTGGGGGCACGGGCCTCATCAAGATGGTCGAGACGTACTGGCAAATCGTGGGCGAACCGAACGGCATCGACCTGCGAAAAGCCCCCTTCCCCTTCGAGCCGCGAACCGCGGTGGTGCACAGCGTAGGCGGGCCAGGAAGCGTCAATGGTGTGGTGGTGATGGACCACGTCGACAACGACCCTCGACCCGCTTTCACCCTGGCACGCGTCCCCTCGGTGACCGCCGCCAAGCGCTACTTCCAGCAAGCGGACTTCCCAAAGCCCGGACGCTTCGTCGCGTCCACGCGCAGGCACCTGTACTCCACCGATCAGCCCTCCCCTCCCGTCGAAGTCGGTCACATCGACATCGGCATGGTCGAACTGCGGGAACAAGGCACGGCAGGTCCGCGGAAACTCGCCATCCCCATGGACGAGCGGAAGCTCACGTTTGGCGATGGCGTGCGCGTCTGGAAGAGCTACGGCGACGGGCGGTACCACTTCGAGCGGGACTACGGGGAACGCAGTTGATCACGTGGGGACGTCGTCGTAGCGCATTCTCTGCCAGCTGATTTTGCCGCACGAACGGCAGCGCAACAGGACGCGTTTCTTGCCCCGCGCCTTCCAGCGGATGCCCCCAAGGTCCCAGACCGAAGCCTCGAAGCCGCACGGACAGGAGAGCATCCACCGACAGGACTCCCGCTCCATCGCGTCCGCCCAGGTCGTCGGCACCATGCGCACGATCAGGTCACGCAACACCGGCATCGGCCCTCCTCGGTAAGACTATCCTCCCAAGGACAGAGAAAGCCAAACAACCCTCTGCCTTCTGTGCTCTCTGCGCCTTCTGTGGTTTCTCCTCCGGCTCCGGCTCGGGCTCGGGCTGAAACTATCCTCACAAGGACAGAGAACACCAAACAACCCTCTGCCGTCTGTGCCCTCTGCGCCTTCTGTGGTTTCTCCTCGGGCTCGGGCTCAGCGTACGCCGGGAACGACGATCCTCCCGTCGTTGCCTACCTTCACGCCGCCGGTCGTCACGCCGTCCTTGTCCACCTTCACGCCGCCGGTCGTCACGCCGTCCTTGTCCACCTTCACGCCACCGGTCGTCACGCCATCCTTGTCGACTTTCACGTCGCCGGTCCCCGCGCCGTCCTTATTGACGACGACCGTCGTGCCGTCCGTCTTGACGGTGACGGCAGGACGCGCCACGGGAGCTCCCTTGCCCGGGGATTCCTCGGCCACGACGACCTCTGTGCCGGACTTGTCCCCGGTCGCCTCCTCGGGGGGCTCGCTCTTGGAGCAAGCACAGAGCAGAAGACCAGCGGCCATGCAGAGTACGAGTCGATTCATGAGATAACCCTCCGTGTGGTGGCGTGAGTATATGCGCCCCCGGAGAACAAGCCGAACAAATCGCCGCTCAAGGGCGAACAGGACGGGGCAGACCGACATGGTCGCCACCGATCGTCACGGTCGCCGACACGTTGGCGTCGAGCAACTTCCACCGAAGGCGTTCGGAGGCGGGCTTGTCGAGCGGGCCCACCACCAGGGCGAAGCGCTCACCGCCCTGACGCGTCGACTCGTAGATCTCCGGCGAAACGTCCGCGAACGCGAATGCCCTGGCACGATCCACGAGCGGGGGGACCGCCTCGCCGCGAGCGATCTCCACGAAGTGAGCGTCGGTGAAGAAGACGGATAGGGTCCCGAGGGTTTCTCCGTCGGGCTGCTTGGGGCTGACGGACAGCCCCCGACAGAGCAAGGTCGGGTTCGTGACCACCGCGTGCTTCCATGTCGCCCACGGCGAAGTCCCCCCCTTGCGTCGCACGTCGAGCTCGAACCCTGCGACGAGGTCCTGCGCCGACACAGCCAAGGGCAGACTTGACCATACCTCGTCCGTGCCAGCCCCCACATGCGCTGCAACGCAAGAGGCGTCCGAGCTGCCGACCCGGACGCAGAGGTCGAGGGCGCCCCAGCGTTCCTTGTCCCTGCGCTCGGCTCCGGCGGGCGACAGCGCGAGGCTACCGACGCGCAAACGATAGAGGCTTCCCCTGAGGTGATCGAGCGAGCAAGGGACGCACGTGCGGCCCGAGCTGCACTCCTTCAAGGGCCCCTCGGCCTCGGCGCAGGACGAGCCGGCACAGCACGGGCTCTCGCACGACCGGACCGCCTCGATCGCGAGGGGCGGAGCCGCCGCAGAAGGCGCCGCGGTGCTGGAGGGGTCACCCGCAGGAAGAACGTCGACGTCACGGGGGCCCGGTCCCGCCCAGACCCAGAACACGCTGGCCGCCGCTGCCCCGAGGACCCCGGCGGAAGCGTAACCGATCCAGCGGCCTCGTCGTCGCGCGCGGGCTTCGTCGAGGCTCACGACCTCTGGAAGATTCGCTCCTGGCAACGCCGAGTCCCCCGACGCGCGCACGGACGCCGCCATGCGATCGCGATTTCCGAGCGAGCGAAGGCTCTGCGGCAGCGCTCCTTCGAACTCGACCCCCTCTCGTTCGGCGCGTGCGACCTCGGCCTCCGTGGTCGGAAGCAGGTCCCCACGCGCGGAGAACGCTTCGCCGAGGAGCGCTTCGATGGCCTCGTCCTGGCGGTCCTCTCGATCGTCGTTGCGCTCGGTCATGACGGTTCTCCCGGCTGGACGCCTCGACTGAACAGGAACGCCTTGAGCTTCTTCATGGCACGGCTTCGGATGGCGCGAATGTTCTCGTTGGTGGTCCCCCAGCGCGTGGCCAGCTCGGAGGACACCTCGTTGGGCAGGCGCTGATGGGCGTCGCCCGCCTTCTGGTACAAGGCCGTGATCCGCAGGACGTCCTGCTCGCGGTCGGTGAGCTGATCGAGACCATCACAGATGAGTTGCAGGCGCCCGCGGCTGCGACTCGAAGGTGGCGCGCTCTGCCTGTCGGCGTCCAAGCTCGCGCGTTCCACGAGCGGGCTCGCGACGACCTCGCCCGGGCGACGCAGTGCGTCCGCAAGAAGGCGGGAGGCGATCCGGCCGAGCCAAGCGCGGGTGAGACGACGTTGCGCTTCGGGCTCGAGGGCATCGCCCGGGTTGTAGGTGTGGGCGCGGTCGAACGCACGGCTGAAGGTGTCCTGGACGAGGTCTTCGGGACGAAGCCCCGCCATGTCGAGCAGCGACCGGTTCATGCGCATCGCGGCCCCATACAGGTACCTCACGTGCCGCTCGTAGAACTGAGCCTGCGCGCGCCTCGCCCGCTGCGGGTCGAGCCCTCGCTCCGCGACGCGCTCGAGCAACTCGGCGTCGGAGAGCTCAACCTCCTCAGGGCTGGCGTGGACATGGGACATCGGGGCTTCCTGGGGAAACATGGTAGACGGCTCCCCACCCCGTACGTCGATCCGTGACACGATTTTTTTCGGTCCTGCACGGAGAGGGCGTCACGAGGCCTGTCACGGTTCTGCGTACCGATGCCAAGATGAAAGAAACTTGCGGCATCGGATGGGTTCTCGCTCTTGTCTCCTTGCTGGTCGCGGGGTGTGCTGGGGCGCCGGGGTTCGCCAGCCCGGGCGGTCTACCGCTCCAGAACCAGCAGGCGCCCGTGCTTGCGGAGACCCTCGGACTGGGGACCCCTGAGGATCCCGAGGCCTCGGCTCCAAACGCCAAGACCTTGCCTTCCGCAGGAAGCGATGGGCTTCCGAAAGCGCGCCTACCGATGGCCGAGGGGATCGACTTGGAGGCGAGTGCCTTGCGGTGCGAGCTGCCGACCGACCCCGATCAAGCCCTGGGACTGTACGGAAAGGATGCCTGGCCGCGCGGTCACGTGGTGTTGACGTTCGACGACGGCCCGCACCCGACGATCACGCCGCGGGTTCTGGACCTGCTGGATCGACACGATATGCACGCCACGTTCTTCCTGGTCGGCCGAGCGATCAACCGCAAGACCTTTTCTATCGTCCAGCGGATGGTGGGGGCCGGTCACACGCTGGGGGTCCACTCGTACAACCACGACATCGAGATGTCGACGCGCGTCGCGGGAGAGCGAACTGTGGCGTACATTCAAGGGCAGCACGCGGTCACGCAGATCCTGATCGACCTCGCCTTGCTCGCCTCCTCCGCGGACGACTTCGATCGCCTGTACCGCCAAATATTCGAGGAGGACCCGCTGGTCTACCTCGCTTCTTCGTCGCTGCGCACCAAGCTGTCCACCTATGTCGCTCGGCACGAGGCATTGCTCCGCGACTACGGACTTCGTTCCGGCGAGCGCGTGCACCCGGTCCTCTTCTCCCGCCCCCCCGGCGGCGCACCCTACCTCGGCGAATCACCTGCCTGGTCCAAGGACGCGTACGACGAGGCCATGACCCGCTTGGGAACGCTGAACGTGATGTGGCACGGCGGTGCAGGGGACACGGACCCACAGAAGCGCGGCGACTTCGCCTTTTTGCTAGGGAACATCCGGCACCACGCCAAGCGCGGCGGCGTCCTCCTCATCCACGACTACATCCGAAAGGACGCGCTCGCCTCGGCCCTGCAGCTCATCGCCGACGATCCCGACCTGCATGTCGTGTCGATCGAGCAAGCCGTGGAGCAGAAGTTCGGGTGCGCAGCCTGGGCGTTGCGCGAGCGGCTCCAGCACCCCCTGCGCACACCCCAGGTTGCCCACGTCACCCCCACGTCGACGCGTTGACGCATTTCCGTCAGAAAGCCGACCTTGACGGCGCCCCGTCGCGGTCGCATGGCCAGGTGATGCGTACAGCTCTACGGGTGGGTTGGGCGGTCGCGGCACTCCTGGCGGCAACGCCAGCGGGCGCGCAGACCATCGATACGTTCTATGCGGGCTCCTACACGTTCACGGATCTGGGAGCCGTCCCCGGCCTTCCGTCTCAGTATGGCGGGCTCACGTTCGCCCAGGACCCCAACACGGTATTGATCGGGGGTGCGGCCAACACCGCGAACGGCAGGCTCTACCGCATTGCGGTGGCGCGCGACGCGGGGGGCCACGTGACCGGCTTCGTGGGCACGGTGGAGGACATCGCGGACGGCGCCTACAACGACGGCGGGGTTGTGTATGGCCCGGAGGGCGTGCTTTTCATGGCTCGCTATCCGGTCAATCAGATCGGGCAACTGCTGCCCGGCAGCACCGTCCCCGACAAGATCGTCGACCTCGCCCCCCTTGGGGTGGCGTCGTCGCCAGGCGGGTTGATGTTCGTGCCCACCGATCACGTGTCCCCCGGGGCGCTCAAGCTGGTCTCCTGGCCGGGCGGCCAGTTCTACACACTGCAGTTCTCCCCCGACGGCGCGGGGACGTTCAACATCGACTCTGCCGTGCAAGAGACCACGCTCCCAGGCGGACCGGAGGGGTTCATCTACGTGCCTATCGGCTCGACGCTCTTCCCCGCTCCGAGCATGCTGGTGTCGGAGTATTCGGCCGGCCAGATTGGCGCCTACGAGCTCGACGGGAACGGCAATCCGATCGTGGCCACGCGGGGCAACTTCATGACAGGCCTGACGGGCGCGGAGGGGGCCGTCATCGACCCGGTCACGGGGGACTTCCTCTTCTCGACGTTTGGCGGCGGGAATCGTGTGATCGTCGTGAAGGGCTTCGCGCTCCCACCGGGCGCGCCTTGCTCGACCGGCGATGATTGCGGCAGCGGCTTCTGCGCGGACGGCGTGTGTTGCAACGAGGTCTGCGCGGCGGGCGCTTGCGATGCATGCTCGGTCGCGGCGGGAGCTTCGGAGAACGGTGTCTGCGAGCTACTCACGGGCGAGACGTGCGACGACGGGGACGCATGCACCGCACAAGACGCTTGTGCCGCCGGGCAGTGCACGGGACAGAGCGTGACCTGCACGCCTTCCGGAGAGTGCATGCAGAGTACGGGGTGCGACTCCGCCCAGGGATGCGAAGAAGAGCCGAAGCCGAACGGCACGGTTTGCACGAACGGAGCTTGCGAAGGGGGTATTTGCGAGACCGGCGCGGGGGGCGCAGGCGGTGGTGCGGGAGCGGGCGGCGACGGTGGCGCGGCAGGCACGGCAGGCACAGGCGGCGACGGCGGTTCCGCTGGAGTTGGCGGGGATGGCGGAGCATCTGGCTCCGGCGGCATGTCCGGAACGGGCGGGACGGGCGGCGCCACCTCCACGGGCGGCAGCGGCGGCAGCGGCGGCAGCGGCGGCTCTGGCGGTACGCAGCCCGACGCTGGAACGGCCGGCACGGGGGGCAGCGAGCCCGCCGAAGACGACGGCGGTTGCTCTGGCGGGTGTCGCACCGCGGGAGCGAGGCCGACACCCATCGCGGCCCTCCTCTTGATCGCCGCGGCCGCAGTCATTGCCCGAAGACGAAAGCAGTCCCGGTAGCCCTCGCCATCACGCCCGGGTCACATCGCGGAGCGCAGAGCAACCCAGACCAGCATGGCCAGACCCGCCACGGGCACGGCCAAGGCAAGCACCCCGAAGCCCAGCAGCACAACACGCATGCGCCACGTGCGTAGCGCGTCCTTCAGAGTTCGGACCTTGGACCCCGCGGCGTTCGCCACGTCGCCAGAGGCTTGCGAGCCGAGCACGCTGTCGGCTCCACAGTACACACACGTGGCAGCGAGGGCTTCCGGTTCGACCGTAAGGGGCGCCCCGCATCCACGGCACGTGGGACTGCCCCCTGCCCTCTGGGGAGGTCCTGCCCACATGCCCCGATCGAGCCTCTGCGCCGTGGCCCGCGACGCGATCGCCCACACCCACAGCGCGCCGCCTGGGAGCAGCGAAGGAATCGCGACGAACACGAGCCCGTCGACCATCGATAGCGGGAACCACAGCACGAACACGGCGAGGAGGGACATGAACGGAGGCAGAAACAGAATCAAAGCAGCCGCCACCCATTCGGTCCACCACGCGGCTTGAGCCGTCATTCTCCTCCAGCGGGGCTCCACTTCCTTTCGGAGGCGAGCCGCCTGCTGCTGGACCGCCAACGCGTCGAGGTGCGTCTGAGGGATGACCACCGACGCTTTGCAGTATCGGCACCCGGTCGCTGGCGCGGCCACGAGGGCCACGTCACCGCCGCACGATCCACAACGAAGGGGCTCGAGGCTCATGGCGCATGCCTGTAGCGAACGCTGTAGTGTCCGGTCGTCTCGGCCACGACCTGGTACGTGGTCCCGGGAGCAGGCATGAACGCGGCTTCCCAGGCGTAGGACGAGTCGCCGGATCGCTTCAAGGTGACAGGTTGTCCTTTCGCGTCGACTGCGCCGTCCCTTCCGGGGGACTGCAGGCGCGCGACTTCGCTCGAGGCGACCTCGACGAGGGTCTTGCGTCCCGCTTCCGGCACGAAGGTCAGGACTTGCTTGGACCGGCACCCGCCCGCTTCACCGATGCACAGGCGAGCCCAATCCCCGAACGCGAGCGGCCAGCCTGACTCTGCGTACCGGTACCCCGGCATGGCGGAGAACACAGAAGCGCACAGCGTCAGCGAGAGCACAGCCAGCGACACGAAGACGCCGGCGATCTCGCCGCCCTTCTGAACGCGGTCGTCGTCGAGGATTTCCTCTTTGCCCTTGGCCTTCCTTCGGCGCAGGCGAACCAGGAACCACAGGTGCGTGAAGGTCGACAGCACCGACAGCGCGGCGAGGGCGAACGCCGCGAACCCGAGCATCGTCCACGTGGCGTGGGACTCACGCATTCCCGCCACAACGAGCAGCACGCTCGCCACGAGGTAGAGGGGAATGGCGAGCAGGTCGGCGACGCCCGCGGCGGTGTTCTCGGCGGGGGCGGTGCGATCTCCCCTCCCCTTGCCGGCCACGAGCGCGATCAACCGCACGGAGATGGCGTCGACCTGGGCTCCCAGCGTGGCGTAGACGAGCAAGAGGGCGAGGCCGGTCACGACGAGGGCGAGCACGCTGCCCCCGAGACCCTCGGCGATCCCCTCGAGGAATCCCTCGAGCGCCGCGTCCCAGAACCCGCGCAAGAACGCGATGGCGATCCCGAGTCCGAGCGCTGCCCCCACGCGCTGCGCCAGCAGGATGACGATCCTCGTTCCGATCGATCGTCGCCCCCCCTTCCCGCGTTCCGCGCTCATATGCGGCCCACGAAGTGGGTTCCGGCCTTGCCGTCCAGCGCGTCGAGCAGGTGCTCGGGGTCCGTGATGAGCCCGCGCTTGCCGCCCTGCTCCAGGAACTGGTGGATGGCTTGGATCTTCGGGCCCATCGAACCGGGCGGGAAGTGGCCCTTCGCGATGTGGTCCTCGATCTCTTCCATGGTCACAGCGCCGAGCGCCATCTGCTCAGGCTTGCCGTAGTGCAGATACACCTTCGGCACCGCCGTCAGCACGACCAGAAGCTCGGCGCCGATCTGGTTGGCGAGGATGGACGACGTCAGGTCCTTGTCGATGACGCACTCGATTCCCTCGTAGTCGTCGTTCTTGTCCTTGTGCACGGGAATGCCGCCGCCCCCGCAGGCCACGACGATGTGGCCCTGCTGCGAGGCCTCCCGGATCATGCGGTGCTGGATCACGCGCTTGGGCGAAGGGGACGCGACGACGCGACGCCAGCCGCGGCCGGAGTCATCCACGACGTCCCACTTCATGTCCCTCGCGCGCTGCTCGGCTTCCTCCTTCGAGAGAAACGGTCCGATGGGCTTGGTGGGGTGCTGGAAGGCGGGGTCCGTCTCGTCAACGAGCACCTGTGTGATCACGGTCACGACGTAGCGGTCGACGTGGCGACGTCGAAGCTGATTGAGCAGGGCTTGTTGGAGGAAGTAGCCCAAGCTGCCCTCGGTTTCGGCCACGAGCACGTCGAGGGGAAAGGCGGGGATCTGGTCGCGCGTCTGCTCGGTGGCGAGGAGGCGGTTGCCGACCTGCGGTCCATTGCCGTGGGTGATGACCAGGTTGTAGTTGCGCTCCACGAGCGTCATCAGCCGTTCGCAGATGTAGGCGGCGTTGCGTTCGTGGTCGTGGACGTCGCCCTTTTCACCCTTGCCGATGAAGGCGTGGCCGCCGAGGGCCACGAGGACGATGGGGCGGGACGGTTGCGTGGGGGGGGAAGCGTTCACCCGCGATCGCGTAGCATCGACGCCAGGCTGCGGGAAGCGGATCGGGCATTAGGTTCCGTCGCACTGCGTTTGCTAACCTGGATTCGTAGCCGCGGTACTCGAGCGTTTGAGCAGCTCGGCGGATCAGCCGCCGACGAACTCACCGCTTGGCGCTGTCTCCCCGAAGCGGCGGCGAAGCTCGATCGCCTCGTCCCTCATCAACTCTTCATGGCCCTCCGGGATCTCCGCGTAGAAAAACTCGTACAGGCCGTCGTTGACCCTCACCCGGGTCGAAGCCCCGTGGCTCCTCGCGTAGTCCGCCGAGCACTTCGGCGCATCGCCGCTGCAAGCCTCGGCCGGCCCGCCGGTATGGAGTTTCTTGTCCCACCAGGCGACGAGCACGGTCCGTTCGTTCGACTTGATGGCCTTGCGGGTGGCCTGCTCCGCGTGTGCAATACCACCGGTCGCGTCGAGCGCGAGATTGACGTCGCTCATCTTGTTCTTCGTAGGCATTTCTACATTTGAATAGTCAGTCATGATGGTCTCCTTGGCACGGGGTTTGGTCGAAAGGGGTCGCCCAGGCAGGGAGCATCGCGCGTGCCAGTACCCATGCACCGCCCCCGCGAGGCACACGTCATCGAGGGGACTCTCAATTCCCTTTCTCCGTTCCAAGGTGGACGAAAAGCACTGCGCACCGCCCTACTTCAAGACGATGCAACGGCCCGTCAGAATGGCGCAGCGATTCTCGGAACGCTCGTGTGGCCCGTGCCGGATGACGGTGAGTTGGGTGGGCAGGAGGCCAGGCGGGGCAGCGTGCGCCACGCGTCCCTTCTCGTCGCGGGTGACCGTGTTCCCAAACGACCGTCGACCAGTACATGCAAGAACGTGCTTGCTTGGTCAGGCTCTCGAGTTCATCGTAGGCGTTGTACCCGTAGGCTTCGGTCACCGTGCCCACGGTCGTGCTCGCGAGCTGCGCCGTCGCGGGGGTCGAAGGCGCGGGTGAGGGCGTCGGCGTTCGTGAGCAAGCCATCCGTGTCGTACCCGAAGCTCACCGCGTGCCCGCCGTTCACCGTCTCGTTCACAACTCGGAAGTCGTTGTCGTGGCTCGTCTGCACCGCGCCTGAGATCGCACCGCTCCAGGTCTCATCGGTCTTCAGAGAGCCGTCGCACGCGTATGCGAGGGTCACACCGTAGGGGCCGGAGATGCTCGCGAGCTTGCCGGTCACCGGGTGATAGCCGTACGTCGCGGTTCCCGTCGGGAGTGCCAGCGACGCCAGCTTGCCCGTGGCCGGGTCGTAGGTTCGTCCGATGCCGAGCCCGTCGGGGCGA
>CAZAWR010000072.1:0-51082 GCA_964488865.1 uncultured Polyangiaceae bacterium | reverse complement strand
GTCGTTGTCGATGCCGTCGCAGATCTCGGCGCTCGGGCACTGGCCGTTGCACTTGGTCTGGTTCTCGTCGATGGAAGCGTTGCAGTTGTTGTCCTGCTCGTCACAGACTTCGCCGGGGTTGTGGCAGAGCCACGTGGAGCAATTGTTCGCCTGGCCGGACGTGGTGCAGGGGAGTAAGGCCGGGTTCCCGGTAGGGTTGGCGGGGGTGATGGACGCTACGAAGTTCGAGAGACAGGTGTTGCGCTGGGTCGGGTTGCCCCACGCGCAGCACGTGGGGTTCGTGTTGCAGAAATGGTTGTATCCCTCGTCGACGCAACCGTTGCAGTTGTCGTCGACGTTGTTGCAGGTTTCCGGCTGGATCCTGGAGACGATGATGGACGAAAGGGCCTGGGAGAGCTGGACTTCGTTGGACGCGGTCAGAGCGGAAACGCCATCGGCACAGGAGCCCGTGGTCGTGCCGCACTGTCCCATCTTGGCGATGTTGTTGAGGGCCGTCGTCTCGTTTGCTGTGATGCCACCAAACCCGATGGGGTACACGCTGACACGTCGTCCGGTGCCGTCGTTGAGCCCATTGACATAGAGGTCCTGGGCTGCGGCGGCCGCTCGGTTCTCGACCTCGGATCCATCACATGACTCACCGCCGTCCGTGATGAGGATGACGTTGACAGGACGGCAGAAGGGGGTCAGCGAAGTGGCGTTGGAGCGCAGGTGAAGAGCCGCATCCCGCAGCGACCCGTTGATGGGGGTGGCGCCTGCAGGCATGACCTCGACCCCGCTGCCACAATCGTCGTCCGTCCAAGCCAAGCTGTTGCCGAGTGTGTTGGACGTGATCGGAAGCCCCACGCGAACACTCCCGCCATAGGCGGTTGTCCCGGTGCCCCCACAAACGTAGTTCACTGCGCAGCCGTTCGAGTACTCCGGCATGAAACCGTCGATTGTGTACGGCGTGCATGCGTACGGCGACGTGCCGCAGCCGGTGATGGTCTGCCGGAACGTCGTCAGCCCGAAGTCCACCTCGCTGAACGCCTGCAGCATCTTGCGCATGGCGCACTTGCCGTCGTTGATGCGCGACGGGACCAGATTGCAGCTGTTGAGGGTGGCTCCCGCGGGGCACTGGTTCGGGAAGGATGTGACCGGGTTGGTGCACTGGATCATGCTGCCCGACGTGTCGAACACGATCATGAAGTACGGCCGCGCAGGGGGCGGCCAGTCGTTGGGGTTGCTCGAGTAACAAGAATTGGGTGACGTGGAGCCGTCTGAGAGGGTGCAGGTCTGCGCGTCGACGAGGCTCGGCGTGACCGCGACGATCGCGCCGAGACATAGAGCGATGCCAATGCGGGTCGAGCTCACGGACCAACCATCCACCGGGCGTGCGAGTCGCCTGTTCACTTCGAACCTCCTCCACGAAGGCAAGGAGACCTTGCCAGGGAACGTCAAGGTTCGCACACGCCGGGGCGTCGAACAAGCCTGGACGATGGGGAGGACGTACCGGGGCAACCGCTCGTCACTCCCGGGGCGGAGGTTGCAGAAAGGCAACCGCAGTATGACGTGCACGCACATCGGTAAGCGGCGGCTTGGTCCCTGACCGGTGTCCTGTCTCGACCGAACCGCAAGCGCTGGGTAGTCTCGGAGCGTGCAGTCTCTCCCGCCCCGCGGTCGACCCCCCGGCAAGTTCACACAGGTGATGCGCCTCGAACGTCTCCGCAAGCTCATGCTGACGCGCGGAGGCGGCACCACCCTGCAAGAGATCGCCGTCGCCCTCGAGGTCAGCCCCCGGTCCGCACGACGATACCTGGAACGCTTCCAGAGCGACTTCGAGCTCGAGCAGGTCCCGTCGCCCTCGCGTGCTTTGCTATGGCGCGTGAAATCCATCGAGAGGCCGCGCAAGATCGGGCTGCGAAGGGCCCAGTGCTACGCCCTGCTCGCCACGCGACGCCTCTTCGAGCCGATGCGCGGCTCCGCGCTGTTCGACGAGATCGACGAGGCCGTTCGTGACTTGGTCACCCTCGCCAATCGCCCCGGCCGCGGCCCCAATGCAGGTTTGGTCGACACGGAGGTGGAAGAGCGCTTCGTTCACCTGCCTGCGGAACCCGCCAACTACGCAGCACGCGCCGAGGACATCGACGTCTTCTACCACGCCGTGGCCGACCTGCACCCAGTCGACTGTAGGCACCACCCCATCGGCGGGGATGAGCGCGGCCTGACCTTGCATCCCTACGCGATGGTTCTCTACCAGGACGCCATCTATGTCGTTGCGGCGGAGCCTGGCCAGAACCCCGACGACGCCATGGCCTTCCCGCTCGACGAGCTTCACGACGCCACGCTTCGCCCTTCCGAGAGATTCGCCCTTCCCTCGGGCTTCCATCTCCGTCGCTACTACCAAGGCCGCTTCGGGCTCTTTGCCTCCACGCGCAAGACCCGGATCGTGGTGGACTTCGAACCGGGTGTCGCCGCACGCGTTCGTCACCGCCAGATTCACCCCAGCCAGCGACTCTCCAACCTGCGGTCGGGCGGATTGCGGGTGACTCTCCAAGTCGACGACGTGGAGCGGGTTGCGCGATGGGTGCTCGGGTTCGGCAGCGGCGCCCGCGTCATCGAGCCCGATTCCCTCCGCCAGCTCGTCATGCAGGAGCTCAAAGCCGCCCTGTCCCTGTACCGCGACCGAGGCTCGACAGAACAGTAGATGTGTTCGGAAGAGGTGCCACGCCGTTCCCGAGAGGTCGTCGTCGTGGACGTCAACCTTGACGTTGGCTCTGACGGCGACGGCGACTTGGACTGGACATTGTCCTCCTCGTCAGGGTCCCCGTTGCCGAGAATTCCCGGTTCTCGGTCCCCTGCTCACCCGTTTGGCCGTGGGCGCTTCGTCAACGTGATGTGGCTCCTTTCCAACCCCGGTGTCGTCGGGTACATTAGCATTTGGTGTCGTGTGTTCGGCCGTTGGAGGATCTCATGAACATGAGGCGAGTAGGTTCCCCCGTCTGGTTCTTGATGGGCGTGCTGGTTGTCGGATGTGGCGGATCGGACGACACGGGTGCGTCCGGGGCCTCCGGCTCCGGCGGGTCCGGCGGAACTGCGGGCTCGGGCGGAACGGGCGGAACCGGGGGAACCGGGACGGGCGGCGGCGGCACGGGAGGAGTCGCCGGCATGGCCGGTAACGCGGGGGCCTCCGGCAGCACGGGCGGAACCGGCCTCGAGGACGGCGGTGCGGGTGCGTCCGGTCAGGACGCCAGCATCGACGTGAGCCCTGATGTCTCGGACGGCTCAGCCGGCGGGGACGCCGCCACGTCTTGCTCCACGAACGACGACTGCATCGGGTCTGCCTCCGGTCCGTACTGCGATCCCACCTCCGGCGCCTGCGTGGCCTGCCTCTCCGGAGACCCGTCCAGCTGCCCCGAAGGCACCTACTGCGACCCCGGGTCCTCCGCTTGCCTGGCGGGGTGCGATACCCAACAGGATTGCGATGTCGCCACCGACGCAGGAACGCTCGTGTGTGACCCCGTGACCCACGAGTGCGTCGGCTGCCTGACCGACGACCAGTGTCCGCCGGGGCTGCTCTGCAGCGACTCCTCGTGCAAGCCCGGGTGCACGACGCAGCATCCCTGTCCCGGCACCCAGGGCTGTTGCGACGGCCAATGCGTGGACACCAACACGAGCATGGACCATTGCGGCGCTTGCGATCAGGCATGCAGCCTCGCGAACGCCACGTCGCAATGCTCTGGCGGGCAATGCCTTCTGCTCTCCTGCGAACCGGGATTCGAAAGCTGTGACCTGAACATCGCCAATGGTTGCGAGACGTCGGTCCCGGACGGCGGTGTCGGGTGCGCCTGCGTGCCGGGCGAGCCCCGCGACTGCTACACGGGACCGCCCAACACCCGGGACGTGGGTGTGTGCAAGGGAGGTGTCCAGACCTGCAACTCCTCCGGTAACGGCTGGAGTCCTTGCGATGGAGAGGTCGTCCCCACCACCGAGTCCTGCTTCACCCCCGAGGACGACGACTGCGATGGCGAGGTCAACGAAGGGGGCATCGGGTGCTTGTGCGCCCCGGACGCCATCGAGGCGTGCTACTCGGGTTCCCCCGCCACGCGAAACGTAGGCGCCTGCGCGGACGGAACCCGCGTGTGCAACGCCACCGGGACCGCCTGGGGCGCCTGCGTCGACGAGATCTTGCCGCTCGCCGAATCGTGCCTCACCCCCGTGGACGATGATTGCGATGGGCTCGTCAACGAGGATGGTGTTGGCTGCAACTGCACGCCGAACACGACCGCTCCTTGCTACAGCGGCCCCGCGGGCACCGAGGACGTGGGTGTCTGCAAGGGCGGCGCGCAAACCTGCAATGGCGCGGGCACGGGCTATGGCCCCTGCACGGGCGACGTCGTTCCCTCTGCTGACGTGTGCACCGACAGCCTGGACAACAACTGCAATGGGATTCTCAACGACGGCTTCTCGGCCGGTGCGGACGGGTGCGCGTGCTACCCGAATTCGGTGGCGACGTGCTACTCGGGCCCGGCGGGCACGAAGAACGTGGGGGTGTGCAAAGGGGGCATCGCGAGCTGCAACAGTCTGGGTTCTGCTTGGGGCGTCTGCGCGGGCGAAGTCGTTCCCTCCCCCGACCACTGCACGGACAGCCTGGACAACGACTGCAACGGCGTGACCAACGACGGGTTTGGCACCGGCGGGCAGGCCTGCGTGTGCGTTCCCGGAAACCAGGCGGACTGTTACGACGGGCCGCCGGGAACGGCGGGCGTGGGCGTGTGCCAAGCCGGCAAGCGCACGTGTTTGGCCAACGGAACGGGATTTGGTGCGTGCATCGGGCAGATCATTCCGGACGCGGATCGCTGTGACAACGCGGTGGACGACGACTGCAACGGCATCGTCAACGATGGGTTCGCGACCGGGGCGGCAGCCTGCCTTTGTAGCCCCAACGCGACCGCGAGCTGCTACGGCGGGCCCGCAGGGACGATCGGCGTGGGACCGTGCAAGGCAGGAACCCGCTCGTGCAACGTGCTCGGCACGGGGTGGTTCGGTTGCGTGGGCGAGGTGACGCCCGTTGCAGAGATCTGTGGCAACGGCATCAACGACGACTGCTTCGGAGGCGTCGACGACGGCTTGGACCAAGACGGAGACGGATGGTCGATCTGCGAGGGCGATTGCTGCGACGTGGCGGGCACGGTGTGCGGGTCGCCGGCGCAGGTCAACCCGAGCGCTTTCGAGGTCCAAGGCGACGGGGTGGACAACAACTGCAACGGGCAGATCGACGAGAACCCGTACACCACGTGCAGCACGGGGACGAGCTTCACGACCGATGTGAGCGCGACCAAGGCGTTGGCCTTGCTGAACGCGATGGACATCTGCCAGGTGTCGCAGAACGGATCCTGGGGCATCGTGCCTGGGTCGTACTCACTGACGAGGGCGACCGGCACGGGCGCCGTGAACTATCCGCAGGTGGGCATCATGACGCAGTTCGGGACGGACGCCTCGAACCTGCCTCGGTACGGCAACAACATGGCGTCGCTCTCGTCCGGGCGTGCACGGGACGCGAACGACCCGGACCCGACGAACGCGCACAGCTTCTCCTATGTGGCCGGGAGCCCGCCCGCGGACTTCATTGCGCCTCACGGCAACCAGTTGCCCCAGACGAGCGCGAGCTGTCCGAACGGGAGCGGCGCGAACGACGCCGTGATGCTGCGGGTGCAGCTGCGCGTGCCCCTCAACGCGAATTCCTTCTCGTTCCAGTTCCGCTTTTTCTCGCAGGAGTACTGGAACTGGACCTGCACGGTCTACAACGACTTCTTCATCGCGATGCTCAACTCGAGCTGGCTGCCGGGTCCAGGCCAGACCGCGATTCCCGCGGATCGGAACATCTCCTTCGACTCCAACGGCAACTACATCTCCGTCAACAGCCAGCAGTTCTTCACGGTCTGCCCGCCGAAGGCCGGGTATCCCTGCCCGAACGGGACCGCCGGCCTCAATGGCACGGGCTACACGCTCGGCCCGGGCGGCGCCACGCTCTGGCTTACCACCACGTCTCCGGTCGTGCCGGGCGAAGTCATCACCCTGCGCTTCGTCACGTGGGACACGAGCGATCAAGCGCTCGACTCCCTCGTGCTGCTCGACAACTTCCGCTGGAGCGCCACCCCCTCCAACGGCCCCATCACCACCAACTGACCCCCCACGGATCTGGGGTCGCGCGGCGGTGCCGCGCACAACGCTCGACTCGGCAGTGCCGAGTCGCTCCGCTGGAGGATTTGTACCGCGCTTCGGGCATCCCGCCGCGCTCAGCGAAGCTCCGCACCGACCCGATTCCCTTCTGTGGTCTCTGCGTCTTCTGTGGTTCTCCGGGCTCCGGCTCGGCCTCGGTGCGTATGCGGGGACGTGTACTAGGGGTTCGCCGCCACCGGCTCCGCCGACATGCTTCGGTACCGGTGGTAGTACGCCAGCACCTTCACTACGTAGTGCTGGGTCTCCTCGTACGGCGGGATGCCCCCGTAGCGCACGACTGCCCCTTCCCCCGCGTTGTATCCCGCGATGGTCAGCTGCAAGTCCCCGTTGAACATGTTCGCCAGCACACGCAGGTAGCGCACACCCCCGAAGATGTTCTCCCTCGGGTCGAAGATGTCGCGCACCTGCATCCGCTCCGCCGTCGCCGGGATCATCTGCATCAGTCCCCGCGCACCCGCCGGCGACACCGCTCGCGGGTCGAAGTCGCTCTCCACCTTGATCACCGCACGAACAAGCTCCACCGGGATCTGGTACAGCGTCGCCGCCTGGTGAATCGCCGTGTCGTACCGCGTGAACCGCTCGAGCGACGTGTCGCTGGGCATCACAGGGACCACGCCCGATTGGGGGCGGCGCCTCGGGGCCTTGAGATAAAGAGAGGATCCGGGCTGGGGCTTGCTCGTGAAGTGCACGACCCCGTCATCGTCCGTGTAGGTATAGATGTCCGCCGAGGCGGAGCTTGCCAGAAGCACCAGGGCCCCTGCGAGCAGCGAGGTCAGCGAGAATGACGGGCTTCGTTGCATCGTGGGTGGACCGATCCGGTCGTCCGGGCCATGGGCCCCGGACCGAAGGGCTCATAGGGGGAATTGTAGGTGAGTGCCTGGGCCACGTGCAAACTCTCGGTTCAAAGAGATCGTACCGTGCAAACCGCCCTGCAGCCCCGACCATTCCCCGTCACGGGGCGATGAGCTTCGTCGGAAGCGCGCCGCGGTTGTACAGGGACAGTATGTCCATGGCGAGGGCCACCGTGATGTGAACCAGAAACCCCGCGTAGATGCTCCGGGTCTTCATGGCGAGGGAGCCGAGGAAGATGCCCGCGATGATCGCTCCGTGGGCTTCCAAGTACGGCTTGCCGAAGTGGATCATGCAGTACGGCATGGCCATGGCGAAGATCGCGGCGGAGCCCACGGTCTTGCGCAGCGCGCCCAGAAACCATCCACGGAAGAAGATCTCCAGGGCCAGGAACTGGGCGAAGTACATCATCTCCCACGCCAAGAGGTCGAACCATGACCGCGAGGCGAGCTTGTAGAAGGGGTAGTACGTGCCGAAGTCGGGTTGCTGGGCCACGGCGAACATCGCCGGGATGACCACGCACAGGGAAGCCACGTAGATCCACCAGTGGCGGATGAAGCCCGATACCCGAAAGCCCATGTCCAGCAGGCTGTCCTTCGGGAACAAGAGCTTCCAGATCGGCAAGGGGATGAACACGTAGCCGAACACGCGGGCGAACGCCCACCAGCCGTAGCTGTAGAGGTTGTCGTACTTCGCAAGGTTGACCACCCCTGACAGCCACCCTTCCTCCTGCTCCATCAGGAAGGGGCGGATGACCGATTGGTACACGCGCCCGCCCCCGTAATACTCCTGCAGCGTCAGGACCACCGCCACGATCACGCAGGCCACCGCGGGGCGCGCATCCCACTTGCCCGTCGCGAGCATGTGCCCGCGCTCCCGCTGCGCCTCGGTGTCGATCTCCCGCCACGTCCCGCGGAACAGCAACCACATCAAGGGCGCCAGCAGGATGAACACCGGAATCGGCAGCGGCGCCTTCACGAGCGGCGACTCGAGCCACGTGTGAAACGCACTCGGTGCGTCAGCCACCACGGCCGTCGCAGGCCCGGCGAGCGCGAGAAGCCAGCCTCCCTCGCTCACGACACGGCGCCCCGCGCGATCTCCGCACCCGCGCTCAACCTCGCGATGGACTCCTCACGCCCGAGCACCGCGAGCATCTCGAACAACCCGGGGCTGACCTTCTGTCCCGTCAGCGATACACGCGCGGGCTGCGCGATCTCCTTCATCTCCCAGCCACGGCTCTCCAGCAAGGCCTGCACCGACGCCTCGAGCGACGCCTCCTCGAACGTCTCCACCGCGGACAAGCTCGCGATCATCGCCTCGAGAGGCTCCACGGCCCCCTGCGTGAGAAACTTCTCCCGCGCCTTCGGGTCGAACGTCACCGGCCGGAAGTAGAAGTCCATCCGCTCCGCCGCATCCGGCAGCGTGCGCCCCCGCGCCCGGATCGTCCCGATCGCCTTGCGCAGCTTCCCCTCGTCCACCTGTCCCAACCCCCGCGCCGCCATGAACGGACTCACGTGCCGCAAATACTCGTCGTCCGACGTGAGCCGCGGCTCCTTCAGGTGCTCGAACGCGACGTCCGCGAACTTCTTGGCGTCGAACCGGCCGTCGGAGCGGTTGAGGCTCTCGAAGTTGAACTTCTCGACGAGCTCCTGCAGCGAGAAGATCTCCTGGTCGCCGCAGGACCAGCCGAAGCGGGCGAGGTAGTTGAGGACCGCGCCGGGGGTGTAGCCCATCTTCTCGTACTCGCTCACGCTCACGGCGCCGTGTCGTTTGCTCAGCTTCTCGCCCTTGGGCGAGAGCATCATGGGAAGGTGCGCGAAGACCGGCGGCTTCACGCCCAGCGCTTCGTACAGCAAGATCTGCGGCGGCGTGTTCACCATGTGGTCTCGCCCGCGCATCACCAGGTCGATGCCCATCGTCAGATCGTCGATGACCACGCCGAAGTTGTACAACGGCACACCGTCGGACCGCAGGAGCACGAAGTCTTGCTGCTCGCTGTTGGGCGTGGTGATCTCGCCGAAGACGAGGTCCTGGTAGGTGACCGTGTCGCGGTCGACGGCGGCCATGTTGAATCGCACGACGTAGGGGATGTCGGGGTGTTCGGTGCGGTGGCGGCAGGTGCCCGGGTAGCGGAACTGGGCCTTGGGGTTGTCCTTCTTGAGGGCCTCGCGGGCTTCGGCGAGCTCTTCCTTGGTGCAGTAGCAGCGATAGGCCTTGCCCTTGGCGATGAGCTCGTTCGCGTACTTCTCGTAGAGGGAGAGGCGCTGCATCTGGAAGTACGGGCCGTGGTCCCCGCCGACCTCTGGGCCTTCGTCCCAGTCGAGGCCGAGCCAGCGAAGGGAGTCGAGGATGACCTGTACGCTCTCGGGCGTGCTGCGCTCCTGATCGGTGTCTTCGATGCGGAGGATGAACTTGCCGCCCATCTTGCGGGCCCAGAGCCAGTTGAACAGCGCCGTGCGGACGCCGCCGATGTGCAGGTAACCCGTGGGGGAGGGGGCGAATCGGACGCGGGGGGGCGAAGCGGGGACAAATGCCATGGCGCGGGCAGATACCACGCGCCGCGCGCCGGGTCACGCCATGCGGAAATTCTCGACCACCCAGGCCAGATGGGCCGCCTGGCGCGTCATCTCCTCCTTCGTCCCGCCGAACTCCAAGAGGAAAATGTGGTCCTCCGTCACGAAGATCGTGAGCGTGTACAGCATCGATTGCCCCTTTTCGTCGTGCCCGAACTGCAGCTGGGTCCCTTCCATCCCACCCTTGGTCTTGACCGGCTGGGTCGCGAGCAGCGCGTAGCCCGCCCGCTCCCGCATCCGGTTGCGGATCGCCTGGACCCAAAACTCCTTGTCCCCCTTGGGCTCGTGCTCGATCTCCCGCACCCCCACCACGACCCCGTCGGCACTCACCGCCCGGTAGTGGTAGTCCGGCTCCTGGTCCTCCAGCTCCACGAACCCAGGCGGCGTCGCCGTGAAGAACGCGGAACCTCCACACCCCGTGGCCACCAGCACGATCGCTCCCAGCCACACCAGATATCGAATACGCAAGCTATTGCGAGTCATCTTCGTCCTCCGTCCCGTCCATCACCGCAGGTTCATCAGCCGACCCAAACCGAGCTCCCGTAGCCACGGGAACGGAAGCTGAAACGCAGGGCGAACGTCGTCCACCTGCTCGGGCCGGAACGTCACCGTGATCGTGGAGTACTGCGCCTTGTTGCGAAGATACTTCAACCGGCCCTCGAGCCGCTCGATCTCCGCGCTCAGCCGGTGCAGCTCCCGCTCCACCTCCAGCGACTCCTCCACGTTCTTGGCATTCGCCAGCAGCTGCGCGATGCGCTCGCGCACCTGCCTCGCGTTCTTGAGCCGGAGCGTGACGTCCAGGTACTCTTCCGTCACGTCCTCCACCTGCACGTTGCGCGTGAGCACGTCGCCCATGCCGGCGATCCCCTTGAGGGCCTCGTCGAACTGCGCGGCCGGGACGCGGATCGTGATCTGCGTGTCCGTCCTGTGGGACAGAAAGCCGCCGAGGTTGCGCGCCAGGGTCTCCACCTCGCCGAGCGACTTGTCGACCTCGAAGACCGCCATGCTCAGCTGCGCGGTGTAGATGAGCACTTGCTGGATCGGGACCGCATCGCTCGCCACGGTCGGCTCCGGGGCCTTGTCCGAAGGCTTTGCGGTCGGTCCCGGCGCTGGCTCCGGTTGCGGCGCGTTCTGCGCCATCTTCGCGGGCGCCGGCATGGCCATTCCCGTCGCTTCCATGACCGGCTGCTCGGCAGGCGCCTCGGGCGCCTCGGGTGCGTACTCCGCCTGTTCGCGCATGGCGTAGCCGTCGTCCGAGGCGGCGTACGCTTGTCCAGGAATGCCTTGCGCAACAGGCGCGTGTGCGGCCTCGGCATACTTCGCACCGCCACAGGCGGTGGCCAACGCGGCCCAGACCATCACAAAGAGCGACAAGACCCACACCAGCGGGGGCCAGGCCGAATTTCTCGTTCGCATGAGGATCTCCCTTGGTTCCCGGGGTCAACGACCCACGGGCCCGAAGCTTACACCACCCGGCCCATCCAAGTCCTGTTCCGTTCCAAGCCGCCTGCGGGGCGTTCCGACCCGCGGGCCTTGCAGATCCCCATTCCCCATCGCGCCCGGTTCTGCTAGACCGCTCCCCTTCAATGACCGCGCGAGTGATCTCGTGCACCATCGGAAGGATACGCCATGAAGAAGACCCCCCTGCAGCTCGTGAAGGACCGCTTCGGTGACAAGACCAAGCTCGTCGAAGCCCTCCGCAAGTTCACCAACGAAGACCTCTGGGTGAACCGGCTCAACGCGGAGAAGGGCCTCGAGCACGTGTCCAACGCCAAGCTCCTGCGCCTGCACGACACGTTCGCGGCGGTGAAGGAACAGTTCGGCAATCGCTTCAAGCTGATCGACGCCGTCCTCGAAGCGGAGAACCGCACCAAGGACGCGGGCTACCGCGAGCGCCTCGAGAAGTTCCCCGTTCCCCGCCTCTTCGACCTGTACAAGAGCATCACGCGCCGCAAGGGCAAGGCGGAGCGGGCCAAGAAGGACTGAGAGCCCTCCCTGACCCGCCCCCCGACGGGTCATCCGCCGTCTTTCGTCTCCGGAGCGCTGGGTGCATCGAGCACCAGCAGCGGTGAGAGCCGTTTGAGAGTCCGGGGACCGATCCCCCGCACCCGAAGCAGTTGCCGCACCGAGCGGAAGCCTCCGAGCTTTGCCCTCAGCTCGAGGATCTTTGCCGCGCGCGCCGGACCGATCCCGGGCAGACGGCAGAGATCCTCCGCGGTGGCTGCGTTCAGCACGACCCGGCCATCGGGCAGCACCCCAGCGGTTGGACCTGGGTCCGGGCTCTCCGGCTTCCCACCGGCCGAGGCCGACCCTGCAGCCAGAGGCCCCGCCCGTTCGCCTGCCGCCTCCGCGGGCAACATCGTCACCAAACCCGCAAGCTCGGCTTCGGGTTCGCCGACCGGGGGCGAGGTCGACTGCGCGCTTCGCGCCCCCAGCCAGGACAGGAAGACGACGGCGCCCACAACTAGGCTGGCTCTCGCGAGGGGGCGTGCCCAAGGGCCCCGAGCCACCGTCGCCATACGTTCGGACCACGGGGGATGGGCGCCCCCAAGCACTACGTTCTCGCATGCCGAATCCATGGTCCTGCTCCTCGGCTAGAAGGCGCTCGGCAATTCGTCGATGGGCTGCGACGACGCGCTGCGCGACGACCCGTTCGACCCGTTGGGTCCTTTCCTGCCCTCCTGCGCGGGCATCTCGTCGCGCGCCGTCCAGTCCCGCACGTGCATCGTGCCGTTCACGGGCATGGCGTCGAGCTTGATGTTGAGCGACCCGTCCCGGTTGACGTAGCCGACCCCAATTCGGTGCCAGAAGCTCCGCTCGCCGCGCTCGGTGATGGTGTAGACGATCTTCAGGTTCTTGGAATCCATGACGTACCTCTTCGCGGGGCCGTCGTGCCGGGCACCTCGCCCGGTCTCGCGGTCCCTGTTGGCTTCGGGTATTGCGAAGCGCGGGCCAACGGCGCAGGGGACGTATGTCCTCGAATTTGCGTGAATGGGAGCGATGGGGCAGGTGGCGGCCGCCACCCCTGCCGGTCGCGTCGAAGGACGCCGACGGGGGTGATTTCGACGATTTCTTGCTGGATTTTGCAGCAAGTGGCGACGCGCCACCGGAAAGTGGCGCCCGCCACCTCACGCGATCAGGGGTTGAAGTCGGCGCCGCCAGAGGCGGATGCCTTGCCCGATCCGCTCGGCTTGCGGGCCCCGCCGCTCGGCTTGGCGCGCGCGCCCGTGCCCTTGGGCTTGCGATCGTCCTCGTCCTCGCCGACCGCGTCCCCGCTCTTGATGTCGAAGTCCGGGAGCTGCTCCGGGTTGCACCCGGGTCCGAAGTCTTGCGCGTCGAACCGCGAGGAAATGCTGCCTCGACGCTCCTTGTCCCCCTCTTTGACCACGGCCTCGATGCGCACCTCGTGCTCCCCGGCCCGGGCCGGAGAGCAGTAGCTCAGCAGGTAATAGCTCCGCGTGAGGTCCTCGATGCGCTTGGCGATCGTGTCGAAGGCGTTGACCACCGCGTTGCGGTCTGCCGCCATCGCCGTACCGTTCTTACCCACCTGGTTCAGCTCGTCCTCGCTCATCTCCGCGCCCAAGCCGATCGCGAACACGTCGTACTCGGAGTCGCCGATCGCGCTGCGCATGTCGCCCTCCGAGACCCGCCCCGCTCGGTCCGTGCCGTCCGAGAAGACCACCAGCGTGCCGAAGCGCATCGGGTTCTCTGCCGTCTCGAGCGCCTTGTCCAGCTCCTCGAGGCCCTTGATGATCGCGCCGTGCAGGTTCGTCGATGGGTCCTTCGCCTTGAACGTGGCGAGCCGCTTCACGCCCGCGGTCGCGCTGCCTGCGGAGTTGGTGAACGGTGCGACAGGATGCAGATCCTCGCTGCCGTCGAACGCGTAGACACCCACCTTCTGAAACTTTTCCACGCGCTCGGTGAACGCGGTGGCCGCATCCACCACCGTGTCGGACTCGCCGGACTCGGAGATGCTTCCGCTCATGTCCACCAGCAGCAGCGTGTAGTGCGAAGCGGCGGCCTCGGGGTTGACGATCTTCTGCTGGCTCTCGTATTGGGACACGACCTTGCCGTCCTCGTAGATGACGAACTGGTCTGCCGTCAGGCCGCCCACGGGCTGGCCGTCCCCCGTCTCCACCTTGAAGTAGACGGCCACGTTGCCGGGCTTCTTGTGAGCGCTGCGGACGTGAGTCAACCGCAGCCCTCCCTTGCCGCACCCGATCAGCAGCGAGATGGCCAACACCCATGCGGTGGCCACGGCCACCGCGCGCAAGGAGATGAATCGCATGTTCACCCCTCGATTGTAGAGAAGACCCTGGCCGATTCACAAGGCGCCGGTTGCAGCCCCTTGATCCTTGCCCGCAGTTCTGGCCTTCTTGCCGCCCATGGCTCCCTCGCTCGGTCGCGTCTTCGCCCCAGCATCGATCCTCTTGGACGCGACGCATGGGAAGGGCTGCGATCCCGCGTAGCGCCATGGGCCATCTCCTCGTCGTCTCGATCGTCTGGGCATTCTCCTTCGGGCTCATCAAGGGCAACTTGCAGGGGCTCGACCCGAGCTTCGTATCCTTCGTGCGGATGGCGCTGTCGCTGGTGGTGTTCTTGCCCTTCCTGCGTGTGCGGGGGATGGGCCGGAGCCGAGCGGTGCAGTTGATGCTGCTGGGCGGTGTGCAGTACGGGCTGATGTACGTCCTGTACATCGCGTCCTTCCGGTACCTCGCGGCGCACCAGGTCGCGTTGTTCACGGTGTTCACGCCGCTGTTCGTGGTGGCCTTGGACGACGTGGCCGAGCGCAAGTTCAGGCCTGGGTTCGCCGGTGCGGCCTTGCTTGCGGTTGGGGGGGCCGCGGTGCTCGGGACCACGTCCCTGAGCGCGCTCGGGGCGTGGAAGGGGTTGCTGCTCGTGCAGGGGTCGAACTTGTGCTTCGCGATCGGGCAAGTGTGGTACCGGCGGCTGGGTCCGGGGCCTGGTCCTGACCGTTCGACCTTCGCGCTTGCGTACGCGGGAGCTGTGACCGTGACGGGGCTCGGCATGGTGCTGACGACGGGATCGGTCCCCGGGACGTTGACGTTCACGCAGGGGTGGACGCTGGGCTACCTCGGTGTGGTGGCTTCGGGGTTGTGCTTCTTTCTGTGGAACGTGGGGGCCACGCGAACGAACGCGGCCGTGCTGGCGGTGTTCAACAACGTGAAGGTGCCGCTCGCCGTGCTCGTGTCGCTGGTGGTGTTCGGGGAGTCGGCGGACCTTCTGAGGCTGGGGGGGGGAGGGGCGCTGGTCGCCGTGGCGTTGTGGCTGGGCTCGAGGGTGGCGAATAAGGAGCGCTGAATCCGCTCAGGGGTGCGGTTTTCACCGAACGTCCTGAGCTCGGGGGGATCCTGCTTCCAAAATGCTGGCATGGACCCCGGGGTCACGGCATGGTTCGCAAACGAGGAACAGAATGACCAAGGACGATCGTCGACAGGGATGCACGAGGAGGCAGCTCGTGGGGGCCGCAGCGGCCACGGCAGCGCTTGGCGTGGCTTCGCGCGCGGGAGCTCAGGCGCCGACCGCGTCGGCCGACAAGAAGGAGGAGCCTCCCAGTCTCGCGGCGAAACGCCCCGATGGGTTCCAGCCGATGACGGCGCCCGGGCTCATCGTGAAGGTGTCCAAGTCCAACACGCTCCAACCCAACCTGCTCTGGCCGACGGAAGAGGCGGCGAAGGTGATGTTGGAACGCGCCATGACCGAGCTCACGGGGAAGAGCAACCTGGGCGAGGCCTTCGGTCGTTTCGTGGACCCGCGGGACAAGGTGGCCGTCAAGGTCAACGGCATCGGCGGGCAGAAGGGCGCCACGATGGGGACGAACAAGGAGCTCATCCTCGAGATCGTGCGGGGGGTGCTCGCCGCGGGGGTGAAGCCCGAGAATCTCTGGGTGTTCGAGCAGTACCCGTCGTTCCTCGCGGGGACGCGGATCAAGGACGCCGTGCTCCCGGAGGGTGTGAAGAGCTACACGCACAACAACACGGATGCGGGGACGGGCCAGGTGCGGGTGCACGCGATACGCACGCGGTTTGCGCGTCAATTGGTGGAGGCGACGGCGGTGATCAACGTGGCGTTGATCAAGGACCATTCGCTGTGCGGGTACACGGGGGCACTGAAGAACATGACCCATGGGGTCACGCTCAACCCGCACGAGTTCCACGCCAACTTGATGGACCCGCAGATTCCGCTGCTTTATGCGCAGGACGTGATTCGAAGCCGGATGCGCTTGCAGGTCACGGACGGGTACAAGGTCATCTACAACGGGGGGCCGTTGGACAGGGACCCGCGCGCGCGTGTACCTCACGAGGCGGTGTACGTGAGCACGGACCCGGTGGCGATGGACCGCATCGGCTGGCAAGTCGTGGACAAGTGGCGCGTGGACCGGGGGCTTCCGACCCTGGAGAAGTCGAAACGACTGCCCTCGTACATCGAGCGTGCGGCGGACATGGGCTTGGGGGTGGCGGACCTGAACCGAATCCGAATGAAGGAAGTCAACCTGTAGCTGAGCCCGCGCCCGTTTCCCTCCTTGACGAACGGGGCAATCCGTCTACACTCCGCGCTCCCTTCCGACCTGGAGCTTCGTGCTCCCTGGTGCGACCGGCTCCGGCACCAGCCTGCATCAGGAGATCTGGCGGGGTTGGCGATTCCTCATCGCCTCTCTTACCCACCCCTCGTACGGAGCCTCAGGTGCATCATGAATCAGCATCCAGGAACCCTCGGGCGCAAGCTCGGCATGACCCAGTACTTCGAAGAAGACGGCACCAAGCGTCGCGTCACCGTGATCGAGGCCGCCGCGTTCGTCGTGGGCAAGCGCACGATGGAGACCGACGGCTACAGCGCGTTGATCGTGGGCCTCGGGGAGCGCAAGGAAAAGCACACGAACAAGCCGATGGGAGGCTTCTACAAGAAGGCTGGCGTGACCCCGAAGCACCACCTCAAGGAGTTCCGTCTGCCTGCTCAGGTCGTCGCGGAGTACGAGATCGGCGCGAAGATCGAGCTCGACAAGGTGTTTGAGGTCGGACAGATCATCGACGTGCGTGCGAAGTCGCGCGGGTGTGGGTTCTCCGGCGTCGTGCGCCGCTACGGCTTCAAGGGGCAGATCACCACCCACGGTACCCACGAGTACCGCCGTCACGGTGGCTCCATCGGCACGAACATGACGCCGGGCCGTACTCGCAAGGGTGTCAAGATGCCCGGACAGTACGGCAACAAGCAGATCTCCGTCCTCAACGTCAAGGTCGCGCGGATCATCCCGGAAGAGGACCTGCTCCTCGTGGACGGTGGCGTGCCGGGCGCCGCCAATGGCATCGTCGTGGTCCGGGGGGCGATCAAGAAGATGGGTGGCCGTCCGAAGGCCAAGTAGTCTGGGTGGCCCGCAACCCGTACCGACACGCCGACCATCGCACGCGCCAGGCGCGCGAGCAGGGATACCCCGCCCGTAGCATCTTCAAGCTCGAAGAGATCGACCGTCGTGTGCACTTGCTGCGGCCGGGGATGCGCGTGCTCGACCTGGGAGCCGCTCCCGGCTCCTGGTCCATGTACGCGTCCCAGCGCGTGGGCCCTGCGGGTCGCGTCTTCGCCATCGACAAGAAAGCCATCGAACAGTCCCTCGGCCCCAACGTCACGGTGGTGCAGGGCGACGCCCTCTCCATCGAGGAAGCGGCGCTCGCCGAGTTCGCCCCGTACGACGTCGTGCTGTCGGACATGGCTCCCTCCACGACGGGGTTCGGACAGGTGGACGAGATCCGCAGTGCGGACCTTTTCATGCGGGCGGTGGACGTGTCGGCGGCGCTCGGAGCGGTAGGCTGCAGCTTCGTGGGAAAGCTGTTCATGGGGGCGACGTTCGAGGAGGCTCGCAACCACCTGCGGGAGCGATTCGCGAAGGTGAAGGTCATTCGCCCTGAAGGGACCCGCCGGTGCAGCGTGGAGACCTTCCTCGTCGGGATGGGGCGCAAGTGAACTCGCCCCTGATCCGGAGCGAAGCGACGGACCGAGCGAGCAGCCTCTGGATCTTGCTTTGCGAACGGCAAGGCGGCTTGTCACCAACAAGGCGGGCGGTGCGTGAGAGGGCTCCTTCCCCCGATCGTTCGGGGGAAGGCGGGGATGGGGGCGTGCCTTCGGATCTGGGCGCCCTGTGCGGTCTTTACGTCATCGATCGTGACGGGTATCGTTTCTGCTACCGGGGTCTCCGCGCCGGGTTGTCATGAAGCGAGCCATCTGTTGCCTTCTTGCGTTCGTCCTGCCGGGGACGGGGTGCAGCCTCGTCATGGATGCGGACTTCGATCGCTACCAGTTGGCCGAGGAAGGAACAGGCGGCGCCGCAGGCGCGGGGGGCACGGGCGGACAGGGGGGAACCGGGGGTGCAGCGGGCGCTTGCTCCGCAACCCTCGTCCTGAACGAGGTCCAAACCGGAAGCCTTCAGGGTGTCGATGACGAGTTCGTCGAGCTGTACAACCCCGGCGACTGTCCCGTCCCGCTCGAGCCCTATGCTCTCGTGTATCGATCCACGTCTGCGACGGTCGATCACGGGGTGGTGTGGTCGGACGCCGGGCGTTCGGTTGCGCCGGGCGCATTCTTTTTGATCGCGGGTGCGGGGTACGAAGGGGTCGCCGACGGCCAGTTTCCGTCGAGCATGGCGCTGGCCGCGGGGGGGGCTGGCCTTGCGCTTCGGTTGTCGGGCGAGATCGTGAGCCGGGTGGGCTGGGGCGATGCGAGCAACGAGTTCGTGGCGGGGGTTGCTGCTGTCGCGCCCGCCGACGGGGAGTCGATCGGGCGTGTTCCGGACGGCATGGACACGGGCAACAACTCCGTGGACTTCTTGGTGGGTGTGCCCACGCCGGGCGCGCCGAACCAGGGCCCCTAGAGCGCTCCGGTAGCTGGCGTAAGAGTCAATCGTTGGGCGGAGGGGTCTCGCACTTCTGTGGGGCACCCTTGTCATCCACGAGGTTCATCTCCGTGCTGGGGCACGGTGCGGTCAGCGGTTCGCCGAGGGTCTTGTGCGCGACCCAGGCGATCGCGTAGCCCCCGAGTTGTGCTGGCAGCTCGCCGTGCATGCCCTCCGGGTCGAAACAGTACTCGAGATTAGCCTTGTCCTCCTCCAGCCGGTCGATCACGCACTGAAACCGGTTGGGGGTGATCGCGTCGTCCTTGCCACCGTAGGTCACCAGAAGCGGAACGTTCGCGGCCTTGCCGGTGAGGTGCGGACGGTCCGCAAGATACCGCGCGACCCACTTCTCACACGTGGACTTGCCCGGCTCGTCCTCCGGACACGGGGCCCCGAATGCCGCCGGAAGCTTCACAGCCTCCGTGAACTCCGGCTCGAAGACGTCGATCAGCGAGGTCCCCAGTGCGTGCAACAGCGGGTAGGGAGGCCCCCAGCAGGTCGAGTCGACGAACTCCTTGACGGCCTCCAACTTGTCGGCACGCACGATGTCTGCCGCGCGCCCTGGGCCGTCGAGGACCTCCGCCGCCGTGTAGTGATACCAGAGAGACACGACGTTGGCCGTCTCCTGCTTCTCGAACGTGAAGACGCTGGGCAGCGCAAACAGGGCGCCCCAGGAACGCTGGCTCAGCCAGTTGGGAACGAAGGTGGCCACCGCCGTGATGGATACGTCGGGTGCGTACGTCTCAGCGAGAGCCAGCGCGCTGAAGGCCGTGTGGCCGCCCTGGGAGTGACCCGTGAGCACCACCTGGTCCGAGAGCATCGACGGCGTGAGCAGGCGCATGGCGCGCGCGCCGTCGAGAGTCGATCGGGCCACGTCCGCCGAGACGTTGTAGCCACTGATGGGGTTGCCGGGCGCGCCATAGTTGGAGAAGCCCGCGAGGTCTGGCGCGATGACGGGAAAGCCTGCTCCTACCCATGTCAGCACCATCCGCTCCTGATCGTCGTTCACTTGCTCGGCGCGCGGGTCCGCGATCGAAGGGGCGCAATGGGAAGCCTGCCCCCGGCTGCCGTGCGACACCACGATGGCAGGCAACTTCTGCGCTCGCGCGACGGTAGGCACATAGACCATCGCCGCCGAGTATCCGGGCTCGCCCATGGCACGCTCCGTTCGGTACAGCACGCGGAAGACGCGCGCGCCCGATCGCATGGGCTCGCCCACATAGGATTCGGCGTCGAGCTTGGTCTGGATCTGCTCGGCGGTCATGGCTCCGTCCGGCGCGCAGCGCAAAATGGAGCCTGCCGGCGCTGTCAGCGGGCCTGGGTCTCCGTACACCGCCTCGAGGGTGTCGTTGCACGCGACAGCCAACGGATGATTTGGGACAGGATTGGTGTTTTCATCGTCGCTGCTGCACCCAGCAGCGAGGGTGGCCGCGACCGCGGCGGCGACGAAAATCATAGGACGACGGGGCATGAAGAACCACCTCGGGTTGGGAGCGAGCGAACGTGGTCTGCTCATCAGCCGGAAGGCTGAGCGACGGGCATCCACGCTGCCGAGTCACCCTTTCTTGAAGGCGACACGTTCAACTCTTGTTCGGACAGCCGTCCAGGTCAACGGAGAATCCATCGACCCGAGCACGGAACCACCCGGGACCCGTGCGTGACCCCTTCCGGGCCGCTACCGTCGGCTCCGATCCGACATCACAGGGAGAAATGATGGCTTTGCATCCCGCCCATCCACCGTCCGATAGCGAAACCGAGCAGGGCAAGCTCGAATACGACCACTT
Organism: uncultured Polyangiaceae bacterium; assembly: GCA_964488865.1. GTDB lineage: Bacteria > Myxococcota_A > Polyangia > Polyangiales > Polyangiaceae > MWCO01. The sequence goes on along the minus strand of CAZAWR010000072.1, from coordinate 30,755 downwards.
GCGCTTGCCCTTCACGTCATCCTGCAAACCCGAGTCAGCCTTTCGCATCGGCATCGAGTCCGAGCGCTTTGGCGTGCGGGAAGGAACCCTCGACCCGCTGCAGTACGACGGCCCCGACGGCATCCTCGGTTTGTTCCAGGAGTTCGTGTCGAGGTTCGGGTGGGTGGCGGAGAGCGAAAGAGACGGAGGCCCGGTGACGTCGCTTCACCGAGGCGACGCGGCGGTCACGCTGGAGCCGGCCGGGCAGTTCGAGTTTTCGGGATCGCCATGGCACGACGTGCACGCGCTCGAGGCCGAGAGGCTCCGCTACGTGGCCGAGCTTGACTCCATCAGCCAGGACAAGGGGCTCGCCTGGATCGCGTCGGGGTTCCACCCCCTCGCCAAGCACGACCAGCTCCCGTGGGTCCCCAAGCTTCGCTACGGCATCATGCGCGTGTACCTCGCCTCCCAGGGCGGCGACGCCCTCGAGATGATGCGCCGTACGGCCACCGTCCAGGCCAACTTCGACTACGCCAGCATCGAGGACGGGCTACGCAAGCTTCGGGTCGGCTTGCGCCTTTCCCCGATCGTGTCCGCCATGTTCGCCAACGGGCCGTTCGTGGAAGGACGCCCCTACGGTGGGAAGAGCCGTCGCGTCCAGGCATGGCTCCACGTGGACCCGGCGCGCCAAGGTCTCCTGCCGCAGATGTGGAACCCCGAGGCTACGTTGAACGACTACGTGGATTGGGCCCTCGACGCCCCCATGTTCCTGTTCCTGCGCCAGGGCGAGGCCGTGCAGAACACGGGGCAGACCTTCCGCAGCTTCCTCCGCGACGGGTTCGAAGGTTACCGTCCGACGCTCAAGGACTGGACCACCCACCTCAATACGCTCTTTCCCGAGGTCAGGTTCAAGCAGACCCTCGAGGTGCGAGGCGCCGACTCCGTACCCAACCGTTACACAGCGGCGCTCCCTGCCTTGTGGACCGGCCTGCTCTATGACTCCGCGGCCCTCGATGCGGCCGAGCGCTTGACCCAGGACTGGACCTATCCCTCCATGGTCGCCTTGCGGCAGCACCTCGGACGCGATGGTCTCGCTGCCGTGTTCGAAGGAAAGCCCGTTGCCCACTGGGCGGAGAAGGTCTTTGCCATCGCGAGGGAAGGTCTCGCGCGCCGCAACCGTCTCGATGCCGCGGGGCGCACGGAGGACGTGCACCTCGACGCGTTCGGCAAGCTCGTTGCGAGGGGCATGAGCCCAGCCGACGAGGTCCTCGAGGCGATCGGGGACGACGTCTCCCCCGAATCGATCGCTCGCGTCACGGCTGCCTAGACCCAAATCAAGCGCTCCGCGCTGCTTTGGGTCTAGGTTCTTCCAAGGGGGCTTTCGCAAAGCCCCCTCGCCGCGCTCACCGCGGCTCACCCCAAAACGCCTCGCTTTCGGCTCGGATAGCCCCAAACCCAAGCACATTCTTCGAACACGTACGACCCGGCCACCGACACGGTCACGTTCCACGGCACGTCGTGCGAGAGCCTGCAGAGCGGCAGTGTGAAGAACGTGTCGGTGGTGTTCGGCTGTCCCGACTCGACCTGCGTGCCGTCCCACGAAGTGTGCGATGGCTACGACAACGATTGTGACGACGAGGTGGACGAGGGGGTCTGCGTGGGCTGAGAATCGCGAGGGTTCACGCGATCGGCAGCAGCAGGGGCCGAGGACGCTTCGAGACCTGCGGCCACGGGTTCCAGCCTTCCTTCTGGAAGGTCTCCTCGAGCACGCGCCGGACGCCCGCGAGCCGGGCCTTGTCGCATGCGCGGAAGGGATGGTCCGCGCGACCCAGCTCGATCATGGCGTAGGTGCGGCCTGCCACCCGGACGGGGACCATGGCAACTCCCCGCAAGGAGGCTCCTCGTCCCAGACGCTGGACGAGGGCGCGCTGCGCGGACCCGACGCCTTGGCTTCCCCAGACCCCTCGGCCGTCGATGGCCGCGGCGCAGGCTGCGTCGAAGCCGGGGAGCAGGGTGCCTACGAGGGGTTCGAGCTCTCCACCGTGGGTGAAGCTGGTGACGAAGGCGCGCTGGGGAGCGCGGAAGCGGTGCACCAACGCCACCTCCGCGCGCGTGGCCTCCACGGCGGCATGCAGCGCGAGGAGAAGGGATTCCCCAGGGCTGATGGCGCAGCGCAGGAACCCGCGGGCGAGCGCTTCCCCTTCCTCGTCGGGGGCAGGAGACTCCGAGGGGGCCTTGCCCGCGTCAGATTCCTCCTGGGCGCGTCGAAACGCACAGACCTCTCGGATCTGCAGCACGCCTCGCCATTGCTCCCAGACGTGGGCGCGGACGAAGCTGTCGTCCGGCACCTGTCCGACGGCCACCCCACGCAGCAAGGTCGCCGTGTTCATCGGACCGATGACGGCTCCCCCGTTGCACACGTACCACAGGGGTGGAGCCTTCGTGGCGGTCGTGGAGGGGGAAGGGGAGGGAGGCATCGTCTCGGGCATCCGTGCTGCCGGGCATTGTCACGGCTGCCCTCGGGATGGCCAAGAGACCGGCGAAGGTTCGACCGGAACGGTCAGGAGCGTCGACGTGGCCGACGGTGCGGGTCCTGGGGTTCGGCGGTTGCCACGGGTTCGGGCGCATCACCCGGCTGAGGATTGAGCTTGCGGGGGCGCCACTCGATGCGTTCCTCCGGGACCCTGGAGGGCCGGTCCTCGGGCGCTGTCTGGGGTCCGGGCGCGCTTCCCGGCACCGAGCGTCGACGGCTGGCGCGTTCGGCGAACCCGCGACGGGTCTGCTCCCGCTTGCGAGCCGCGATGTCGACCAAGGCGGGCACGTCGAGCTCGATGTCCCCATCGCCCACGATGACGGCTTGGCAAGCGAGGCGAATGTTGACGACCTTGGCGACGTTGCCGAGGTGGTTCACTTCCTTGGCGTTGACCGGGGACAGGAGCGACTGGCCCTGCACGACGGTAAGGCGGCAGAGGCCGCAGGTGGCCTGGCCGCCGCACGAGGTGCTGATGGGGGACTGGGCCCCCAGCAGGGCGGTGAGGAGACTGGTTCCTTCTGGGGCGTCGATTTCTTGGTCTCGGCCCACGACGCGGATGCGTGCCATGTGGATGCACCCTACGTAATGCAGTCGTTGCCTGCGGGCAATGGCCAGAACGGGAGGCTGGGCGCATAGGACAGTTGATTCCGCGTCCCGCCTGCTGGTAGGCGCATGTCCGGCCCAGGTTCGGGCTTCAAGGAGCTGACCCAACGATGATTCCCCCTGTCATTCTCACCGAGACCGCGAGAAAGGTCTGGGAAGCCCTGCGGGAAGGTCCCAGGGAAGTGGCGGAGGTGGTGCAAGCCACCGGTCTCGACCAGAGCCTCGTGATGGTTGCCGCCCTCGAAGCCCAGGAGAAGGGCTACCTCCTCGTGCAAGAGCGAGCGCGTGTGGAGCTGGACCCGGCGCCGGACGCGGCTGCGCGCTTGGCCGAAGGCCTTGCGGAGCGGCGAGCCTTGCGATTGCTGGTGGACGCTGGCGGAGCCCTGCCCATGCCCGCGTTCGTAGCCGCAGCCCAGCCGATCGGCTTGGCCGTCAACGAGGTCTTCCGATGGGGCGCGGCCCGTGGGTGGGTCGAGCGGACCAAGGGCCAGCCCCCGATGGTGCAACTCACCGAGGCAGGACGAGCCGCCCTCGACGTGCCCGCGCAGGACGAGCGCTCCCTGCAACTCGCCCTCGACGGGGTCCGGTTCCTCGACGAGCAGGCCACGCGCGGCATCGACCCCCAAGCCGTGGACCAGCTTCTCGGAAAACGCTCCGACCTCGCGAAGCTGCGCAAGCGCACGCAGCGCATCCTGAGCCTCACCCCCGAAGGCATCACCGCGCTCGACCAGGCGCGCGTCACCCGCGAGCAGAACGCCCTCACGCCCGAGGACTTCCAGTCCGGCGCCTGGCGCGACGTCACCCTTCGCCCCTATGACATCACGCTGCCGGGCAAGACCCTGTACCCCGCGAAGATCCACCCGCTGCGCAAGGTGATGGAGCAGGCCCGTCGCGCCTTCCTCGAGCTCGGCTTCGAAGAGGTGGTGTCGCCCATGGTGGAGAGCGCGTTCTGGAACTTCGACGCGCTGTTCCAGCCGCAGGACCACCCCGCCAGGGACATGCAGGACACCTTCTACATGGCCGACCCGGTCCGCGCTCCCCTGCCTCCGCCCGCGGTCGTGGACGCGGTGCGTCGCACCCACGAGAACGGGGGCGACACAGGATCAACCGGATGGGGATACAAGTGGAGTGGCAAGGAATCCGAGCGTGTCGTGCTTCGGACCCACACCACGGCGGCGACCATCCGCGCCCTGGCAGCTCACCCCGAGCCCCCCTACAAGGCCTTCTGCGTGGGTTGGACCTATCGCAACGAAACCATATCTTTTAAGCACCTTCCCGTCTTCCACCAGATCGACGGCATCGTGATCGACGAGCACGCGAACCTCGCCACCTTGCTCGGCACCCTCACGGCGTTCTACCAGAAGATGGGCTTCCAGAAGGTGCGCTTCAAGCCCGCATTTTATCCGTATACGGAGCCTAGTGTCGACGTCATGGTGTACATGGAGAGCCGCGGAAAGTGGATCGAGATGGGCGGCAGCGGGATCTTCCGTCCCGAGGTGACCGAGCCCTTCGGCTGCAAGCACCCCGTGCTCGCCTGGGGCCTCGGCCTCGAGCGGCTCGCCATGCTCCGCCTGGGCTTTTCCGACATCCGTCAGCTGTATCAAGGTGGCTTGGACACCGTGGAGGAGGTCCCCCTATGCCGGTAGTCAACATCGACGCGGGCTGGCTCAACGAGCTTCTCGCCAAGTCCTATCCCCCGGAGCAGCTGACCGACGCGCTCGACCAGATCGGCTGCGACGTGGAAGAGGTCGTGGACATCCCTCGGTACCGTTGCCCCAAGTGCAGCGCGGTGGTGGAAGGAAGCATGGGCGCCGAGACCGTCAAGCAATGCGGCGTGTGCGGACACGCGCAGGAAGGCCCCTTCGCCTTGGTGGACACCATGACGGCGATCCGTCTCGACCTTCTCGCTGCGCGGCCGGACCTGTTCGACATCGGCGGCCTCGTGCGCGCCCTCCAGGGCTACCTCGGAGAGAAGCGTGGGTTGCCCGCCTTCTGCTGCGAACCCTCCGACCTCGTTGTGCACGTGGACCCCTCGGTCTCGCGCGAGGACAGCTTCCGTCCCCACATTCGGTGCGCTGTGGTCGAGCTCGCACCCATCGACGATCGCATGCTCGTGGCGCTCATGAAGCTGCAGGAAAACCTGCACTGGGGCGTGGGGCGGGACCGCAAGCTCGCCTCCATCGGCGTCTACGACCTGGACACCATCACCGGCCCCGTCACGTACAAGACACTCCACCCGGACGACGAGCCCTTCGAGCCGCTGGGCATGCCCGGCATTCCCATGAGCGGACGCAAGATCCTCGCCGAGCATGCGAAAGGGGTGGCCTATGCGCACCTGCTCGCGGACCACGCCCGCTATCCCGTGCTCGTCGACGCCAAGGGAAACGTGCTGTCGATGCCCCCGATCATCAACAGCGAAGGCACAAAGGTGAAGGCCGGGTCGAGCCGCCTGTTCGTCGACGTCACCGGCATCTCGGACGCTGCCGTCGAGAACGCGCTGCACACGTTCGTCTGCTCGCTCATCGAGCTGGGAGCGCGCATCCGCACGGTGCGCGTCGTGCAGGACGGCAAGGAGCGGGTGACGCCGGACCTCGCGCCGAAGGAATCCGTGATCGAGCTGTCGAAGGCGAAGCAATGGCTCGGCTTGCCCCTGGACGCCGAGAGCCTCGTGAACAGCCTGCTGCGCATGCGCCTCGACGTCGTGCCCGTCGACGACGCCAAGACGCGTTTCCGCGTGCGGTACCCCGCGTTTCGGAGCGACATCCGCCACATGGTCGACGTGTTCGAGGACGTGGCCATCGGGTTCGGGTACCAGAACATCCAGGCCGCATTGGTTCCCACGATGACGGTCGGGTCCGCGCGTTCCGAGGAGCAGGCGAGCGACCGGGTGCGCACCATCCTGCTCGGCCTCGGCTTCAGCGAGATCATGAGCTTGCCCATGACCACCGAGCCCGACCACTTCGAGCGCTTCCGTATGCCCGTGCCCGAACGCTACCCGCGCGTCGGCAACCCGAAGCTCAAGGCGCTGACCGTGGTGCGCGGACACCTGATGAGTGGCGTCATGCAGGCGCTCCACGAGAACCGTCGAAGGCCCATGCCCCTGCGCTTGTTCGAGATCGACAACGTGGCGCTGCTCGACGACGACGCCCCGACCGGGTGCCGCGAAGAGCGTCGCGTGTGCTTTCTGGAGATGGGCAAGGACGCCGGCTACGCGGCCGCACGCTCGTACCTGGACGCGATGCTGCGCGAGATGGGGGTCGAAGCGACCTACGCCGTCTCCAAGGACTCTTGGTTCACTCCAGGGCGGGCGGCACACTTCCAGGCAGGGCCGTTCGAGGGCAGGCTCGGTGAGCTGCACCCCGAGGTCATCGTCGGCTTCGGCCTCGACCACCCCGTCGCGCTCGTGGAGGTGACCCTCGGTTCCCTGAGGTCGTGGTCGGTGCCTGGCGCGAAGGCCGCTGGATGATGCTTTCGCAAAGCCCCCTCGCCGCGCTCACCGCGGCTCACCCCAAAACGCCTCGCCTTCGGCTCGGATAGTCCCAAACCCAGCCACGTTCTTCTAACAGTGCTTGATTTGGGACTAGCTGCATGAGCGAACACGCCGACCGGACTCCGGACGACGCGTACTTGGAGGCAGGAGACCTGCCCGTCCCGAGCGGCGTGGACCGCGCTCAGATCGAAGCCATGCTCGATCTCTCCCCGGAACACCGCCTTCGCTTGCTGGAGGATTGGATCGACGGCATCGAAGAGCTGCGCAGGCTGGCAGTTGGGGGGCCTCAAATCCGCCGAAGCACTGCGAACTGAAACCTTTGCTCCTTGCCCTGTGGCGTGACGTGCACGGTGCGAAGCTCGTGCACCAACAAGAACCGTCCGACGCCCAACGTCTCGTGCAGGGATGCCGCGCTGTACCGGACGATCGGAAGGCCACTGCACTTCTCCGGACCATCCTCTGCGAACGTGGCCACCACGGCGTGCCCACCCTCCACGAGGCACGCATGGAGCTTCTGCGCATACTTCTCCCTGTCCGTCGCGTCGGTCAGGAAGTGGAAGACCGCACGGTCGTGCCAAAGATCGAAAGGCCCACCAAGGTCAGCCGAAAGCACGTCGTCGTGGACCCAGCACACGTCGCGCGCCCGCTGTTCGAGCCGCATGCGCGTGTGGGAGAGCGCCTCTGCGGACACGTCGAGCACGGTCAATCGGCTCCTGCCCCGTTCGAGCAGCGTGTCCACGAGCCTCGAGATGCCGCCCCCGACGTCGACGATGCGCGCGTCCATCCGCGGGCAGAAGCGATCGATGAGCTCGATGGAGCACATGGGGTTGGCCTGGAACCAGCTCACCTCTTCGGGCCCCTGGGTCCGATGCACCTGACCCCAGTGTTCCTTGCGATCGATGGAATTGGTCACTGAAGGCGTCTGACTCCGGGAAGCCCTGCCGTCAAGCCGCCCCTCCGGCGCGCTGGACGCCGTCGGACGCGCGGACTACCAGAAGGCTGACAAGGAGGCATGCGATGAGGTCCCGGTTCACGTTGCTGCTGCTCGTCTGTTTCACGGCGCCCTTCGGCTGCGGAGGTGACGACGAGGACACGTCTGGACCCAAACCGGACGCGGGAACGGATGCGGCCGGAGGCACGTCGGGTTCGGGCGGCGGTGGCGGTAGCGGCGGTAGCGGCGGTAGCGGCGGTAGTGGCGGTAGTGCAACGGGCGGGGCGTCGGGGATCGGTGGGGCTTCCGGGGCCGCGGGATCGGGCGGGATGGCAGGGACCGCCGGCTCGGCGGGCATCGCCGGTGCGAGTGGCGAAGGTGGCAGTGGGGGAGGCGAGCCTGCCTGTGTGAATGGGTCCGACTGCGCCGGCCAGGTTTGCGACCCCGCCACGCTCACCTGCATGGCTTCCACCTGCGACCCCGACGACTACACGACATGCCCCGGGTACCCCGAAACCATCTGCCTCGAGCAGGACAACGGACAGGGCGCCTGCTATCTCGACTGCGTCCCCTTCGACGGTTCGGGCCTCTGCGGTCCTGGCGCGCAGTGCCAGGTGCAGTCCGACGACGAGTCCATCGGGCTCTGTTACTACACGGGATCGAAAGGGGCAGGGGAGACCTGTACGCCGACGGACACGGGAACCGATTGCGTCGAAGGCACGGTGTGCGTGAACCTCGGGTCCAGCGGGCAGCCGGACCGTCACTGCTCGACGGTGTGCAGAGTATTCGAGGACGGCCCGACGGGGTGTCTTGCGGGGGAGCTTTGCATGGTTCCGGCCATCTGCCTTCCGGCGAACCTTGGCGTCTTCGACGACGTTGCCGTGGGGGCCGAGTGCATCGAAGGGGACTATCTGTACTGCGGAAACGAGAGTGGGAGACTCACGGGGATCTGTGACGACGCGCCTTCGGGAGGGGCGGAGCTACGGTGCTATGCGTGGTGCCGCTTGGCGGAGGGCAGTGGCGACTGCGACGCCGGGTTCACGTGCACGGATACGGATTGGGGCAACGGGCTGGGGGTTTGCGTGGGGGATTGAGGGGCTGTTCCCCCACGAACCGGTTGCGTTTCTCCGCGACCGCGACAATCTTGCGCGCCATGCGATTCGTCCCCCGGTCCTGGCTCCTCACCTCCGTCCTCTCCCTCTCCTGGCTCGCGTGCGATGGGCACACGCCGGCTTCGCCTGCCAAGGAGCCGTCGCCCCCCGCTCCTTCCGCTGCCGTGGCACCACCGCAAGACCCGAGCCTTGCTGCGTCCCAGGTCGCCCCAGCTGCCGAACCCGACCCGGCCAAGCCCGCCAAGCGCGAGCCCATGAACGTCATCGTGCTCGTGATCGACGCCATGCGCTGGGACATGCCCTGGAACGGCTACTCCCGCCCCATCGCCCCCAACCTCACCCGCCTCGCCGAGAAGTCCGTGCGCTTCGAGCGCGGCTACGCCATCTCCTCCTACACCTCCAAGTGCGTGGCCGGATTGCTCAGCGGACGCTTCCCCTCGGAGATGCCCCGCACGTCGCCCTTCTTCACCAAGTACGACGACTCCAACGAGATGATGGCGGAGGTCTTGAAGCAGCGCGGGGTGCGCACGCTCAGCGCGCACGCGCACATGTACCTCGACAAGCCCAGCGGGCTGACCCAGGGCTTCGACGTGTGGCGCCTCGTGTCGGGCATCCAGTTCGACTACAACAAGGACCCCTACGTCACGTCGCCCCAGTACACCGACCTCGTGAAGACCATCCTCGAGGCGCCGGAGAACACGTCGGGACGATTCTTCGGGTACTTCCACTACATGGACCCGCACCACGAGTACAACACGCACAAGGAAGCGCCCAAGTGGGGCACCAGCGCGCGTGACCTGTACGACGAGGAGATCTGGTTCACGGACAAGTGGGTGGGCAACCTTCTTGCGTTCATCGAGTCGAAGCCTTGGGGCAAGAACACGGCGATCATCGTGACCGGGGACCACGGCGAAGGCTTCGGGGAGCGGGTCGGCGGCGTGGACAACTACCGCATCTGGAAGCACGCCTTCGAGCTGTACGAGGTGCTCGTGAAGGTGCCCTTGCTCGTGTACCTGCCGGGCGCCGAGCCCAGGGACGTCGCAAGGTGGCGCGGTCACATCGACCTCGTGCCCACCATCTACGACTTGCTCGGCGAAAAGACCCCCGAGGGGCTCCACGGCGTCAGCCTCGTGCCCGAAATCCTGGGCGAAGACGTGCCCCCCAGGCCCATCGTCATCGACCTGCCCGCAGACACCCACAACCGTCGTCGGCGCGCCCTCATCGAGGACGGCTACAAGCTCATTGCCTTTGGTCAGGACTTCCGCTTCAACCTGTTCAACGTGAAGGACGACCCGGGCGAGTCGAAGGAGCTGTCTCACGTGGAGCGCGACAGGAAGAAGGCCATGGTCGAGCGGTACCGCGGTATCGTGGCCGGCATCCGCGACGTGAAGGCCGTCGGCGCCCCCGTGCTCGCCGACTGACGTTCCCTCTTCAGTCGACGATCGCGCTCTGCGTGCGGACCGTCCATCCTCCCTCGGCCTCGACGACCTCCACGCTCGCAAACCTCGGGTCTTCGGCGTACGTGGTCTTGCGAGACGTCAGCATGTCGTCGAGCACGCCGGCCGCGTTCGGGCCGAGGTCCTCAGGCACGTCGTCGAGGGCGGCGCACACTTCGGCGCCGAACTCCGGATCGTCCTTCGCGAGCACGTGAACGTTCCAGACGATCGATGCGAAGTGCATGGCGAGGCGCACCTGGTCGAGGGAGGGGGGATCGCCGGGAAGGCTGTCGAGCAAGGGCTTTGCGAAGGCCAGCAGCGTCTCGGACAGGTTGGGCCAATCGCGGTCGACCACCACGCGGCCTTCCTTGACACGGACCCTTCTCGCTCGGGGACGCTTCGCCATGGCGGGGGAGCCTACCACGACGCAGCCAGTCAATCCTTGCAGCTACTCGGTCTGCTCGCGTGGGTCGTCGACCCCCACGGCGTCCAGCATCTCCCACGTGGAATAGCCGCCTTCGTCGGCGCGGTCGAGCCATTCGATGGCCTGCTCCTTGGTGCCCTCGATCTCGCCGGCGAGGATCATCACCCCAAGGGTCGCAGCCGCGCGTTGCCCTGATCCGCAGCACGCCGGTAGAAGTCAGCGGCCTTGCCCATGTCGACCGTGCCATCGCGGCCGGATGCCCAGGCGGCCCCAAGATTGTATAGTGCGCGTGAGTGGTTGCCGTCGGCGGCGCGCTGGAGCCAGCGTTCGGAAGCTTCGAGGTCCACGTTCACCCCGACGCCCTGCGCGTACAGGACGTAGAGCTCGAATGCCGCGTCGAGGTCTCCGGCCTCCGCGGCCTGGTGGTGCGTTTTTGCGCTGGCCTCGAGCTCGCCGATCCAATTCTGCACGAGGCCACACTGGTAGAGCTCCGCAGCCGTCGGCTCCCCATGAGCCTGAAGCAAGCCCAAGGCGCGCCGCTTGTTGTCGGTCGACGATGCGCGCGAGAGCCTCGCCAGCAGCAGCCCGGCCTCCCGAAGCCCCAGCCGCGCCGCCTCCCAGTACGCCCGAAGCGCCGCCTCCACGGCAGGATCGTCGTCCACGATCATCCGCGCCTCGTCCGACCAAACGCGTTGCTCCGCGTCCGCGGCGTCGACACCGTAGAACGCCCCGATCTCTCTGCGCGCCGCGAGATAGCAGTCCCCGATGCGACGGAACGCCTGCGCGCAACCCCGCCCCGCCGCCCGCCAGAGCGCTTCCATCATCGTGCGCTCCATGCCCGGCACATCGGCGACAAGCCCGATCATCGCGTCGCCGCGCACGAAGTTCTGAAAGAGCTGTTCGCCGATCTCGTCGTCCTGGTCTGCTTCTGCCATCCCCCGAGATTGCACGTCTTGACGGGGGTTGGGAAGACATGAACTCGCTCGATCTTGCTCGGAAACTCGCCGGTGCTCGGCGTGACGGTGGGGTTGGTCGCGTTGGGGTGGAAGGCAAGCGCAGAGGAGCCCGGCTGAATCTCTCTTGTCAGGTGTCATGACAGTAACTACAAAATGAGTTACTCATCATGAAGAACCCAATCGGGTACCTCAGCCTCCTGGGGTTGGGACTCGTGCTCGTTGCCTGCGGGGACGAACGGAGCGACGACAGCACGGTGGCTCGCGGCCAGACCCCGCTCGCTTACGGCGATGTCGTGGACGACCAAGAGCAGATGTCCCTCGGGCTCGTGCGTCTCAACGGCTGCTCGGCTGCCTTGGTTGCCCCCGACTGGGTCCTGACGGCAGCGCATTGCCTGAAAGGAAGCCCGACCGCGATGCACGCCCTTCTCGCCGACGGGCAGGGGGGCGATCTCGAGCGATGGGCGGACCGATACGTGATTCCGGACCCCGCGCCGGATGGCGCTAAGGGAGACATTGGCCTGGTGCATCTCGCGGGGGACCGATCCGAGGGGTGGCCGACGAGCTTCTCTCGCGCGTTGGACGACCGCCCCGTCGAGGATCTTCTCGCGTCCGAGTTGCGATGCTACGGCGCTGGGCCGGGATCGATCGAGAACGGCGTGTGGTCTGGGTACGGGGACTGGCGTACTGGCGTGTTCACGGTCGACGGCGTGGCTCCCTTCGGAGAGCAGGACGTGGTCACCTATCAGCGCAACGACCAGGGTCAGATCATCGGGCCTGGCGATTCGGGCGGGCCCTGCTACGCCCAGGTCGAAGGAAAGCTCGTTCACGCCGGCAACCACAGCGCAGTGGGATACGGCTTGGACGAAGCGGGCCGCATCATCGACAGTCCGGACATGCGAGCCTACGCAACATCGACTTCGTTCTATCGCGAGTGGATCCAGGGCGTCCTTGCCCAAGGGGCCTATCCCACGATGTACCTGCGCGGCTCGATGAACGGGTGGGGCACGTTGCCCATGGAAACCAACGACGACGACTTCTGGCACATCGACGTACCGCTCGAGGAGGGAGCCTACGAGTACAAGTACGACGTGACCGGGGACTTCCTGCCCGCGACCAATTGGGGGGACGAGGACCTCGACGGCAAGGCCCACGCGAGCGGTCCGAACATTGTCTACTACGCACCAGTGGCGGGGACGTACCGGTTCGTCTTCGACGCGGTCACCCATGCCTACGAGGTCATTGCCCCGGATCCCAAGCCGACTACGGTATTTCGCGTTCACTACGACGTGGGCTGGGGGAACCACATCACGGTGCGGGGGAGCGTGGCCCCGCTGAGTTGGAGCGTCGGGCGCCCCGCATCCTGGGCGACGGGGAACGTTTGGGTGTTCGCGACGGACCAGATTCCGGCCGGCGTGCCCTTCGACTTCAAGCCGCTCCGCAACGACCGCGACTGGTCGTGGGGGGCAGACTATTCAGCGATAGGAGGGCAGACCGTGGACGTGTATCCGAGCTTCTGAGCGCGTCTCGTCGGTCAGTTCTCCGGCTCCGGCTTCACCTCCGTCGGGCCGGTGATCAGCGTCCCATAGGACCCGGGATGCAGGTCGGCGGCGTTGGCCTCGTCCGTGTCGAGGTGCATGTCCAGCCGGTAGCTCTCGTGCACCCGCACGAGGACGTCGTCGAACAAGAGGCCTCGTTCCCCCCCGACGCGGACCATCACCCAGTCCTTGTCCGCCACGCCGAAGCGCTTCGCGTCTTCCGGGCTCATGTGGATGTGGCGCTGTGCCTGGATGACGCCACGCTCGAGCTCGACCGCGCCCTTGGGTCCCTCGATCCGGATCCCGATCGAGCTTGCGAGGTCCCCGGACGCACGGATGGGCGCGTCGATGCCGAGGATGAACTCGTCGGTCCGAGAGATCTCGACCTGCGTTTCGTTGCGTGCCGGCCCGAGCACGCGCACCTTCTCGAGGCGATTCTTGGGACCGACGAGGGTGACGACCTCCTCCGCGGCGAACTGACCTGGCTGGCTGAGCTCCGCGCGCGGATGCAGCTCGTGTCCTGGCCCGAAGAGGTCTGCAACGTGCTGCTTGCTCAAGTGGACGTGACGTACGCTGGCGTTGATCGGAATCTTGCGATCGTCGTTCATGGTCGCGAAGGCCCTCCCGAAGGTGGCTGTTGCCGCGCAAGAAGGTGCCTCATGGCGAAGGCGGCGTCGAGGGAAAGGTGCCGATGCCATCCGCGCACTTCGGTTACACTTCACCCCATGCGCACTTCCCGCTGGTTGCTGGGCCTGGCCGGGCTCGCGCTGCTCACGAGCGTCGGCCTCCACGTCGGCAAGAATGAACCCGTCGCGAGGGCGGGTACCGACCCCCCGCCCGTCGTCGCCCCACGGGTGGTGATGCTCTCGGGGCAGCCAGGCTCCACACGCACGGAGGTGATGGTCGCGTCCCCGGGAACGAACGTCGCCCCCCAGGCGCTCGCCTCCCTCGACCACCTCCCGGGGGCGATCGTGAAAGGGGCGGTGCTGCCAGGCGGCTCGGCCGCGGTCGTGGTCGCCGATACCCTGCCAGCTCGCGAGCTTTCCTGGGCGGCTTCGCTGCTCCTCGTCGAACCCGGTCTGCCCCCAAGACAGCTCGTCGACCGCGTCTATCACGCCTCCCGACCCCTGGTCAGCTCGGACGGGCGCGTGTTCGTCCAGCGTGGCACGGCCGGAAGCGATGTGTCCAAAGACGGTCAGAAGCTCGCGATGCGCGTCGATGAACTCGCTGTAGATGAAGTCGATCTCTCTTCTGGGTCGACGCGAACGATTCTGTCCTGGCAAGGCTACGAGACCCACCTCGCCGGTCAACTCGACCACGAAATCATCGTGTACCGGGTCGGCCCCAAGGGCGCAGATCTCGTGGCCGTTCACATGGACACCGCGCACGTGCGCGTCGTGGTCCCCTCCTGGCCGCCCATGGCACGCGACTTTTCCGTGGACCAGCCGGGCCGCGGTATCGTTGCCCAACAACGCGACGACGGGCCGCCCCCCCAGTGGGTCGTGCAGCACGTGAGCCTCGACACCGGAGCGCGTCGGACGCTTGCCTCGAGCACACGCCGGGACCTCGTTCCGTACGTGTTTCCCGACGGCGCCGTGCTCGTCAATCCCCCGGACCGTCGCGGACCCAGCATGCTGTCGTCGCCCATCGGGGTGAAGGGGCTCGACGGCCCAGGCGTGATGTGGCTGCGCACGACCTCCCCGGACCGTGCCTGGCTCACGGGCACGTGGGCCGTTCCCGGGACGCTGCCCGTGGGGATCGTGGTGCGAGCTTCCGACGGAAAGGTCCTTCGCGTGCCAAGCGTGGAAGGGCATCGCGTGGACGTGATCGGCGTGGTGGGAGGTGCGTCGTGAGGCCTCGTCTGCGAGCGGCGTGGACCGCCTATCTTCTGGGCGCTGGCTTGCTGGTGGCCGGCACGGCGCGTGCCTACTGCCCCTGCTACACGGCGTCGTCCTCCAGCAACACGCACGAGTGCGGGGTGGAAGCCGTGGCGGGGACGAACCCCACGACGGCCGAGTGGCAGGACATCTTCGACCTGGTGGCGCAAGGTCCTGCCGTCTGGGGTACGGCGGGTCCTGCCGTCGGTGACATCGGCCAGGGGTGTGGCAAGCCCGAAGCTTTGCACGACGTGCCCCCGCGCTTTCCCTGCGAGCTTCTCAAGGCGATCGCGATGGCCGAGAGCGGGTGGAAGCAGTTCTGCGTCCCCGAGTCCCCGGACGATCAGATCGGCCCGCCCGAGCGCACCATCATCTCCTTCGATTGCGGCTACGGCGTGGGACAGGTCACGAGCGGCATGCACGTGGGCGAGACCCCGTCGTTCGACCGGCAGCGCGTGGCCGGCGATGCCACCTACAACCTCGCTACGGGAACGCAGATCCTCGCCGGCAAGTGGCGCGCGACCAACTGTGTGGGAGACAACCAGCCCAGCATCGTCGAGCACTGGTACACCGCCACATGGGCGTACAACGGCCTGGCCTGGTCCAACAACCCGAACAACCCAAACCACGACCCGAACCGCGGCGTGTACGACCCGTCCATCGGAGGCTCCTACACCTATCAGGAGAAGGTGTTCGGTCGCATTGAACACCCCCCTAGCGCGGGACACTGGCCGTCGATCCCTCTCGCGTACCCGGACCGCGCGGACTGCGGTAGCGGGGGCTCTCCGCCGGAGTTGCCCGAGCCGAGCTGCGCGTCGCCCACGGACTGCACGAACACGAGGACCACGCACACGTCCACGTGCTTCCCGGTCGATCCCCCGGACGGAGGCACGGGCGGGACGGGTGGTTCCGCGGGGACCGCCGGAAGTGCGGGAAGCGCCGGAACACCTGGCAGCGGAGGTTCCGCAGGGACTGCAGGCACGGGCGGGGCAGGCGGAACCGGCGGCTCGATGGACGCATCTTCGGACGTTGCTTCGCCGGACGGTGCGACGGGAGGAACGGCCGGGTCGGGAGGTGGCAGTCCCGGTCAGGTTTACCAGTCGGAGGAGGCAGACGGTTGTGCGTGCCGGTCGGCGGGAGCCTCGGGCGCCGGACCGTGGGCAGCGGTTCTCTTTTTGCTCGGTGGCGTCCTGGCCGCGGTGCGCCGACGGTCCTCTCGTGCGTATGCCCGAAGATCCTAAACAGAATTGCAGCTCCGTGTGATCCTGTTTAGCTCACCCTGGTTCGTGCTCTTTGAGACGCACGATTTCGCACCCACCCTCGAGGAAGCACAAACGCGCTCCGACTTCGCCCGAGTCCAGATCCATCTCCAAGATCCCCACGAAACGCTCCCCCCGTCGCCCGCATCCGAGCGTGGTAGAGGCAGCTCCGATCACCTGGGTGTCGCGGAAGAGACGGTGGGAGAAGCGGTGTCGATGCCCGTGCAGGACGAGCTCCACGCGATGGCGCCGCAGGAGCTTGTGCAACTCGGCCTTGTCCATGAGCAGGAGCGCGGGGTCGAAGTCGAAGGTGTCTCGTCCCGAGGCTTGGTGCGTCACGTGGTGGTGCAGGGCGAGGACGACGCGCTGATCTTGGCGGAGGCCCTCGAGGTCTTCGTCGAGGGCCTGCAGTTGTGCGCGGCCACAGCCGCCGCGTGCGAGCAGGTCTCCGAAGGAGGCTCGGGTCGAGTCGAGGCCGTACACCACACAGCGCCCGTCGCAGAGGTCTCGCCGCACCGGCCAAGGGCTGCCCCGCAGGCCGATCGGCTCGGCCGTGCCGCTTTGCACGGACCACGCGGAGAACTGCTCCGACACCTCGCGTTGGGCCCCGCTCAGCCGGTTGAGCAGGGTCCCGGCGTTGACGCCATGCAGGCTCGCATCGTGGTTGCCTGGCACGACCAGGAGACGTCCCTGCGCCGCCACGTCCTTCAAGGCCGCTTCCGCAAGCTCCAGCTCGTACGTCCACCCGCTCTCGGTGACGTCCCCTGTGACCACGACGAGGTCCGCGGCTCCGACCTCGGGCAACGCGAGGGCGCGCTGCAGCGTGTTCTCTCGCTCAGGGTGCCCCCGGCGCAGGTGAAGATCCGACAGATGGGCGAGCGTGACCGTCGTTCGCGACGGCGGGCTCTGCGGATCCATGGGGGGAGGATAGCAGGATTGCCCCCTGCCGCTTGCATTGGCTCGTCAGGACGAACCCGTGAAGAGCCCGCAACGGCAGCAGACCTTGACGAATCGGCCGCTGGGTAGAATCGTCATGCCCATGACCGCGAAGGACCCGTCATTCGAGACGCCATTCGATCGCGACCGAATCCAGGCTTGGCTCCGAGAAGAGGACGCGTTACGCCTGGAGGCGCTCTGGCGCGCGGCGGACGACGCCCGGCGTCGGCACGTGGGCGACGAGGTCCACCTGCGCGGTCTGGTGGAGATCTCGAATCATTGCCAGAGGCAGTGCGCCTACTGCGGTATCCGCGCGGGCAACCGTGGCATCGAGCGCTACCGCATGACACGCGACGAGATCCTCGCATGCGCGCGGGAGGCGCTGTCACTGGGATTCGGCACGGTGGTGCTGCAGGCGGGAGAGGACCCCGGGCTGCGCTCCGACTGGGTGGCCGATCTGGTTCGCGCCATCAAGTCCGAAACGTCGCTGGCCATCACGTTGAGCCTCGGGGAGAGAACGACGGACGAGCTTCGAGCGTGGAAGCAGGCTGGCGCCGATCGCTACCTTCTTCGCTTCGAGACCTCGGACCCGTCGCTCTTTCACAGAATCCACCCTTCGCTTCCGAATACCCTTTCGGACCGGATGGCGCAGTTGCGTGCGCTTCGAGACCTTGGCTACGAGATCGGGAGCGGGGTGATGGTGGGCATTCCAGGTCAGGCGTGGGACTCCCTCGCGCAGGACATTCTCACCTTCAAGGCCCTTGACCTCGACATGATCGGTGTGGGCCCGTTTCTGCCGCACCCGGACACCCCGCTAGGCGGTGTGACCGAGGACGCGGGCGAGGACCAAGTGCCTGCCACCGAGGACGTGGTGTATCGTGTGCTCGCGTTGACGCGGCTGGTCTGTCCCGAGGCGAACATCCCGAGCACGACGGCGCTCGCGTCGATCAACAAGAAGCAGGGAAGGCAGCTTGGGCTGCTGCGTGGGGCGAACGTGGTGATGCCGAACCTGACCCCTTCGACCTACCGGTTCAAGTACGCTATCTACCCGGACAAGGCGTGCGTGAACGAGACGGTGCTGGTGGGCCCGTCGGTCATCGCGGAGCAGATCGAGGCGTTGGGGCGGCGAGTGGGGCGAGGGGAAGGGGGGCGGCGGCGACAGGATGCTTCGTAGAGGCCCGGTCAAGGCGCCGGGACCAGGCGAACGCCCGACACCGCATCCGATCCTCCATTCACGGTGGAGTCCAGAACGACGTTGACCTCTCCCTGTAAGCAATAGCGTCCATGCAAGTCCCAGAGGAAGGCGCTCGGGTCCGAGACCTGGCTGATGACCTTGGAATGGCTGTTGACGTAGAACAGAGCCCCTGCGGGGTTGCGGTTCTTCGTGTGTTTGCTCTCCACGTATACGTCGTAGCGCCCTGCGGGCACGTTGGGGAAGGTGAACCTTGCCTTTCCTTTGCGCGAGCCGTCGGGGATGTACTCGTCGTCGCAGGCTTGGTGCTCGGAGTTGCTCGCGGTGTAGGCGTGGGCGTCGCAGGTGACGGCCCAGTTGTGTCGCTGTTCGAAGACTGCATCGCCCGTGTCGTACTCGAACGTCTTCGGGGGATTGCCCGGATCTGTGGTGCAGGTGGGATCGGGGCTTCCGGCATCCAGAACGCCCCCGGGGGGAACGCCGCACTCACACCAATTGGAGTTGTGCCCGGTGAAGGCACAGCCGAACGAGGACGTCTCCTTCATGCAGCCCGGCTCGGCACCGTAGCTTGCGACGCAGATGAGTCCGGCTCCGGCGCAGTAGCTGTCGCACCCGGCACCGTCCGTGAAGACACCAGCACACCGATCCGGTCCGGTTTCGCAGACCTCCCAGCCGGCGTGTGCCTGGATGCCAGAGCAGTCGAGGGGAGGGGGAGGGGGCGGGGGGGGAGCCGTGTCTGCAACGGGTTCCGGGGCGCTGTCGGGGCCGCTATCCGGCGCTGCGGAGCCGCCCGTCTCGGCTCCAGCCATACCCTGTCCGCCGACCCCTCCGCCTCCGACGTTCGGCCACTCGCCTGGACCGCCCCCGCTGCCGCCGACGCCCATCCCGCTGTCGAACGCCGGGTCGGTGGTGTCCGTGGTGTCGGACGGGACATCGTCGGAACCCGAGCTCACGAGGCATCCCGATTGCCACGCCGCCAGCGTCAAGCACAGGAAGGATAGCCCTGAGGGAGGAAGGACGGTCGGCATGGTCGTCGTATAAGCAAGGCGTGTGCCCTCGCGCTGAGAGAGGTGAGATCCCAGCGATTTGTGAGTTCGCTTACGCCAAGAGGTGGGGGGTGAGACCCAGCCGGTCCCACCTGAGCAGGCATGCTTCCGCCTGCCCGTGGGACGGATGCTACTTCGAAGTGGAGCGCAGGACCGGGCGAGGGGCCTTCGACGAATAGAACTCCCGCGCGCGCTTCGCCTGCTCGGCCCGCGGCAGGTTCATCCACGGTCCCTGGAACGACGCCGCGGACCTCGGGGCGGAAGGTGAGGAAGACGCCGCCGGCACCGTGGTCTCGAACGACGCGTGCATGTGGTGGAAGTGCCAGAGCCAGCTCGGGTCGTCGTTGACCGTGGCCATGCGGGCAAGTGCGCCGGACCTCTCAGCCGCGGTGATGTGTCCCTGGGAGACCAACTCGGCGAGCTCGGCGTCGATCTCGGCCTCGACGATGGCATCCACGCCGATGACGCGGAGTCTACCGGTGCCTGCCAGCTTCGCGATGAGCATTGCAGTCCGGGGGATGTCTACGATGTGCTCGCCGCCCGGCTTGCAGTTGCCGTAGTTGGAGGAGCTGGTGCTGAGGTCGATGCAGCTCGTGCTGTTGACCGCGGCATCACAACAGATCTGGCGGTAGGCCATGTTGCCGGCCTGTCCCTGGAGCGAAGGTTGGATGAAGTAGGCGATGTCGATGTTCGACCCGTAGTAGTGCGTGCCGTTCGGGTGGCCGTTGGGCGTGGTGCCGTCGGGCAGCCCGATGTCGCCGATGCCGAGGGCGGTGGTGCCGGGGAACGTTTCCTGGATGGTGTGAATCGCGTGGCGCAAGGCCATGATGACCTCGCGCTTGGCCCAGTGGGTCGCGGTGGCGGTGTATCCGTTCCCCGCGCTCACCAGGCCGTTGTGGAACGACACGCCGTCTCCGATGTACGGGTCCGCCGCGTGGCCGAAGGGGAACAGCAAGAGCTTCGAAGGGTCGTGTCCCCCGGTCGCCGTGGCGGAAGCGCAGTCGGCAGGATCGAACAGGTCCGGGCACGACGGACCGTCCTGGTAGGGGACTTCCCGGTAGAACAAGCCATAGTTGTTCTGGGCACTGCCCACGCCATAGACGTGGAACCACGAAGGCGTCGCCCCCGCTCCCCCCACGAACGCATGCGCCTGGAGGTTGGTCGGGCCGACCGGGTTCTCCTCGTGGTAGTCGTCCGGCGACATCGACGCGTTGTTGTGAACGTTTCCGTCCGCATCCACGAGGTCGATCTGAAGATCGCCCGACGCGTGGTTCGAGTCGATCCCCACGATGTGCAGCGTGGAGGGCTCGTCGGGGGAGAACACGAACCAGTCGTGGTCGCCCGTGCAGATCTGAAGACCGTCGGTGGGGGCACCGGGGTGGTCCACCGCCGCCGCTTGCGTCTCGTTCGGCTCCATCACCGTGTCGTCACAGGAGAAGGGCTCGCACACACCCTCGTTGCAGACTTGACCACCGGGGCAGTCGCCGTGCGGGTTCTGCGCCGAGCACTCGTTCGACACGTCCACGCAGATCTCTTCGCGGCACCCGAACAGTCCGGGACAGTCCGCGTCTCCTTCGCACCCCCCGCGGCAGACGTTGTCCCACGCCGTGTCGGTCGGCTCCGTGCACTGGTACCCCTCTCGACAGTCTCCGTCGTCCGTGCACACCGGCACGCAAGCGGAGACAGGGGACCCCCCGCTCGTGAACGCTTCGCGGCACTCGCTGCCCGCAGGGCACGTAGCCTCGGTGCAGTAGGCGATGATGCAGTAGCCGCCGATGAAGCCGTCGGTCTGGTAACAGTACGCGTTCTCCCCGCCCTGGCACTGCTCGTGGTCCGAGCAGGAACCGCCCGGAGGCACCATCCCCGTCCCGGGCCAGCACGTGTCGTACTGATCGCACTCGTACCCCTCGTCGTCCCGGCACTCTTCGTTGCTCTGGCAGGTGGCGATGCATCGGTCGACGTCGTCGTTGAACGAGAAGCAGCCTGAGCCATCGGGACAGCTGTCCTCGGTGCAGTTCTCGATCACGCACATCCCACCGGGGAACCCGTCCTGAACCGACCAGCAGATCGCGTCTCCCTCGCAATCACCGTCCACCCAGCAGCCGTCGCCGACTTGCCCGGAGGACTCGGTGCCCCCATCGATCTCCGCGTCGGAACCGCCTTCCGTGCTCGAGTCCGTGCCGCTGTCCGTCTCGGCGTCCGAGGTCGCGTCCGGGTTCGTCCCCGTGTCCGTCCCCGCGTCGGCGTCCACCCCGCCGTCCGGCGCGTTGTTCTGAGGTTCCTCGTCGCCGCCCCCGCAGCCGGTAGGAAGCACGAGCGAGGATCCCAACAGCAGGATCGCTGCGGGTCCGGAAGTGAAGCCTCGAAGATTGATCATGGCGCTTGCCCCTCTCGTGAAGAATGTATGCACCTTCGGTACATTCGTGCCCTTGCCGTGTCAACGCGTCCGGTACCGCCGCGCGTGAGCCCGGAAACCACAGAGGACGCAGAGACCACAGAAGGGGGGTTGGGGTTGGTGCGGACCCGGGTCGGTACAACTCCGCCGACGTAGGGACTCGACACCGCCGAGTCCAGCGTTGTGCGCGGCACCGCCGCGCGTGAGCCCTCGTGATAGAGTCGATGGCCTGCCACGTTCCGAGGAACCTCGAGCCATGCCCGATCGGCCAACCCACACTCAGGACGACGAGACCCAGACGGTGCTGCGTCAAAAGGTGTCTCGACCCACCACGAGCGGAGCGACCTTCGAGCTGTGCGTGGTCACTGGACCGGATGTGGGTGCTCGCGTGCGCATCGAGCCGTCGTCCCCCGCGCGCGTGCTTGTCGGCAAGAGCCGGTCGTGCGATCTGCAGCTTTCGGATCGCGAGGTGTCCAGGCGCCATCTTGCCTTGGAAGTGGTCGGGGCGCGGCTTCGGGTCACGGACCTGGGTTCGACCAACGGGACGCTCGTGCAGGGGCTCGGCATCGCGGAAGCGTTTCTGCAGGGCGGGGAAACGGTGAGTCTCGGCACGACGACCCTTACGGTGCAGCGTGAGGCCCAGAGCGCGCAGGTGGCGCTGACGATGGCTGCCGGATTCGGGCGGACGCTGGGGGCGAGCGAGGCGATGCGCCGTCTCTATCCGCTGTGCGAGAAGCTTGCGGCGGCAGACGTTCCCGTGGTGATCGAGGGGGAGACGGGGACGGGCAAGGAGGTGCTGGCGGAGTCGTTGCACGAGCAGGGGCCTCGCGCGAAGGGCCCCTTCATCGTCTTCGACTGCACGGCGGTGCCTGCGGGGCTGGTGGAGTCCGCGCTCTTCGGCCACGAGCGAGGAGCCTTCACCGGCGCAGTGTCGCAGCACAAGGGGGTGTTCGAGCAGGCCGATGGGGGCACCCTGCTCATCGACGAGATCGGGGATCTCGAGCTCGGGCTCCAGGCCAAGATGTTGCGCGCCATCGAGCGGTCCGAGGTCCAGCGCGTCGGTGGGCGAACCTGGATTCGCACCCACGTGCGCGTGCTCGCAGCCACGCGTCGCGACCTCGACGAAGAAGTGCAAGCAGGGAGGTTCCGGGACGATCTGTTCTTCCGTCTGGCGGTCGCCCGGATCGAATTGCCCCCGCTGCGGCGCCGTCTTGGCGACGTTCCCCTCCTTGCCCAGTACTTCTGGCAGCAGATGGCGGACCCGGGCACGCCCATCCCGCCCGGGTTCCTGCAACGGCTCTCCGCGTATGCCTGGCCGGGCAACGTTCGAGAGCTGTACAATGCCGTGGCGCGCAAGGTGGCGCTCGGGGACCTGGCCTCCACGGGGGCCCACCCCGCCACGTCGCAACCTCTTGCCCCGATCGCCGAGGGCGCCGACACGATCGAGGCGATTCTCTCCCTCGACCTGCCGTTCCCTCGTGCGAAAGACCAGGTCGTCGCCCAGTTCGAGCAGCGATACGTCGAACGGGTGCTGGCACGACACGGTGGCAACGTGGTTCGTGCGGCCCAAGCATCGGGCATCGCGAGGCGCTACTTCCAGATCATCCACGCAAGAACGAAGAAGCGGGAGGTGCCGTGACCGAGGCCCACGGTGAGCCTGCCGCGACCGTGGCGCCCGTTGATCCCGGCTCCAAGGGCCGCCTCGTCGGCCGTTATCGGATCCACGGGGTCATCGGCTCCGGCGGCATGGCGTCCGTGCACCTCGGCCGCCTTCGAGGCGACGCGGGCTTCGCGCGCGTGGTCGCGATCAAGTGCTTGCACCCGTCCTTCACGACGGACCCTTCCTTCGTGGAGATGTTCATGGACGAGGCGCGCCTTGCTGCGCGCATCCGCCACGCGAACGTGGTGTCGACGCTCGACGTGGTAGCGAGCGGAAATGAGCTGTTTCACGTCATCGACTACGTGCACGGCGAGACCGTGTCGAAGCTGCTGAGCGCCGCGAGGAAAGCTGGCGAGCACCTCCCGGTGGACGTCGCGGTGCGAATCGTGTGCGACGCGCTGTACGGGTTGCACGCAGCGCACGAGGCGACGGACGAGCAGGGACAGTCGATGGGACTCGTGCATCGCGACGTTTCGCCGCAGAACCTGATGGTCGGGGTGGACGGGGTGACGAGGGTGCTGGACTTCGGGGTGGCGAAGGCCCGGGGACAGTCACGTACGACCGACACGGGGCGCGTGAAGGGCAAGATCGGGTACATGGCCCCCGAGCAGCTGTACGGGGAAAAGGCGGATCGTCGCGCGGACGTGTACGCCGCGGGCGTCGTGCTCTGGGAGATGCTCGCGGGCAAGCGACTGTTCGAGGGGGAAGAAGGGGGCGACGCGCTGGCGCTGGTGCTTACCGCGCCGATCTGGCGTCCGAGCATCCACCATGGAGATGTGCCGGAGGACCTGGACGCGATCGTGCTTCGCGCGCTCGAGCGGGATCGGGCGAAGAGGCTTTCCACCGCCCAGGACATGGCGGATGCGCTCGTGACCGCGGTCGTGCCCGCGGCGCCGAGCAAGGTCGCGGCTTGGGTGAAGCGGCTGGCAGGCTCAGCGATCGAGCAGCGCGCCCGCATGATGGCGAACGTCGAGGCACAGGTCGACGACGACGTTTTGGTCGACCCCCGACCTGCCGTTCGAAGTCTCCTGGGCGACACGACCACGTCCTCGATGACTGTGACGCAGGCGAAGCCGCACCGGTCTCGCTGGTCCTTGGCGCTCGCGGTCTTCGCCGTGGTTGCGTTGTTATCGATGGCGTTGCTGGTTTGGGTCGGGATAGGGGACGCCGACCCCGCGGTGCTCGAAGCTTCTGCGGGACCGAGCGGATCGGCGCCGAGCCCTGCGGCGTCGATCGACCTCGACCTTGCCGTCTCCGCGAGCGCTGTCCTGGTGCCGTCCGCGTTCCCGCCCGCGGTCCCGCCCAGCCCACCCGTCCCGCGCCCCCCCAGGACGACCGTGGCCCCCGGTGCCGTGAAGCCGAGCTGCGATCCGCCGTGGGAGATCGACGAGAAGGGCCACCGTCGCTACAAGCGTGAGTGCTTGCGTTGATTCCCTCTGGGATGGGCGCCCTCAGGGCGAAAGGCCGTCGACGATCGCGTGCAATAGGTCGTTCCCTGACGTGTCTCCACTGAGCTCCCAGAACATGACGCCACCGAGCCCTTCGTTGAGGATGTAAGCGGTCTTGTGGGCGATCGACTCCGGGTCCTCGTAGGAGATCATGACGCCGGTGGTGGGGTTGTGGAGCCAGGGAACGCGCGCCTCGTCGTGCCAGTACCGCGCGTAGGTGGGGACGTAGTTGGCGGCCAGGTCGTGATAGTCGAACACACCGGCTTCCCAGGTGCCTTGGGGCGCGCCCGAGAAGGATTGGTACAGCCCGTTTCCCTGCGGGGCGACGGACGCCCAGCCGCGCCCGTAGAACGGGACTCCCACCACGAGCTTGTCCGCGGGCACGCCTGCGTTGCGATAGGCTTGCACAGCAGATTGCACGTTGAGGTGGTCCCGCGTGGCCGGGTCCGGGGACGGGTCGGAGGAAGAGGCTGCCAGCGGTGCGTGGAAGTTCGTCATCGCGCTCCAGCTGCCGTGGAAGTCGTAGGTCATGAGGTTGATCCAGTCGAGGTGCGCGTGCATGTCGCTCGCTGGCATGTTCGCGATCGTCGAAGGACCGGCGGGCGCGGCGATCGTCAACAGGTACGAGCGCCCGTCGGTGGCCCCACGCGCATCGAGCCGCGAGCGAAGCTCTTGCAGCAGTAACGTGTAGTTCTGCTTGTCCTCGGGGCGGGTCACGTTGGAGGGCAGCCCGCCGCCCACCGGGTACTCCCAGTCGAGGTCGATCCCGTCGAAACCGTGCTCGATCATGAAGTCGACGCAGGACGACGCGAAGGTCGCCCGGGAGGTGGGGGTCAAGGCGACGTCGGAGAACTTGCTCGACCACGTCCAGCCGCCTACGGAGATGAGCGTTCGCAGGTGCGGGTGGGCTTGCTTGAGGATCGCGAGCTGGTGGAAGCTCCCTCGCTTCGCGCCTTCGTCCCAGGAATCACCTGGATAGGCCTTGTCCGTGTCGGCGTAGGGGTCGCCCAGGACGCAACGGCCGTCGTCGGAGATGTTCGCAAAGGCGTAGTTGATGTGCGTGAGAAGGTGAGCGGGGACGTCCGCAACGTGGTAGTCGCGGCCGTAGACGCCCCAGGCTGCGAAGTACCCAATCACGCGTCCGCTGGGGGTCGCGGCGCCTCCCGAACCGCCCGAACCGCTTGCGCCACCCGTGGCTCCTGAGCTTCCCCCACTGCCCCCCGTGTCCGGGGCGCCTCCCGAGCCCGCGGCAGCGCCAGTCCCAGCCGATCCCCCCGTGTCGACCCCTCCCGACCCGGCCGGGTTGCCTCCTTCACCCGACTGACCCGCACTGCCGCTCTGCCCCGCCATCGCGCCGCTGCCACCCGTGCCTTCGGCGGTGGACGTGCTTTCAGGCTCGTCGGTCGAGGCGCCGCACCCGGCCAGCAATGCGCACAACAAGGGGATAGTCCAGGTTCGTTTCACGTGGGAGCTCGTTGCCATGACGACAGAAGGAGCATGTCGCGTGCCATCCAAGGCCGCGCGCGATCCACGAAAAACAGCGCGATCGACGACACCCTCCCATGCGATCGAAGCGATCACATCCCGGCCAGGTGCGATCGAACGTGTCGCGGCTTCAGAAGTCTCTCGCGTAGGCGGCGGCCCATCCCCCAGGCACGACCTCGATTCGCACCTGGTCCGGCGTCTCGGGCTTGCCCTTCATCCAGAACCACGTGGCCGCACCCACCGCCACCAGCCCCGTGCCCAGCGCGACGTCCGCGAAAAGAAGCTGGCGTTGGGCGCCATCCACATCCGACGAAGGACATCCGGGGGCGCAGGTCTCTCGCATGTCGGCCACGTCAGCCCGGGCGTCCAATCCCAGGTAGACCCCGGTTCCCAGCGCCGCCGCGCCCACGCCGAAGAGCAACCACGAAATCGTGGGAACGGTCGTTCCCTCGGACTCCCCAGTCCCGTCCGTCTTGCTGGCCCCGGTCCTTCGCAGCACGGCCGACAGCCTTCGGTTCTTCTCCCCCGTTCGCACCACGACATCCTGCTCCCACGCATCGTGTCCCTCGGACGCGAGCAGAAGCCGGTGCACGCCCGGGTCCAGGAACAAAGGCTTCCCGTCAAGGACCTTCGCGACCACCTTGCCGTCGACCTGCAGGGAGACGTCGTGCAGGGCGCGCCCTTGGTCGTCGTTGGCGAGAAGGATGAGGGACGGCAGGAGGCCCTCGACGTCTGCGAGCCAGGTGCGGCAGTCCAGTCGAACCGCGCGGGGACAGGCCTCACGGGCACACGATCGCAGTTGCTCGCGCGCTCGGAGCAGACGACCCGCATCCCTGTGCTCTTGGGACGTTTCGGCGTCTCGCGCGCAGGACTCGACCAGGTCTTCCCCGTAGGCGGAGGGCGGCGCCGAGGCCGTGCCCAGCGCGGTCGTGAGCGCCAGAAAGGCCACCTGCCAGCGGGAGGAACGTGAACGCATCGACGACAAGAAGCGTCGCACAAGGATGGGGAACTAGGAACCGGGAAGATGAAGGCGAACCGAGAAGAGACTTGATTCCGGAGGGCTTCGGGATCAGAGGATGATGGCAGTGAACAAGGACATCACCATGGAGGTCGGGCCGACCCACAACGGCGCCCGCCTGGACTACGCCCTTCGCGAGGCGCTCGAGCAAGCGCCGTGGTCGCGCGTTCGCGGGTGGATCGAGAGCGGCAAGGTCTTCGTGGACGGCGAGGTCGTGCGGGACCCGGGAGCCCGGGTGCGCGCGGGCCAACGCGTCGAGCTACGTATCACCGCGCCGAAGCCCGGTTCCTCCGCGAGGCTGGCGAGCACGTCCATCGTGTTCGTGGACGCGCACCTCGTGGTGGTGCGAAAGCCCCCGGGGGTCAACAGCATCCCCTTCGAGCCGGGCGAACGCGGCACCCTGCAGGAGATGGTGCGGTCGTGGCTCAACCGAACCGCCGCGTCGCGACGCGACCCTGCCGGGGGCGACGTCGGTGTTGTCCACCGCATCGACAAGGAGACGAGCGGACTGCTCGTGTTCACGCGTACGCATGCCGCCAAGCGCGGGCTCGACGTGCAGATGAAGAGCCACACGGTCGAGCGACGCTACCTCGCGCTGGCTCACGGCCATGTCGCGAAGCGCACGGTGGAGAACTCGCTCGT
This sequence comes from uncultured Polyangiaceae bacterium, assembly GCA_964488865.1. GTDB lineage: Bacteria > Myxococcota_A > Polyangia > Polyangiales > Polyangiaceae > MWCO01. The sequence continues at coordinate 2,798 of CAZAWR010000072.1, read as the reverse complement.
TCGGGATCGGGGCGACGGGGTTCGGGGCTCGACTTCGGACGATCGGCGAGGACAGCGGGCGGTGACCCACTTCGTCCCGGTCGAGAGGCTCGAAGGGGCCACGCTGGTCTCCTGCAGGCTGGAAACCGGGCGCACGCACCAGGTGCGGATTCACCTTGCGGAGTCGGGGCACCCGTTGCTTGGCGAGAAGGTGTACGTGCGCGGGTTGCCTGGGCCGTTCCTGCCGGCGCCGCGGCTGATGCTCCATGCGGCTGTGCTCGGCTTTGCCCATCCCGTGGGTGGAGCCCAGCTGCGGTTCGAGGACCCCATGCCGGAGGACATGCAAAGGGTGGCCGACTCCCTGCGGAAGAGGTGATGCTTTCTTCCCACCGCCCCCCCTCGTCCGGCTCTCTTGCTACAATGTCGCCCATGGACACCAAGCTCCGCTGGATCGTAGTGATCATGGCGGCGGGATTGCCCGGCTGTTTCACCGGACTCGTCGACACGGATGGGCTCGCCCCGTCGGAGGACGCGGGTGCGGGAGACACGGCCACGGCGGATGCGCCCGATGCGGTCCTGCAGGATGCGCCCGATGCGGTCCTGCAGGATGCGCCCGATGCGGTCTTGCAGGATGCGCCCGATGCGGTCCTGCAGGATGCGCCCGATGCCAACGACGCACACGACGTGCAGGATGCACCTCCCGACTCGTCGGTGCCGGACGCGGACGCCTCGGACCCCGATGCCCAGGACGTGAGCACGCCGGATGCGCAGGATGCGCCTTCGGACACCCCGGCGGACACCACCCCCGTGGCATGGTGTGAAGCCCACGGCGCAGGAGCGCTGTTCTGCGACGACTTCGACGGCGCGATCGTGTGGGACGACTACCTTATCTCTCCCAAGGCGACCCTCGCCCTCTCCACGACGCAGTCCTCGTCGCCTCCGCGGTCCCTCGCGTTCGCGACCGAGGTGGTGACCGCGGAGGGCACGGGCGAGGCGTATCGCGTGAAGACGTTCGTGACGACGACAGCCCCGGTCGTTTGGTCCTACGACGCGCTGGTGAAGCAAGTGCCCCCGCAGGGCGCGTCCATCCTCGGCCAGATGGTCTTGCGGGACGGCTCCGACAACCGCGTGCGCTTGTCGCTGCTGATCGAGATCCCCTACGTGGTGACGCTGGAAGTGGAGACACGCCTGTCGGGTCAACCCGCGACGTACACGCACTATCCCCTGGCGGTCGAGCCTCCTTCGGGCGTGTGGTCGAACGTGAGGTACACGGTGTCGTCATCGCCTCGCAAGCTGAGCATCCGCATCGACGACGCACCTGCGATCGACGGCCTGGCGCTCACCATGCTCAGCGGGGCTTCCGTTCAGGGCGAGGTGCGGGTCGGTGGGTGCTACGTCGCAGCTCCCTCGGAGCCGTGGCAGTTCTTCTACGACAACGTCTTGCTGCGGTAAGCCATGCCGGTGCATGGTGCGGGCCGATGCGAACCCTGGCAGTGTGGCTGATCGTTTCCTCGTGGGGTTGCGCGGGCGCGCCCGTCGCAAGCTCCCCTTCCGTCGTCGTGTCGGCCGCCCCGTCGCCCGCCTTGGTCGAGCCCGGTCCCGGTCCGGTTCCCCACGTGGAGCGCGGAGTCTCGCTCGCGATTCACGAGGTGGACGACAGCGTCGATGCCTTCGCTTCGCTAGTTTCCAGCATGCCGCGCGACGTCTCCCTCGGGGAAGAGACCGTGTGGACCGCCGGCGTGCCCGTGCTCACGCACTTCGCCGAGGTGGTTCTGCAGCCCGGTGAGTCCCTGCCCGACGCGAGGTCTCGCTTGCATCGGTTCGTGCAGGGGGTGCCACTGCCCGCGGGGCGCAAGTTCGCGCTGCAGAAAACCCATGAAGAGCGTGGCGCGAGTCGCGAGAGGTCGTGGGCATGGCGGACGTTCGTCGTGCACACGGAGGCGGTGATCACGGACGAGCATCTCGCGGCGGCGACGCTTCGGCCTCATGAAGAGTTTTCGGACGGGTTCTCGCTGCAGCTTGTCTTCGACGAAGCGGGGACGCGGCTTCTTTCTGAGCTGACCGAGCGGTGTGTGGACCGGAGGATCGGGATGCTCTTGGACGGAGAGGTGCAGATTGCGCCGGTCGTGCGCTCGCGGATCGATGGGGGGCGTGCCGACGTGTGGTTACCTCCAGGGACGCGGGTCGAAGACTTGCCAGAGGCGTTCGCCTCGGGGGTCAAGATCGAGCGGTAGCGCGCCCACCCGAGGAAGGGCCGCTTCCGGCACGACCGAGGGCCGCGACCGATGGTCGGGAGGAAGCGGTGTCCCCTTGTGAGTAAACAAATTGAACAAGTTCAATTTGTGAACGCATTTCTGTTCAGAAACTTAATATGGTGCGGACCTGAGGCTGGCGACGCCCGAAGGGGCGACCCCAGAATGTACTGAAAATTTCATGCGATTGGGGATTCCCCCGGGGGACGAAGGGACTGGCCCAACTCATGCGAAAGAAGAGACTGGAGGCCATTCCCATGAAAACCAAATTCCTGCTCGCAGCATGTGCCATCGCCGCCGGAACCCTGCTGGCCCCCGCCGCCGCCCAAGCCCAGAGCAGTAGCTGCTACGGCTACTGCGGCACCTACGCCGGCAGCTGCTGGTGCGACCAGAGTTGCTCCGCCTACGGCGACTGCTGCTCCGACTACCAACAAGCATGCACAGCCGGTTTCTCCTCCTGCTTCGTCGTGGTGCACGGATGGGACTACAATCGAGCCGTCTACGACGAAGCTAGCGCCAAGGCCACATGGGACAGCTCGGCTCAGACCTCCTTCGCAAGGGACGGGG
>CAZAWR010000071.1:0-51540 GCA_964488865.1 uncultured Polyangiaceae bacterium | reverse complement strand
GCCCGTCACGCCGCCGCCCGAGCCGCCCGTCACACCGCCGCCGCTGCCGCCAACCACAACACCGCCGCCGGAGCCGCCGGTGGCGCCGCCGCTGCCCGCCGAGCCGGACGAGCCGCCGGAGTTGTCGTCCTCCGAGGCGGAGCAAGCGAAGACGGGAGCAACGAAGCTAGCGACGATGAGCCAATGGGAAATCTTCATGGGGGAGCCTCCTAAGTAACACATGCCCGCGAACGAGCTTGGTTTGGCGTATCCTGCGCCAGGCACTCTGTCAAGCGCGTGGGGCCCACGAAATTGCATCCAGAACACTTTCCTTGGCCCGTAAGGAGAATGCCTTTCCAGGGTTGCCGCGAAGACCGAGGCAAAGCGTCCCATCGTCGCGCGCGTCGCAGCGCAGCGGCACCTTTCAGGCGCTACCGGAATCGTATGAGGAAGGGATGGGGCACAAAAGAAAGATGCGGACGGAGGACCCGCCCGCATCACGACTTCAGAGGGAGATTACTGGCAGGCCATCAGACACTGCACGAACGGTCCGCAGACCGCGTCGCCAAGGCAGGTCACGAGCTCGCCCGAGCAGTCCGTCTGGCCCTTGCCGAGCGCGCAGTTCGCGCATTCGGGCGGAGGCTGGTAGCTGATCGGGTCGGTGCAGAAAGAATCCGCGCAAACGTCGTCGCAGATGCCCGGTTCGCAGACGCAGGGAGCCATGAGGTCGACGAGGGCAGCCCAACCAGCCGGGTCATCGGTGATGCAAGCCATGACGCAAGGGGAAACGGTTTCTCCGCCCGCGCCCGCCGCGCCGCCTTCGCCAGCGCCGCCAGCCTCACCCGCGCTGCCGCCGGTGCCGCCGGTCGCCCCGCCGCCCGTGCCGCCGGTCGCCCCGCCGCCCGTGCCGCCGGTCTCTCCGCCGCCCGTGCCGCCAGTCTCTCCGCCGCCGGTCCCACCGGTCGCTCCGCCGCCGGATCCGCCGGTCGCCCCGGCCGCTCCTCCGGCGTTGTCTTCGTCATCATCTCCGCAAGCAACAAGAGACGCTCCAGCCACCAGGGTCACGATCGCCAACCAACGCAATGTTTTCATCTGTATTTCCTCCCAAGACGTGCGGCATCGGCCGCCAAGGACTGAAGTCGAGTATGGCTCAGCCCGCGTCCGTGTCAAGTTACGGTACGTTTGACCCAAATGGCAAGAGTTCGGCCAAGGATGTCCGTCCCAGCCCTTTCATCGCCTTCTTCGCCATGTCCGAACAAGACCCGGGATCGCCAGCCCCAACAGCACCCACCCAATCGTGGCCCGCGGACCGGACACGCTCGCTTGACATCCGCCCCGCAACGTGATCGACGGCTCCCCAAGCCCCTTCGACCCATCACCCCCCTCCGCGCCCCCTTCCACACCCGTCCCGCCATCGATCTCCCCCGCATCCACCGACGTCTCCGCGCCCGCATCCGTCACGGACGCGTCTCCCTCCGCATCCGGGCTGCCGTCCTGCGCATCCGCCCCGCTATCAGGCACCCCGGCGTCGTCCGGCACACACGCGCCGTTCACGCACTGTCCTGGGCAGAGCGACCCTTCGTCCACGAACCCGTCGCAATCATCGTCCTGTCCGTTGCAGGTCTCTACCCCGCCTTTGTTCACCGCGAGGTCCGAGTCGTCACAATCCGTGCCCCCGCACTCGTCGGACTGAAACCCGTCGCCGTCCAGGTCGAGACAGCCCGGTGGCTGCACCGGCTCGAGCGACGTGTCCTGACCCTGCGCGGATAGACAGGTGGCGACGCCACCGCGCTGCGAAACCGTGACCCCGGGCGGGATCCCCTGCACCAACAAGCGAATGAACCCGCCGCCTCCCGCGCCGCCTTCGCACTTCGTGGACACTCCCCCCGGCGCGCCGTCCGCCTGCACCATGCCCCCAAACCCCAACCACTGGGACGCCTGCAACAAGACACCGCCTCCCGCGCCACCCCCCGCGGAGTCGTCGGCGTACACTCCGCCCGCCTGCCCATTCGCGACGATCGCACCGTCGAGCTCGATGCGTCCCGCACGCAGCACGATCACCCCGCCACCGTCACCGCCCCGTCCCCCGTCGTCCCCATCCGCCGTGCCGGCCGCGGAGCCCGCCCCGCCCATCGAGACCCCAGGAGCAGTTGCGACCGAGACGACCCCGCCCGTGGCTCCCGCGATCGCAACGCAACCATTCGACAACACGCCCGCTCCCCCCAGTGCGCCATGCCCGCCTCCCCCCGTGGCGTCCGACGAAACCGTGGCCCCCTTGCCTCCGCCTTCTCCTTCTCCATCCGCGTTCGGGAGACCGCGGTACCCCGCCGCCGTCGCGTCGATCGCGCTGGTGCCGTCGATGAGGATGTAGTGGGCCAGGATCTCGAGACGGCCACCCGTCTTGGGATCTCCAGCGTAGGGCACGACGCGCAGCGTGGAGCCGTTGCTCAGGGTCACGACCCGAAAACGGTGCGTGCCCGCCAGGGAGACTTGCTCGTCGTCGAGAACGAGATCCGGAGATGCCTTCGCGACGTTTGCCGTCACGAACGTGGAGACAAGCACGGCGGTCGAGAGAGTGGCGCGGCGTCCGAGCACGTCTAGCCCCCGTCCCGGACGGCAGCTCCGCGCGCATCGCGGCCGGCATCCGGGGTGAGCCCTGCGTCGGTCCGCGTCTTGCCCGCGTCGCTCGCGTGACTGCTCGTGTGACCGCTCGCGTCGGACCCGCCCGCATCGCGTTTTCCGACGGTCGGCGGGGCGGGCTCGTCGTCTTCCGGGGCGCGCGGCTTGAACCGGGCGCGGACGGGAGATGCCTCGGGTGCCACGGCGGGGTCGGCCCCCATTGATGCGGAGGCGGCGCCACGGGCCGCGACGAGCTCGAAGGGGGTTGCCGCGGGAGGCTTCAGCAGAGACAGGAGTAAGATCGCGATGAGGGCTCCCACTGCAGCGCCTCCGAGACCCACGCTAGCCCAGAGGCCCATGGGTCGAGGCGGCGCCACCATGGGCACGTCGGGGATGCTTCGGGTATCGAGCATGGTCCCGATCTCGAGAGCGGCCGCGAGCGCCTCGCCGAATCCAGCACAGGAGGCGAATCGTCGAGCCGGATCCTTGGTGAGCGCGCGACCGAGGACCTGGTCGACACGCGGGTCGAGGCCGAGCTGTTGTGCGATGGGCTTGGGCTCTTCGGTGCCGATGCGAGCGGCCACGGTGACGGCGTCTTCACCAGGGAACGCGCGGGTGCCGGAGATGGATTCGTACAGGGTCGCCGCGAGGGAGAACTGGTCACTCGCCGGGCTGAAGTTGCTCCCGCTGATCGTCTCCGGGGCGCTGTAGGCAGGCGTGCCGAGCAGCCCCCCCGCGCGCGTCAAGGTGGAGTCCGGCACGCGAGCGATCCCGAAGTCGGTGATCTTCGCGCCGTAGGGCGCGAGCATGATGTTCTCCGGCTTGATGTCGCGATGCAGAACGCCCGCTTCGTGCGCGAGCGACAACGCCGAGCCGATCTCCCGGGCGACACGCGCCATCTCCAGGGGAGGCGAGGGGCCGTTGGCAATGCGGTCCTTCAGCGTCTCGCCGGAGACGCACTCGAAGACCAGGCAGAGCCCGAGGGCAGGGTCCTCGATCATGTCGTGCAGCGTGACGATGTTCGGGTGCGCCACGCGTGCCGCCGCCCTCGCCTCGTGACGCATGCGCGTGAGCAACCCCGCACGCACCTCCGGGCTGATGTCGAGGTCCGCGCGCAGTACCTTGATCGCCACGGCGCGATCGAGAACAGGATCGCGCGCGAGCAGGACGCGCCCCATGGCACCCTGACCGAGAACCTTGTCGATCTGGTAGCGACCGACTTCCGCGGGAAGGCTTTCCGATTCACCCATGAGCGTACAGAAGGACGGCGTGCACCATGCCGGACACCATCCGACAGGCCCAAGCATGGCCGAAGCAAGCGCGCCAACCAAGCCCATTCCACGGGCATGGACGCGTTTTTTTCCTAGCGGCCGGCGGCCTTGCGCGTTCGCGCGTCTGGCGCAGCATCCGCGCCCCCGTCCGGTCGCTCGTCCGGCTCCGGCTTGGGTTTGGGCTTGGCCGGAGGCTCCCCGTAATCCGACTCGAGCTTGCGCTTGAGCGCGTTGAGCAGAACCTCCTCATGATAACGGGGCATCTGCGACAACTTGACCACCACGGTGACGCCATCTCCGCTCGGCACCATCTCGATAGCCCCCGGCGTCACGCGTGTCCCGCTCTCCCGGCTCTCGTAGTCGAACATGATGTACGCCGCTTCCGGGTCCCGCTCCGTCACCGAAAACCCATTGTCCACGCGAATGAGCCGCAACGCAGCGCTGTACGTCTGGGACAAGGTATAGGGGCACGCGTAGGAAGCCTTCGCGTCCGCCTCCGCGATCGTCCAGCCAAGCGTCAACAGTCCCGAAGTGACCATCGCCGCCACGACCCCAAGCATCCGTCCACGAGACATCATCGTGAACGTTGTCCTAACCGCTCCCCACGTGCGGGCCAACTTACTGAAGGTCTCCGGAGAACCACAGAGGACGCAGAAAGCGCCCATCCCGCTCCCGCTCACGTTTCTGTGGTCGGCGCGGATAGGTTCGTTCGCGCGGCCGCCACGACCGAGTCCCGGTCGATCAAACCCGCCGCCACGGCCATGAGGAACATGACCCCGAGCTGCGTCACGTACAGGAAGAACACGTAGGCCGAGCCGGGACCAAGCACGACATCCTCCGTGAAGTACAGGGCGAGGCCGGCGTAGATCGACCCCTGGAACGCGCCGAAGTACCCAGGGGCCCCCGGCACGATGATCCCCAGGCCGAGCACGCCGAGCAAGGCGCACGAACGGACGAACGTCATCCCCTCCACACCGCAGCCCCACGCAAGCAGCCACATTCCCGCCGCCGCGATGCCCCAATACAGCATCGTCTCCACAAGGTACGGAACGAGATGCCGCGGCGAAGGCAGGAAACGAAACCCCTCCGACAGCTTCTCGACTTGTCCCGACAGAAACGCGGCAAGCTTCTTCGACACCAACCCCACCACCCGATCCGTCATCCGTCGCGCCCACTGCCGGCGCCAGTAAAACACGGCCATCGCGCAGAACGCGGCGACGAACAGCAGCAGCATGGAGTACGCGGCGGCAGGGACCGCCACGACAGGGATCGGAAGCTTGCCGATGTGGTCGGGGAGCGGGTCCAGCGGACCACCCAGCGGCAACGTCACACCGAGCACGGTCATCAAGACCAGCCCGTCGATGATGCGCTCCGCACCGCACGCACCCGTCGCCGTGGCGAAGGACACCTTGCCCTTGTGATGGAAGAGCGCCGGCCGAACGACCTCTCCGATGCGGAAGGGCAGCACGAAGATCGAGAGGAACCCGATCCAGGAGACCGTGAGCACCTGGCGCACCGGCACGTCCGCCACGGGGCGAAGCAGGTGGCGCGTGCGCGCTGCACGGATGAAGCTCCAGAGCGCGACACTTCCCGCGTAGGCGGCCCAGGTCCACCAGCGCATGCCGTCGAGCGTCTCGCCTTTGGGCAGCATGGGCAGCCCCCCACCGCGCAAGATCAGCCAGAAAGCCGCTGCCACGACGAGCGACGCCAGCAGCTTGGCGGAGTGGCGCCGAAGAAACGATGTCCAGTGGGTCTGCTCTGCCATGGGATGTGTCCGACGAGGACAGCGGAGCCGCACTCCTAGCAAGCCGGATGCACGGGCGCCACACCTGGACGAGGCTGCGTCGTCAGGGGCTGGGTATGTCGAGGTCTGCTTGTCCGAAGTCTTGCCAGGAGAGGCCGAAGCGGGCGAGATACTTGCGCAGGCGGTCGGCGTCGTTGCTGCTGGTCTTCTTTTTTCTGGATTCGGAGAAGAGCGTGCGCCCGGCCTCGGACAGGGAGCGGGACGCGTGGCACACACGGAGCACGTCTTCGAGCTGTATGCGGTCGAACCGATCGACCTCGGCGGCTCGTGCACCGAGCATGCGCGAGGTGAGGTCGGAGGGCCCGTGGGCGTTGTGGCCGGGCGCAGACTGCCAGGCGGTCTCGAGGCGCGCGATCTCGCCTTGCACGATGTCCGCCGTGATGCGCCCCCCGGGAGCAAGCGTGGCCATGCGGAGCACGGCGGCGTTGAGGTCGCGGAAGTTCGCTGCCCATCGGGCTCCGTCGCTCGTGGCGAAGCGGAGGAAACGCTTCCTTGCGTCGGCGTTGAAGGTGACGTGGACGCCCACGAGCTGGGACGCTTGTTGCACCTCGAAGTCCAGGTTGGGCTCGATGTCCTCGGGCCGCTGCGCCAGGCCAGGGAGACGGAAGGTCCACAGGTTGATCCGGGCGAGAAGATCGTCGCGGAACCGGCCGGCCCCAGCGCGCTCGCGCAGGTCCCGGTTCGTGCCTGCCAGCAGCTGAAAGTCGCTGCGGACCTCGCGGTCCGCGCCCACCGGGTAGAACACCTTCTGCTCGATCGCGCGAAGCAACATCGCCTGTTCGTCGATGCCCAGGTCCCCGATCTCGTCCAGGAACAGCACGCCGCCGTGGGCCTTGCGCAGCAAGCCCGGACGATCCGTCGTGGCCCCCGTGAAGGCGCCGCGCACGTGCCCGAAGAGCGTGGACATGGCGTGGTCCCCGCGAAGCGTGGCGCAGTTGACCTCCACGAAGTCCCCATCGACCTGCCGGCGGGTCCGCTTCACGTCGTAGATGCGCCGCGCGAGCTGTGTCTTGCCGGCGCCCGTGGGACCGAGCAGCAGGATGGGGGCGCGAGAGCCGACGGCCACGCGCTCGATTTGCTCGATCATGGCATTGAACGACGCGTTGTGCGTGTCGATGCCCGCCTTGAGGTAGGAGAGCCCCTGGCGCTGTTCTTTCGCGAATCGCGACGCGAGCTGGTCGTACTTCGAGAGGTCGAGGTCGATGATGGCGTAGCGACCGGCGATGTTCGTCTCCCCGCGGCTGGCGGGAGACGTCTGGACCAGGCGGCCGGGGAAGTACCGGGACTCGGTCAGCAGGAACAGGCAGATTTGAGCGACGTGGGTGCCGGTGGTGATGTGGACGAGATAGGACTCTTGGTCCGGGCGGAAGGGGTAGCCGATCAGGTAGTCGTGGAGCGAGCCGTACACCTGCTCGAAGTCCCACGGGTCTGCGATGTCCAGCGCGACACACCGCACCTCGGTACGGGGGGAGACGGCATGAATGTCGTTCACGACGATGGCGGCAAGCTCTTGGTGGCGTGGGGCATGGATCAGCTCGAGCCGGTCGACGAGCAAGTCCTCGTGCTGGCACAGGGCGACGGTCGGTCGCCACCGGTCCCAGCGTCGCGAACCTTTGCCCGCGTCCAAGGTGGTGCCCAGGAGGCCGAAGACGACGTTTCTTTTGGTGGGCATGGGCGTATCTAATCCCGGTCTGTCTGGCGACACCAGCCCGAGGGGACGTTCGGACATGTCCCCGGGTTCTTGGTGGGGCAAGGTAAGTGCAAACCTCAAGTTTGACACGTCATGCCCCTGGTTAAAGGTTGTGCGCTATACTCTCGCGTCGATTCCTTGCCGCCGCACAGGCGGATTTGCCAAACTGCCATGGTGACCCAGAACGGACCAGAGCCCCCGCGCCTCGTCGGCCGCTACATGCTGTTCGACGAGATCGCTGCCGGTGGGATGGCGACCGTTCGGTACGGGCGATTGATCGGTGAGGTGGGGTTTTCGCGGACGGTGGCGGTGAAGTGCCTGCACGCGCACTTCGCGAAGGACGAGGAATTCGCCAAGATGTTCCTCGACGAGGCGCGGCTCGCGGCCCGTGTGCGGCACCCGAACGTGGTGCCCATTCTCGACGTGGTGGCGCGCGACGGCGAGCTCTTCCTGATCATGGACTACGTGCAGGGGGAGTCGCTGTCGAAGCTCATCCGCGCCACACGCGCGCGCAAATCGAGGATCCCGCTGCGGATCATCGCTTCGATCATGGCGGGCGTGCTCGACGGGCTCCACGCGGCGCACGAAGCGAAGTCGGAGCATGGGGAGCCGCTCGGGATCGTGCATCGCGACGTATCCCCGCAGAACGTGATCGTAGGGATGGATGGGGTCTCGCGCGTGCTGGACTTCGGGGTGGCGAAGGCGGCGGGGCGGATGCAGTCGACGCGCGACGGGCAGCTCAAGGGCAAGCTCGCGTACATGGCGCCCGAGCAGCTCAAGTCCGAGTGGGTGGACCGTCGAACGGACGTTTACGCGGCGAGCGTCGTGCTTTGGGAGGCGCTGACGGGGACGAGGCTGTTCAAGGCGGACGACGAGATCGGCGTGTTTGGGATGGTGTTGCAGGGCAAGATCGCGCCGCCGAGTTCGGTGATTCCGAGTATCCCGAAGGGATACGACGACGTGACGATGCGGGGGTTGCACCTGGACCCGGGGCAGCGTTTTGCGACGGCGCGAGACATGGCGACGGCGTTGGAGAAGGTGGCTGGCGTTGCGAGTCCTCGTGAGGTGGGTGGCTGGGTGGAGGAGTTGGCGCGTGACACGTTGAGGAAGCGCGCGGACAAGATTGCGGAGCTCGAGAGTGTGTCGACGCTGAGCGTGCAGGCGATGATCGCGCGCGGCGCCACGGGCGAGCCTCCTCCTGTCAGCATCGGTCCCGTGCCGTCCGGCCCGGTGTCGGCCCACGCTCCTCCGCCGCCGCGGCCGGGGTTGCCGCCGCCGAGGGTTCCGCCTCCGCCGCGACGATCTGGGCCGGGTGTGGGAACGACTTCCGGTGTGCACGCCCCCGTGTCGATCACGCAGGTGCCGTCCGAGGTGGACGACGATGCGATGACGATCATCTCCGACACGACGGCAAGCTCGGTGGCGCTTTCGACGGCAGCGGGCACGGCGCCTGCGGTTCAGCTGCAGGAGCCGGTCAGCTCTCCTTCGCAGATGACCAGCCTTTCGATGGCGCAGGAGCCTGCCCGGGCGGGTCCGAAGCCACGCGTGTTGGTGGCTGTCATCGCGGTCGCCCTGGTGCTTTCCTCGCTTGCGGTGGCGGGCGTGGTTGTGGTTTCCGGCATGCTGCGGCCGACGGGCGACGGCGTGCCTGACGCCGGGCCTGCTTCGGGCCTGGGGGCCAGGGACAAGGCGGACGCCGAGCCGCAGGACGTGGCGTTCGTCGAGGCGGATGCGTCGTCCGACGGTTCGGCGAACGTAGTGGACGCGGCGGCTGACGTGCGTGCGGAGGCGAGTGCGGTGGCGACGGCGAAGAGGCCGCCTCCTCCGGGGACGGTGCGCGTGGCGCCTCCTCCGACGAAGACGGAGGTGAAGCCGCCCACCGAGCCCACGTCCAAGCCGCCGAAGGGCGACTGCAATCCTCCGTACACCATCGATGCACGCGGTGTGCGGGTGCCGAAGGTTCATTGTCTCTGAGGTCGGAGGATCGAACGTATGCGGATGTCTTGCTGGTCTCGTTTCGCGTGGGTCTCGCTGGTCGCGACGGTCGTTCTGAGCACGACGGAGCGAGCGGGAGCGGACGACAAGCAGGTCTGCCTGGAGGCGTACGACAAGTCCCAGACGTTGAGGCAGGAAGGCAAGCTGGTGGGGGCGCGGGAGCAGTTGCTGATCTGCGCGCGCAACGTGTGCCCGGAGATTCTCCGTCGCGATTGCACCCAGTGGTTGAGCGAGGTGGACGAGAGCACGCCGACCGTCGTGCTTTCGGTGAAGGACAAGAGAGGCCAGGACTTGGTCGACGTGCGGGTGACGGTGGACGGGGAGGCGCTGGTCGCGCAGATCGACGGCAAGGCCGTGGCGGTGGACCCTGGAGTGCGCGTGTTTCGCTTCGATGCGCCGGGCGAGGAGCCTGTCGAGAAGCGCATCGTGATCCACGCTGCGGCCAAGAACAGGGCGATCTCGATTCAGTTCGCCGCGGAGGAAGACGACACGACCGGGGCGGGCGTCGTTGCGGCGGACCAGGAAGAAGGCGGGGGACCCGGACCTGCGGTCTATGTGTTCGGAGGCATCGGCCTCATCGGGCTCGGGGCGTTCACCTACTTCGGCACGCAATTCGACGGCAAGCTCGACGACATGGATTCGTGCAAGCCCAACTGCACGCAAGCGGAAGCGGACGACGCGTCGAAGACGCGCACGATGGCGTTCGTGTCGGCGGGGGTGGGGGTCGTCTCCCTCGGCGTGGCTACGTATCTGTTCCTGTCGGGTTCCTCGGACGGGAAGGTCGGGGCGGAGGTCGCCAAGGTTCCGCGCGTCGAGTTGATGCCCGTGCGAGGTGGCGCGGTGGGAGCGTTCGGGGGCAGGTTCTGACCCGGAAACCGCGTCAGTAGCGGCTTATCTTGATCTGGTAGGGCAGGCAGCCGGTGCTCGAGGCCGTGGCGTACACCTCGATGCGGTAGACCGCGGACTGCTGGTAGTAGGTCGACGTCGCGGGACTGGGATCGATCATCTGCACCTCGCCACACGTGGCGGAGTGACCGAACTGCCAACTTCGCACGCCCTTCGTCGAGTTGCCCCCCTCCGCCGTGCTGCACGCATACCCCGTCGTCGAGGCGCACGCGCTTGCGTTGTACACCTTCATGAGCAACAGCCCGCTCGGGTCGACCAGCTCGATCTGCGGACGGTAGTTGCAGCTCGAGTAGTAGATGCCGTAGTCGTAGATCGTGCCCGAGAACCAGTCTCGATCGCCCGTGGGCACGATGTTGTAGTACGTCGTCGCCGACGGCATCGTGATCGTGGACGCGTAGAGCGTGCTGAGCACGGTGGCCGAGGTGCACACGTCGGCCACGCCATCGTCTTTGCACTCGCAGCCGTCCGAGAAGACCTGGTTCTGGTCGTGGTACGTGGCCGTGCACTGGGAGACGACGCAGCTACCCGTCGAGCATCCCACGGTGTTGGTTTGGGGCGGCGTGGGGTTGGTGCAGTTGTTTCCGCAGGACCCGCAGTTGAGGACGTCACCTGCGATGTTGGTTTCGCAGCCGTCTGTTTGCTTGTTGCCGTTGCAGTCGGACCAGCCGGCTTGGCAGGCGCCGTTGCAGACTCCGCCGGCGCAGTTGGGGGTCACGTGGTTGCCGGAGCAGGGCGTGTTGCACGTGCCGCAGTGGGAGGTGTTGTTGGCGGTGTTGATCTCGCAGCCGTCGGTGAGCTTGTTGCCGTTGCAGTCGGCGTAGCCGCTCGCGCAGTTGCCGGTGCACACGCCGCCTGAGCACGCGCGTGTTGGGATGTTGTTGCCGGAGCAGACGTTGGAGCACCCGCCGCAGCTGTCGACGTTGCTGGAGATGTTGGTTTCGCAGCCGTTGGTGAGCTTGTTGCCATCGCAGTCGGCGAAGCCCGAGGCGCAGGCGCCTGAGCAGACGCCATTGACGCAGGAGGGGCTCGGGACGTTGCTGGTGCTGCAGGCTTGCCCGCAGCCGCCGCATGCGCTGGTGTTGTTCTGGGTGTTGGTTTCGCACCCGTCGGCGGGAGAGCCGTTGCAGTTGCCGAAGCCTGGGTCGCAGGCAATCGCGCAGGTTCCCGACTGGCACAGGGGAGTTCCGTTGGTGCCGTTGCATGCGTTCTGGCAGACGCCGCAGTTGGTGGGGTCCGAGGCGGTGCTGGTCTCGCAGCCATTGCTGACGATCCCGTCGCAGTTGGCCCAGCCGGGGTTGCAGGAGGCGATGGTGCAGCTGCCGCTGGAGCAGCCAGCGGTCCCGTTGGCGACGGAGCAGCTGTTTCCACAGCTTCCGCAGTAGCCGGGGGTGTTGTTGAGGTCGACCTCGCACCCGTCGGAGGGGTTTCCGTTGCAGTCGCCCCACCCGCTGTCACAGGAGTTGACGGTGCAAGATCCGTTGGAGCAGGCCGGCGTGGCGTGGGGCAGGTTGCAGGCCTTGCCGCACCCGCCGCAGTGGTTGACGCTGGTCTGCACGTTGATCTCGCAGCCGTTGGTGTCGGACCCGTCGCAATTTTCCCAGCCGGTGGCGCACGTGAAGCCGCAGGCGCCGTTGGCGCAGGAGGCTGTCGCGTGAGCCCGTGTCGGACACGTGTTGCCGCAGGTGCCGCAGTTCTCGACCGCGGTGTTCGTGTTGGTTTCGCACCCGTTGCTGTCGTTCGTGTCGCAGTTGCCCCAGCCACCATTGCAGGAGTCGATGCGACAGCTGCTGTTGACGCACTCGCCGGTGGCGTTCGCGAAGGTGCAGGCGTTGCTGCAGAAGCCGCAGTGTTCCGCGCTGCTCGTGGTGTTCGTCTCGCACCCCGGCACGCCCGGGTCGCAATCCCCGAGACCGGGGTTGCAGTTGGAGACGTCGCACACGCCGCTTACGCACACGGCGGTGCCGCCGCCAGCGGGGCACTCGTTGCCGCACGTCTTGCAGTTCGTGGGGTCCGCCTCGAGGTTCGCCTCGCAGCCGTTGTCCGGGTTGCCGTCGCAATCCGCGAAGCCAGCGCTGCAATCCCCGAGCACGCAGGTGCCGCCCACGCACGAAGCGGACGCGTTGGCGAAGGAGCAGCTGTGGCCGCAGGACCCGCAGTTGGCGAGGTTGCTGTTGGTGTCGAGCTCGCAGCCGTTGTCCGTGATGGAATCGCAGTTGCCCCAGCCGGCGCTGCAGCTCTTGATGGAGCACACGCCGGCGAGGCAGCCGGTCGTGGCGTTGGGCAAGGTGCACATGCAGCCGCACTGGTTGTCCACGCCGCCGCCCCCGCAGGTGTCCGGGGCCGCACAGTCCCCGCAACTCACTTCGCCACACCCGGTGTCGACCGCTCCGCACGACGCCCCGAGCTGGGAGCAAGACTTGGGCGTGCAGCCGCATTGGTTGATCACCCCGCCGCCGCCGCATACCTCGGGGCTCCCACATTCGCCGCAGTCCAGTGCCTCGCTGCACCCGTCGGAGATGAACCCGCACGCAGCACCGAGCTGCGCGCAACTCTTGGGCATGCACTCCGACGTCCCGCAGATGTTCGTGCCGCCGCCACCGCAGACCTGACCGCCGCTGCACGCGCCGCAGTTCAACGTGCCGAGGCATCCGTCCGGCAAGCTCCCGCAGTTCACGCCGAGCTGCGAGCACGTCTTGGGCGTGCAGCCACAGACGTTCAGTTCGCCACTGCCCCCACAGGCCTCCGGCGGCGCACACCCACCACAGTCGATGGCCATCGAGCACGCGTCCGACGCCCACCCGCACTGTGCTCCGGTTTGCACGCAGCTCTTCGGGGAGCAGTCATCCATGCCGCACACGTTCGTACCGCCGCCACCGCAGAACTGGCCGTCGGGACACTCCCCGCATTCGATCTTTTCCCCGCATCCGTCGGGAGCGGAGCCACAACTGGCCCCGAGCTGGGCGCACGTCTTCGGCTCGCACGCCGTGGGGCCCGTGTCCGGTTCTCCTGTGTCCTTGCCCACGTCGGTCGCCACATCCGTCGACGTGTCCGAACCGCCCGCGTCCTTCTTGGGCACAGGCGATCCCGACGCTCCGTCGTCTCCGCCACACGCGAGCAAAGCGAGGCTCGTGAAGACGGCGAGCAGAACGACTCCGGTCGGCCGCGCCGGCGCCGCGAAGCTGCACCGCCCTGTCTCAGGCCGTTGTCGTCTCTCGTTGTGACCTGCGCGCAAGAACCCCAACATGCTTCAAACCATACGGGGTTTGCCGGCCATGCTCAAGCAATCGGACGAGACTTGTCCAGGAACAACAGCCTCACCCAACGTGAGATACAGACTCGCTACTTCGCTATCTTCATCACGGAGCCTTGCGCCGCGAAGACCCCCTGGTTCGTCCAGAACACCGCCACGTCACTCACCGCGACCCCGTAGGGGCGGTCCTGCCCCGTTGCGATGAGCTTGGGATCGGTCCCGTCGACATTCGCGCGCTGCACCGTACCGTCGTAGTTGTAGTTCGAGCCGGTGACCGTGCCCGCGTTGGTCCAGTATGCGACCCCGTCTTGCACGACGAGGTTGAGCGGACAGGCCTGGTTTTCCGCCACCGTCATGAGATTGGAGCCGTCGGCCTTCTGGGCTCGCACGATGCGCCCGTCCGCCTGCGTGCAGTCCCCCAAGGAGTAGTTCGCCCCCACCTCCGTCCAGTAGACCCAGGTGTCGTCGACGGCGATGCCCAGCGGATAGCTCTGACCGGTCACGAGAGTTTCTGCCGCCGTTCCGTCGACGTTGGCGCGCCTGACCTGGCCGCCGCCGGACGTCGTCCAGTACATGTGGGTCTCATCGACTGCGATGCCGCGGGGGCTCGACTCTCCCGAAAGTAGGACGACCGGTTGTCCGCCGGGCTTGACGACCCGACGCAAGGAACCATCGGAGGTGTTCGTCCAGTAGACGTAGGTGCTGCCGAGGGCGAGGGCCCAGGGGCCGCTGGCCTGCGCCAGGGTCGTGAGGTCGGTCCCGTCCTTCCTCATGCGCCGGACAGAGCCGCCCCCCTGGAAGTTGGTCCAGAAGACGTACTCCCCGTCCAGGGCGATCTGCACAGGCCCACTCTGCCCCGTAGCGATCGGCTCGGCGGTACCCCCTCCCACGGGGACCGAATAAACGGAGCCGTCCCCCTCCGCGAGCCAGAACACCGAAGCCCCGTCGACCGCGATGCCCCACGGTGTCTTCTGATTGGGCGCGAGGACCGACACCTGGCACGTGCCTCCCGAACACTTGCCGCCCTGGCACGAAACCCCACACTCCCCGCAGTGCTCCGCATCGGTGTTCGTGTCCGTCTCGCAATCCGCCGCATCGCTGTCGCAGTCCTGGCAGGAACCCACGCACTCGCCGGACGCGCACGTGGCGCCTCCGCCCGTCCCACCCGAGCCCTCCGTGCATCGCATGGCCTGGGCGCTCGTGTCGTACGCGCAGACCTTGGCCGTCGTGTCGCAGTTCTCCGACCGCAAGGTCCAGCTTGTCCCGTCGAACTCACACCACCAGCGGGTGTTGCTCTCACAGCAGCCGAAGAGCCACTGGGGCTCGCCCCCAAGGTCGTCGCATTCGGTGGGCGTTCCCTCGCACGCGACGGCCAAGCCTCCCGACCCGGCCGCCCCCGCGTTGCCTCCCGTGGCGGTTCCCCCCGCTCCGCCCGTTCCACCCGAGCCCCCCTTACCGCTGCTGCCGCCCGTCCCGCCCGCTCCGCCGGGCCCGCCCTTCGTGAAGTCGTCGAGAGACTCCCCGAGTCGGCAGGACACGGCCAGGGCCGTCACGCCAAGGATTGCGAAGATGGCAACGGAATGCTGGGGAAGCCGTGCGGGAGGCCGATGGGGCGCTGGCTCATGGTCGTGGACGGTCATCACTCCCTTAGCATCCAACCTGTGGGCCGGGCCGTCAAGAAAGCCCCTTCGCGAGGCAGCAAAGCGCGAAGCACGAAGGGTGCGAGGTGGGGTGGAAAGGGGCTCGCAATCCGCCCTACAGGCCTCGAGCCACATGCAGCGCGTACAGGAACGCCTTGGCCGCTCGCGTTGCCCCCGCGTCGTTGAGGTGCCCGTCGCTGTCCGCCGCCCACTCGTTACACAGGACCGGCACCCCGCTCTGGCTGCAGGTCTCGCCGTTGGCCTTGGTCGACTCGACCTCCTGAAGGTCGAACACCACGTGACGCCCGCCCGCGTACGTGCTCCGAAGGAAGTCCGCGAACTTCACGCGCAACGTGTTGTTCTCCACCGTCTGCCACTCGTCCGCCGGCTGCAACGGCGTGGTGACGTGGAAGAACGACACGCCTGAGGTCCCGGACTCGAGCTCTTGGTAGGCCGATTGGTACGCGGAGATCACGTCATCGCCGGTCGCCGTGATGTCGATGGTCAGGTCGTTGTAGCAGTACTTGAAGCCCGCGACCTTGACCGCACCCCCGATGCCCATGTTCAGCACGTGGTCCTGGAAGCCGTCGAGTTTGTCGAAGGGGTCGCCATTGTAGCCGAACGCGTTGTCTCCGAGCGTGGCGCTGCCGTAGTCGGACGCGCTGTCCACGCTATCGAACACGAACCCAAGGGAATTGGTGCCGCCGTTCCACGGTGGGTCCCAGTTGTTGTACCCCATGATGAGGTTCTCTCCGACCGACATGTGCTGGAAGAAGACCTTCGTGTTCTTCAACGCGTCCTGGTCTGCAGAGGACATGGCGTCGAACGCCGCGATGCCGTCGATACCGACCACGAAGCCGGGGTCACTGCTTCCACCCGTGCCGCCCGAGCCACCCGTGGCGCCGCCCGATCCACCCGTGCCGCCCGAGCCACCCGTAGAGCCGCCCGAGCCACCCGTAGAGCCGCCCGAGCCACCCGTAGAGCCGCCCGATCCACCTGTGGCGCCGCCCGATCCACCTGTGGCGCCGCCCGATCCACCTGTGGCACCGCCCGATCCACCCGTGACGCCGCCCGATCCACCTGTGGCGCCGCCCGATCCACCGGACCCGGAGTCCTCGTCGTCGGACCCACAAGCCACCGCCCCGAGCGCCGCCACGCCCAGCGTCACCACCACCCAACCGAACCGTTCACCCCAACCACCAAGGGAAGAAATGTTGTGCTTCATGACCGCAAACCTAGAAGCGAAGGCGTCGCTTCGCAACGGGGACGTGCGAACGGTTGATCAGCTCGAACCCATTCGTCCCAACCGGACTATCCTGATGGTGCGCACCACCACCCCACCCCTGCGCACGCTCGACCGACTCACCCCCGTCACCGTCCGATCCGGAAAGCGGGCCGGAAGGTCCACCGGGAACCGATCGTCCGTCACGTACAACAAGACGGCGTCGCGCTCCCACTCGGACCGCGGGACGATCCGCTGGAAGTCGTCCCCCTCCGGGGTTTCGCAGCCAACCCGGGCCGTCCGTCCGAGCGCGGCCTGTACTTGCGCGCAGACGATCCAGTGCGGTCCCACGACGGTCACGGCGTCGATTTCCGCGTCGTGTACCTGTTGGAGGGCTTGTTCGACCAGAGGGGCGCCTGTTCGCCATGCGTACAGGTCGTTCACCAAGTCGTACCTGG
This sequence comes from uncultured Polyangiaceae bacterium, assembly GCA_964488865.1. Classification (GTDB taxonomy): domain Bacteria; phylum Myxococcota_A; class Polyangia; order Polyangiales; family Polyangiaceae; genus MWCO01. Next base: position 34,706 of record CAZAWR010000071.1, on the reverse strand, counting down.
GCTCGTAAGATTCCCCGAGGAGCTTTGGCAGCACAGGGAACCGCACGACGACGAAGACCAAGGCGATGGCGACCAGCGACGTGGCGACGGAGGCGATGGCGAGTTTTCGGGAGATGAGGGGGCGGTCGATGGAGCGTGCGAGGTGCAGCGCGAGGCCGAGGTAGGCGGGTGCGACCCAGTGGGGCTCGGCGATGCGTGACAGGATGGTGAGTATCGCGAGGGCGGCGAACGGGGGGAGGGTTGTGTTGAAGAGCAGACGGTCGACGGGGTCGTCGTGGGTGCGCCGGGTGAGGTCGATGGCGATCAAGACGATGGCGAAGGCCACGAAAGGAGTGAGGTAGAGGACTTGGCCGCCGATCAGGGCGCCGAGGTTGCGCAAGCTGGGACCGAAGCCGGCCTGGGTGTGGAGGAGCCGGTGGTGAAGCATGGGCCAGCCGAGGGATGCTTCGTGATGGAGCATGGGCAGGGTGGCCACGAAGCCGATGAAGACGGCGGCGAAGGGGGCTGTGGTGCGGAGTCGATCGCGCGCGGGGCGGGACACCCACGTGGCGACGAGGGCGACGGCGAGCAAGACGCCGGATATCTTGGAGGCGCATGCGATGCCGGTGCAGAGGCCTGCGCCGAGCGTGGCACCGAAGCAACGGATGGACGTGGGGGGTGAGCGCAGGGCGAGGGCGGCGAAGCCGAGGGCGCCGAGCCAGGCGGCGGCGAGGGGGAGGTCCGGTGTGAAGGCGAAGAGGCCGACGGCGACTTCGGGGACGATCGCGATCGCGATCACGGCGACCAGGACGCCCTTGTAGGAGGCCCCTGCGCCCCGAGCGGCGAGACCGCCGAGCCAGGGGATCGCGGTGGCAGCGATGCTGGTGAAGCGGTGGACCGTGACGGGGGCTGGAGTTCCGCGCTCGCCGGCCAGCAAGGAGCCGAGCCAGCCAATGAGTCCGGGGTGATCGAGATAGGTGGCCTGACCGAAGAGCGCGTAGGAAGCGTACAGGGCCTCGGCGTCACCGAAGCCGATGCCTTCGGAAAGGGCAATGCGTGCTGCGATCAGAAGGACGCTGACGGCCACTGCCGACTTGGCGAGGGTGTCGAGCTCGGGCGATCGGAGGACGGGGCTGGCGGACATCGTGTTGCTCGCGCTCCTATCACGAATCGCGCGGACGTGGCGGCTCGGGTACATGCCGAAACCACGACCGCCTTGCGTGGCGGGCTTTGCTAGAACCAAATCAATCGCTCTGCGCTGCTTTGGGTCTAGCGTCTTTCTTAGGGGGCTTTCGCAAAGCCCCCTCGCCGCGCTCACCGCGGCTCACCCCAAAACGCCTCGCCTTCGGCTCGGATAGTCCCAAACCTAAGCATCTTCTTCGAACAGTGCTTGTCTTGGGTCTAGACTCGTCCCCGGAGTTACAGGGTGGCGAGTCGAAGGCGCATCAGATTCGAGCTGCCGAAGCTGGCCGAGACCTTGGTCCCCCAGGTCGCGCTCACAACCTTGCGCGCGCTTGGCTGGAGCTGCCGGCTTCGTCCTGCCCTGCGCGAGGAGCTTCGCTTCGAGGACGCGGACGGCGTCACCCACGACATGTCGTTCACCCTCCACTTCCGCATCACCCAAGGCCAGCAGATGTGGATGCGCGTGGAGTCCGGGCGTCTTCGGTCGGGACCCGGCGCGCCCGCGGACGCGGACGCATGGGTCGAACTCGACGACGAGGACCTGCTCCGACGTTTCCTCTCGCAGGGGGACGGGCCCGATCTGCTTTCCTGGACGAGCCAGGGGGTACGCGTGACCGGGCAGGCCTCGTGTGTCGCGAAGTTCCTGCACGTCGTTGGGTCCGCGCATCGGGGCGCGCATCCGGCGCGGAGGCGTGCGCCGTGGCCGTCGGATCCCCCGGACGGGGGCGAGCTGGAGATCCTGCCGCGTTGCGGGACCACGAAGCCGTTCGGTGCGCCGAGCGGTGGGGGCCGACTGCCGGACCCGGCGCTCTCGTCCTTGACCCTGCTCGACTTCCCCCGTGTCCAGCGCTCCTTGCGCCGCTTGCTGGCTGCCCGCCCGCGCGTCTGCACGGAACGAGCCGTCGCCTTGACGGAGGCCGCCTCTCGGCTCGCGGGAGATGCGGACACCCCCGCGGTGCTCCTTCGCGCTCGTCAGATTGCCCACGTCCTGCACCGCAAGACAGCCCGGGTCCGCGAAGACGACGTGGTGCTGGGAACCACGACTTCGCACGACTTGGGCGTTCCGGTGTACCCCGAGCTGTCTCACGTGTTGCTCTGGCCGGAGCTGCTGACGTTGGAGCTGCGGGATTCCTTGCCCATCGAGCTGTCACGGGAGGACCACGAGCGGCTCGATCGTTTTGTGTTTCCCTTCTGGATGGGGCGCAACGTCGTGGATGTCGCGTCCCAAGCGTCCGGGCTCCAGCCTCTGATCGGCTGGCTCGCAGGGGCGCGCCCCTTTCACCTTGGAGTGCAGGAGGGAGTGGCCGCGATCCCGGATCTGCACACGGTCCTGCGGCAAGGACTGCGCGCGGTGGCGAAACAAGCAAGGGACGCGCAGACCTTGGCTTCCCCGCCACAGGCAGCGTTTCATCAGGCGACGACCCTCGTGATCGATGGCGTGCTCGACTACGCCCAGCGTCTGGCGAATCAAGCCGAGCTTGCTGCCCGCGACGCCCCGGACAAGGAACGTCGCCAAGAGCTGATGGAGACCGCGCTGTCGTGCCGTCGCTGTCCCGCGCGCCCGGCTGAGACCTTGCTCGACGCCCTCAATGCGATCCGGATCACGCTGGCCTCGCTGCACCAGGAGAGCATGAACGATCAGCTTTCCCTGGGGCGGATCGACGTGTTGCTACAGCCCTTTCTCGACCGCGAGCTGGAAGGTGTGAAGGCGGGGCCGGACCGGGATGCAGTGTTTCGCCGTGCCGTGGAGCGTGTTGCCTGCCTTCTTCTCAGCCTGGCCGATCACGTTCCGCTCGTCTCCGCGGCGGTCGCTCGCATGCGACCGGGCTACCGGGGCAGCCTGGCGATCACGGTGGGAGGGCTCCACGAGGATGGCTCGTCGGCCGTCAGCGAAATGACGTACGTGCTGCTCAAGGCCAGCGAGATGCTCGGGCTCGCGTCACCGCGGATCCACCTTCGGTACCACCCGCGATGGACGCCGGACTATGCGTTGCGGCGGGCCTGCGAGGTCTCCTTGCTCACCGGCGGAACGGTTTCGATCCACAACGACGACGTCACGACCCGTGCGCTCGAGTCGATGGGCATTCCGGGAGCCAGGGCTCGGGACTGGGGGGTCACGGGGACGGTCACGCCTTCCGTGGTGGGCGAGCAAGTCTCCTACCCGGCTGCCGTCACGATCGACCTCACGGCCGCCCTCGAGATGGCGTTGCACGACGGTGTGCACCCGAGCTTGCCGGGGTGGGTCGGACCCTCGGGGAACGTCCGGGATTCTTGGTGTTGCACGACGGATCTGATCGACGCGCTGGGCCAGCAGTTCGGCTCCTTGATGGATCTGGCGGCGGACGGCGTGTCGTCGGTCGAGCACGGGTTGCGGGCGGTGGTTCCCGTTCCGTTGCTGTCGTCGCTGCTGGGTGGGGCGGGGAGCGAAGTTGCCGTGGGGAGAGTTGCGATCGACAGCGTTTGTGTGGTGGTGGTGGGCTTCGCGGACGTGGTCGATTCGATCGGTGCGATCGACGCGGTGGTGTTTCGCAACAGGGTTGTTTCTCTTGCCGACCTGATGGCCGCGATGGCGGAGGACTTCCTCGGGGAGCCGACGCTGCATGAGCGGGTTCTGCGGGAGGCGCCGAAGTACGGGGATGGGACGGACGATGTGTCGATGGTGGCGCAGCGCGTGGCGGCGATGATTCACGCGACGGTTCGGCGGCGGGATCGGGGCGAGGGGGGGCGCTGGGTCGTGTCGTATGGTGGGCTTGGCGGGGACCTCGAATTTGGCAGTCGGGCCCTCGCGCTACCCAGCGGGCGGGCCGGGGGTGAGCCGCTGGCCTTCGGGCTCTGTCCTTCTCGGCGAGCGGTGGCCAGGGGCGCGACCCAATTCCGTCACGCGGCGGCCCTTCGCGGTCTGCACATGCAGGGGGGCGCTGTGCTGGAGTCGGCACTTCCCGGGGCCGGGCTCTCCCACGACGCGCACCTCGAGCGGATCGTCGCGTACGCTAGGGCGTTCCTGGACTTGGGCGGCATGCACCTTCGCGTGGCGACGTCGGATGCGGGGCAGTTGGACAGGGCGCTTCGGGAGCCAGTGGACTACCGGGACATGGTCGTCCCGATCGGGGGGTACGACGCCTACTTCGTGGAGCTGCCGCTGGACGTTCGGGAGCGGATGGTGAGCGAGGCGGGGGAGTAGGCTTGGGAGCGTGTGGTTGGCGAAATAGCCATGTCATACCCGCACCAAATCGAATCGCATCACCCATCTGGGTGACGAAGTTCGATGACGACGGGGTGTGCGAGACGACGTGGTACTACGATGGAATGACCTGCGGGACCCACGAGGTCTGCCACGACAGGACAACGACGAGAACGGCACATGCGATCTCGACTGCGAGGCTGCGATGGCGGCGAAGGCGAACCCGCTGGCCTGTCCCGACGCCAACGGCCACCGTGACGATGGCGGAGGGACGGCAATGTGTGCGTGCGATACGGGCTACGCGGATGATGCTACGCAGGACGGGGATGATTGTCTCACATGCGCGGCTATCAGCGTGAACGGCGAGATGCCCATCCAGGACTACAGTCAAGACGGCATACGCGCCACGCTCTGGTTCGAAGTCTACTGACCGTGACCCGCCCCGGCGTTCGGCCGGGGCTCGCTCCTCCTTGTTCTCCTTGTCGCGAAGCGTGAGCCCCGACGCCCGCTCCGGTCCAGAACTCCCTTGCCCGCAACCCGATCTTGTCGGACGCTACCCCATCATGCGCGCGTTCGGCTTCGCTCTCATCGCTCTGGTCACGACCGGCTGCGGCGCGGACGACGAGACGTCGTCGTGGAGCTACGGTGTGACAACAGAAGGCGGGACCGACGCGGGTCCTGCTGACGCGCCGGATGACATGGTCGCGCTCGACGGACTCTTCGACGTCGACGCCGACGCGGTGCCGGACGGCGGTGCGGCCGGGTCTGGCTGGATCGGGGCTTCCTGCGACTCCCCCGCGGATTGCGCGTACGAAGGCGCCACTTGCCTGGTCGACGACTTTCCCGGCGGCATGTGCTCATTGTCTTGCGGCGGCATTTGTCCCGACTCGGACCGGTCCGGCGACCCCGTGACCTCCTGCATTGCCTGGTCCGACGCATCGGGGGAGGGGATGTGCTTTGCCCGATGCGACTGGCATCTATTTCCCGACGGCGGGTGCCGCCCGGGGTACGTGTGCCGGTGGCGCGAGCGGCTGGGCGAAGGTGGGTTCGTGCGTGAGACATGCGTCCCCGACGACGGAACCTGGGAGACGGAGTGCGTGGGAGACGAGGTGCGCCAGCCCAACGTGGGAATCGAGGCCCCGGCGGGGCTCGAGGGTTGTCCGGCGGGCATGGCGCTGACGTGGACTGGCCAGACGTGTATCGATCGCTGGGAAGCGCACCTGGTGGAGTTGCTGAACGATGGGTCCACCGCCCCGTGGTCGCCTTACCATTCTCCCTCGGGAGCCACGGTGGAGGCGGTGTCAGCCCCGGGCGCGGTTCCGCAAGGCTACATCTCGGAGTGGGAGGCGGACGCGGCGTGTCTCGAAGCCGGGAAGCGTCTGTGCACCCGCGACGAGTGGGAATCGGCTTGCATGGGCCCGGCGTCGAACACCTATCCCTATGGGGACGTGCGCGAGCCTGGTGTCTGCAACGACGCGCGCGCCGCGCACCCCGCGGTGGAGTACTTCGGCACCGCCGAGGACTGGATCTGGTCCGAGCTCGGACACCCGTGCATCAACCAAGTCCAGAACGGCTTGGCACGATCGGGTCAGTACGCTGGCTGCGCCACCGGCGACGACGTCTTCGACATGATGGGCAACCTGCACGAGTGGATCGACGACCCGGACGGGACGTTCAAGGGTGGGTTCTACGTCGATACCATGCTCAACGGAGAGGGGTGTCTGTATACGACGACCGCGCACGGAGTCTCTCATTGGGACTACAGCACGGGATTCCGTTGTTGCGCGGATCGGTAAACCCGGGGATTTGGCGACCCGCGCTTCAAAGACTTGCACTGGCGCCCGGCTCTGCCGGGCTACTTTGGCGGGATGGGCTGGCCGACGCACACGCCGACCTCGAGCAGCACGTAGAGCAGCGCCTTCTCCTGGGCGAGCAGGCCGCTGTCACCGCCCCCTTCCGTGTGATAGGTGGAGAAGAGCACGCGCCCGCACCGGTCCTCGAAGCTGATGGTCGCCGGGTTCTGGCTCCCCTTGACCCAGGCCTTGGGCGTGATGTCCACCATGGCTCCTTGCGGGTCTTCGCCGGGTTGGGTGTGCAGGGACGTGATGCGGGTCCAGTTCGCCTCGACCTCGAACTGATCGATGCCCTGGGCAAGCAGCCACTCCCGCATCTCCGGGTCGTCGACCGTGGCGGGAGCGTCGTATTCTCCCGTGAGGCACGCGGACCCTGTGGACCCCGTCTCCGTGTCCCACGTCACGTAGCCGGGCCAGGGGCGTCGAATGTACTCGTAGGAGTAGTCCGTGGCGTACAGCTTGCCGCCTTCGCTGACGAAGCGCTGAAGGTTCTCCTGCACCTGCTGGTTGTCCGGAAGCGTGTCCGTGCACGTGGTGCCTTCGCTTCCCGAGCAGGGGATGAAGATGATGTGATACCGCTTGAGGTATTCGTAGTCCTTCAAGAAGGCGGAGGGGTTCTTCATCGGGTCCGACAGGTTCGGGGGGAACGTGGACTGGACCATGTCGAACCCGGCGGTGGCGGCGTCGACGGTGGAGCCGAACATCCCCGGCACGATGTTCGCCAGGCCGAGCTTGGCCAAGGACAACTCGATCGCGTCCCACTGGCCCACGATGACGGCCATCTTCGGGATGTCTTCCCCAGCTGCCTTGTTCATGCGGCCAGGCAAGCGCGTGAATTCGGGGTCCACCTGCTGTTCGCCGGGCACGATGTCGACGGTCCGGACCTTTCGGAACTGCCCCTTCTGCACGATGATGTGTTGCGAGCCCGTCGAGAACGCTTCCAAGGAGAAGCTGCCGTCCGGGCTGGTCAGCGTGTACTCGTCGTCGGGCCCAAGCTTGACGCACTCGTCACAGAACACGCCGTCCGGGATCGGGGCCGGTGGCGTGTTGGCCAGGTAGACCAGCGCGCCGGAGATCGGGATGGTGCCCTCGGGGGCTACGACACGCCCCTTGAGTGTCGCGACGGATTGGGCGGCGTCCACCGGACCCGAGTCGGCGACGATCATGCCGCCGCTGCCTCCCCCGCTCTCGTTGCCCGAACCGCCGGTCCCTCCATCCTGGGTGCTCCCGCCCGTGTTGGAGCCCCCCGCAACGCCCGAGTCACCGCCTCCGGCGGAGCACGCGGCGCAGAGTCCAGAGATGAGGACCGCAATAGCCTTGAGCGACGATCGAGCCAGCATGGACAGCCTCCGGGGGACCTTGATGACGCGGTTCACGATAGCGCAGCGCCTGGTGTGCGTCCAGGCAGGGCGCAATGCCGGCGTCATCGTGATCGTTGTCGGGGAATCGGGACCACACCCCGGAGAGTGCCGTCGTGGGGCCGCAAGCGGCTCATCACGCTGCTGGCATGCACGTATTCTCGGTCGGGTCGCAGTACAACGAGCAGCACTCGACGTCCTCGGTGCACGCCCCTCCCAGTGGCATGCAGTCTACGATCGACGGCGTGCAGACCCCTGCCCAACAGGTGCCTTCGCAGCAGTCGATGTCGGCGGTGCAGTCGTTGCCCACGGGGACGCACTCCGCCGAGCAGACGAGCTCTCCCGTCACGGGATCCGGCAGGCAGTACCCTCCGCAGCACTCGTCCGAGAACGAGCACGAGCTCCCGTCGTCGAGGCATGTGGAGGACCCGGGCGGGTAGCACCGCGTGATCCCCAGCGTCGTGGGCAGGCAGAGCTGTTGGCCGCCCGTGGGTCCCGACGGGCAGCAGTTGGCGGCCATGCCCAGCCAACAAATCTCGCCGGTGGCGAGGCATCCGCCGGGCTTGGAGCAGATCTTGACCCCTGTGGACTCGTATTCCTCGCACAGCTCCGAGCAGCAGTCGTCATGGCTCAGGCAGACCTCGCCGATCGGACGGCAACCCGAAGCGAACTGACAAACCTCGACGCCCGTCCCGTTGTCCGCGCACAGCCCCGAGCAGCACTCGTACTGGCCGGTGCAGGGTTCTCCGACCGTCTGGCAGCTCTTCAGGTCCGGACAGGTGCCGTCCGCGCCGCACACGCCGCTGCAACAGTCCGCGTCGTCAGAGCACACGTCGCCGCCGCCTCGGCAGACGGTGACCAGCGTGCAGCGCATGTCCCCGTCGATCTCCTCACAGCTTCCCGAGCAGCATGCCCCGCTTCCGGCGCAGAGCTCGCCCGCCGTGATGCACGTGGACGGTGCCTTCGCGCAGAGGTTGTTCGTACAAATCGCCGAGCAGCAGTCCACGTCGTCCTGGCAGCTGTCCCCGGTCATCGCGCAGACGGAGGCCGCACTGCACACGCCCCCGACACATCCGAGCGAGCAGCATTCGAGCGCCGTCGCGCACGTCTCTCCTTCGCCCACGCATCCGCCGAACACGCAGACGTGTTCGCCCGTGGGAACCGCTTCGCACCGTCCCGAGCAGCACTCCGCGGACGCAAGACACGGGTCCCCCAGGCTGAAGCACAGTCCCGTCTGACCGACGCACACGTTCTGTTCGCACACCTCCGAGCAGCAATCGGAAGCTTCTACGCAATCGGCGCCCGTCGGAAGGCAGGCCGTGGCGTCCGTAGCGTCCGCGGCGTCGTCGTCCCCATCCGGGGGCGCATCCGTGGCATCGGTGTCGCCATCGGTGGAACCCTCCTCGGAGGCATCGTCCGGCGCATCGGTCCCGGCGTCGGCCTCGCCGCCGTTGCCAGCCGAGGCGCTCGAACCGGCCGCGCCACCTCCCGTGCCGCCGGTCCCTCCCGAACCCCCGGTCCCTCCCGTGCTCCCGTCTTGCGAGCCGTCGGCGGTGCCATCGAGGGAGGCGTCGGCGTGCCCCGAAGCACCTCCGAGGGATGGGTCATCGTCGCCACCGCAGCCCGAAGCGCCCAGAGCCGCCAACATCGAGCAAGCGCACGTCAAACGCAGGCCCCAACGTACCCGAGTCATCGCAACCTCCACGAGGAAAGTGAACCCAGACGGGTCAGAACGCCGTGTTCTCGTGGTGCGCCGGCGGCTCATATTTTCTAGCCATCGCAACGAACGGGGCGGTCCTGGTAGGATGCCGTCCGACTTCAGACCGGAGGACTCCCATGCGCCATGTCTTGTTCTTCGTTTCGATCTCCGCGTTCGTTGGCTGCGCGCTCTTCGCGTGCTCGGGGGACGACGATGGGTCCTCGGGCGCGCCTTCGAAAGGAGGGAGCGGAGGCGCGGCGGGCACGGGAGGCGCTTCCGGCAGCACGGGAGGTTCTGGTGGCGTCGCGGGTCAGGCAGGCAGCGGTGGGGGCGACGTGGGGGGAAGCGGCGGTTCGACAGGAGGCTCGGGGGGTGGGGACACGGGCGGTTCGGGAGGCACGGGAGGTTCAGCAGGCACGGGCGGCTCGGGAGGAACCGGAGGCTCAGGGTACTATCAGGGTGGATACGTCAGCCTCATGCAGTCGGTCATGACGATCGCGGGCACGGAGTACGCGAGCTACAGCTTCTCCGCGGCATTTACGCGCGGGACCTACGACCCCGGGTCCTCCACGTGTGACTTCCGCGATGACGGACCCTGCCGGATCACCGACTGCACCACCGAGCCCACGGATGGTGGAACCCCCGGTTACGAGGCTGCGAGCGCAGGGACCGTTGCGCTGGCGGGTGCGAACAAGCCTCTCACGCTGCTTCCCGACGCGGCCGGCTCCTATGCCGTGGTGTCGGGGCAAGAGAAGCTCTGGTCAGGGGGCGCCGCGCTGTCTATCTCGGCGGCGGGTGACGAGGTCCCTGCTTTTCAAGCGACACTCTACGGCGCGGTGCCTGCGATGTTGACGTCGCCGGCGCTCCCACCGGCCGGCACGCCTGTGACGTTGTCGACGAAGACTTCGCTTTCGATCGCGTGGACGGGAGCGGGGGGCGGCAAGATGATGGCGATGCTCACCCGCAGCGTCACGTCCGGAACGACGCGGACCGTGATGGTCTCTTGCTCGTTCGAGGCGTCGGCGGGGTCCGGCACGGTGCCGGCTTCGGCGATGGCGGCGATCCCGCCAGGGCCTGACGGGACGTTCCAGGTGCTGGGCGGGGACGCGAAGGTGATCGACGCGTCGGGCTGGACAGTGAACGTGCAAGAGTACGTTCCCGCGGTCACGGCGGGCGGCACGGTGGCATCGGGGATGGCGACGTATCAGTGAGGAAGGAAGAACGGAATCGCTCGGGACGTAGGAGGTGGGGATTGCGCGGGACGCGCGTCCCGGCCGGAGGTGATCGATGGGCGTGAAAGCGTGGAAGGTCGACGAGCCGGGAGCCCCGAGCTTCCCTGAGGACTTCGAAATCGCGCGCAGGGCCGTGCTGCAGGTCACGGACATCCGCAACAACAACAACAAGTACTACGCGATCGAGATGCACAGCGCGTCGGCGAAGGGCAAGCCTACGTTCCGCGTGTTCACGCACTACGGCCGCACGGACGACCTCGAGACCAACCCGAACGCCGGCCAGAAGGAGTGTCGCTTCTTCTCGTCGATCGAGGAGGCGCACGCCGAGTACGACAAGATCTATCGGGCGAAGACCTCGAAGGCCAAGGGGTACAAGGAGGTCGCCCTGGCCAGCTCGAAGATCGGTTCCTCCAAGGCGCGCGGCGAGTCCGCGGGCGAAGTGGACGACAAGACCCTCGAGAAGCTCAAGGCCAAGAACGGCGCACCCGTCGAGCGTCGCAAGAGCGATCTGGACCCGATGCTGCAAGAGTTGGTCAAGTACGTCTTTGCGGAGGCGACGAAGGCGCTGACGAGCACGGTGGCGGCCACGATCACGGCGCACGGCATCGAGACGCCGCTGGGCGTGTTGACGGTCGGCCAGATCGAGAAGGGCGAGCAGATTCTGCAGGACATTCACGGGGTGGTGCAGGGCAAGCGCCCTGCCCGCGCGCGGCTCGAGCAGCTCTCGGGCGAGTTTTACACGGCCGTTCCGCACCGTATCGGGCGGACGCGTGACGCGATCGCCCAGGCGGTCATCGCGGACCTGACGCAGATCAGCCAGAAGCAGGAGACGCTTCAGCTGATGAAGGACATGCTCGCCGTCAACGGCGAGGGCGGCAGCGTGCTGTTCGATGACCAGGTCGACCAGCAGTACAAGGCGCTCGGTGCTGAGCTTCGTACCGTCGACCCGTCGTCCCCGATGTGGAGAGAGTGCGCCGCGTACGTGGAGAAGTCGCAGGTCAAGCGCAAGGACGTCAAGGTCGTGAACGTCTATCAGGTCAAGCGTTCGGGGGAATGGGACGTTTTCGACGCGGCGGTGGGCAACGAGCGCATGCTCTTTCACGGCAGCCGGATCCAGAACTGGGTGGGGCTGCTTTCGCGAGGCATCTTGTTGCCGAAGATCGTGGTGTCCATGGGGGTGAACCGCACGGACGCGGGTTGGCTGGGCAACGGCATTTACTTCGGCGACGCCGCCTGCACGGCGGCGTTCTACACCACGCCGGGCAAGCGCAAGACGAGGTTGCTCGCCATCGCGCGGGTGGGGCTCGGGAAGATCAAGGACTACACCAAGATCACCTATGGGCTCGAGGGACCGCCCGCCGGGTATGACTCCACGCACGGGGTGCGCAGGACGGCCCAGAATCCATCGCAGTTCGACGACGACGAGTATGTGATCTACCGTCAGAACCAGCAGCGGATGGAGATGCTGGTGGAGTTCCAGACGGCGAGCTGACGACGACAGGGAGGCGGAGCATGCTGGTTCGAGTGACGTTGGTCGACATCAACCCGAAGATGATCAAGGCGTGGCGGGATTCCTTCGAGGAGAACCCGGAGGTGGAGATCGTCCAGGGCAGCATGCTGGAGCAGCAGGTGAGCGCCTGGGTGACGCCCACCAACGCGCGAGCGAGCATGGACGGCGGGCTCGACGGGGTGATCAAGCGTCAGCTTGGTGCGGGGATCGAGAAGAAGGTGCAAGCGGAGGTGCGGGCGAAGTTCAACGGCATGATGCCGGTGGGGACGGCCACGTGCGTGGCGACCGGGGCGCCCGTGCCGCGCTACCTCATCTCCACGCCGACGATGGTGGGCAGCAGCGACGACGTGAGCGGGACCTTGAACGTGGCTCTCGCGTGCTGTGCCGCGTTTCAGGTGGTGCACATGACCAACTCCGAGCAGGGGGGAGTGATTCGATCCATTGCGCTGCCGGGGCTTGGGGCGGCGACGGGGCGGACGCCGGTGGAGATCTGTGCGGATCTCATGTGGACGGCCTACAACCTGTTTCGTGAGAAGGAGTTCGCATCGTTCCAGGAGATGCGCGTGGCGCTCGAGGAGATCCTCGGGCCTCTCGACTCCTTTGGGGAGAAGATGAAGTCACCGACGGGCAAGGCGGCCGTGATGGCGGCGACGGCGGCGGTGGCGGCGCCCAAGCCCAAGGAGTTGCCGGACGAGGAGATCGATGACTTCGACGACGGGGATGACGACTCTGCGTACGACGACGAGGACGACGAAGAGGACGAAGAGGACTGAGGGGTAAGACGTTGATGGGGACCTCGCATCGCCTGTACCACCCGACGCGGCCCGATCGCCTGGCCGTGGTGTCGGTGGAGCCGGCGAGTCAGGCGGGGTCATTGCTGGTGCAGGTGGCCCGCGGCCCCTCTCGCGCGCAGCTCGTCGATACGCGCCTCTTCGGGCCCTATGTCGTCGAGGAGGCAATCGAGGCCCTTCGCGTGGTGCTGGAGGGCTTGCTGTCGGAGGGGTACGTCGAGGCAGGCGCGGCGGCTCGCCTCGAGGATCTTGCGTCGGAGCGTGCGAAGACCCGGGCCCACGCCGCGCTGAACGCCGGCTGGCGACAAGAGCGTCCTGCGGTGGAGGCGCTTCTCTCTCTGGCGTCCAAGCCGAGGGAGGACATCGCCTCCGTGGTGGAGGCGCTGGGACGTATCGGGGACCCGAGAGCGATCCCGGTGGTTCGGTCCGAGGCGGGACGCAAGCTGCTGTCTCGCCGGCGAGCGGGGGTCGAGGCCCTCCGCATGCTGGGGGACGTGGAGGGGCTTGCGGACGCACGAAATCAAGCCCTTTCCAGATTGCCAGCCCCCGTGCAGGGGGTGTTGCAGTCCCTCGACGATACCGACGCATCCGCCGCGCCGGCGCTGGTGGAGGTTGTGCTTGCGCAGCCCGTCGCGGACCAGGGCGTCGTTCTGGACACGCTCTACGAGATGGGGACGCCTCTCTCGACAGCCGCCGCGTGCCAGGGGCTGCTGGCGGTGGAGCTCCCGCGCCCGCGTATTTGGCGCTATGCCAAGAGCGTACTGAAGCGGGCGATGCTCCGCTTGGACGGCGCCACCGTGGGGGTGCTTCTGCACCGCATCGAGTTGTTGAGCCGGCAAAACGCCGGGTCCACGGCCACGCTGAAGTCCGGGTACGACGGACAGAAGCGCAAGGTGCGGGTGTTCTCGCGACGAACGGTGGACTACTTGCGAAGGAGCGTGTGGCGGTGGCTCGTGCGGGTGGCCCGGTACGTTCCCGCGAGCTACGCGTCAGTCGCTGCCTGGCTTCTCGTCCCTTACGGCGACGAGGACGACATCGTCCCGCGCCATCGGGTGCCCCGGACCGGTCGGAGCTACGTGCTTCACCGCATCCTGATGCATCGCAGTCCGCGATTCGTCTACGATGCCCGCAGGACGTGCTTCCGGTGGCGTTCTGCGGTGGCCGAGGCGGCGCCTCCGGGGGCACGCGAGGAGGCCTTCCCGGAGCTCTGGGACGGGGCGCCCCGGGCGTACCTGACGCTCCTGTCGCGGGCGAGGCACGGGCATGCGGTGCAGATGGCCGTCGAGGCGTTGGAGCGGCATCCGACGTTGATCGAGCAGGCCACCGAGGACGAGCTGGCGTCCATGCTCGGGCAAGGGTTCGAAGCGCTGGTGCGACGGGCCACCGAGGAGCTGCGGCGGCGCTTCGACCCCGCTGCTCCGGACTTTGCTCTGCTGGAGGCGCTGCTGGCCTCCGAGCACGATAGTGCGAAGTCCCTTGGGCTCTTGTTGCTCCGGGACGCGGCGCACGTGTGGACGCGAGACCCCGTGCGCGTCGTGGCGTTCCTGGGGATGAAGAGCGATGTGGGGCGCGAAGCCGCCGCAAGGCTCGTCGTGGCGGGGGCTGGGTCGCTGTCACCGGCGGTGCGACGCGACCTGGCGGCTCGCATCGTGCAAGCCGTCACGACGGGGGAGTCCGCGGAGGGGGCGCACGCTGGGTTCGTCGAGGTGGCGCGGGTCCTTCAGGCGGAGATTGCCGCTCTCGTGGGGGTCGAAGCCGCCCTCTCGCTGCTCGTGCTCGACTCCGACGCAGCGGCCGCCGTGGCCGAGATCGTTCTGGCGTCGATGCCCGACCCTCTGGGCGCGCTGGGTCCCCAGGCCGTGCTGGACCTCGCTTCCTCTGCTCGCGCCTCGAGGCGCCGCGTGGTGCTGTCCGTTCTGGCCAAGGAGCCGTCGCCCGATTTTTCGCTGTTGCTCCAGCTTGCGGACGTGGACTGGGAGGACGTGCGCAAGGCAGCCTCTCGCCGGTTGATGCAGGTGGACGTCTCCGGCTTCGACCTTGCCGCGTGGATGGGGCTGCTGGACTCCACGCGCGAGGAGGTGCAGGAGGCCGCCCGGGACCTGTTGCGCAGGAACCTCGAACGGGTCGACACGCACGAAGTGCTCTCGCGGCTTGCGCAGCACCCTTCGCCGTCGATGCGCGGTTTCGTGGTGGACCTGGCCATCTCGCACCTGCGTCCGGGGTTCGTGCGTCTCGCGAAGATGGAGCCGTTGTTCCGGGCGGTGTTGTTCGACGTGCGTCCGGACCGCAAGCTGCGGACGCGGGTGTTGGGCTTGCTCGTGGAGCGTGGGTTGTGCGACGGCGCGCAGGCGGACCTGGCGGCGTCGATCCTGGGGGACGTGGTGCATAGTGCGACCCACGACGTGCGGGAGAGAGCGCTTGAGGGGCTGGTGCGGCTACAGCTTGCGTATCCGGAGGTGACGTCTCCCGTGCATCTCGGGGGGGCGTCATGAAGCTGTCGACACGATACGTGGGAGCGAGCGGGGCGAGCTCGGGGCTCGAGGACGCGCGGGTGGCCTTTGCCACGAACACGCTTCGCGAGGCCACGTTCTTCCACGGAGAGATCGCGCAGGGAGAGATTCTCCGCGAGGCGCTGGGCGCCTTGCACGACGTGGTCATGGGGGACTTTCGATACCAGCCGCGGGACCGACTCGCTTGGAAGGCGTGGCTGGCGGAACAGGACCGGAAGTTCATTGCGTCGTTGAAGACGAAGGCGTCGGAAGCCAAGCAGAAGCTCGAGCAGGTGGACGTGCGTCTTGCGGAGCTCGACCGGTTGCGCGGCTTGCGATTGCGTCCTTTCCACGAGGCGCGCCGCAGGTACGCGGACTATGTGGTAGCGAACGAGTGGGAGCTTTCGGAGCTGTACGATCCGGTCGTGACGGTGCACCCGGACGAAGTGTTTTTCGAGGCTTTCTCCAGGGACGAGTCGAGCTATGCGAGGCTGTCGGCCAAGCGGTTCCTGTGGACCGAGCTGGGGGACGTGCAGTACGGTACGACGAACATCGACTTCTCGGCGGGGCTGGCGAGGCAGCTGGATCGGCTGAGGAGCTATCGCAAGACGAGGTTCGACGTGGCCCCTGGCGGGCTGTCGGTGAGCGTGGATGGCGAGGTGCACAAGGAAAAGAAGATCCAGCTTCCGGAGTCCTGGGTGAATGGGTTCTTGCAGGTGCAGGCCACGACGACGATGGCGTTGCGTTCCTTCGAAGTTCACCCGATCGACTTGCACAACGTGATCCGGGCGCTGCTCCGTCGCAAGGCGCGGACGAGTCCCAAGGCATTGCGATTCGAGCTGGAGCCGGGCAAGCGGGTGCGCGCGGTGCTGGAGCCGTGGGAGGACACATTCACGTTTTCCTCGGTCTATGGCGGGGCGAAGGCGGAGACGATTCGCACGTGGGGGCGGGTGCGGTTGCAGGTGCTGCGCCGCCTGTTGCCTGTGGCGCGCTCCTGCCGGGTGTTTCTCGCGGGGTTTGGCCTGCCGAGCTTCTACGTCATGGATCTGGGCCCCGTCGCGTTCACGCTCGGTCTGTCCGGGTGGACGGACAACGACTGGACGGAAGGGGCGAGTTTCGAGCTGTTGAGCCGCCGCGTCGATGCCGCGCCCGAGGAGTTGCTGGGGCTGTACGCGGCATTGAAGCAGAAGCGAGTTTCGACGGCGGAGGACCTGGCAGCCGTCACGGGGGTGTCCCTGGAACGGGTGCGAGGCGGGCTGTCGTCGCTTTGCCAGGTGGGAAGGGCGACCCACGATCTGGTGGGCGGCGCATTCCGCCATAGGGACCTGTTCTCGGACGGGTTCACGCTGGCGGAGGCGAGGCGGGCGACCACGTCGTCGCTGGAGGACCACAAGCCGGAAGCCAAGGCCGCGCGCGTGATCTTCGATACGGGCAACGTACGCTTGATTGCGTGTCGGCCGGTGTCGACAGGAGAGAAGGTATCGGGTAGCGTGCTGGGGACCGGCGGGGACCGGGTCCGGCCGCAGATTCACATCAGCAAGGAAGGAGAGATCATCGAGGGAAAGTGCTCGTGCTCGCTGTTTCGCGAGCATGGGATGACGCGAGGGCCTTGCGAGCACTTGCTCGCTCTTCGTCTGGCGTACATGGACCGGGCCGAAGGCGGGAAAGGGATCGAATGAGCTCTGCAGCGTTCACCGTGAGAAGGGATGGCAGGACGGCGAGGGGCTTCGAGCATCCGGCGCGGTGTTACGCCGCGCAAGCCGCCATGCCAGTCAATCGTCACGCGCCCGCTCTTCACTCGCGATCGGCGCCTGGGCCAGGCCGCAGCTGGATGGGTCGCTCCGCGACCCGCGGCCTATCGGCCCAGGCGCCGATCGCTATGAGTGGAGCGGTCACGTCCCCAGGGGTGGTTGTCGTCGTCTCTTGCACCGCTTCCCGCGGTGCACGACGTCCTGCCGTCCCTTGTCACGGTGAAGCATGACCGACAAGCCCGAAAAGAGCGCCAAGCAGGTGATCTACGAGCGTGTCATCCGTGCGCCGGACCACGCCGTGCTCAGTCGGATGCGCGCCCTCGGCTTCTGGCCTTCGGGGCAAGGTCTGCCCGAGGACCCGCCCGAGGAGGCGACCGAGCGCCAGACCCTCGAGAAGCAGAAGGCCGCCCTGCTCGCCACCGCCCTCGGCAGCGTCGACGTTCCAAAGGCTCTCCGTGAGGAGAACCAGCGACGCATCCTCGAGGCGCGCAAGCGACGCAAGGAGCGCGCGAAGGCGCGGGAGGAAGCGCGTGTCCAGCGTCGTGCGCTGTGGATCGAGCTGTCTCGCAACACCATCGTCCATGCGGGAATCGGGGTCTCCGCGGGGTTGAGCGGCGGGCGCAGCGACGAGGCGCGCCTGCTCCAGAACGGCTTGCCGATCCTGCACGACGCGAACGACGTGGCCCGGTTCCTCGCGATAGGGATCGAGGAGCTCCGTCACTTGACCTACCACCGCAGGGGAGCTGCGCTCGTTCACTATCACCGGTACGAAATTCCCAAAAAATCAGGGGGAATGCGGCGCATTTCCGCACCGAAGAGGCGCCTCGGGCAGGCCCAGCACCGCATTCTCGACTCCATCCTTGCGAAGGTCCCCGCGGACCCGACCGCCCACGGGTTCGTCCGCCACCGGTCCATCGTCACCAATGCCACCCAGCACGTCGGCAAGCCCGTGGTGGTAAACCTCGACCTGCAGGACTTCTTCCCCACGATCACGTTCCGTCGCGTGAAGGGGATGTTTCGCAAGCTCGGGTACGCCGAGCCGGTGGCGACCCTTCTTGGATTGTTGACCACGGAGCCGCCCCGGGCCCCCGTGGAAATCGACGGGGTGAAGCTGTGGATCGCCCTCGGACACCGCGTGCTGCCCCAGGGGGCTTGCACGAGCCCGGCGATCACCAACGTGCTGTGCCGTCGCCTCGACAAGCGGCTGGACGGCTTCGCGCGCAGGGCGGGATTCCGCTACACGAGATATGCGGACGACCTCACGTTCTCCGGGACGGGCTTCGAGGTGCTCGGAAAGCTGCTGGGTCAGGTGCGTCGCGTCGTGACGGAGGAGGGGTTCCGGGTGAACGAGAAGAAGACCCGGGTGATGCGCAAGGGGGGCCGGCAGGAAGTGACGGGCGTGGTGGTCAACGACCGGCCCACGGTGATGCGCAGGGAGGTGAGGCGCCTGCGTGCGATCCTGCACAATGCGGCCAAGCACGGGCTGGAGAGCCAGAACCGGACAGGACACCCGTGCTTCGAGGCCCACTTGCGGGGGCGGATTGGGTTCTTGGCGATGGTGGACCCCAGCAAGGCGGAACCCCTGGAGCGAGCCTTCGAGGCGCTGCTGCAGGGGAGTCGATAGACCGGGCGGGAGGTGGTCGTGCAGCTCGTGGAACGCTTTCGTGGCTCGGTACTCGGCCTCGCGATCGGCGATGCCCTGGGGCACCCGACGGAGTTCATCTCCGACGTCCGGCGGATCAAGGAGAGGTTCGGGCCGAATGGCATCGAGGCGTTCGCTCCGGCGGGACGGCACCCCGCGGGCACGTTTACCGACGATACGCAGATGACGATCGCGGTGGCGCGCGCGCTCGCGAAGAAGGGCAGTGCGACGCTCGAGGACCTGATGGTCGAGCTGGGCAGAGAGTTCGTTGCTTGGTCGACGCACATGAGCAACGACCGGGCCCCGGGCAGTACGTGCATGTCGGGCTGTCACGCCTTGAAGAAGGGGACCCCTTGGCTTCGCAGCGGGGTGGCGGGCAGCAAGGGCTGCGGGGCGGCGATGCGTGCCGCCCCTGTGGGGCTGATGTTCTTCGACGACGACGAGCGTCTCGTGCAGGTTGCTGGTGCCCAGAGTGTGCTCACGCACGGTCACCCCACCGCGATTGCCTCCTCCGTGGCGGCGGCGGCGGCGGTGGCGTGGGCGTGTCGCGGGGAGGGGTTCGACGGGATGATCGACTTCGCCGCGTCCCTGGTGGAGAGGCTCGACCGGGACAGGCTCGTGGCTTTGGGTGTGGACCCGCTGCGGGCGGCTTCCCTTGGCGTTTCGGAGCAAGTCGAGGCGCTCCGCCGGACCGCCCGGGTGCTGGGCAAGGAGACGGACGACGTGTGCTCCTTGCTGGGGGGCGCCTGGGTGGGCGACGAGGCGGTGGCGTGTGCGCTATGGTGTTTGGGCAAGGCGAAGGGGGACTTCGAGGAAGCGGTGAGGCGGGGGGCGACGTCGTCGGGGGATTCGGACTCCATCGCATGCATCGCGGGCTCGGTGGCTGGGGCCATGGTCGGGGCGAAGGGGTTGCCGGAGCGGTTCGTGCGTGGACTCGAGCGCGCGGCGGACTTGGAGGAGCTGGCAACAACACTGTACCGAGCGCGGGAGCAGGGGAGTCTGGGGCGGCTTCCGGCGCGGGTGGACTTCTTCGACGCGGACCGCGCACAGAAGGAGATCGATGCGCTGGCGAAGGAGGTTGCGCGGCACAATGAGCTGTACTGGGTGCACGCGGCCCCGGAGATCAGCGATCACGAGTTCGACAGCCTCACCCGGAAGCTGTCCTCGCTCGCCCCTGACAGTCCCGCGCTCCGCCATCTCGGGCCCAGTCCTCAGGCCGGGGCGCAGGTACGGCACAGCGCTCCGATGCTCTCCCTGGACAAGTGCTACGAGCAAGTCGACCTCGAGCGTTGGTTGGGGAGCTTCGAGGGCGAAGTCGTGGTCATGCCCAAGGTCGACGGGCTCGCGTGCTCTCTCGTGTATGGCGCGGGAGGGGAGCTGGAGAGGGCGGCCAGCCGGGGGGATGGGGAGGTGGGGGAGGACGTGACCGCCAACGTGCGAGCGATTGCCGACGTTCCGTTGCGGGTCGACGGGGGACCTGCGGAGGTGCGGGGAGAGGTGTATCTGTCGGTCGAGCGGTTCTCGCAGCTATGCGAGCGGAAGCCGGAGGGGGCTCCCAAGAACCCGCGCAACGCGGCAGCGGGCGCTCTGCGTCAGAAGGACCCGAATCGCACGCGAGCGCTGGGGCTGTCGTTCCTTGCCTATGACCTGCGCGGCGTGGACGCGGGGACGCAGCACGACCGGCTCTGTCGCCTTGCGAACCTGGGGTTTCAGGCCATACCCCACCTCGTGGTGCCAGGGTCCGGGGCTCGCGCTGCGGTGGAGACATTCACGCTCCAGCGCGCGAGTCTGGCGTTCGAGACCGATGGTGTGGTGTTGATGGCGGACGACCTCTCGGAGCAGACGCGCCTCGGGATCACGGCGCACCACCCGCGGTATGCGCTGGCGTGGAAGTTCCAAGGGGAGGAGGGAACGAGCACGCTTCGTGGGGTCGAGTGGTCCGTCGCCCGGACGGGGACGATCACGCCGGTGGCCTGCGTGGACCCTGTGCAGTTGTCGGGTGTGACGGTGACGCGTGCGACACTCCACCACCTCGGCTTTCTGGAGAAGCTGGGGTTGACGCTGGGGGCGAAGCTCGTGATGGTGCGTCGTGGAGGCGTGATTCCGCACGTCGAGAGGGTCGTGGAGGCGGGCGATGCGCCGGTGTGCGTTCCCGCGCGCTGTCCCTCCTGCGGAGGTGAAGTCGTTCGCGAGGGTGACTTTCTCTCGTGCGGGAAACCGGAGCAGTGTGCCTCGGCGCGCCTTGGGGCGGTGTTGCACTACGCGTCGACGGTGGGGATCCAGGGGCTGGGGGAGAGCATTCTGGAGCGTGCGTTCGAGATGGGGGTGATCACGGCGTACCCGGACATCTATCGGGTCACGGAGGCGCAGTTGGCGTCGATCGACCGGTGTGGGGCGAAGAACGCGGCGAAGATTGCGGTGGAGATCGACAAGGCGCGACGGCTGCCGCTGGACGTGTTTCTGCAGGGGCTGGGGATTGAGAATCTGGGCAAGGGGGCGGCGCGACTGCTGGCGGATCGGTTCGGGTCGCTGGGGGGCGTTCGTTCTGCGACTGTGGAGCAGCTATCGGCGTGCAAGGGAATCGGGGAGGTGGTGGCTCGGTCGATCCTGCAGGGTCTGGCGGAGCGGTCGGCGTGGATGGACGAGCTTGCGGGGATGGTGGAGGCCACGCACGGGGCGGGGACGGGATTGGTAGGGATGTCGTTTGCGTTCACCGGGGCGCTTGGGATGGATAGGAAGGCAGCGGAGGGGCTGGTGACCGCGCGTGGGGGGCGGGTAGTGTCTTCGGTGGGCAAGGGGCTGGACGTGCTGGTGGTGGGCAGGTCGGAGCGGGCGGCGGTATCGTCGAAGCAGCGAGCGGCGGAGAAGATGGTGGCGGAGGGGCATTCGGTGCGGGTATTGACGGAGGAGGAGTTTTTGGTGTTGGTGAGGGATGGGCGTGGGGAAGCGCAGGCCGAGAGCGAGATGGTTGTGGTCGAGGACGAACAAGAGGGGGAATCGGCGTCCGAACCTCGCGGTGAGCCGCTGATCGAGCCGAACGGTCAGGTCCGATTGTTCTAGCCCTGTTCTCCCACTCGGGCTTCAGCCTGAGCGCTGTGCTGGGTGGCATCGCGAGTTCGCGTCCGTGGCGATTCGACAACGTCGACTCAAGCTCACGGCACGCCCCAATCGTGTCGCCGAAACGTGGGGATCTCGCAGAAAAATCCCTAATGCTCGCGCAACATGGCCTTGCGTGTTCAGCGCTTCGCGCCGAGACTCGCACCAACCGATCCCCTGGACCCTTTGGTGGGTGGTGTGGTGATGAACGAACGAAGCAAGGGCTGGAGCGTGACTCTGGCCGGGCTGGCTCTCAATCTCGCGCTGGGTGTTCTCTACGCGTGGAGCATGTTCAGCAAGCAGCTCACGGAAGCGATCGACGCCGGTGGCTTCGGCTGGTCGAGGACCACCGCCACGCTGCCGTATACCTGTGCCATCGCGTTCTTCGCCGTGACCATGATCCCTGCGGGGCGGCTTCAGGATCGGTTCGGGCCTCGCGTTGTGGCCAGCGCTGGCGCTGTTCTGTGCGGCGTGGGGCTCATGGTGGCGAGCTTCGGCGCCGCGGACTCGATGTGGCCCGTCGTGCTGGGCTTCGGGATTTTGGCCGGCACGGGAATCGGTCTCGGTTATGCGGCGGCCACGCCGGCGGCGGTGAAGTGGTTTGGACCCGAGAAGAAGGGGTTGATCACGGGCATCGTGGTCGCTGGGTTTGGCCTCGCCCCCGTCTACATCGCGCCCCTGTCTCGCCATCTTCTCTCGACTTACGGCATCGCTCGCTCGTTCCTCATCTTCGGTGCGGTGTTCCTGGCGGTGGCGGTCCTGGCGGCGCAGTTCATCGTGAATCCGCAAGCGAAGGTCCCCGCCGCCCCTCTGCCGGAGGGTAAGCCAGGGTCTGTTCCCGTTCCCGCGCCAAGCCCGGTCACGTCGGACCGAACCTGGCGGGAGATGATGCGTACTCCAGCGTTCTGGTCCCTCTACGTGCAGTACGCCTGTGGCGCCACGGCAGGGCTCATGGTCATCGGCCACGTGGCCAAGATCGTCGCCGTGCAGTCCGACGGCGCCATCCAGGCGGGGTTTCTGTTCGTCGCGGTCCTCGCCGTGTTCAACGCGGCAGGACGGGTCGTCGGTGGTGTGGTCTCGGACATCATTGGACGCGTTGCTGCCATGATCATCGTCTTCGTGTTGCAGGCGACGACCCTCTTCTTCTTCGAGCAGTTTGAGACCTTCGCCGCGTTTCTCCTCGGTGCGGCGCTCGTTGGGTTCAACTACGGAGCGTGCCTTTCCTTGTTCCCCGCGACCACGGCGGACTACTGGGGCACGCGCAACCTCGGTCTGAACTACGGCATCCTGTTCACTGCCTGGGGGGTTGGCGGAGTGTTCGGCCCGATCCTGGCTGGCACCATCGCTGACGCCACCGGCAGCTATGCGCTGGCCTATCAGGTAGCTGGCGGACTCCTGATGTTCGCTGCTCTGCTCGCCACGGTCAGCCACATCCACTTGTCGTTCCGCCTTGCCGAGAAGCAAGTCGTCATCACGTTCGGCAAGCCGTCCCCGCATGCTCAGTCCGGGCGTGCCTCCCCGATCTCCCGCTAGCCCCAAATCAAGCGCTCCGCGCGTTTTTCCAAGGGGCTTTCGCAAAGCCCCCTCGCCGCGCTCATCGCGGCTCACCCCAAAACGCCTCGCCTTTGGCTCGGATAGCCCCAGACCCAAGCACGTTATTCGAACAGTGCTTGATTTGGGGCTAGCGCTGCGTTTCAAAATTGAATTGGGGGGTTCGTGCTCAGCGAAGTGCTCGTGCTCGAAACCGGACTCGCTCGATCTTGCCCCGGCTGGGGACAAGTCGGCCGAGGTCGACTGGACCCACGCCGTGTCGGACCGACGTCTAGAGGATAGTTTCGCGATCCGTTCTGTTGGTGTCACGGTTGGGATGAATCGCGCCGACCCATGCCGATCGCGCACCGATACTCCTTGATCGCGCGACGGAACCTCGCTAGGGACGGTTGCCCGCTCCGTTGTGAATCCCCGCTCGCGGGACGTGTTTTCGGGACGGGTGACGAAGCCTGCGGAAAGGACGTTAGGTGAACGAAGATGTTGCATGAGCCGGCAGCGAAGGTGGAGCGCGATCCTGCGTCCGCGTACAAGACCCGCCTGGGGGTGTGGATGTTCTTGCTCTATGCCATCATCTACGCGGGATTCGTGGCGATCAACCTCGTGGCTCCGAGTCGGATGGAAGCCATCGTTCTGGCGGGGTTGAACCTGGCCGTGGTCTACGGATTCGGGCTGATCGTCTTCGCTCTCGTCTTGGCCCTGATTTACAACGCAATGTGCATGCGCGAGGAGAAGCGCCTCGAGCCCCGGAAGGAGGCCTAGCCATGGACTGGATGCCCATCGGCGTCTTCATCGCCTTCGTAGCCGGCGTGCTCGCCATGTCCTTCTACTTCGCCAGGAGGGCCAAGTCCGCAGCCGGGTACTACGCGGCTGGCGGATCCATCCACTGGTCGGTGAACGGCATCGCGTTCGCTGGCGACTACCTGTCCGCCGCCTCCTTTCTAGGCATCTGCGGCATGATCGCCACGGTCGGGTACGACGGCTTTCTTTACTCGATCGGATATCTTGCGGGTTGGGTCGTGGCGTTGTTCGTGGTCGCCGAGCCCATGAAGCGCCTGGGAAAGTATACGTTTACGGATGCTCTTGACGCTCGCTTCAACAACAAGGGCATCCAGCTAGCCGCAGCCATCAGCACCCTCGTGGTCTCCGTCTTCTACCTCATCCCACAGATGGTCGGCGCCGGCGTGCTCGTGACCCCCCTCATCGGGCTTCCCCACGCTGCGGGCGTCATCCTCGTGGGAGGTGTCGTCATCCTCATCGTGGCCACCGCCGGCATGACCTCCACCACGTACGTGCAGTTCCTCAAGGGCGGGTTGCTCGTCGTGTTCAGCCTGATCGTCACCGTGGCCTTGCTCGTGCGTGGCTTGTCCACCGAGCCGGACCAAGGCGGCAAGGTTCCCTTCTATCCCTACGCCACCCTGACGGCTTCCATGACGGGGGACGACCTCACCGTCCAGGACCCAACCTGGACCGTGCTGTCTCGCGTCGAAGCCGCGGGAGCCACCTTCGTCAAGGCGTCGCGGGATCAGAAGGTGTACTGGTTCAAGATGGCCAAAGCCGACGGCCAGGTCCTGTTGCACGAGTGCCAGTACACGGCAGTCCGCGGCGACGAGACCATCGTCAACGGTGCTCCTGCCTCCAAGCAGAACAGCCTTCGCCAGGTCGGTAACCTCGAGAAGATCGAGGGCAAGACCGAGCCCACAGGTTCCCTCGGCCCGTTCGAGTTCCTCGCCAAGATCGGCCACCCGCAGACCGAGGTCAAGACCTGGAAGCCGAGCCGCTTCGAGGCGGAGGGCCAGAAGTTGACCGTCTACTGGCCCAGCATCACGACTGGAAACAAGGTGCTCAAGCCCGGCCAGCGCTTCAAGGTCGAAGGCACGCTCCTCGAGAAGCTCGACTTCGTCTCCCTCATGCTCGCCCTCTTCCTCGGGACGGCCGCCTTGCCGCACATCCTCATCCGCTACTACACCGTCCCCACCCCCGCCGCCGCACGGAAGTCCACCATCGTGGCCATCGCCGCGATCGGCTTCTTCTACATCCTCACCCTCTTCATGGGCCTTGGTGCCATGACGAGCAGCGTCGTGAACCCCCTGGACAACAACATGTCCGCACCCTTGCTCGCGAAGTCCTTTGGACTGGTGCTGTTCGCCGTCATCTCCGCCATCGCTTTCGCCACCGTCCTCGGCACCGTCGCCGGGCTCATCGTCGCCGCCTCCGGAGCCGTCGCCCACGACCTCATGGACCGCTACTTCGGCATGAACTTGACCGATCAGAAGAAGGTCCTGGCAGGAAAGCTCTCCGCCCTCGGCATCGGCATCATTGCCATCATCCTCGGCATCATCTTCCAAGGTGTCAACGTGACCTTCCTCGTCGGACTCGCCTTCGCCGTTGCCGCCTCCGCCAACCTGCCCGCCATCCTCATGCTGCTGTTCTGGAAGAAGACCACTGCCAAGGGAATCGTCGCCTCGATCATGGTCGGCATCGTCACGGCCGTCGGAATCATCCTCTTCTCGCCGGACCTGTACGAGCTCTACGGGCTTCAGCGCTCCGATGCTCCCGTCCCCTTCGCCAACCCCGGCCTGTTCTCGATCCCCGCCTCCTTCCTCACGCTCGTGGTGGTTTCTCTGCTGACCAGCAAGGACGGCCACGCCAAGTCCGAAGAATCGCTTCAGAACGCCTGACCGAAGGCGCCCGTCAGCGGGCTCCGACGATTTGGCTCGCGCGGGCGCTGCCCAGCGCCTCCATCCGCGTCGCCATGACCAAGAACAGTTGGGCGCACGTCAGGGCGTCCGCCAGCGCGTCATGCTCCCGGTACACGCAAAGACCATACTGGCGAGCCAGGTCCGCGAGACGGGTCGAAACGGCCCCATAGCGCAAGTGCAGAACCCGGCTGCCCAGGTGCTCCCCCAAGCGCGCCGTGTCCAGCAAGGGCCCCGCGAACGGGATCCCATACGCCTGCTGGAGCGCCCTTGTCACGAACGCTGCGTCGAAGTCCAAGGCCTTGTGTCCGATCGGGATCCGCCCCGCCAACCTGCCCATCAACGTGGGCAGCACCTCCCCGATTTCCGGCGCCGCCGCCACGCGCTCCGGGGTGAGCCCGTGCACACGGACGGATTCCGCTCGAAATTCCGTGCCCGCAGGCGGTCTCACCAGCGTCTGCCACGCAGTGTCCAGTCGGATTCGCCCGCCCTCGATGTCCACCAATCCCACCGCCACGATCGCATCTCGACTCGCATCGAGTCCCGTCGTCTCGAGATCCAGCGCTGTCCAGGATGCCAGCCGCCAAGGCCGTCGAAGGTCGGGC
Source organism: uncultured Polyangiaceae bacterium (assembly GCA_964488865.1). Classification (GTDB taxonomy): domain Bacteria; phylum Myxococcota_A; class Polyangia; order Polyangiales; family Polyangiaceae; genus MWCO01. The sequence continues at coordinate 8,091 of CAZAWR010000071.1, read as the reverse complement.
TTGTGGTCAAGCCATGTACGAACCCCCGGCGGGAGTCTTGCGTATCCGGGGGAGCGGGTGCGCCAGAACCGACCAAAGGGGCTCAAGTGGGGCCCCCTCGGTCGGCTGTCTGCGCGCGAAGAGCGTCCAAGACCCGCGCGAGGATGCGAAAACACCGAGTCAGTGGCGCGCGGACCTCGGGGTCCAATTCGGACGGCATGACCACCCCGCCGTCCGTCTCCGCTTGCCCCGAGCCAACTTGGCGCTCCAATCGGAATCTCGAGACCCACCGGTGAGCCATCGCAAGCTCGCCCGCCATCGATGGATCCAGAAACGAGGACAGACCAGCTTTCTCCAAACGCTCCTGGGTGGTCGAGGCCCCAAGTCTGGCCTCCAGCGCGACCAAACGCGCCACCGCCACGATAGGGGTCAAGACCCTGCGCGTCACGTCCAACTGGTCCAACAGGGTGCCATCTGCTTCCAGGACCCCGTTGCGGAAGAACCCGATCGGCGGCTGCTCCCCTAGCAGATTGCGCGTCAATCGTGCGCGGAAGGCCGAGTTGGCCCCCGCTTCCAGCAAGGCAGGCAGAATCTCAGCGTCGGCGTCGAGCTCCCCCGCTACGGCTCGCGCGTCGAAAAACGGGGCCGCTTGGGCCGCCACCTGCGGGTCGGGGTGGACAGCCCAATCGGCGAAGTAGCTCCGCCAAGCGCTCGCCGGGCGACACCACAGGGGATTGGTCGCCAGGATCTCCCGCGTGCTCGTTCCAAATCCTGCCTGCTCGAGGCCGGTGCGAACGTGGCTTGCCAAGGACGAGAACCACGCCCCGTCTGCGGCGCAGAGCCCGTCCTCGTAGGCCAGGGCGTGCTCCTGGATGGCCCAAAGCCAGGGTTCCTTGCGCCCGAGGCGACCCAGAGCGAGCCAACAAAACGCGCCGGGCGCGGCTCCGAGGGTCGTCCTGGCGTCCCGAATCAGCTCTCGGACGAGATTGTCGTGGGCTTGCGCCATCACCCTGCCCAGGGCGCTGGGCGAGAAGCCGGATCGGAGCAGTTGCGTGGCGGTAGCTCGAAGCTGCCGACCGTAGTGTGTGAGGCTATCTCTCCCCGTCCCCTTCAGTGCCCGGCCGAGCAGCAAGGGCGACGGCACCTGTGCTTGGACGAGATCCGCCCGAGCGAGAAGGGCAACCACCCGTTCGCCTTCGAGAATGGGTAGGAATGCCGTCTCATGCTCCATCATGCTGGTGATGGCTTGCAGGACCGTGGCGTCGGGGGAGAGGCACGGGACGGGCGTCTGCATGATCGCCGACACCGGCGCCTCCGGCGGAATGCCTCCCGCCACTACCTCGTTGCGCAAGATCCGGTCGGTCAGCAGGCCCAATGGGCGACCGGTGATGACCGCGCAACCCTCGTCGTTCTCGCGCATGCGCAGGGCGACCTCGCCGATGGTGGCATCCGGCGAATCGACCAGGGCAGGTCGCAAGGGCAACTCCCGAAGCAGCCTCTCCGCAGCGTCCGAGAGCTGTCCCTGTTCGCCGGAAACGAGCGCTCCTTCCCCCCCCAGGCGGAAGAACCGCGCGAAGCCGTCGTGCGAAAGGAGCCTGTCGAAGGACCCCTCCGGCATCAGATAGGCAAGCGTGTCCTCCACCGCGATGAGATCAAAGGGCACGTCGTCGGACGTCCGTATCCCGTGCACGAGGTCGCCCTCCGCGAACCTCCCGAGGAGGCGCGCGGGTTGGGAAAGCGTGCCCCGTGCCTCCACGGCTCCGGTCCGGACGATCACCAGGAATGGCAAGGGAATGCCCCTGGACGAGGACAAGGGGGCTCCCCGGGGAAAGAACTCGATCTGGATGTCCGATACGGCGGAAGCCAGCGACTCGAATGGCAAGCTTCTCCAGGGCGCTTGATCGGCGAGGAAGCGGACGATGTCGTCCATGGAGGTCTCCCGTCCGCTGGGGAACGCTACAGAGGGAACAAATTCCTAGCACCGGGCGCCAAGCACTTCAAGGGGAGCTGGGTGTGCCGCGGGTTGTTCGTCCCGGTGGAAACTGATAGGATCCGCACCCACATGATCGACCGTCCTCCGGTCGGAATACCGATCGCCGGGAGGGCACGGAAGGGCGCAGCTTGAGCCAGGAGGGACGCAGCACAAGGGGCGGTGGGGGCACGACGGTGCCCAGCAAGGTCACGCAGCCCTTGCGATGGAAACCCTTCGTCCTGCGGATCCTCATCCCGACCGTGATCGCCATCGGCCTGTTCGTCGGCGTCATCTACGGTGTCATCGTACCCGACGTCGAGCAGAATCTTCTCGATCGCAAGCGGGAGACGATTCGGGAATTGACCCGCTCGTCCCACAGCATTCTTCAGGAATACCACCGTGAAGAGCAACGGGGGCTGCTGTCTCGGCAGGCGGCCCAGGAAGCCGCTGTGGAGCGCATTCGTGACCTGCGGTACGGGGCTGAGGGCAAAGACTACTTCTGGATCACCGACATGCAGCCCGTCATGGTGATGCACCCTTTCCGGAGCGACCTGAACGGCAAGGAACTGTCGGACTTCCGAGATCCCCTCGGCAATCGTGTGTTCGTCGCCTTCGTCCAACTGGTTCAGTCCCAGGGCAGCGGCTACTTGGACTACGTGTGGCAGTGGAAGGACGATCCTAGCCGCCTCGTGCCCAAGGAGTCCTTCGTCATGGGCTTCGAGCCCTGGGGATGGGTCATTGGTACGGGCATCTACGTCGAGGACGTGCAGCAGGAAATCGACCGGCTGACCAGTCGGCTGGTTCGCATCTCCCTGAGCATCACCGCCCTCGTGGCTCTCATCCTGCTCTTCGTCGTCCACCAGAGCCTTAAGATCGAGCGAAGGCGCACGGATGCGGAGGAGGCTCTGCGCGACTCGCACGAGAAGTACCGAGCCCTCGTGGAGGCGGCCACGGAAGGCACGTTGCTGCTGTCGGACGACCTGTGCACCTTCGCCAACCCGACCGTGTGCGAGATGCTCGGCTACGAGCCGCAGGAGCTCGATTCGCTCGAGGTCGAAGCGCTTCTGCCCCCCGAAGGACCGGAGCGAGATGCCGTCCGTCGATACCTCGAGACGATATCCGCGGGGCAGCCGGCCCCAGTGCACATGGATGGCAAGCTGCGAACCAAGCACGGACAGGTGCTGGACGTGGTGCTGTCGGCCACACGGATCGCTTTCGCGGGCAAGCCCGGACTCATTGTTAACGCCAGGGACATGACGCGCTACAAGGTGGTGGAGGAGGAACTGGGCTACAGTCGTGCGCGGTTCCGTGAGCTTCGCAACACCATCGACTTCGGCGTCTTTCGTGCGACGGTGGGGCCGAAGGGGCGCGTCATCGAGGCCAACGCGAGTGCGCGGCGGCTGCTGGGATTGGGCGAGTCCGAGGACCTGCACGGTACCGACATGCTCGCCGCGTGTGCCGACCCTGAAGAGCGCAAGGCCCTTGTGGCGTCCCTCACCGCCCAGGGTGTCGTCAAGAACCGTGTCATTCTGATCCGAAACAAGGACGGGTCAACCATCACCGTTTCCCTCACCGCCGTGCTCGTCAAGGACAACCACGGTTTCGTTCGCTATTGCGATGGCTTCGTCGAAGACCTCACGGAGCGTCGGCGGTCGGAGACCGAGCGCGAAGCCATCATTGCCGAGCTGCAAACATCGCTGCTCTTCCTCAACGAACCGATCTCTGCCCATGTCCGGCAAGCCGCTCGCTGCGCCCTCAACACGCCCATCCGCAACGCCGCCGCCCTGCTCGGCATGAGCCCAGGCCAAGTGGTCATCGTCACCAGCGACGGCGACGAGGCCATTGGGATCGTCGCTGACAGCGACCTGCGAGAGCGGGTGGTCGCGGCCGGCTTGGACCCCCAGTCGCCCCTGTTTCGGGTGATGTCCTCCCCCCTCGTCACGGTGCGGGAGCGAGCTCTCGTCTTCGAGGCGCTCCAACTCATGCGAGAGCGGGCCATCCAGCACCTCGCCGTTTCGGCCGACACGGGCGAGGTCGTGGGCGTGCTCCGCTACGAGGACCTCTCTCCGTTCCATCGACATTCCCCGGCCTTGCTCATACAAGAGATCCGCCAGGCTGCCTCCACGACCGCTCTGGCCTCCGCGCGAGGGCGCGTTCCCTCTTTCGTCCGCACCCTCGTCGAGGCTGGGGCGCGCCCCCGCAACGTCAACCGCGTCATCACCAGCGTCTCCGATGCGATCACCGAGCGTCTCATCGCGCTCGCCCAGCAGGACTTGGGGCCCGCCCCCGTCCGTTTCGCCTTCGTTGCTCTCGGAAGCGAAGGCCGTGAAGAGCAGACCCTCGTCACCGACCAGGACAACGCCATTGTTTACGAGAACGCGGGCGGGGACCCGGATCGGGTGAGCGCCTACTTCCAGCAGTTCGGCATCCGGGTGTGCGACGCCCTGGCCGAGGTCGGCTTCTCGTACTGCCCAGGGCAGGTGATGGCGAAGAACCCCGCGTGGTGCAAGCCCATCTCCGCGTGGAACCAGTACTTCTCGGACTGGATTGCCGCGTCCAACCCAAAGGACTTGCTCGCCATCAACATGTTCTTCGACCTGCGCTGCCTGGTGGGAGATCGGAGCCTCGTGGGCGAACTTCGCCAACACATCCGGACCGAGCTGCGCGCCCACCCGGCCTTCTTCCCCCTCTTCGCGCAGAATGCGCTGCTGTACAAGCCTCCCCTCGGACTCTTCGGCAACATCGTCGCTGACTCCGCAGGGGCGAGTCCCAAGACGTTCAGTATCAAGGACGCCATGATGCCCGTGGTGAACTTCGCTCGGCTCTATGCGCTCCAGAGCGGCATTCCCGAGACCAACACCTTCGACCGGCTTCGTGCCCTTCTGGAGCGCAACGTCATCAAGAAGTCAACCCACGACGAAGCATGTGAGTCCTACGCGTTCCTCATGCAGATCCGATTGGCACACCAAGCCGCCGCGCTCTCGGAGGGCGCACAACCCTCCAACGCCATCGACCCCAAGAGTTTGTCTCCTATCGAGGAGACCATGCTCAAGAAGACCTTCGGGCACGTGGCCGTTCTGCAGAAGAAGATCGGCTTCGACTTCCTGCGCGCTGGATGACGGATGACGGACGATTGCCAAGACCGTCGGCTTCGGCTGGCACTTGCTGTGCGTTCGGATCTGGGCCCATTCTTGACGTTGACTTTCGTGACGTCACCGGAGTAGCTTGCCGCTCCATTCGCGCCCAACGCGCGCCTAATGGGCCATTTGTCACGGTTTGGTCACCAAACCCCTGCGACGGAGAATTCGGCGCAGGTTTCGGCGCACAGGGCAATCGTTCGGTCGCGTGCAAGGAGAGCCCATGACGTCCCTTAGGAAGTTGCGTTTCGCTACTGGTGCACTTCTCGGTGTCCTCTGTGCGGTCGGATCGAGCCACGCGGCGCAGACCATCGGAACCGAGGACAACCATGTCAAGATCGGCGGCCTGCTTCAGGCCTGGGCCGTTTCCCAGGAAGACGGCGCCCCCAACGGCGGGACGGAGACTGACTTCTACGTTCGCAGAATCCGTCTCATGTTTTTCGGAAAGGTGTCCCCGCGCGTGTCGTTCTTCGTCGACACCGACACCCCCAACCTCGGCAAGGGGGGCGACTGGAGCGGACGGATGTTCATCCAGGACGCGTACGTCGAATACGAGGCCCACGAGGCTCTGCAGATATCCGGCGGTATGCTGCTTGTGCCGTTTTCTCACCACGGCATGCAAGGCGCCACGACCCTGCTCGGCGTGGATTATCACGCTGCGCTGCTGCGCTATCCCAACGGAAGCAACCTCGTATGGCGCGATGCGGGCGTGATGGCCCGCGGCATGCCTCTCGGAGACGTGCTCGAGTACCGCGTCGGTGTGTTCAATGGCATCCGGGGCAACACGAAGCCAGTGAACAAGACCGCGACCGCCGACGATGGGTCCGCCTTGGCGTGGACGGAACAGACCGATCCTCGCAACCCGAGCGATGCCCCTCGCGTCACGGCGCGCCTCACCCTGAACCTGTTCGAACCCGAGGGGGGACCCGGCGTGGCGGGCATGTTCTACGACGGCATCTACCTCGAGCCCAAGCCCGAGGGGTTGGTGTCCCCCAAGACGATCGTGGCGTTCGGCGGTTCGGTCGACTGGCAGAAGGACGCGAACGTGACTTGGAACGCCGTTCCCGCCGCGGGCGCCCGGGGCGTCACCGGGCGGAGCGACTACCTTGCGGTTGCCGGGGATGTCTTCTGGGACATTCCCGTCGGGGCGCAGAAAATCATGTCCCTCAACGGACAGGTGAACTTCTTCAGCTTCGATCACGGTGACCGGGGCTCGCCGAACGCCTACTACGAAGGAGTCCCGGCCGCGTCGCGGCTCTATTCCGGGTGGGGCATCGCCGCGGAAGCGGGCTTCCGCTACGACATTTTGCAGCCCGTCGTAAGCTACGATCGGTTCACGGCCTCCGACGCGCCCGGGGACTTCGGCGACTATCAAGCGGTGGCCGGGGGAATCAACGCATGGCTCTCCGGACACACAGCCTCCCTCAAGATGAAGGTGGGTGCAGAGACCGAGCATGGCAGCAAGTGGCTCGCCAACGGCACGCTCCAGGCGCAGTTGATGTTCTGACCGCTGATTCCGGCCTCGGAGATCGTGAAGCCTCCCGGGCTCGCGACGGCCGCTCACCAGGGGCTCGAACGCAACCGTGTGCGCGCCCCGCGCCGAGCATCCGTTCGTCCGCCTCACGCCAGCCTATCGCCGGGTAGGGTGAGAGCGCAGGCTGAGGGTGAGATGGTTGTGGTGGAGGACGAACAAGAGGGGGAATCGGTGTCCGAACCTCGCGGTGAGCTGTTGATCGAGCCGAGTGGTCAGGTCCGGTTATTCTAGGTTTGCCCCGGGTCCGCGGCGATTCGGGTTTGCAACTGCGGCGGGCCCTGCGTATTCTAGGTGGATGGTCAACCGAGCTACACGAAGAATGGGGTCCTCCCGCGCCCGCATCGCGACGCTCGCGGTGTCCTTCGGTGTGGGGGTGGCGGTGTGGTCTTTGGGGATGGGCGTGGCGGGAGCCCAGATCAAGAGGCCGGGAGCGCACCCCCACTACGACATCGAGGTGGAGCCTCACCTGTTGTTCATGCACGACGGTCATGGGTGGTACGGGGACGACGACGGTTGGGGGCCTGGGGTCCGCCTGTCGATTCCGATCATTCAGGACGGGCCGATCAAGAAGATCAACAACTCCATGGCCATCGGGTTCGGCCTGGACTGGGCCCGTTTCGACGGGCATTGCTGGAGCTCGCACTGGCGAGCCCGCCCTCGTCCCGACGACGCCTACTACTACTACTGGAATGAGAAGTGTTCGGCCGACGAGATCTGGGCCCCGGTCGTGCTGCAGTGGAACTTCTTTTTCTCGGAGCTCATCAGCGTCTTCGGAGAGCCGGGGCTGGCGATCGTCCGCCGGAGTTATGAGTACTACGTTCCGTGTCCGGGAGGTTGGTGCAAGGACGACGACAGTGACATGGACCTGGAGCCCTTGATCTTCCACGCGGGGGTGCGATTCCACTTCAGCGAGAGCGTGGGGCTGACGTTGCGGCTGGGATGGCCGTACCTCTCGGCGGGTGCGTCGCTGTTCTTCTGACCTTCTCCGTCACCTACTGGCACGCCAAGAGGCATTGCACTACTGAGTCGCAACTGGGGTTCGACAGGCACGCGGCCACCTGGTTCATGCATTGGTCTGCCGAGACAAGTGCGCAACCTCCGCACGACTTCGACGTAGCCAGGGGGCCGTCGGCGCAGAGTGTGTCCGCACAGGCTTGCTGGCACGCTCCGGGGGCGCAGAGACAGGGGGCCATCGTCCCCAAAAGCACCGCCCACGCCTGCGCGTTGTCCGTCACGCACGAACTCACGCACGGGTCGTCCATGATGGCCGCGTATTCGGGGTCGAATACCCCCGCATCCTCGGAGGGCATGCCGGCGTCGAAGTCCTGGCCTCCGGAACCACCCGTCTCGTAGGACCCGCCGGCACCCGCACCGCTCGGCATTCCGCTGTATCCCCCCGCTCCGCCGGTGTTGACCTCGCCCCCCGCTCCGCCGGTATCGACCGTCCCCCCCGTTCCACCGGTATCGAC
>CAZAWR010000070.1:0-51908 GCA_964488865.1 uncultured Polyangiaceae bacterium | reverse complement strand
CGCATTCCGTGTTCCTCTTCCTAGTTCCTAGTTTTCCGCACGGATCAATGTGATTTAGCTACCGCGGAGGTCCGGCCTAGCGGGAACCTGGCGGCGTCCCGGGGCCGGCCAAGGGGAGCATCACCTGCGACGCCTCTGCCGCAGACTTCATGTCGGCTCGCTGCAGCTTGCGATGCAAGCGGGCACGGCGTCGGTTCGCGGCGGGTTCTTCCTCGGCGACGCCACGGTCGACCAGCTCGATGGCGCGGTCGAACGCCTTGAGGTGGTGCTCGTAGAGCTTGGCGAGCTCCAGGCGCAGGGAGGGGTCATCGACCTCGCGAGCGAGGCTCTCGAAGTCCGAAAGGGCGGCGTCCCTGTCCCCGCGCGCCTTGGCGAGTGCGGCGCGTGTTCGCAAGGCCGGGACCCCTCCCCCTTTGGCCACGGCTGCGTCTGCGATTCCAGCCGCTTGTTCGGGATGGTGGGCTCGATGCATGGTGGAGGCAACCCCCGCAAGGTCCTCTCCCGAAAGCCCGTCCAAGGGCTCCCCGTACAGGCCCACCAGGGCGACCATGGACACGATGTCCCACACGTTGTGGGTCACCACGCCCAGCAGCGCCCCCTCGTCCCCCGTGCGAAGAAAGTGAAAGTATCGGCCCGCCACCTCGCCCGAAGGAACGTCGTCGACCCGCCCGAAGCCGAGCACGTGGGACTCGACCGACCCGAGATTGCATGCACCTATGCGCGCCTTGTGGACCCGTCGCGCCACGTGAACCAGATCCAGGTGCGGAAGGTCGCCCAGGGGAGGCAAGCGGTTCATGACGAGCCGCGTACGAACGAGCGGCATGTCGAACGCCTTGCCATTGAACGTCACGAGCGCGGAAGCCTTCTGCAGCCGCTCCAGGACACGGGTCAACAGGGGGCCCTCTTCCCCTGGGCGACGCAGCAGAAGTTGCTCCACCACGAAGGGCCCGTCGTCGGAAAACCAGCCCAACCCGATCAGAAACGGCAGGGTCCCCGTGCCTCCCGAGAGCCCGGTGGTTTCGGTATCCAAGTACAAGGCGTGGCGCATGTCGACGGACGCGAGCGTTGGGTCGAGGGCCAACAGGGACAGCATGGCGGTGTTGGCGTCACGTGCGAGATGGATGGGAAACCGTCCGACGCGATGCTGTCGCTCGAACGGGAGGCACCTTGCGTAGAGCGTCCCCAGCGGAGTGGGGTGTTCCGCGAAGGGCAACTCCCCTGAGCTCGGCTTGCGCGGAGACGGAGCGGGCGCGGGGTTTTTTGCGACGATCCGAGCTATCTTCTGCCTCAACCTCTCGAGTGCGGCGGAGCGATCGGGCGGCGGTTGTTGCTCTTCGTCGACGGCAAGCGCCGCCTCAGGCACGGGCCTGGAGGGTCCGACCGCCGTGAGCCGCTGCAGCCTACGCGAGAGCTTGGACACTGAACGTACGCTTAGTCCTACGCTGTCACGGGGGATCATGCAAGGCTTCGCGGCCCCCATCCCAGCCCGCGTAGACGGGGAAGGAGCCGGATCACGGTGGCATGGGGTGAAGACGTCGGCCCCCATCCCAGCCTTCTCCCGCGTGGACGGGGCCCTCGCCATCAGGAAAGCAAGATCCGGAGGGTATTCTCTCCCGCTCCGGATCGCGGTGGGGCAAAGGCGGGGCTGGTGCTTGCCGACGGGCGCGGTCCCGTGGGAGTCTACGCACCCGATGAGTCAGGCGGCGCGAACCCTTGTTTCCGCAGCGCGGCGCCCAGGCGCCCGGGGGGTCGCGGTCGGTGTTGCGCTGGCGATTTCTCAGGCGGCTGCTGCTAGCTCCACGCTGGGAGACGACGCGCGACGAGTGGAGAATGCGTGGATCCAGGCATCACAGTCCGTGACCCACATGAAGCCGCGGTTCCTGGTCGCGGGGGACGTGTCGCCGATCGTGACCCGCTCCGTGCCGGGGCGTGGTTGTGTCACTGTCGGAGTGATCGGAGCGCGGACCACGGACTTCACGGTGGAGGTATTTTCGGGCGAGGCGGACCTGGTGAAGGAAGGCCCGAGGGATGACGATGCGGCCGGCCAGCAGAGCATCGCCGGGTCGGTCCTGCTCTCACGGTGCGGGGCGGATCGCCGGGAGTTGGACGGACTCGTCATCCGGATGAAGTCGCCGCAAGGCACGGTCGAAGTGCTGGTAGCCCGCGGTGCGCAGCCAGCGCCTGCTTTCGACGGGGTCTTGCCGGAGCGAACGTCGGGGGTGACGGTGCAAACGGAGAGGCCGGGGGCGCCACCGGTCGTAGCACCGCTGCCCGAGCGAGTAGACACCGCGCTGCGGCAGATCCGGGAGACCGGGGGCCAGGCGGAGGACCCCGTAGAGCTACCAGCAAACGAGGAGGGCGGTGCGCGTAAGGGCGTGGTGCTTGAAGCGGGGTGCCATCGTTTCGTGGCCTCCCCTGCCCTTCGCGCGGGTGATGCGATTCGCCCGTCGGACACGGACATCGAGGTACGGCTGGCAGACGGGCGGGTGTCACGGGACCGGAGCTTCGCGACGGACGCCATGGTGGACCTGTGCGTAGGGGAGCCAGAGCGCGGTGATGTGCTCATTTCGGGCGTCCCAGCGCGCGGCGGGGTGTCCCTGCTGCACGGTCGCTGGGCGATACCGCGAGGAATTCCAAAGGTCTGGCCGTCTGGCGCCCGGGCGGCGATCGCCCACGCGCTGCTGCATCGTCGGTGGCCGTCGCTTCCGGACGAACCGGCGTGGGAGGGCATGGGGGCCGGAGGGTCGACCGTGGTCTCGATCTCGACGGAGCCTGGCGCTTGCTACATCGTTGCGGCGGGAGCGACGGGGGGTGACGTTCGTGCGGTGCGGTTGGGCGTGCGAGTCGGCCCGCGGTTCGCGACGGACAATGGCGGCGGGGGGTTGGAGGCGGGGCTCGTTTCCTTCTGTGCGGGGGGTGAGAGGGAGGTGAGGCTCGAAGTCGATGCGATCGGGGCGCGCATCACGTGGATGGCCGGGGCCTGGAAGGTGGCCTCGAACCCCTTGGGCATGGAAGTGTTGCCATGAATGCATCCGGATCGTGGAGGTGGCGAACGGGACTTGCGTTGGCCGTCGTGGGAGCAGGCCTCAGTTTCGGGTGCTCGGGCGGCCTGCCGAAAGGGCAGACCGCGGAGGCGTCGGACGCGTTGGTGCTGGGGGCCCCCGTCGAGGTCGACTCACGAGGGATCGATGCGGCTGCGCTGCTGGGCTCGACGGCGGAGGGGTTGGTGTCAGAGGGCGCGAGCGGGTTGCAGGTGGTGGCCGCGGAGGCGGCGGCGGAGGGGGATCGGGTGGGTGGTTTCGTTCAGGTGCGGGCTGACGCGTGCCTGATCGCGTACGCGCGGGGCACGGGTTCCGTGGAGGATCTCGACATTCTCGTGTTCGACGATGCGGGGGAGAGCTTGATGGCGGACCAAGCGGTCAGCCCATCGCCTGCGGTGGTGGTCTGCCCCCCTCACGCGGGTCGCATGTACGTGACGGCTCGGGTGGCTTCGGGACAGGGATTGGTAGCCTTGGGGGTTCAGGCGGTGGAGCCGTCGCGGGCCGCAGCGATGGCGATACGGCTGGGGGCGCGCATGTCGGCGCGGGAGGGGGAGATGCTCCGGCAGGAGGCGTGGCCGGGCCTTGCGGGGAGGGTCGAGCAGCGCCGGTCGGAGCTTGCCGGGCGGTGGGTGGAGTTGCGGAGGCTTTCGGTGCCCGTGAGCCAGCGAGCCCCCACGTACGTTTCGGTGCCCCTGCCCGGGTCACGGTGCCTTGACGTGCTTGTGGTCCCGAACGAAGAGGTGCGTGGGCTGCAGGTGACGGTCGCCGACGACCGAGGAGCGGTGATCGCGCGGGGTGCGGACCGGGGCGAGGAGCGGGTGGCGTTGGTGTGTTCTCCCACGGACACGACGATTTCGGTGGAGGTTCGGCCTCGTCGAGGGCACGGGATGGCAGCCGTGGTGCTGTCGCGTTCGGAAGCGGGTGCGGAGACGGAGCTTGCGGTTCGTCCGGACGCGCGCCGGGGGGGGCCGATGCTTCCCTTGGAGGACGTGTCCCGACGCGTGACGTCCTTGCTCGCGACCGGCAAACAGGGACGGGCGAAGGAGGTGGGTCGGGGGCCGCTTCGGATGGGAGGGACGGTGCTGCACCGGCACCGCGCGGCAGCGGGTTGTACGCGATTCGACGTGCTGGCGGGGGCGCCGCTGACGAGTCTGCGCGCGGCGCTCTGGCAGGGGGATGCGTTGTGGGCGAGGGCGGAAGGCGGGGAGCAGACGACGCTGTTTGGCTGTGTGGACCAGGCCACGGATGTGGAGTTGGAGGTAGAGGGCCAGGGCCAGCCGGGCGAGCACCTGGTGGAGGCGCGTTGGGAGGGGGATGTGCCGGTGGCGCTGCGAGCCCACCCGGTCGCGGCGGCGCGGTTGCTCGGCCGGCTCAACGCCGGAGGAGAGGTGACCCCCGCTTCAGCGGTCACGGACGTTCGCGTGGTGGACGTCGATCAGGAGCACCGGCACACGCAGAGCGTCGCGGTACCGGCGGGGTCGTGCCGGACCTGGGTGGCCTCGCTGGGGCCGGGGGCATCGGGGCTGAGCGTGCTGGCGCTGGCGGGTCGCGAGGTCGTCGCGCGGGGACACGGTGGCGAGGTGGCGACGGCACGGTTGTGTGCTTCGGAGGGACCGCTTCGGGCGGAGCTCCGTTTGACGGTGGGGGCTGGACGAACGCAGGCCTTGGTGGGGTTGGTGGATCGCTAGGGTTGCAGTCGGTGTGAACACCTGCGAAAAGGGCTGACCATGCGCGACTTTCGTGCCCACACGCTGTACTTCGCCTTCGTCGACCGGTTTGCCGATGGGGACACGGAGAACAACGGCGGCAAGAACCCGGTGTGCTTCGACGGGAAACGGACCGACCCCTACCGTTATTGGGGTGGTGACCTCGACGGGGTGACCCAGCGTCTGGACTACCTCGCGGCAATGGGAGTGTCATGCCTCCGGCTCACGTCGATCTTCGAACAGATGTCGACGCTGACCCTGGATCGGGGGCGGCTTGCGGCTCCGTACCATGGGCAGTGGACCGCGGACTTCCGTCGCATCGAGCCGCACCTGCTTCCGCGCGACGAGTGGGACCGACCCTTTTCGGATCGGAACACGGCGTTCGATCGCCTGGTCGCGGCGTGCCGGGAGCGGGACATCCGGTTGATTTTGGACGTCGTGTGTGACCGGTCGAACCCTGGTGGAGACGACAGCCCTGCTGGGGAGCTGCGAGACGATGGGCAATGGCTTCTCTCGGCCGAGCACGACACGCTGGGTTGGTATCGTCGTGGGTCGTACCGTGAGGAAGATGGGACGGGGGACTCCCAGGTTCGCTTCAACGAGAACAGCGCTTCGTTCCGGGCGTACTTGCGGGGCGTGCTGGAGGACTGGGCGCAGCGCGGTGTGGACGGCTACTGCTTCGACGCGGTTCACCGGATGCCCATCTGGTACTGGCAGGAGCTCACGTGCTCGTTGAGGCTCACGCACCCTTCTCTGTCGCTATGCGGCGCGGCCATCGCGCGGGCAAGCTGGGAGGAGGCGGCGGTGGACTTCGCCAACCAGGCGGGGCTCCGGCTCGTGGACACTGCGTTTCAGCGGCGGGTCGTGGAGTCCCTGTGCTGGAAGGACGTGGGTGGACTTCGTCGCATCGCACACCACTTGGAGCGCGACGACATCTTCGAGGATGCGACGAGCCTGGTGACGTGCCTCGACAACGAGAAGACGCCGAGGCTGCTGTCCCAGGGGCTGCCGCGGGAGCATCTCGTGCTCGCGTTGACGTTGCTGATGATGTCGCGCGGGATCCCGTGCGTGTTCTACGGGACGGAGCAGGGGTTGCACGACGACACGGACAACGGAGTGGATCCCTACAACCGTCCGATGATGTCGGGGTTCGACCTGGAGCATGAGGGTGCGCGGGCGCTTGCGGTCTTGGCGGCGCTGCGACGCGACAATCTCGCGGTGCAGCGAGGGCACTACAAGACGCTATGGTTGAGCGACGACGTGCTGGTGTTCAGCAGGGCCTACGATCACGATCGCGTGGTGGTGGCGCTCAACCGCGGTGCGGACACGAACGTCGACGTAGCGGGAGTGCCGCTGGCGAACGGTCCGGTGGTCGACCTGATGGCGGGGGCGGGGGCGTTCGTGCAAGACGGGCACGTGCGTGGCCTTTGGTTGCCGGCGGGAGCAGCGCGGGTGTTCGCGCACACGGAGCCGCAGGAGATCGTGGGGGCGAGCGTGTTGTGCCGTTTGAGCGGGTACGCGTCGCGGTTCGGGGAAGCGGTGGTGGTGACGGGCGACGTGCCTGAGCTTGGGGAGTGGGACATTCGCAGGGCGCCGCGGCTGCAGTACGTGAATCGCAACTTGTGGATGGGGGACGTGGTGTTCGACGTGAGCTGCGGGAAGCGGGCGTTGTACAAGTACGCGGTGGTGGACGAGCGAGGGGGCGTGGTGCGGGAGTCGGCGATGCCGCGGATGGCGGAGATCCCGCACGAAAGCGGGCGGGAGTGGGCGGACCGGTGGGGTTGAGCGGGTAGCCCCCGACGCGCGCGAGACGCACGCAGGCTACGGACGATCGCCATCAACTAGGAACGGGGAACAGGAATGAACACGGAATGGGCCGAATGGGGCCCTGCGGCTGCATTCGCCCACCGATTCGGACGGATGGTGACAGAAGAGTAGAGGGGAAGGCCACGTCGGGTACGTGGCCCTGATGGAGGTGTGCGCTACTTCTTGAGGTCGAGCTTGTCGCCCAGCTTCTCGCGGATGAGGGCGCCGAGGGTGGAGGCTTGCACGGCCTTGGGGGCTGCCAGCTCTTGCACCGGGTGCTGGCCGATGTCCTTCATGGTCAGCGTGATGCGACGGTCGACCACGTCGACGTTGGAGATCTCGGCTTCGACGTCGTCACCGATCTTGAGCTTCTTGCCCTCTTCCTCGACGACTTCGGAGACCGGGACGAGTCCTTCCACACCGTCGCTCATGCGCACGAAGACGCCGTAGTCGACGATGCTGAAGACCTTGGCCTGGACGACCTTGCCGGGCGGGAAGTTGTTGAGCATCTCGGGCCACGGGTCGTCCCACATCTGCTTGATGCCGAGAGAGACCTTCTTGTCGTCGTGGTTGATCGACAGGATGATGGCCTCGACCTCATCGTTCTTGTGGTAGATGTCGCCGGGGTTGTTGACCTTGACGGTCCAGGACAGGTCGCTCTTGTGGACCATGCCGTCGACGCCCTCTTCGATTCCGACGAAGACGCCGTAATCGGTGAGGCTGCGGACCTTGCCGCCGATCTTGTCGCCCGGATGGTAGCGCTCGGTGAACATGGTCCAGGGATCGGGCTCGAGCTGCTTGAGGCCGAGGCTGATGCGCTTGGCCTTGGCATCGACTTCGAGGACCTGGCACTCGATGTCCTGGTTGGGCTCGAGCATCTTGCTGGGGTGCTTGATCTTCTTGGTCCAGCTCATTTCGCTGACGTGGATCAGGCCTTCGACGCCGGGCTCGAGCTCGATGAAGGCGCCGTAGTCGGTGATGGACATCACGCGGCCATGGACGCGCTTGCCGGGGGGGTACGCCTCTTCGGCATGGTTCCAGGGATCTTCCTGGGTCTGCTTGAGGCCGAGGCTGACGCGCTCGGTTTCGGCGTTGTACTTGAGGACCTTGACGGTGACCTCGTCGCCGACGTTGAACACCTCGGACGGGTGGTTCACGCGGCCCCAGGACATGTCGGTGATGTGCAGCAAGCCGTCGATGCCGCCGAGGTCGACGAAGGCGCCGTACTCGGTGATGTTCTTGATCGTTCCGATGACGGTCATGCCCTCGGACAAGGTCTCGAGGGTCTTGGCCTTCATCTCGTCGCGCTCCTTCTCGAGCAGCACGCGACGCGACAGGACGATGTTCCCGCGCTTCTTGTTGAACTTGATGACCTTGAACTGGTAGGTCTGACCGATCAGCTTGTCGAGATTGCGGATGGGCCGCAGATCCACCTGGGATCCGGGGAGGAACGCCTTGACGCCACCGCGGATGGTGACCTGCAAGCCGCCCTTCACGCGCTGGCTGATGGTGCCGTCGATGATCTCGTCGCGCTCGCAGGCGGCGGAGATCTCGTCCCACACCTTCATCTTGTCGGCCTTCTCCTTCGAGAGGGAAACGAGCCCGTCGTCGTTCTCCCGGCTCTCGATGAAGACATCCACGGACTCGCCCGGCTTGAGCGCCTGGCCTGGATCGCCTGAGAACTCCGAAAGCGGAATCACGCCCTCGGACTTCCCACCGATGTCGACGACCACGTGATCGCGGGCGATATGAATCACACGCCCCTTGACGATCTCGCCTTCTTTTCCGAAACCGCTGGCCGCCGTCGTCTGCTCAAAAAGCGCTGCGAAGCTTTCCTCTTCTTGGCTCCCACTACCGGGAGTCGTCTGGATCTGATCTGTCATGTTGTTCGTTTACCCTCAGCTTTCCTAGTAGTATCCGGCCGCGCGGGCGTACCCTGGGCGACCGAACCCGCGAGGGGCGTACTTCAGCCCTGGGGGCAAGTCAAAGCAAAAACGGCGCGGTTTGGGCCTGGCGCCAGGACCTTTTGCTCCGGCCCACCCGCTCACGGCGGCTGGGTCACAGGGTCCGCCTCGAGCGCGAACTCCACCCGCAAGACCTCCCCCTGCAGCGTCGCGTGCGAGGATTCCCCGATCTTTCGGAGAGCCCCACCGGAGCTGGCCAGCGCATCCCGTACCCGCTTGAGCGTCTCCCCTGCCCTCCCGGCATCCCGGGCGTCCCCATACACGAGTTCCGCCCGCACCGAACCCCCACGCTCCGCGTGCATCCCCGCCCGAATCTCCACCCGCACCAACCCACGCGCCATCTGGACGAACGTCGGGGCCTTCTGCTTCCAGGCCTCCGGCAGCAATTCCTCATGCACGTTCGCTGCGAGCACCACTACGTCGTCCGCTTTCGGGTCCAACCGGTCCGCGTCCGGACCGTCTCGGAGCACCCGAAGCACGGAGTCCACCTGGCCGGGCGTCGCGACCAATACCTCCCCCCGGTCCGAGCGCATCATGAGCGCGCCGGCCGACCGGTCGGACGACGGCACCTCCGGCTCGAAGACCTCGAGGTCCCGCCGCGTGCCCGCGTACTTCCAACCTGACGCGTTACAAGGGACGTCGGTCCGCTTCGGGACCCCCGCGACCACCACGAGAACGTCGCCATCCGTGCCGTTCGGCCCGAAACGCAGGGCAATGCGCACCCTCGCCGCCGTGTCCAGGCAACCGGACAGCGTAGACAGCACCGCAGACGAGAGCCCGCTGTCCGCCAGGCCCTTGCGAACCGCCCCATCCACACCGTCCTGTCGCGCCCGTGACAGATCGATCCGCGCGACCAGGTCCACGTCACCGGGAACCACTTGCTCGAGGCTGGGCGACCACCCGGCCGGGAGGGGCTTGGGGGGAGGCGTCGACGCGCATCCCCCAAACACCATCGCTAGCGCTGCCGCGGCGAGGCGCAGATCAATCCAAGGAACGTGCGTCACAGCGGTTCACCGCCCGCGCGTTTCGACGTGACCGAGCATGGTATCGAGCACCTGCTCGATCGACATCGAGGTGGTGTCGAGGTCGATCGCGTCGTCGGCACGACGCAGCGGGGCTGCCGCGCGCTGCTCGTCGCGCTGGTCACGCTCGTTCATGGCCGCGAGCGTCTCCTCGAAGTCCACGGCAACGCCCTTGGCGGCAAGCTCGTCGTACCGTCGCTTCGCGCGTTCGCGGGGCGTGGCGGTCATGAAGAACTTCACGTTGGCGTGAGGGAAGACGACGGTGCCGGTGTCCCTGCCCTCGACGACGACGCTGCCCCGGGCGGCGATGTCGCGCTGCAGGGAGAGGAGGGCTTCGCGGACCTTGGGGTGCGCGGAGACGGTGCTCGCGCCGGCGCTGATGTCGGGGGTGCGGATGGCCTCGGACACGTCCTGATCGTCGAGCAAGACGCGCTGGTCCCCTTGCTGGTTCACGAAGCGAAGCCGTTTGCGCTCGACGATGTCGTCGGCGACCTGGCGCACGGCGGCTTCGTCGCACCAGGCCTGGACGGAGCGCTGGCAGGCGAGGGCGAGGGTGCGGTAGATGGCGCCGGTGTCGAGGAAGACATAGCCGAGGCGCGCGGCGAGGGCGCGTGCGAGGGTGGACTTTCCGGCCCCGGCGGGGCCATCGACGGTGATGACGCGTGGGTTGGTCACGGAAGCACTCCTCAGCGGCGCAAGGATCCGGCCCACCATTCCATCAAGCGGCCGGCCCCCTGCACATTGACGGCAGCGATGAACTGGACGTCTCGTTCCTCGGCCCGCACCTGGAGATTCTGGATGGGAGGCTGGATACCCAGAAGGGATAGCAATCGGGCGTAAGAGCTAAGCTGCGCAAGTTGATCGAGGGAAGCGCTGGCGGCCTTCGCTGTATCCGCATCGGGATAGGTGAGGGAGCCGGCGAGGTTGATGCCTGGGGGTTCGAAGTTGCCCAGGACGCGGACGACGGTGAGCCCGTTGAGGAACGGGGTCTGCTGGGCTGCCCCGCGGACGACGGGGTCGGTGCTCAGGTCTGCGACGCCGACGATGGAAGCTTTGGGGTCGTCGATGAGGGAGGCCATCCAGTCGGGGACCTCACGGCGGACGCGTTTGTCGCGGATCCGGTCGAGGGTGCGACGGATGCCGGTTTCGTTGCCGGCGATCATGGTCTGTTTGGTGACGACGACGAAGCCGATGTCGCCTGCGACGTACAGGTCGTTGTTGGCGTACTCGAGGCGGGTGAGCGGCACACCGAGGGCGGTGGGGCGTCCGCTGGTGGCGGCGGTGCGGATGGCATCGGGGTCCAGGTTGCCTTGCACGACCATGGCGATGTCGGCGCCTTGGAGGGAGTACACGCCGATGACGACACGTTTCACGTCTCGTGCTGGGTCGAAGTTGGACTCCGGGCCGAGGGGCATCATGGCCTGGATGAACTTGGCGGTGGGGCCGCCGAGGTCGGACTGGAACGCGGCGCGCGCGTCGATGTGCACGAGCCCGGCTACCCCGGCGGGCAACAACGCCAGGGGATCCCGGTCGATCTCCTCGGAAGACAGGCGTGTGCCGTCGCCGGCGAGGACGATGCTGTCGCCCTTCTTCGTGCACCCACAGCCGAGCACCGCAAGGAGCATGACGGACAGCAACAGCAGCCCGCGCCCCAAGGCCCTTCGCACTCGCAGTCGTTGGATCATCTGTATGCCCCGGTCGAAGCCATCAGGCTTCAGCAATGCGTTGGAAACGAGCCGATCACCTTGAAGAACTTCGTGTGCTTGCGGATGTCGTCGAGCGCGGACACGAGGGACCGGTCGGTCGCGTGGCCGAGAACGTCGATGTAGAAGATGTAGTCCCATACTTCCCCAGGAACGGGGCGGGACATGATGTTCTTGACGTTGATGCCGCGCTTGGCGAAGTCGTTGAGGACCGCGAGCAAGGCGCCCGGCTCGTTGTTGAGGGTGAACACCATGGAGGTGACGTCCTTGCCGGAGCGCTGGGAAGGCCGCGTTCCCACCACGGCGTAGCGCATGCGCAGGTCGTGCTGGTCCCCGATGTTCGCGATCATCACGGACAACCCGTGCCCATCCCCCATCTGCTCGTGGGCGATGGCTGCCCCCCCGTGGTCCTCGGCAGCGAACTGGCATGCCACGGACGGCGAGCGAACGTCGATGATCGAGGCGCGCGGGATCCGCGTCTGGAGGAAGGCCTCGCAGTGGGCGTGGTCATGGGCGGTGGCGTAGACCTTCTCGACGTCGGCTTGGTTGCCGGTGCGGCTCAAGAGGGCGACGCCGGCTGCGAGCTCGCAGAGTCCCGAGACCACGAGGTCGGTTTGCTTGAGGGCGAGGATCGTGCTGAGGACGGGACCTTCGTGGGACGTCTCGTAGGGGACGATGGCGAAGTCGACGCGGCCCCTGGACAGCTCATCGAGGGCAGCGGCGGGGGACTCGCAAGCGAGAGCCAGGACGCCAGCGCCGAAGACCTGCCGGGTGGCGACGTGGCCGAGGGCCCCTTCGGCGCCTACGAAGGCGACGCGGGCGGGGCCTTCGAGGGACGCACAGGCTGCGTGAATGGTCTTGAAGATCTGCTTGGCGCTGTCCCTGGGGAGCTCTCCGGTCGCCTGCTCGAGCAGGCCGTCGAGGTGAGCTCTGTCGAGCACGTGGAGGGAGGGGACTTCGTCCTTGGTGAGGGAGCCGACCTCGCGGGCCAGCTTCGCGCGGGTCTCGAGGATGCGGAGGACTTCCTTGTCCGCCGCGGCCATCTGCTCGCGGAGTTGATCGACCTTCTTTCGGTTCGACATGGGGGCAAGCGTAGTGCGGTGACGGAGGAAGGGCAAAGGGGAAGAGGCCTCTGCCCACTCACTTCAGGGCGTCTAGCTCGGAGCGGGCGGTCACGGCGCGGCGGCTCGAAGGGTACCGCTCGATGATGAAGCGCAGGGTCTCCTTGTAGGCGTCTTGCTGTCCCTTCGCGCGGAACTCCTGCGCGAGGTCGTAAAGGGCCTCCCCGGGACTCTCGGAGCGTTGGAGGGACGGGTCGTCGCTGCCCTGGCACTGCATGGGAGCCAGGGCCACGACCGCGGCTAAGGCGAAGGAGCGCAACACGCGGCGAGGATAGCACGAACGGGTTTGGATCGCGGGGCGGTTGTTTCGCGGGTTCCTACCAGGTTGAGGCGCGGCTACGACTATGGACGGATGATGAACATCAACTAGGAGCTGAGAACACGGAACGCGAACAGAGAATGATGAATGACCGGATTCGCCTCGGGCAACCGGCTCTACTCACCACCGAGCTTCTTCAACTCGGCATCGATCCACGCACGATCCGCGGCCTGGTCGAAGGGGTCATCGCGGTAGTCGGTCTCCACACGATCCTGCCGACACACGGGGCGTCCTTCCCGCACTCGGCGCGCGGAACGGATCGCGACGCTCGCTCCGCCACGACGCGACCGTTCTTGCGATCCGCGGCCTCGTCGACCTTGCTGGTGAACGATCGCACATCGACAAAGTCGGACCGACAGCGGGACCGGGCGAAGGATACCTCCGTGGTCTCGTTCCTGGTCTTGGGCGCGGTGTCGAGGAAGCGGGCCGTGTCGAGCAGGGGCTCGCCGGGGTTGGTGACCTCGAGCCGAGGTCCCGCCTGAAACAGGCTCCGATCTGCGTGCCGGAAGCTCCTCCTGCCGGTTGGGAAGCTTGGTTCGTGACCCGGGAAGCTTGGTCCGTTGGCCGCGGAGCTTGGTCCGTGGGGGGCGAAGCTTGGCTGGCCGCCCCCGGAGCTTCTTCTGCCATCGGGAAGCTTGGTTGGCCGCCGGGAAGCTTCGCCAACGGGTGCGTCCAGTTGAAACCCGATGAAACAAGGCTCGATTGAGGCGGCGAAGCCTTGCGTTTCGGGCAGCGCGGATTCCATCTCGGGTGGGGGAGCGGATCCTGCCAGAAACGAAGCACTCCCGACGGCGAGTCGAGCTTCCCGGTCGCGAATGTAGCTTCCGAGCGGCTGGCGAAGCTCTTGGCTTCGTCCGAGGGCTTCCCATCTTCTGTCCTTGCACAAGAACCTGGAGGATAGTACTCACGAAACCGGAAACTGCGATGCGAAACCTGGCCCAAAACACGCTCCAACACCTTCGCGAGCGCGGCAGAGCTTGTCTCGATCCCCCCCCCCCCCCGCATTTGAGGAATTCGAGGAATCCCAGGACGCCCGGGCCATGGGATGGCGCGTCATCCGTCTCTTCCTCCTGGTCCTGTGTGTGGGCGTCGCCGTCCGCTCCGCGTGGGTGAGCGACGACGCGTTCATTGCTTTCCGTGCCGTGGACAACTTCACCCACGGCCACGGCCTCGTATCGAATGTCGGAGAGCGCGTGCAGGCGTTCACAAGCCCTCTCTGGATCCTTCTGCTGACCCCGCTGCACCGGCTCACCGATGAGCCGTTCTTCACGCCCATCAGCGTATCCCTGGTTTTGTCCACCATCGTTGCAGCGCTGCTGATCTTCAAGGTGCCCGTGCGACCCGTCGATGGCCTGGTCGTCGGGCTCATGATCCCCTTCTCTCGCGCCCTTGTGGACTACGCCACGAGCGGCCTCGAGAACCCCTTGATGCATTGCCTCGCCGTCCTCTTCCTCCTTTTGTACTTTCGCGCGGGAGCCACGCGGCGCGCCGCATTCGGCCTTTCCTTGGTCGCTGGGCTGCTGTTCCTGACGCGGATGGACACGCTCCTCATCACTGCGCTGCCCGTCCTGCACTACGCGCTCTGGACGCGTCGGAACAAGCTGCTGCCGTACATGGCGCTCGGCCTTCTCCCCGTGGTCGCGTGGGAAGCCTTTTCCGTGCTGTACTACGGATTCCCGTTCCCCAACACCGCCTACGCGAAGCTCAACGTGCACGTCGCTGCGGGAACGCTCGCGATGCAGGGCCTCGGATACCTGCAAGACTCGCTCGCCCGAGACCCGCTCACCCTTGTGGTCATCGTCTTCGCGCTCCTCGCCTCCGTTGCGTCCCGCAACATCCGCGCCCTGGTGCCCATGCTGGGCGTGTTGCTGTACCTCGCGTACCTGGTCAAGATCGGAGGGGACTTCATGTCCGGCCGGTTCTTGACGGTGCCCTTCGTTGTCGCGCTCGCCGTCCTGGCCGCCTGGATCCTGCCCGCTCTCCCGACGCGGTGGTCCCAGGCCGTTGCCGCGGTGGCGGCGCTCATCGTCCTGTCCGCACCGTTCAACCCCGTTCGGGCAGTCGTCGAGCCCTGCTCGGTCCCCGACCACGGCATCACGGATGAGCGCAGTTGTTACTACGAAAGCACCGGCCTGCTGAGAAATGCCCACAAGAGCGGCAAGGGCTGGGGCTACCAACAGCACAAGTACTGGCAGGACGGCCTCAAGAAGAAGCAGGCGGCAGAGACGGTGTATGAGGATTCGATCATGGGGTTGGCTGGCTTCTCGGCCGGACCGCGCATCCACCTCGTGGACCCCGCAGGCTTGACGGACCCCTTGCTCGCCCGCATCCCCTTCTCCAAACCCGACTGGAGGATCGGCCACTTCTACCGAGATCTCCCAAAGGGCTATCTCGACACGCTGCGCACGGGCGAAAACCAAATCGAGTCCCCGTGCATCCGGCAGTACTACGACCAACTCAGCTTGGTTGTGAGCGGACCCATCCTCTCGTACCGACGGTTCAAAGCCATCCTGGCGCTGAACTTCGGGACGTACGACCACCTGCTGGCCCCGTCGTGCGACCCTCCGTCATCGTGAGAGCGGAGACCGAACCCGAAGGGGCGTCTGACCCAATCCAATCCGGGGCGGCACCGTCCGCCGACGGAGCGGCTCGACACCGTCGAGTCGAGCGTTCTGTGCGGCACGGCCTCGCGAGAGGCTTGCTCCCTGGCGCCCGCCACTTTCGGGTGGCGCATCGCCACTTCGCACCATTCCCCGCGGTTTCCCCAGGATCGGCCCCGATTCGAAGCGGTCATGGGTGGCGCACCGCCACCTCTCGTCTCTCGCAACCCGCTGAAACGACGTCGGCCCCGCGTTGGCCCACGACATGCTCTATCCCCGGAGCGTGAAGACCCACCCCACCCAGGTGCACGATTCGATGCTGCGCGCCGTGTTCGAAAGCCCCGACGTGGCGCGGGCCTTCTTCACGACGTTCCTGCCTCCCGAATTGCTCGATCGTCTCGACCTGAGCGTGCTCGAACCGCGCCCCGACCACCTGGTCGACCAGCGGCTCCGTTGGTGCGCCACCGACGTGCTGTACGAGACCCTCTTCGACGGGCTGCCCGCGTTTCTGTACCTGCTGATGGAACACCAAAGCACAGTCGATCGGTGGACTCCCTACCGGTTCTTTCGTAACACGGACCTGGTGTGGTCCAAGGCGCTGGCGGAGGAGCCTGGCCTCGATCGGCTGCCAGTGGTCGTGCCGATCGTGCTCACACACGCCAAGGAGCGGTGGTGGGCGCCGACGCAGTTGCAGGACCTCGTGGGAGACAAGGGGGCGCTGCCGTCGTGTCTGCGGGACAAGGTGCCGAGGCAGTCGTACTTCGTGTTTGACCTGCGCGAGATGAGCGACGCGCAGATCGTGTCGTTGGCGACGACGGCGTCGCTGCGGCTGTTTCTGCTCATCCTGCGCAACGCGAGGAACCCGGCGCTGGGTGCGATGCTCGGGGCGTGGCACGAGCTGCTGGCAGCGGTGCTCGCGGAGCCGAGCGGATTGCGACTGATGAAGCTTCTGCTAACGTATCTCGCCAAGGCGGTACCGAACATGACCCAGGAAACACTGATGCAGGTGGGGCAGATGGCAGGGATGGATCCTGAGCTCGTGGAAGGGTCGCTGGCCTGGCGGTGGCTCCAAGAGGGGCGTGAGGAGGGGCGCAAGCAAGGGCGCGAAGAAGGAGTGCTGCGCTTGTTGCACAAGCGGTTCGGGACCGTGCCTTCGTGGGCGGAAGAGCGCGTCAAGGCGTCGTCGATCGAACGGCTGGACGAGTTGCTCGAGAAGATGCTCGTGGCCTCGAATCTCGACGAGGTGTTTGCGTGATGTAGCGGGGCGAGCGGATCGGTTTTTCCTCCCCTGGCGCCCGCCACTTTCGAAGGAAAGACCTTGGGGTCGGCGTTGCCGACCCACACTGTCACGATCCCGGCGTCAGCTTGCGCCTCGGTTCCCACTTCCCGGCTCCCCATGCCCGGTCCACCAGGTCTGGTCGCCCCCCCTCATCCTATTGACTCATCGCCCAGCTTCGATCTTCCTTAGCCATGCAAGAAAAGCCTCGAAGGTCCTTCACAATCTGGATCCTCCCCTTCGAAACCTCGTGAAGGCCGCGGCCAGCCGGGGCATAAAGACGGTTGGAGGTTCGCATGTCCCCCAGGTACAGGCTCGCGGCTCTGGTGTTGGTGGCAGGTGGTGTCGCCATGGCGACGTCGAACTGCAGCGCGAACAGCAGCAACGACGGGTTCGGAGGCGGCGGCAGCGGCGGAGCGGGCGGTTCCGGGGCCGCGGGGGGATCGGGTGGATCGGGAGGTGCGACCGACGGCGGTCCGACCGGCGGAACCGGCGGCGGCATGATCCTGCCCGATGGCGCCATCACCGACGTCGTCAACGAGACGCCCGTCAACCTTTGCGGTTCGGAGTGCGGGGACGCGGAGCTGTGTGATCCCCAGCACCTCGGCTACGACGACAACTGCAACGGGCAGGTCGACGAGGGATGCCCTTGCACGCCGGGGCTTTCGCACTGGTGCTTCAAGGGGGATCCAGCCTCGCGCAACAAGGGCTCTTGCAAAGACGGCACCCAGAAGTGCAGCGAGACGAGCACTTGGGGGCCATGCGTTGGCGGCTTCCACGCGGATGCGATCGACAACTGCCTGAACCAGGACGTCCCGCAAGGGTGCCACGACCTGACCGTGGCGCCCTTCGCCACGGTGAGCTTGAAGGACGGCACCGGCACGTTCGGGCAAGGCGCCACCGGGGAGAGCTTTCAGGTGACGTGCCCCTCGAGCATCCCACCCGCCAACTGCCCGCAGGTCCAGAACCCCGACGGCCCCAACGCGACCTACACGCCGCTGCAGTTGGGCCAGTACGAGGTTCTGTACTCGAAGGACGACGGCGCGGGGGGCAAAGCCACGTGCACGTTCTCCTTGTACGTCGGTGCGACCGGGTTGCGCGTCGAGCTCAACTGGGACCACCAAGGGGAAGGCAAGGCGGGCACGGACACGGAAGGGAACCCCAACGGGACGTTCGGCCCGGACCTCGACTTGCACGTGCACAAGCCCGGGGTGCAGAGCAAGTGGTTCATGAACCCCTTGCAGCCGATGGCCCCGCAAGAGGACTGTTACTACGCGAACTGCACGGCGGGGAACTTCGCCATCGCCATGCCAGGCATGGCGTCCCCGAAGTGGTTCTTCGACGACGCGTACCCGCACAACTGGACGTACCGGCTGCCCTATGACCCGAACGACCCGATCTACACCTGTTACAACGCGCCGCGCGGCGCCGGGCAGGAGTGGAAGATGTTCAACAAGGGCTGTCACAACCCGCGGCTCGACCTCGACAACGTCTCCTGTGACAAGACGAAGACCGACCCGCAGGACCCGAGCTTCTGCGCGCCCGAGAACATCAATATCGACGAGCCACCCTTCGGCCTGTGGACGCGCATCGGTGTTCACTACTACGGGCATTGCTACGCGGGCGACCTGCACCCGACGGTGACGATCTACTGCGCCGGGGCGCAAGTGGCGCAACTCGGTCCGAGCGGGTACGACGGGCCCGTCACGTTTAAGGCGTCGGATTGCCAGGGCGATGACAGTGGGAACAATGCGTTCTGGATGGTGGCGGACGTGATGGCGGTCGAGGGGCCGTGTGGCGAGACCGCGTGTGTGGTGCAGCCGATCTACGGGGATCTGGCGACGAAGGCGCCGTACATCCAGACGGGGGGATTCGCGAAGGGGAACTACGGTCCGCCCTGCGCGCCGGCGGGCGACGCGGGGGTAGGCTGTTTCTGACAGGGGAGCAACTATTTAGCTCTCTCGATCAAGCTTGCTTCTCGCGGCGAGGACCAACTCATCGGTCAGTTCCCTGAAGACCATGGTGTCGAAGGGCTTCTCGACGCGCAGATTGCCAAGCCTTGCGAGGTACTCCGAGGCACCCGGCGTGAACGCGCCGCCGGTCATGAACACCAGTTGCGCGGCGAGGTCGGCGTCTCGTTCCGCGAGCCAGACGTGCAGCTCCATGCCCGAGATCCGGGGCATCATCAGGTCGCAGTAGATCAGGTCGAAGCGCCGATCCGTCTCGAGGATCGCCTTGGCCTCCTCGCCCGAGGCGGCGGTGACAACCTCGTGCTTACGGCCGAGCATCCTCGCGATGATCGCGCGGATGCCCTGCTCGTCATCCACCACCAGGATCCGACCACGGGGGGTCGAGCGCGGGGGCGCGTCCGCCTGCGTCGAGGCATCGCGGGTTTGGCCATCTCGCGGCAGGCGCGGCAGCCTGATCAGAAAGCGCGTCCCTTTGCCGGGCACGCTGGAGAAGGAGATCTCGCCGCCGAACCCGGTGACGATATTTCGTGCGATGGAGAGCCCGAGGCCCGAGCCCACGCCGACATCCTTGGTGGTGAAGAAGGGCTCAAAAATGCGGTCGTGGTGCTCCGGCGCGATGCCCTTGCCCGTGTCGCTGACCTCGGCGAAGACCGCTTCGTCATCAGCCCATGTCCGAATGCGGATCTCATTGTGCTCGACGTGGCCCTCGTCGATGGAGTGCGCGGCGTTCATGAGCAAGTTCAAGAACACCTGCGCGAGTTTGCTGTCGGAGCCCAAGACCAAGGGCACCTGGCCGAAGTCCTTGACCAATCGCGCCCGATACTTGATCTGGTTGAGCGCTAGGTTGATCGCCTGCTCGGCGGCATGGTGCATGTGGACAGGCGCCACCTCGGATCCTTCGACACGGGAGAACGTGCTGAGCCCGCGCGCGATGTCCTGGATTCGGATCGTTCCCGAAAGAACGTCACGGAACCGAACGGCCACGTCGTCGAACATCGCTGGACTGAAGGAATCTCCGTCGGTCTCGAGCAGCTCCTTCACGACATCCGCGCCGAGGTGCGAGCACAAAGCGGCGTGGCACCGTCGCATGAGCTCCGCCAACTTGGGAACGTCCTGCGAAAGGCTCTCGATATTCCAAAGCACGTACGTGAGCGGGTTGTTGATCTCGTGTGCGACGCCCGCCGCGAGCGTGCCCATGGTCGAGAGGCGGTCGGACTGGGCCAGCCGGGCCTGCAACCGCTTCTTCTCCGTCACGTCGATGAAGATCTCCAGCAAGGCTCGTTTGCCCTCGAACACCATCCCCGTGTGGACGTTCTCGAAGGTCCTTCCGCCGAGCACGCCGCTCGTCTCGATGACGTGGGTCTCGCCGATGGCGATCTCCCTCTTGAGGGGGCAGTCGTCGCACGGGTGCTTATCGTCCCGGTAGCGTGTCCAGCAATGCTCTCCCAGGGTCTGACCACCGACCAACTCCCGGAGCTTGTCGCTCAGGAACAAGACACGGCCGTCTTCGTCGACGATGTTCATGGGGAAGGGAATGTTCCGCAGCATGGACTCGTTGAGGCGCCGGCTCTCCTCGAGCGCGCTCAGCTTGCCTGCGTTCGGTGATGTCCTCCGAGATGCCCAGCAAGTACTTCGTGACCCCATCGGCCCCTTTGATGCTGACCTTCCTGGTATGAAGGAGCCGCTCGCCCTTCTTCGCGGTCTGTATTGGCTCCTCGGGGATGTCGAGGAGAACGTCTGTAGCGAGCACTTCCCGGTCCTTGGCCGTGAAGAACGCCGCCTGCTCGGGAGGGAACAGGTCCAGGTCGTTCTTGCCGAGAAGTTCCTTGCGGTCATGGCCCAACAGGTCCTCGCCAGCCCGGTTGAACACAACGAACCGCAAGTCTCGCGGCTCCTTGAGGAACACCATGAGCGGGATGTTCTCGATGACCGCGTCGAGCAGCTGCTTTGCTTCGCGAAGCTCCACATCGCGTCGCTTGCGCTCCGTGATGTCGGTGATCATGACGCGGCAGAGCGGTGCGCCGTCTTCGGATCGAGCGGCTGTTTCCTTCAGATGCGCCCAGAACGGTGCCCCCTCCGGCTTGACCAGCCGCAGTTCGCAATCCTGGGGCTCACCGGTTTCGAACAGTTGCTTGCGGTGCAGGTAGTAGATGTCCTGGTCTTCTTCGACGATGAAGCGGGAGAATGGCTGCGGAATCAGTGCGGCCCGGGCCAGGCCCAGCAGGGTCGCGAGGGTGAGGTTGGCCTCGAGGATCAGCCCCTCTTCGGAGAGGGTGCAGTAGCCCGCCGGAGCCAGGTCGTAGAGGTCGAAGTAGCGCGCGCGCACCGCGTCGATCTCCGCCTGCGCCCGGCGCAGCTCCTCGTTCTGCATCTCGAGCTCGATCTGGTGTACCCGCAGCTCGTGCAGCGTCCGCTGGAGTTCTTCGGGCGAGAGGTCTGTGGGTGCTTCCGTCGCCCGGGCGGCCGTTTCGCGGGCGCGCTCCTCTGCCGTCTGCCGAAGGCCCCCCGCGTCTTTGGGCCGGTCATCGCGCTCCGTCATGGTCTCCCCCCTCGGTGTCGGACGGCGAATCCTGGCTGGAAACAGACACGGACGCAGTCCCGAGCGCTACCCGCAGCCGCTCCTCGTTTTCCCTCAGGGCCTCCTCCAGCTTGTGCGCCGCCGTGATGTCCACGAAGGTAAGCACCGCGCCCTCGATCACGTTGTCCAGGGTGCGGTAGGGCTGGATGTGCATGGTGTACCACCGGCCCTCGGCGGTCCTCACCTCGGCCTCCTTGGGGATCAAGGTATCGAGCACCGCCTGGGTATCCGCCGTCAGGCTGCTGTAGCCGGGCAGGTTCGAGACGATTGGCTTACGGGCCTGCCGATGTCGCTCTGGATGAGATTGATGATCCTCGTGGCGGTCGGGGTGAAGCGCAGGATACGCAGCCGGTGGTCCACGAAGAGGGTCGCGATACCCGTGCCGGCCAGCAAGTTGTTCATGTCGTTGTTGGCACGCGACAGGTCAGCCACCTTGGTCTGCAGCTCGGAGTTGACCGTGGCCAGCTCCTCGTTGATCGATTGCAGCTCCTCCTTGGAGGTCTCGAGCTCCTCGTTGGTGGACTGCAGCTCTTCGTTCATTGACTGCAGCTCCTCGTTGGCGGACTTCAGCTCTTCGTTGGAGGTCTCGAGCTCCTCGTTGGAGGTCTGGAGATACTCCTCCTTGGCCCGCAGATCCTGCTTGAGCGCCGCGATGCGCCCGTCCGCGTCCGATGGGGGCTCATTTCCCATGGCCTGCGGGACCGGGGTTGCGGGGTGAGTCGGGGACGCGGCTTGCTCCAGGATGACCAGGAACAGGGGCGGCTCGGACGACGCGGCAGGGACGGCCACCGGACCGACGGTCAGGTTGACCGCGGTGAAGTCGCCGTTGGTTTTGACCCGCAGTCCTGGACATCGCACCGTTTCCCCGCTCCCAGCAGCTTTGTGCAAGGCGGTGATCAGGTCGCGGCGCAACCCTTCCCGGGCCATCTTCAGAATGTTGCTGAGGCCGCTCTCCCCTGGAGTGGGTTCCAGGTACATGCCCGTGCGGCCGTGGAGGTAGAGGAGCTCTCCCTGGGCGGTGACCAGAGCTGCGGCCTGGACCATGTGGAGCAACAGGGCCTGCTCGGTCAGCTCGCGCAGCGGCGGCCTCTTCCCTGAGCCCCGCATTTCCACGGCGCGCGGGAGCAACGCGTCGCTGGTCGTCGCGGGCGGCAGGAACCGGCCCATCCCGCCGCGGTGGGCGCCCAGGGGGTCGGACTTGTGCTGGTAGAGCTTCTGCTTGCGGTCCAGCGCGGCGAAGAGATTCTGATGCTCGCCCACGGTCTCGGAGGTTCCCAACATGAGGAAACCGCCGGGGAGCAAGGCGTAGTGAAAGAGCGGGATGAGCTTCTTCTGCAAGTCGCCGCCCAGGTAGATGAGCAGGTTGCGACAGCTGATGAGGTCGAGCTTGGAGAAGGGCGGGTCCTTGATCACGTTCTGCTCAGAGAAGACCAGCATGTCGCGGATGCTCTTGTGGATACGGTAGGTGTTCTCGCCAGCCTCGGCCGCGAAGAAGCGCGCCAAGCGCTCGGGGCTGAGGTCGGCGGCGATGGAGGCGGGGTAAACGCCGGACCGGGCCGCGGCAATGGCGTGGCTGTCGATGTCCGTGGCAAAGACCTGTACCTTGAAGCGCTGCTTGAGCACCTCTTGACGTTCGGCGAGCAAGATGGCCATCGAGTAGGCCTCCTCGCCGGTGGAACATCCCGGTACCCAAACCCGGATCGTGGATTCGGCGCTCTTGCCAGCGAAGATCCTGGGGATGACCCGCTCTTCGAGCTCCTTGAAGGCCTCGGGATCGCGGAAGAAACCAGTGACGCCGATCAGCATGTCGCGGAACAGGGCGTCCAGCTCCTGTGGCGTCTGCTGCACGAACCGAACGTAACCGTCCATGGTCTCGATTTGCTGCACAGCCATACGCCGCTCTATGCGGCGGTGGACTGTGGAGGGCTTGTATTGGGAGAAGTCGTGGCCGGTCTGGGTGCGCAGCAGCACGAGGACCTTTTTCACGCCGCTCTCGCTTCTGACCGCCGGGGCGTTCGTCTGGGGCAGCTTGCCGAAGGCACGGGCCGTGTATGCGATGAGCTGGGCGGGCATCTCCCCCGGCGGCAGTTCGTAGTCCACAAGGCCCGTGGCAAGAGCGCTGCGCGGCATGCCGTCGTGCTCGGTGGAGGCGGGGTCTTGGGCCATGACCATGCCGCCTTCCCCTTTGATGGCGCGCACCCCCAGGGTGCCGTCGCTGCCGGTGCCGGACAGCACCACACCGATGGCCCGCTCGCGCTGGTCCTGGGCGAGGGACCGGAAGAAGAAGTCGATGGGCATGCGTTGGCCACGGGGGGCGGTGGGCACCAGCAATTGCAGCGTGCCGTTCAGAAACGCCATGTCCCGGCCCGGCGGGATGATGTACGCGCAGTTGGGCTGCACCGCCACGCCATCCTCGACCTCGAAGACCTGCATGCGGGTGTAACGTCGGATGAGCTCGGTGAGGATGCTCTTGTGGTCGGGGGCGAGGTGCTGCACCAGCACGAAGGCCATGTCCGGCGCGGCGTCTGTGGGCATGGCTGAAAAGAAAGCCTCGAAGGCCGCCAGGCCTCCTGCCGAGGCGCCGATGCCGACGATGGGGAAGCCGGCGCCGAGGCTCGCCACGGGCTCCTGCACCTCGACCGCGCTTGTTTCGACCTCGCGCGTCTCGACAGCCCGGGTAGCTCGCCTCCGTCCCTCGGACTTGGACCCCGATTCCTTTCGCGCCGTCATGGGAGACCTTCGTTCATCTTTCCGCCGACCATGAGCGAACTTGTCCTTTCATCGAGTGCGTTCCACCCCGGCTCCATTGGTAGCACGACCGCTGGGTGCTGCGCCGCTCCCTTTGGGGTGGCCCTGATCCGGAGCGAAGCGACGGATCGAGAGCCTAGCCCCAAATCAAGCGCTGTTCGAAGAACGTGCTTGGGTTTGGGGCTATCCGAGCCGAAGGCGAGGCGTTTTGGGGTGAGCCGCGGTGAGCGCGGCGAGGGGGCGTTGCGAAAGCCCCCTTAGAAAGACCTAGACCCAAAGCAGCGCGGAGCGCTTGATTTGGGCCTAGCCTCTGGATCTCGCTCTGCGAATGGCAAGGTGGCCTGCCACTCATGAGGTGGGCGGCGCGTGCGAAGGCTGGGATGGGGGCATGCCTCCGGATCCGGGGGTTGCCTCTCCCCTGGCCGACAGCCCTGCCTTCCGGTATGCCATCTCAATGCACTCCCTCCTCGCTCCTCTGTCAGGACGAGGACGCGTGGGGTGGGCCTCCGCGCTCGGTCTCGCCGCCGCTCTGTTCCCGTCCTGCGGCACGAGCTCAGGCAACCAGGCTGCCTCCCTCGCCGGCGACCTCGCGAGTCGGGCACTCTCCGGCTCCGGCGCCCCCGAGAAACCCCCCGCATGGTCGATGGACACCGCGCGCTGCGGCGTCTTTCGCGACCACCGCACCGCCTGCCCTGCCCTGCGCAACTGCTCCGCCCTGTTCGGCGACGGGCAGATCCAGATGACCGTCAACGTCTGCGTGAACGACATCGGTGACCTGGAGGCGATCAAGTGGTGCAACTACGGCTCGTCCTGGTGCCGAGCCACCGCGTTTCCGTCCTGCGAGCTCGCGCAACGCTGGCCCTGCGACCACTTCGAGATCGTGGTCTGCGAGGACGAGAGCCAGCGCCATCGCATCCTGCGAAGCCGAGTCGATCAGCAGACCGGACGGTGCAGCTACGAATTGGCCACGCTCTACGACGCCGCGCCGTGAAACGGCTACTCCCCGCACGTCTCCGACGTCGCCACCGCGATGCGATACATCGTGTCGTCGCCCATCGCCGAGTACGCCATCCACCACTTGCCCTGCCACCGCACCACGGCCGGGTCCCGCGTGCTCCACGCTTCCTCGCCCGACGGTTCCAGGTCGAGAGTGACGCCCTTTCGCGTGAATACCTTGCCGTCGGCAGCCTCCGCCAGCCCAATCCTGTACGGCCCCGGGTTCGCCACGGACGTGTCGTACCCTCCGTACCAGAGCAGCACGCGCGACCCGAGCACCACCGCGCACGGCTGCGCCACCGCGTGGTTGTCGAACCCCGTGCCTTGCGTGAGCACCGGCCCCACAGGCTCACGCTCCCACGTGGTCCCGTCCGACGACTCCGCCCGGCCGATCCCAAACGCCTGCCCGTTGAACCCGGTGTAGTACATGACGAACCCGGACCCTGTCGACACGACGTTCGGGTAGAGCAGCGACATCGAGTCGAACGAGCCCTCCTCCCCCGTCTTCAAGACCATGCTCTCGACCATGGTCCATGTGGTGCCGTCGAGGCTCTCGGCATGGTCAATGGTGCCCGAGCCGTACCACATCAAGAACCTCGTGCCGTCGTGCAGCACGGACGGGTACGCGATGATGTTTTCGCCCTCGAGTCCGTTCGTCTCGACAGGGGTGGAGAACGTGAGGCCGTCGGAAGAGGTAGTGTGAAAGACCCGATGCAACGTGCCCTGCTTGCGGGTGATCCACAGGTGAAGCGTATCTCCCGCCACCCACGCGGCGGGCGCGATGTATCCGCCGTAGGATCCCGCGGTCGAGTCCTCCAGCACGACGCCCTGACGGGCCCAGGTCCAGCCGTCGAGGGGAAAGCCGCCCGGGCCTACTTCCGGTGTGGGATCTGCGGGCGTGCAGGTTGGCAGCGCGTCTTCCAAGGGTGCGTCGGACAAGACATCCTGCACAGGCGCGTCTTGCTCCGCGTCGGGAACCGCATCCTCCATCGGAGCGTCGAGGGCGGAATCGGGCTGGGGAGCATCTTGCTCGGCATCCGGCTCCGCATCCGGTTGGCTGACGTCCGAGCCGGCGTCGACAGCGGGCCTGGTGTCGTCGCTGGAAGAGCACGCGAGGGTGAGAACCAGAGAGGTGGCAGGCGCGATGAGCAGGAATCGGCTGACAAGCATCGAAGAGACGCTAGCACGGGTCAGCAGCAAGGGGAGCCCGCGCAAACGTCCTGTTTTTGCTGGTGTACCAAGGGTCGCAACGGCCCACCGCCATGTCGCGATGCCGGACACTTCCCGTGAGGCGACTCGGTAGCCCCCTCGGTAAGCTCGCGCCACGGCTGCGCCGGCCCGGGTATGGACGAACGCCCCCAACCCTGCAACGGTACCGGGCGTGACGAAGCCCTCTCCTTTCGATCCTCTCTCGACGGTCCGATACGTGGATTCCGCCTCGGCGGTGCTCTCCAACGACGAGCAGGCGGTGCTGGCCGCGGTCAACCAGAAGGTCGCCGCGGGCCGGTCCCTCGACGAGATCATGGACTTCCTCTTCGACAGCACGAGGTCGATCTTCTTCTGCGACCGCCTCGGCCTGGCGTTGGTCGAGGAGGACGGGCGATTGATCACGCAATGGGTTCGCGCCGACTACCCTCACCTCTTGCTCGGCAAGGGGTACGCCGAGGACCTTGCCGGAAGTACCCTCGAGGCCGTGCTCGCAGGGGGGCAGGCGCGCATCATCTGCGACCTGCGAAAATACCTCGCGAGCAAGCCGAGCAGCCGGTCCACAAGAGCCCTCGTCGAGGAAGGCGTCCGCTCCAGCCTCACGGTGCCTCTTCGGGTCGAGGGTCGAGCCGTGGGCGTGCTGTTCCGCTCGTCCCGTCAGGTCGACGCCTACGACGATCGGCAGGTTGCCTTGCAGCAAGCCGTGTCGGAGAGGTTGAGCCAGGCCGTGGAGAAGGTGTGGCTCATCGAGCAGGCTCGCGCCGCGACCCTGGCGTACGCGGAGACGCTCGCATTCGTCAGCCACGAGCTCAAGGGCCCCCTCGCTTCCCTCATCATGGACGGCACCGTGTTGCTCGACGGGTACGCGGGCTCCCTCGACGCCGTGGCGCATCGCAAGGTCGAGGCCATGGTGCGCAAGGCCCGGGGGCTTCACGGCCTCGTCCAGGACTACCTGCACCTCGCCCGCACGGAGACGGGGTTGCAGCCGAACGTGTCCCCCGCCGTCGACCTGGCGACGGAGGTGATCGAGCCCGCTCTCGAGGCAGCGGCCACGGAGATCGAAGCGAAGGGAATGCGGATGGAGCGTCGCATTTTCTTGGGGCTGCGTGTGGACGCGGACAGGGATCTTCTGCGCGTGGTGGTACTCAACCTGGTATCGAACGCCGTGAAGTACGGCGAAGCGGGCGGGCGGATCCGGGTCACGACGTGTCGCGAGGGCGATAGCGTCACGTTGGCGGTGTGGAACGAGGGACCGGGGTTTCCGCCGGAACAGCGTTCGCGCCTGTTTCGCCGGTTCTCACGTCTGTCCGATCCGGCCCTCCTGTCACGACCGGGCACCGGGGTCGGGCTGTACACTAGCTGGAGGATCGTACGGGTGCACGGCGGACGGATGGACGCCACCAGCGAGCACGGCACGTGGGCGGAGTTCCGCTTCACGCTGCCGGTGGCTTCTTCGGACCGCAACGCGCATTGATCTTTGACCTTTGCGTTCGCACCAGGAAGGATAGCGGTCATGGATGTTGCTTCCCGGTCCAAGATCGCGTTCGTGGTCGAGCGGTACGCGCTGGACGAGGTGGGGGAGGCGGCACGTCGCACGCGCGCCATGGCCACAGCGATGGCAAGCCGCGGTCACGACGTCACGGTGCTCACCACCTGTGCCCGCGACCCGGACCGCTGGGAAAACGGCGTCGCGGAAGGCAAGTCTTCCATCGATGGCGTGCAGGTCGTCCGGTTTCGGCTCACCAAGGTCAAGACCGACTGGTTGGGGGGACCCGCCAAGTGGCTTGCCCCCTACCACTCCGCCGCGGGCAGGCTCTGGTCCGTGTCCCTGGGGCCAGCTTGCGTGGGCTACCGTCGCTACCTCGACCATCTGGGGTACCTCTTCGACGCGGTGTTCTTCACGGGAACGTGGGGCTACCTGGTGTCCGAGGGCGTGCGACGGGTGCGCAACGCGGTCCTCTGTCCCCCGGCGATCGACGACACTTCGCGGGTGGGGAGGCACGCCTCCGACTTGCTGCGCGCCGCGAGGGCCGTGGCCGTGGCGACCGCCTCGGAGGAGCAGCGATTGCGCAAGGAGACCAAGCAGCCCTGGCCGTGCCCCACGTTCGTCACGGGCGCCGCTCCGGACCCGCTTCCGGCGATGACCCTGCGCATGCGACGCATGAACCTCGTGGACGGGCCCTTCCTGCTGTGCGTGGGGCATCACGGTCCCGCCGCGGATCGGTTGGTGGAGGCGTTCCGGTTCTTTCGCGAGGCCCACGCGGACACGCCGCTGGAGGACGACACCGGGGAACGGATGAGCGTGCGGGACGTGCGGCTCGTGCTCGCCGGAGACTACCGGTTTCCGCACGCCCCTGAGCACGGGATCCTCTCCCTGGGGCCGGTGGACGACACGGTTCGCGGAGTCCTGATGCACCGTGCGCTTGCCGTGGTTCACCCCGACCCCGGCAATCGTCTGCCCACCGAGTTGCTCGTGGCGTGGTCGCAAGGACGCCCAACCCTCGTGCACACGGGCGTGCCCGACTTGCAGCCGGTACTCGACGTCATCGGAAAAGAGTGCGTGTACGACTCAGCATCGACGTTTGCGGCGAGTGCGGCGTCGCTTCTGTCCAGCCGCAGTCCGCGGCGCGTGTTCGGCGCGCGGGCCAGGGAGGCGGTGCGAAGGACCTTCTCCCCGCGGAAGCTGGCGGAGGGCGTGGAGCAGTGTGTGAGGGGCGTGATGGGGCGAGCCAAGGGACAGGTCGTATCGATCGACACGGGGACGTAGATGGTTCCTCACCCGCCTCTCTGGTACAAGAACTGCCCATGACGATCCTCGTGGCGGGTGGTGCAGGCTACATCGGTTCCCACTTCCTGCGGTGTCTCGTGGAGCGCGGCGTGCCGGCCGTGGTCATCGACGACCTCAGCGCGGGCTTCGCGGACGCGGTTCCCGAGGGCATCCCGCTCGTTCGGTGCGAGATCGGAGACCGCGAGGCCGTGCGCCACGTCTTGGAGGAGTACGAGCCCGAAGCCGTCGTGGACTTCGCCGGGCTCATCCAGGTGGGCGAGTCCGTGCAGGCCCCGGACCGATACTACGGCGTGAACGTGGGCCAGACGCTCGCGCTCCTCGACGAAATGGTGCGCGCGGGCGTTCGCTCCTTCGTGTTCTCCTCGAGCGCGGCGGTGTACGGGAACCCCATCCGCGTCCCGATCGACGAGGACCACCCCAAGGACCCGATCAACCCGTACGGTGCCACGAAACGGATCGTGGAGATGGCCGCCCTGGACTACGGGCACGCGTTTGGGCTGAGGGTGGCGTGCTTGCGCTACTTCAACGCGGCGGGAGCGCACCCGGACGGGACCCTATCGGAGCGCCACGACCCGGAGACGCACCTCATCCCGCTCGCGATCGATGCCGGGCTGGGGCGACGTGGCGAGCTCGTGGTGTTCGGTGACGACTGGCCGACCCCCGACGGCACATGCGTCCGCGACTACATTCACGTGGTGGACCTGGCGGAGGCGCACTGGCTCGCCCTGAAGAAGCTGGAGGCGGGAGCGGGCCCGCTGCTCTTGAACCTGGGGACGGGCGAAGGCTACTCGGTGCGCCAGGTGATGGACACCGTGGGCAATGTCGTGGGCACACCGGTGCCACATCGCGTGGGACCACGCCGCGCGGGGGACCCCCCCAGCCTCGTGGCGGCCGCAAAGCGGGCGCAAGATGTGCTCGGGTGGAAGGCGTCGCGGTCGGACCTGAAGACGATCGTCGAGGACGCCGTGCGTAGCCGGGTCGGGTAGCTGATCAAACCCCGTCGATCGTCTCTCGAACCTTGCGCGTCAGGGTCTCGATGGTGATCGGCTTGCTGAGGAAGCGAACCTGCGGCCCTCGCTCGTTCCGGGCGACTTCACTGTCGAAGGACCCGGACATGGCGAGGACCTTCATTTCCGGGCGTGCCGAGAGGAGCCTACCGAGGAAGTCTTCCCCGCCTCCCGGTGTGATCGCGCTCGTGAGCAGCAGGTCAATGGTCCCCTCGTGCCCGTCGCTGACGCGCAGGGCGTCGCCTTCCGTCGCCGCCACCAGCACCGTGTACCCCGCCGAACTCAGGATCTGTGCCTCGAGCTCCCGGACTGCCTCGTCGTCCTCCACAATCAAGATGGTTTCCGTGCCGTCGACCCGCGCGCTCGGATGCGTGGAAACCATCGGGCTCGCGACCCTCCCGTTCTCTCTCGGCAGATAGATCTCGAACGTAGATCCTCGTCCAGGTTGGCTCTCGACCGCGACGTGCCCCCCACTCTGGCTGACGATGCCGTACACCGTGGCAAGCCCCAGCCCCGTCCCTTTGCCTCGCTCCTTCGTCGTGAAGAACGGCTCGAAGATCCGCGACTTGGTCTGCGTGTCCATCCCGCAACCGCTGTCCGTCACCGAAAGCAGAACGTACGGACCGGGGACGACATCCACCTGCTTTGCCACGTACGCTTCGTCGAGGTCGACGTTGGCGGTTTCGAGCGTGAGCGTGCCGCCTTGGGGCATGGCATCCCGGGCGTTGACCACGAGGTTCATGAGCACTTGCTCGACCTGGCCGGCGTCGGCCAGCGTGACACCGAGGTCGGATGCCAGCGCCATCCGCAAGTCGATTTCCTCCCCGACCGCACGTCGGAGCAACCCGTCGATGCTGTTCACGACCTGGTTGATGTCGATCGGTTTGCGCTCGATCGCTTGGCTACGGCTGAAGACGAGAAGCTGTCGCGTGAGCCCGGCGGCGCGCTTGCTGGCGTTCAGAACCTCCGCCAAGGGCTTGTGGGCCGGGTGGGCTTCCTGCAAGTGGAGGCAGGCAAGCTCCGAGTAGCCGAGGATCACGGTCAGCAGGTTGTTGAAGTCGTGGGCCACGCCACCCGCGAGCTTGCCAATGGCCTCCATCTTCTGCGACTGCCGCAACTGCTCTTCAAAGGTCCGGTAAGCCTGGTCTGCCTTTTTGCGCTCCGTCACATCCATGACGTTCCCGACGACCTTGACGATCTTGCCGTCGGCGCAGACCGCTTCGGCCGTGATGCGAACCCAAAGGGATTCGCCGGAAGCGCTGTGGAACGGCGCCTCGATGTCGAATGGGGTCCCGTCGTCACGGCACCGGGCGAAGACCTTCTGCAGGGCAGCCCGCGCCTCGGGATCGAAGCGAGCGAGGCCCTCCTCGACGCGAGCACGGCCTTCGGGCACCTCGCTGCGATCCCACCCGCAGATGCGAATGGCCTCTTCGGTTCCGGTCACCCGCTCGTTCTCGAGCTCCCACTCCCACCCGCCGACCTTGCCAAGACGCTCCGCGGCGTTGAGCAGTGACTCGCTCCTGCGAAGCGCGGCATCCACCTTCCGCAGGTCGTCGTTGGCCGTCCGGAGATGCTGGGTGCTCTGCCGTACCTGCGCGCGCAACACGAGAATGAGCCCGACCGCCAGCACGAGCAACGCCGCCGTGATACTGATGATCCACAGAACGCGGTCCGGGAGGATGCCCACGGGGGGCCGGTCCATCCACCGTCCGACCGTGGCGTAGTACGTGGAGTTGGGCTCCTTGCGCCACGTCTCCAGGTGTTGGTCCACGGCCAGAAGCAAGTCCGGGTTGCGACCCTGGGCCGTGGCGTAGT
The DNA here is from genome assembly GCA_964488865.1 of uncultured Polyangiaceae bacterium. Lineage (GTDB taxonomy): Bacteria > Myxococcota_A > Polyangia > Polyangiales > Polyangiaceae > MWCO01. The sequence continues at coordinate 20,242 of CAZAWR010000070.1, read as the reverse complement.
GAAGCTGCGCCGTCATGAACACCACCGGTGTCCGCTCCAACCCGTACTCGCGGTGGTAGTAGCCACCGAACAAGTGGTTCGCGATCGCCGCATCGGCGCCCCCCGCCCGCACGGTCGCGAAGGCTTCCTCGAGGGAGGCCGTCGGAAGCACGGTCACCTCGAGCCCAAACCCCTCCATCATCTCCTCGAACGCCGATTGCTGAACGGAATCCCGCAGCAGCGCGACGCGCTTGCCCTTCACGTCCGTCAGCCTTTGGATCGCGGCCCCCGGAGGCGCGTACATCTGGGACCAACTCTCGATCACTTGGGTGCGGTGGAAGTCGTACCGCTGGTCCCGCTCGCGCGAATACGCTACGTCCGGCATCAGGTCGATGCGCCCTTGGTCGAGGGCCTCGAGGCACTCCGCCCACTGACACGGCACGAACGAAAGCGTCCACCCTTCGACGCGCGCGATCTCGAAGAGCAACTCGACGAACAGCCCGCCAGGCTTCCCGTCGTCGCCCATGAAGACCTTGGGCCTGTTCTGGTACACGCCGACGCGCACGATTCGCTGGGCGGGTTCGGACTGCGCGCCGATGGACGCGGATGCCAGCACGACCGCGAACACAATCCCGACGAACCCAGCCCAGGTCCGGCGACGAACCGACGATGACGTCATTCTGCTGTGATGAGCGCTCCTGTGCGACCCCATGTGTTGCCCGACCCCGCCCGCAAGGTGAGGAGACCATAGCACGGTCCGGGCAGGGCGAACTGTTCATCCGCGTCGTCTCGGGGCAATCCAACCCCAGCGAGCGGCAGCGCACATCGCCCTGTTCCCCCCGAAACGCGTGCTATCCTCGCCCCCAGGCTCCCGCACTTCAACACCGCTGGCGCCTGCATCCCCGGCAAGCACCACATGCTCTCGCAGCCGTCCAGCGAAAGAGCTGGCGCGCGCTGTGGTCTCCCATAGTGCCGGGAGTCTTGGGGGCCGTGGCGTTCGGTACCGTCACGATGCATCTCCATCGGCAGGTTCGCTCATGCCCTTCAGATTGCCCCCCGGGCTTTCATCCAACCACTTCCCCACCAACCCCGCCTCCACCAGCCCCAGCCACTGCCCGGCCAGGTAGCTCGCGAACGACGGGTCGGCGATCAGCACCCCCACCTCGATGTTCCGCTCCTGCCCGCGCTGCGTGAAGTTCGCACTCGACACGAACGCCCGCGCGCCATCGACTACGACGCACTTGGCGTGCAGACTCGAGAATGGCGGACCCGGCTTGAGGGCCCGCTTGTCGTAGTACAGGCGCGGCTTCGGATCGCCGAACGGCCATTTCGCGGAGAAGAACGCGCCCAGGTGGCGGGCCAGGTGGCCGTCCTCGTTGCCCGCTTCGACCTGCGGAATGTCCACGAAGCACGAAGCACGGACGCCGTGGTCCCGCATCGCCGCGTGGAGCGGGGCGAGCACGTCGCGGGCGTGATCGAAGCTGTAGCCGGCCAGGATGACCGACTCGCGGGCGCTCTCGAACAACTCCCGCAGCACGACCGCCGTGTCCCGGGCCGTGCCGCCAGGGCCTTCCGGTCCAGTCCACACGAGCTCGGGGGTGGGCTTCCGCTCTTCGCGTTCAGCCAGGGCAACGTCGAGGATGGCGAGGCACGCGGCGCTCTTGTGGCCGGCGAGGGTGGCTTCGAGGACGTCGCGTTGGTGCCGGATGCCGCAGCCGAGCAGGGCGGCGCGGTCCACCGGGGTCTTGAGCTGGCCCGACGCAATGGCCGCGCGCAGGCGCTCGATGGCGGAGGTGCTGACGTCCTTGAGGGTGGCCCGCGTCGTCATGGCCGTTCTCCAAAGAACGCCAACTCCGGGTCGTTCCCGATGGTGGGCACCACGAGCGCCCGGTCCAGGTACTTGTTGAACCGCTCGCACGAGCACTCCGCGATGTACAGGCACCCGTGGCAGGCGGCGCCTTCGGTGCGGCGGTCGCTCGACTCGGAGCTGGGGTCGTGGGCGGCGCAGACCGGGTCGTTGGAGCAGAGGCGGCCCAGGTCCCAGGCCTCGCGCAGGTGGTGGCGCAGGCGGCGTCCCTCCTCGACCAGGCCGCCAAGGGTGCCTTCGCTGCCGGTGGTGCCCGTGGAGAGCATGACCGCGGCCATGTCGGGGCCGTCTTGCTCGGGTTGCCCGCAGTAGATGCGCTCGCGGATCGCGCTCGCCGCGTAGCCGCATTCGAGGCTGATCGCGGTGAGCAGCAGGTGCGACAGCGAGTGCAGCATGTAGAAGCGCACACCGGGGAAGGCACCCTTGCCGTCGGCGGCGAAGGCGTGCAGCAGCTTGTCGGCCCGCTCCCTCACCGCTGGCCTGGCCTCCCATTCGCGGACCGCATCGATGTCGAGCTCGACGAAGATGCCTTCGCCGCGGATCTCGGCTGCCGGGAGCCACTTCTCGTTGCCGGTGGGCAGGGTCAGCACCGCGGGCTTCACCTTGCCAGCCTCGAAGTCGTATTCGCCCTGGAGATTCGCGCCGACCGAGTCGAAACGGCTGAAGCTGACCTGGACGCGGACCTCTCGCAGGACAGGCACGATGACCAGCCCGCGCACGCCCTTCGGCAGGTCTACCTGCTGTCTCGGGATCCGATATGCCGCAAACTGCGCCCCTGCCGGGGTGACCATGCCCGGCTGGTAGCTCGCCGCGCCGACGATGCGGTCATACTCGGCGCTGCGCAGGGGCCGCTCAGGCTGGGAACCACCCGAGGCGGTCTCTGCTTGGATGGCGTCCAGCACCTTCTCGAGCGAGTAGCCCTGCACGGCGCCGGCAACGTGGTCCATGAGCCCGACGAGCATCTGGAGTTGGTCGAGGCTGGTGACTTTCTGCACGGCCTTCCAGACGTCCTTCTCGCGCAAGCGCAGCCGTAGCGGGTCGGGGTCCGGCTCGGGCAGGCGCAGGGCGCTCACCACCTGCCCGAAGTACGCATGGGACGCCGACCGTACGAGCATCTGGATCTGCTCGGTGCAGGGCTCGTTCATGGCCCGTCCGCCCAGCCACGGGCGGTCGCCGGTGCACTTGTAGGGGAGCACGCCTGCCTTGCTCAAGGGCGTGGATGACTGGCAATTCCGACAGCGCACGATGATCCGCGCGATGTCGCCGATGGCGTTCTCTTCCAGGTACAGCTCTGGGCGGTCGCAGTTGCCGTCCTTGCGTTCCAGGTGGGCGAACGCGACCCAGGGGAAGTCGGAGAGATGGCCCGCCTTGCACGCGACGACGAAGCGCACCGGGACCGCCACCGACCGCTTGTGCTTCTCGCACTGGTGGTAGTACCGCTCGCCCTTGCGTTCGAACTCGCCAAAGCGCGCGAGTCGCCGGCAGCTCTGGCAAACGAACCAGCGCGGAAACTCGAGCGCGCGGACGCCCACGTTGAGATGGGGATCGCGCGGGTCGCCTTCCGGTGCCATTCGGAAGTAGCCCTCCCGCGCGAGGTCGAGGTCGGGGTCGAGGGCTTTGAGCCGGGGAATGAGGGAACGGCGCAGGCGCGCGTCGTCGAGGGCTACGAACCCCTCCTTGGCGAAGCCCCAGTGCTCGAGGCCACCGATGACCACGGCTCGGTCGAGCAGGTCCACCATGGCGCCGGGGCCGAACGTACCGACGAGCTGGCTTTGGCGGAGCTGGCCTTCGGGCCGGAGCGCCTTGCCGGCGCCCTTGGTCTTCTTGAACGGGGTGGCCATCACTTCCTCTCATCCAGCGGAATGAACCGCACCCACATCGGAATGCTGGGCTCGACATCCCGCATCGAGGTCGGCGCCTGGAAGGTGCGCGCGTCGTGGTCATCGGGAACCGGATCGTTGGCCGTGAACAGCAGCGCCGGCCCTTGGTTCGTGGCCCGATCCATCCTGCTGTACGTGCGCCCTTCCGCCCCTGCGATGGCCTTGTCCACAACGCGCTCCCAGGCGTCGAGGAACGCCTTGCCGCGGGCGCGAATGAGATCCGCGATGCGCGTCTCGGCGTCATCGTCGGGCCAGTCGCGATGGCTTCGCGCTCTCAGGATGAGATGCTCGAGGAGTTGCTCGGCCTTGGGGCGATTGCCATGTAACCTCATCACGCCGGCCGGGGGTTCCATCTCGAGGACGCCATGGCGCACCATCGAGAGCAGCGTGCCCACGAGGCCACGGTCCAGCGCCTGGCCGCTGTAGGGCGTGACGCTCGTCGCCTCGACCTCCCGGTAGAAGCTCTCGTGGTAGGCGACGAACCGCTCGTAGTGGGAGCGGTCCCTCGGACGCATGACGTTGAGGCACGTCACGACCAGGCCGGGATAGGCTCGTCCAACGCGGCTCGTGGCCTGGATGTACTCGCTCGTCGTCTTGGGCTGGCCCGTGACGACCATCAGCCCCAGCCGGTCGATGTCGAGGCCGACCGAGATCATGCTGGATGCGAGCACGACATCGATGGGGTTCTTGTCCTTGACGGCCATGCGCGCCGCGAGCCGTGCCTTGGTCTCCTTGACGCGCTCGGTGGTTTCGCGGGAGGTGAGCTCCGCGGGCATCTCGAGCCGCCGGTCCGCCGCCCACGGGTGCGGGCCCACGAACAGCAGCGGGCGCTTGGCGTCCTCGATGTCGCGTACGCGGTTGCGGACCTCGTCCTCGACCAGGCGTCGCATGCCTCCCAGCTCGCGAAGGCTGTTGAAGTACCCGACCAGGGTCATGTACGGATCGGCAGGCTGCTTGGGCTCGCCCTTGGGGTCGAAGTGCTTCTGCGAGGCTGCGAGCAGGGCCGCGTAGGCACGTACCGACACAGCGCGAAGCGCACGTCCGGGGGCGCCGACTCCCACGTAGAGCCGGCCGGGCTCGTCGGTCTCGAGCCTGGCGAAGAAGTTGTCGCCTTCGGTGATACCGCGCGGCGGGAACAGGCTCATCGGGCGACCGAACAGGGCCTGGATCTGCTCTCGTGCGCGCCGCACCGTGGCGGTGGAGCACACCACTTTGGGCGGTCGCGCTGCACCGCTGACGGGCCGGTCGCAGAGGTAATCCACCGCGGCTTCGTAGAGGCCCACCATCGTGCCGAGCGGACCGCTGATGAGGTGCAGCTCGTCCTGGATGATCAACTCGGGGGGCAACAGGCCTTCGGGCAGGGGCTTCGCTCCCTTCGGCGCGTCATGCATCACGCCGTAGGCGCGCTCGCTATCGAGGTGCGTTGCCTGTCCGAAGAGCATGCCGGCCTCGCCGCGCCAGGGCATCATCGCGAACTTGTCCACCGTGCCCACGACGAAGCTCGGCACTTCCTGGTAGATCTGCTCGTCCACGAACAGGACGGGCAGCCCCTGCCCCTCGCTCTTGGCCTCGGTGAAGGGGCACGCGCGGCCCTCGCAGTACACCACCGCACGGACGAAGTCCTTCTTGGTGGGCTTGCCCGCCTTATCGACGAGCTTGATGTTGGTGATCTTGATCGGCTCGCCGCACCAGGGGCACGACGTCAGGGGGAACGGGGAGTTGGTGCGACCGGGCGTGTAGTCGTGCAGCTCCTGGTGGACCTCTTTCAGGCGATTGGCGCTCGCGCTCTGGCCCACCCACAGGCCGATGGTGAACCGCGCGTCGCCGAGCTCACCGGGGTACTTTCGGCGGATTTCCTCGAGGGCGCAGAGGAGCGTGGCGGCGCGCCCGAGTTGGTCGAGCGTCAGCAGACGCAGCGTGTAGCGCAGGAGCACCGCCACCCCGCGCCCTTCGTGGGGTTGGCCCTTGCCACGCATGCGCCGCAGCAGGAGGACGAAGGCGATCAGGCCGAGATACGCCTCGGTCTTGCCGCCGCCGGTGGGGAAGTAGATCAGGTCGGCCAAGCGGCGGTCGGCGTGCCGTGGATCCACGACCGACGGCAGGTTCATCAGTAGGAACGCGAGCTGGAAGGGACGCCACTGCGGCTGCTCTCCGCCCTTGTACCGCGGGTCCTCGCGCATCTTGTCCGCCATGACGGCCGACACGTGCATCGCCATGTTGGCGAGTTGGTACGCCCGGAGCACCTGGGCATCGCTACCGAACAGGGCGATTCCCTCCTTCATGCGCTCCTTGCACCGGCCGGCCTGGTCGAGCAGTCGCGTGCGCGTCTGGTCCAGCGCATCCCGCTCGAGCGGGATGCGGCGCTGCTCGTCGATCCAGGCGGCATAGGCATCGACGAGCGGTGTCAGGGCGTTGGACAAGCCGGCGGCGTTGAGCCGGGCAAGCTCAGCCATGCTGGTGGTGACGTCCTCGAGCGCCCGGTGGGCCACGCGCGGGACTTCGTAGGCTGGCAGCTGCGTGGTGCGCAAGGTGGTGACCCTGCCATCGGTTCGCTGCGGCTTTTCGACGCTGGTGTTGTGACCGACCGCCCATTCCATGTGGTCACGGAAGGTCAGCGCCAGAACGCGCTGGTCGTCGTCGCCCACGTCCTCACCGCGGCGGTTGGGCCGGCAGAGGAAGCCCTTGTCGTAGTGAAGCGCGAGGCGCACCTGGAAGACGAAGTTCAGGTCGCGGTCCCGTTCGAGGGGCGTGCGCTCGTTGACCAGGAAGAGGCTCAGTACGCGCGTGCCCTGCTGAAGGCCTTCCATCGCCGTCGTGCGCAGCTCGCCACGGAGCGTGAGCCCGCGCGACAGCGGCACATCCACGCCTTTGCTTTGCAGGAGCACCGCGTCGAGCGGCACGCTGGCACGCACCGGACCATGCGGGACTCGCTTCCAGCCGGTCTGCTTGCGGTCTTCCTTCTCGAGAGCCACCTCGACTTTGTCGTAGTCGGCGTACCAGACGTCGACCTCGATGCTGTCGCCCGTGCCCGGCGGCAGGAAGACGCTCAGGCCCATGGAGGCCGGGAAGCGCACGGGCCGCTTGGGCTCGGGTTCATCGCTGCCGGCGTCTTCCGACTGCTTGTCCTCGCCGGCCGCGAGCTCGCCGTCGGTGGACTCGGTGTCGTCGGCGTCGGGGGCTCGTCCGCCTTGGGGGGAGAGGAAGCCGGTGAGGTACCAGCGGGATGGTGGAAGGGGGAGGATCTCCTGGCCGCCCTGGGCGTGCGTGTCGGGTACGAACGGGCCGATGAGGTCGGCTTCGAGGGCCTCGAGGAGGTGCTGGCGTATTTCGGAGGGGGTCGTCATCGTGTCGCTCCGTCTCGACGAACTGTTAAGTGTCGCTTACAAGTTGCCTGCTCGGCGGTTTCTCCGACAGGCACGTTCAGCATCAGTCCTCGCCGGATCTGCATGGCCCCTCACTCACTCGGCCGCGGCGGCGGGCCGTCGAGAAGTTGGACCACCAGCTCTGCCTCGCGCAGGAAGGCAGCAAGCCCGCTTGCCTCGCCCGCGCTCGCAAGCTCCTGGAGAGGAGCCGACCGCAAGGCTTCGTGCTCCCTCTCCGGGTCGCCGCCGGTCAATACGTCGAGCACACGCTTGATGTCTCGAAGCTCACCCCGCTTATGGCGCAGCCGATGGGCTTCCGAGCATGGGTTGAACGTGAGCGAGCTGCACAGCTCTGCCAGTCGAGCCCGTTCCTCATCCGTCCGGGGCGCGAAGGCATTGAGCACCCAGGCCTCGCGCTTCGGATCGGCAGCGCCCACGACGACCCGCAACGCCGACGGCTGGGCTGCGCGTCCACTCGCCAGACCGGCCCTGCGCTCTCGGTCGGCGTCCGCGTCCACGACCAGCACGACCGCGTTCGGATGGCTATCCGCCCATTGGGCGGCTTGAATTGCCCTGCGCGCAGCCTTCGCATAGGTGTCGCGCGTCGGCCCACCGATGCCGTGTCCGAGCACGCGCGGGGCACGCTTGCTCATCTCGACCCACGTGACGTGGCGCCAAGCAGGCGCTTCCGATGCAGCACAATCCAGATCGACCCAGTGCCGCAGGAACGGAAGCAACCCGTCGTCGATCCACGACGGCCGACCCTCGCTCTCGAGCAGTAGCTTGTCGATCAGCGTGCCGACGGTGCGCGCGTCGGCATGGTCCTCCACCACCATCAGGATGCGCAGGGCCGCTTCGCTGGTCACTTCGCGCTCTCCCCGGCCCAGTCCTCGCCCTCGACGCTCCAGAATTCGCCTGTGGTGAGCATGCGCGAGGCTTCTTCTGCCTTTGGGTGGTCGGCGAGGCGTTTCAGGACGACCCGCTGATCGCTCCCACGACCGGCCACCCACACTTCTTCCGGCGTGAGCTCGTCGAGCACATAGGGCGAGTGCGAGGTCATGATCAGCTGAAGCTCGGGGACCTCCTCGGTGAGCTGACGGAGCAGACGGACCAGCTTGCGCTGCGCGCCGGGGTGAATACCGGCCTCGATGTCGTCAAGCAGGACGAGCTTGGGCTGCGGGGGCAGGGACAGCGCGGTCAGCACGCCGAGCACGAAGAGCGTGCCGTCGCTCTGGGCTGCTCCGCGGATGCCCCGGCCATCCACGGTGTCGAACAGCAGCTCATCGCCGACGACCTCATCGGTGGTCTCGAACGGCATTTCCTGATCATCCACGCGGAGTGTGCGCCGACGGCTGCGGGGGACCTTCACTGGATTGGTGCGCAGACCGAGGACGGAAGGCACAACACCACGCAGCCGTTCGGTCAGAAGCTGGTGGCCTTCCGGGTCGGTCCGCATAAGGTAGCTGACCGCGCTGGCGAGACCGTAGCCGTCGAACTCGATGTGCGGAGGCAGCTTCTCGGGGTAGCTCGAGCGGCGTAGTGAGGAGGGTTCGAAGCGGAAGTAGCCGGAACCACCGAGTGCACGCTGGAACCAGTCAGGGCGTTCCGATTCGGGAATCAGCTTGACGGCTTCCCATGCGCCTTCGGCGGTCGACCCGTACGACGCTTCGACCCGCCAGCTTCGCCCTCCGGCCATCCCTTCGACGACGATGCTCAACTCATCTTGGTCCACCCTCACAGCCTGATCGGGCAGCGCACCGCCGACGCGCTTCTCAGTCATGAACTCGAATCCCCGCAGGTAGGCGAACTGAAGAGCCTTCAGGACAGAGGACTTCCCGACTCCATTCGGTCCAACGATGGCGTTCAACGCGCGGAGCCCGCTGATCTCGGTGTCGGCGTGGTTCCTGAAGTTCTTGAGCGTGAGGCGATTCAGCATGGGACCCTCGCATGATCGTCGCGTTGCGTATCTAGGCCAAGGAAAAGCTCCGGGGACGGCCCGACCAGGGCGGCTCCGAGGATCACCGGGAGGCTATAGTGCATCACGGTCCGGGTGACCTGGCGGGCTCCTTCCTGCCGAACTATTAAGTGGGACTTAACAGTTGCCTCGGGCGCCAGCTCTCCCTCCTCGAAGACCGCCGTGAGGTGCTGGTTGATGTTGGGGACCGAGCTCTGGAACAACTCCGCCAGCTGGGACTGGGTGAGCCACAGGGTCTGGTCCTCGAATCGGCACTGGATTCGGGTGCGCCCGTCTTCGGTCCGGTAGAGGACGAGCTCAGAGGTGGTCGGTTCTCGCATGGTGGTCACAATCCGAACACGTCCAAAATGGCGGAGCTGAAAGGGGATCCGGACCAGGAGGTTGCCTCGCTGCGTAAGAACGCTTCGAAGTCGCCGTCGCTGAAGCCAGCTGCCATCGCCTGTTGAATGACAGTCCAGGGTCCGGCGAGATGGGCGCGACGTGCGCCCCGCAATCTCGCGCAGTCCAGCGCGAACACGCGAATCGTCTCGCTGGCGCGCTGCCCTTCCAGTGGCGGAAGCTCCACCCGAGGTTCGACCGAGCCGTCGCTGAGGAACTTCAGGAACCGCCTCGGCTCGTCCTCGTCCGGTTTGATCAGGTCGCCGGGTAGGTAGGAGCTCGCGACGGCGTCCTTGTGCTTGCCGCAGTGCCCCGCGTGCGTGCAAGAGCGGAACAGATTGCCCCACACGAACGTGAGTTCGGGCGCACGGGCACGCTGGCGGAAGTGCTCCACGTGGGGGCGACCACTCTCGCGAGACAGGTCGCTCTCGCAGTATGCGCAACGCTTCCCTTGCAGCGCCTCGAGTCGATTGACGACTTCGTCGTAGTCCGCACGTGTCGTTGCGAGGGCCGACCATTCGTCTCGTCCGTGGCGGTAGCGCGTCAAGCACGGAGGAGCAGCCGCGGTGCTGCGGTCGAGCCGTTTCACGGCCTGCCGCCCCCGTGCGCCCGGCCAGCCTTGAATCGCTGGAACCGCTCCAGGCCGGCGAGCCCCAGCATGGCTGGGTGCTCGGGACCGAAATGCGCGGCCACTTGGGTGCGCAGTTGGTGAGCATCGCGAGAGTCTCCGAGCCCTTGCTCGATCAGCGAGCGGAGCTTCGCCAGCTTGTGCACGACGTCAAGTGGCGGCGAGCTGTCCACGCCAAACACCACGGACAGCGCGTAGGGGCTCTCCGCCCCTTGCACCTGAACGTCGGGTGTCGTCACGGTCCCGTCAGGCTCCAGAATGCGAATACACTGGCTGGGTACGGTCGAGACAACGAGATGGCTGTGCGTCGTGACGATGAATTGAAGGTGCGGGAACGCCTGTCGCAGCAGGGAAAGGACGGTCTGCTGCCAGGACGGGTGGAGGTGAATGTCGACCTCGTCGATGAGGACGATGCCGCGCGATTCCTCACACGCGTTGCGACCGAGGTGGGGATTGAGCCGCACCGCGCGGTGGGCGAGGTCGACCACCAACGCCAAGAGGCTCCTGACTCCATCGCTGAGGAGGCCCACCGGAAGCCGTCCTTGGTCGGAGTGCTCGGCGACGAGTGTATGCGCCAGAAAGTCCCAATCGATCCGAGCCCAGCCTGAGGGTTGAAGCACGATGTCTGTTGCGCGCCTGACCGCGGAGAGCAACTCGGTGGCGTGATGCGGGGACCGAACGCCCGAAGCTTGCTCGTTCTGTGCTTCCCGCGCCACCTGTTCGAGCCACGTACCAACCTGCACGAAGGAGGTTCGAGTGGCGAGACTGCCGCGGTATGCGTCAGTTTGCTCGGTCTGATCGACGGGCGGACCGCCCGCTGGTCCGGCTGCACCCCGTTGGCGCCAGAGCCGAGCGGTTCCGTAATACGCAACGATGGGCAACAGTGGCGGGGTGGGGATGTGCCCCTCCGCGTAGCTCTCGAGCCCGCTGCGCAGTTTCCTTGCAAGCGCAGTGAGCGCACAGTCCTCGATCTTCTCGCTCGTGCCGAACCGGGGCAACTCTCGGTGCCACTGCGCCGTGGTGCCGTCGATCAACGCCTCGGCGTCAACCTCCAGCGGCCACATGGAGACCATGGCGCCGGTGGGCGCGCGGACACGCCGAACATCGGATTGACCGAACCCGCGGGGCTTCACCATCCTCAAACCATCCACAAGGGGCCGTAGCGCAATCGCGATGGCGTCGAGCAGTGCCGTCTTTCCGCCGCCGTTCTCGGCCACGAGCACCGTCAGCTCGGGGTGAAGTTCGAGCCTTAGGTCAGCGAACCGGCGGAAGTTGCGCAGGTGCAGCGAATCGAGCCGCGTGCTGGGCAGGTCAGGCATGGATGGATCCTCGCGTTCTGAAGGCCTCGTACACCGCGCCTCGCTCGGGCCCAAGGCGTCGACCGGGATGAAGGTGAGGTCCCGTCATGTGCGTGGTCAAGGATCTCATCCGAACAACCCTCCCTGCCCCTCCGGCGCCTTCTTCCCCCGCTTGCCGCCCTTCGCCGGCTTCTTCTTCTCCCCCTTGCCCAGCAGCTCCTCCTCCCGCGCCCGCTCCGCGTTGAGCACGTACAACCGGTCGATCACCTCGTCCTCGAACGCCTGCACAGCCCCGCGGTCGGCGTCGGACAAGGGGCAGTACGGCGGAACGGCGACGTCGCTCCATCCGTACGCATCGAGCACCGCGCGGTCCATCTGCTCGTGCAGTTCGCGCAGCTCGAGGATGCGAGGGTCGGTGCAGGACGGGTCCTTGATCGCGTTGTAGGTCTTGGTCAGCCCCTGGTCAGTATCGACCATGTACTTCGCGCGGGTTTCGTAGAGCTTCTCGCCGATGGCCTCGAGCTCGGGGATGACCGTGCGCGGGTCCGGCCTTGGGAACGGGAAGGTCTCGAAGCAGTCGGAGGCGGAGTAGTTGAGATCTGTCTTCATCGTGGAAGACAGCAACCACGCCCATGGAATGTGGACACGCGATTGCAAGGTCGCTAACGGCGAAAAACTGTCGAGCGGGAAGACAAAGAGCTTGTGCGAGAAGGTACGGTTTGTGGGCTGAAACGAGAACATGAGGTGCTTGGTTACAACGGCAGTCACCAAACACCGCTTCAACGGCGCGATGGCGGCGTAGAGGGCGGGCGCAACCTCTCCGAAGCGCCACCAGTACTTGCGCCGCACCTCGCGTTTGTCCTGGTCGCGCTGGGGCTTCACCTTCTCCCGCACAATCCGAATCAAGTCCGGCCACCGCTCCGCCTCCTCCAGGCTCATCTGGCCGAAGCTGATCACGCAGCGATCCGGGCTCTGGGTCGGACTGGTATTGACCTCTTCGCCACCGAGGTACGGGAATAGCCTCTCCGCGTTCCGGGGATTGCGCGTCACCAGCGCGTCGCACTCTTCCGGCGTGAGGGTGAATCCCATCCCCAGCACGTAGCTACCGACATAGGCCGCCCCCGCGTTCGAAAGCAGCACCGTGGGGTCCGGCCTCTCGGGCTTGGGCCGAAGACGCGTGTTGATCACGGGCACGCTCGCCCCCCCGAGCCGAGGTTTGGCCCCTCGCGCCTTCCCATGCGCTGCATGCACCAGCGACACCGTCACCGCCGCGGCCCCGGGCCACGCCATCGAGTCCGTGGCATCGTAGAGCGCCCAGCCACTCTCCACCAACGGCTTCAAACCCGTCGCACGAGTATCGCCTTGCGCAATGGTGTTGGTTGCGATCAACCCGAAGGTCCCGTGCTCGCCCAGCAACACGGACGCCCGGCGGAAGAAGTGCGCCGACAGGTCACTGTTCCCGTGCGCGCCCGGCGACGCAACCTTCAACCAATCGAGGTAGCCCTCGGGATTGCCATCGATGATGCCGTTCTTCCCGCCGAACGGCGGATTCCCCACTACGGCCTCCATGAGCGCCGCGCGATTCACCCTCCCCCCCTCCAACGGGTCCGGCCGCTCCTCGAAAAACACCTCCGGAAACTCGATCCACCAATGAAACGGCGACACCGCCTTACGGATCTCGTGCGCCATCTCCTCCAGCTCCGCCCGCTTCGATTCATCCCCCGCGAGCCAAGCCTCCACCAACCCCAACCGACGCACACGCTCCCGCTCCCGCGCGGCATCCTTGCTCTCCGCAAAGAACGCCCCCACGCACACGTCCGCCACGAGCCGCACCCGACCAATGGCCTGCTGCGAGAAGTCAAGCAGACGCCGCTTCTCCTCCTGCGACGCCGGGTCTTCCTTGTCCGCCAACTCGAGAATCCGTTGACGAAGCTCCACCGCCTGCTCCAGCGCCTCGCGCAGCGTGACCTCGCACAGCTCCAGCTGCTTCTGCGGCTTCCAATGGAACGCCTTGATCTGGTCGAAGTCGAAGCCCACCAGGCTGTCCCCGTGGCGCAGGGCGTGGTCCACGAACGTGAAGGGCAGCGTCTTGCTCAACGTGATGAGCCACAGCGACAGCTTCGCCAACTCCACCGCCGCCGGGTTCTTGTCCACGCCGTACAGACACTTCTGCGCCACGAGACGACGCGCGTGCAGGTGCGCGTCGCCGTGCTGCTCGAGGATGGCCGGCAGCTCGCCGCTGCGTGTCCAAGCCTGCACAATCTCGCCCGCGAGCTCGCGACACGCGGCCACCAGGAACGCGCCCGATCCCATGGCCGGGTCGCAGATCTTGAGCTCCAGCATCTGCTCGGCGGTGCGGTTGTCCCCGATGCACGCCAGCAGCGGCTCGAGCGTGCGCTTGACCACCTTCTCGGTGAGCGAACGCGGCGTGTAGTGGCTCCCGGTCCGGCGACGCTCCTCGCCGGGCTGCACCACGAGACGCCCCGTCGCGGCCTTGTGACGCAGGATGTCCGCCTTCTTGCCCATGGCCTGGGCGGCGAGCGCCTCGACGACGGGAGATTCACCACGGAGGCACGGAGACACGGAGGGCAGAGCAGAAGGGAGAGGAGAAGGGAGAGGGTTTTGTTGCTGGTCCGACGCTTCTCCAGACCTACTTGCGCCCTCGGATCGTTTCAGCTTCCGGTTCGGAGGTTGCTGCGACGCAACAGCCCCCTCCCCTTCTCCGTGCCTCCGTGCCTCCGTGGTGCCCTCTCGGATCGCCTTCTCCAGCGCCTGCGCAGGGCCCGGGTTCAGCCCGCAGGTCTCCTTGAACAGCTTGGCGCGATCCGTGGGGCTCATCGCGGCAACGGCGTCGGCCTCTACCCACACGCCGTGCTTGCCGATCCGCACCGCGGGGCTGGTCGTGCGCACCACGTGGTAGCCCATCAGCGACTCGTACACGGAGCCGATCTGCTCCACGTCCAATGCCCTATAGCTGAGCCGCTGCCCCTCGAAGACCACGAGCTGGTGCAGGATGCGGTAGATGGTGCCGTCGTCGATGCTGGGGGGCACGGCCTGGGCGCGCGCTTCGGGCGACACCACCGCGGCGGTCCACTCCGGCTGTCCGCCCTCGAGGAAGGGATACGCATTGGGGTCGAAGAGCTTGCCCCGTCGCGGCGGGAGCACGAGGCTTCCGTGCCGCACGCCGAAGAACACGGCCCGATACAGCGCGAGGAGCTGCCCGTAGGCCCCGAACCGGTGGTGCATGGATTCGGGGTGGGCCCCGGCGTCGTGGCTCAATCGCTCGTAGAGCCCGAACAGGCTCAGGTGCTGGGCGTACATCGGGTGTTCGACCGGCAGCAGCCCCTGGTCCTCGGCGTAAAGCAGGAAGACCAGGCGCAGCACCACGGACAGCACACCTTGGTAGAAGTGGTCGCCCTCGGCCTCGAGCGCGGGTCGAAGCCAGTCCAGTCGGTTGCCCGTGCCGTCGCGCGCGGATGCGGACTCGAACCCCGCCACGAGGATCTCGACGGCCTCGAAGACCTGCTTCGCCAACTCCAACGTCACGTCGGCCTGCCGACGACGGCTCTCCGCGAGCAACCCCTCCAGCGTGAACTGGGGAGCGGCTTGGTACGCCCGTCGCGCGTGTAGCAGCAGGTCCAGCGCGGCCAGCACGGGACGGCCTGCGGGCTCGCGAAGGTCCTTCACGCGGAACGTGAGATGCCCCGTGGTCTCGCCGGACGGGGCGTAGATGAGCCGAACATTCTCACCGTTGGACAAGATGCCAATGGGGATTCCGACGTGGCGCAGGAGCCGTTCGAACTTGGCGGTAGGCGGGTATCGCCAGGGGCCTGTGGTGGATTCTGGATGATCGAGGTCGATGGGCGCATCGAGGTCCCAGGCGAGGGCGAAGTACTTGTCGGAGAGGGAAGTCGGGCTCGGGCTCGGGCTCGGGCTCGATCCCTCAAAGACCGCAAACGGGTCCTCCGCCTCGAACGGTCCCCGCCCCAGCGCGAAGCTAGGACGAATCTCCTGCCCTCCCTCGGGAGCATAGAAGCTCAGCTCGGTGGGGATCTCCTCGCGCGGCACGATCATGCCGGGCTGGTCGTAGCCAAGGAACTCGCGGAAGAACTGCGGTGTACTGTGAAGCCGCGGCGCACCGTTGTCGCCGTTCGCGACGTGGGATTCGAACTGCGCCGACAACTCAGTACGAATTTCGGGCGCGATCTGCGCGTCGGCCAGCACCGGCACGCTGAACACGAGTCCCTCGATGGGCTGCGCCAGACCGAGCCACTCTTCGTGGAAGCGAACGTCGCGGTCCTTCATGCCCGCCTCCCATCAGAAGGTTCACCACGGAGGCACGGAGACACGGAGCCAGAGGAGGATGGGGGTTGGTCCGGCGCGGTCAACGACTCGAGGCCACCACGGAGGCACGGAGGCACGGAGAAGGAGTGTTGTTGTGTTGATGACAATCCAGACGGTGTCTGGACTTTTCTGCGCCTCAATTCTTCGGGTGGCGTCTCAAATCTTTTCAGCCCGCCGCGCCGAGGTCGCTCCGGGGCGAATCCTCTGCCCTTGCCGTTCACTCGCCTGACCAACCCCCCAAGCCCTCCGTGCCTCCGTGCCTCCGTGGTGAACCAAAGCCCTCCGTGCCTCCGTGCCTCCGTGGTGAATTCTCCCTCGCGCCTCATGACATCGCCTCCGGCCACACCACCACGAGCCCGACCGGCGTGAGCCGCGTCATCCTGACGTCGTAGAGCGCCTCAATCGCCTCGGGCTCGGAGATCAACTCCTTGGCCGCATCTCCCCGACGACGTTCCAAGTGCTGAAGATCCAGCTCGACCTGACGCTTCTGTTCCTTGTCCTGCACCTCGAACAGCGTGCGCTGCCGAAGGTTCGTCTCGGCCTTGTCAATGGCCACCTGCTGGCGTTCCAGCAAGGCGCGAAGGTCATCCGCTTCCTTTCTGGCGCGCTGCACCAGGCCCTTGCGAGCCTCGATGGCGAGCGCATCCGCCTCGGCCTCCAGGTGCGGCCACAGCGCCTTGAACAGCGCGTCGCTGTGGCTGATCACCCGGTTCGAGATCGTCTTGTTCGGCGCCGCGGCCCCCGTCGCCAGGAGCGTCTCGGCCAGGCTCACGGCTCGCACCGCCGTCGCCCGGTCCTTGTAGGGCTCGATCTCGCTGGCCTCCCCCGACCACGCTGCCGCCAGCCCCACGATCTCGTCGTGCAGCCTCGCCGCCCCCGACCCGAACAGCGTCAGACGCGCGAACCCCACCACACGCACCACGGTCTCGTCCGGGGCGATCACCGCCGTTACCCTCGCGAGATCGTGCGCCCCGAAGCCTTGCGCCAAGAATCGGTCGAGGATGCGCTTCACGAACGGGTGCGCGAGGTGAAGCTGCTCGGCGTCCTCGGACAGTCGCGTCAGGGCGTGAAACGTCACCGGCCGAGGAGGCTTCTGCCTCCACTCCCAGAAGGGCTCCGCGCGCCCCCGCGGCGGACGAAGCGTGTCGAGGGTGCGCTCCCACGAGGGGTCGAGCGTGGGCAGAACGTACGTCGCACGGTTGTCGCTCGTCACGCCCGCGGGCGTGAGGGCGTCCGCGCCCGCCAGGTGCAGCCCGATCTCGACCACGCCGCGAAGGGACTCGGGCGCCACCTCGAGCGAACGCCGCGACGCCTCCATCCTGCGCGCGGCCCGGTCGATCTCCTTGCGCAGGTCTTCGAGGTCTTTTCGATGGTCCTCGAGCTCCACGTCCACGGTCGCGGTCTTGGCGTCGCTGCCGATCTTGTCCACCGCCGCGCGCGTCTTCGGCGTGATGCCGTCCTCGAGGGTGGTCTCGATCTGGTGTAGCAGCACAGCGCCCAGCGATCCCAACTCGCGCTGCACCGTATCCACCTTGCGGATGACCGTCTCGAGCACCTGGTCCTCGACGCGATCCGGATATAGGAAGTAGTGACAGAAGACCTCGTCGGCGGGCTGGAGCGTGCGGTCGATGCGTCCGTTGCGCTGCTCGAGCCGGGCCGGGTTCCATGGGATGTCGATGTGGAAGAGGTCCGCGCAATGCGCCTGCAGGTTCACGCCCTCGCGCGCCGCATCGGTCGCGACCAGGATGCGTACCGGGTGGTCGTCGGGGTGGCTGTTGAACGCGCGCTGCACCTCGTCGCGCGCCTCGTCCCCCATACCGCCGTGGTAGCTCATGATCCGGTGCTCGGCGTCGTCGGTGTCCGCGATGGCCTGCGCGAGCAGGTCGGCGTAGTACCGCTTCGTGTCGGCGTACTCGGTGAAGAGGATCACACGACGGTCCGTCCACCCACGCTTCTCCCCAAGATCCTCCCCGAGTCCGATGGCCGGACAGAGGTTGTTGCGCATCCACGCGAGCAAGGCCATCGCCTTCGCATCCGGCTGGCGCCGCGCCTTCTCCGCCACCGCGCGCATCTCCGACAGCAGACCTCGCGCTTCCTCCGTGGGGCTCGGCAACGACGCGCTCGCTGCCCGGATCGCTGCCTCCTGCTCCTCGGCCAAAGTCTCATCCAACTCGCCGTGCGCCTCGGGGTCACCGTCAAGAGATTCACCACGGAGGCACGGAGTCACGGAGAAGAGGTTTCGTTGCTGGTTCGGTGCGGTCGACGACGCTGGGGAGGTTCGTCGCGGCCCCGTCTGAATTCTCCCACCGTCGCCGTCGTCGGCGTCCTCCGGTCCCTCGCCGTGCAAACCATCTTCAGCTCTCCCTCTGCCCTCCGTGCCTCCGTGCCTCCGTGGTGAACCGACGGCCTCCGTGTCTCCGTGCCTCCGTGATGAACCCTTTCTCTCCACTCCCTGCGCATGGGCTTGCAGCGTGCGGGCGAAGGCTTCCGGACTCGACAGCAGCCGCTGTTGAAGGTTGATGAACGGCAACCGTCCCGTGCCCCCCGACGGCGCACACAGCTCGGTGTAGCGCGCCAGCTTCTCGGCAAGCAGAAGCTCCGATGGCGCCCCGTCCCCGAGCTTGCGGCTCGACGACGGTCGCTGCCCCCCGGTCTCGGCATCGTACGATGTCTGTTCCACGCGCCATGCCTGCCCATCGTGCCGAAGCGCGAGCTGCACCAGCAGGCGCTTTGGGAACTGCTCCACACCGAGCTGACGCAAATCGCGCTTGAGCCGTCGCACCATGATCGACTCGAGGTCCTTGCGCCCCTGCACGGGCACGCCGCGCGTGAATCGCACCGGGTCGAGGATCTCGAGCAGCGCGCTGAAGCTGTTCGAATGCCCGTTGTGCGGCGTGGCGCTCAGAAACAGACGGTTGTCGAAGCGAGGCGCGAGGTCGCGGATCGTGCGCGTGATGTCCGTATCGATCGCGTACTTGCTGGCCGACGCTGGCGCCGCGGTGTGCGCCTCGTCGAGGATGAGCAGGCCCTTGCGCGCGCGTTCCCCCAGGTGCGCGAGGAGCGGGTCTCTGTACTCGGGCCGACGCAGCAGCGCGTGGGACACGATGAAGCGGTTGTGCGTGCTCCAAGCGTTGGTTCCGAACCCCCGCTCCCTCCGACGCCACGACACGAACTTCCTGGTCATCACCTCGAACCGAAGGCCGAAGCGACGCTGCATCTCGTCGCGCCACTGCAAGCACACGGACGCGGGACACACCACGAGCACGAAGCTCGCCTGCTGCCGCAGCAGAAGCTCTTGCAGCACGAGCCCTGCCTCGATGGTCTTTCCGAGCCCGACGTCGTCCGCGATGAACAGGTTCGCACGTGGCAGCTCGAGCGCCTTCATGAGCGGCGCGAGCTGGTGGGCCATGAGCTTGATGCCCGCCCGGAACGGCGCCTGGAAGCGGTTGGGGTCCGCCGCGCTCACCGCGCTCCACTTGAGCGCGTGCAGGTACGCCCCGAAGTGCGACGGTGGATCGAGCCGCGCCCCATCGCTCAACCCGTGCGTCTCCGGCTCCACCACGCGCGCCCCGAGCTCGAGGTCCCACAGCACGTCGAGGGCACGGCCAGGGTCGTCGTCGTCCAGGCAGACGAGCCGGACCATGGGGGACTCGCCCGATTCCCCCAACTCCACGCCCTCGACAAGCCACTGACGATGCCGCGCGACCACGACTTGTCCGGGCAAGGGCAGGTCATCGGGGCGAGGGGCAGCGGGGCGCACCGTCGCCGCCTTCGGGTCGATCCCGGCGGCCTCCAGCAGCGCGGCCTGCAGGTCCACCCGCGCCCGGGCCTGGTCGGACAAGCCGTGCCGACGACACGCCCCACGCAGCTCGTCGCGCCCCAGCTCCTTGAGCAGGGCGGGCATTCCGCCCCGAAGCTGCCGGGCGAGCTTGAAGACCAACCGTTCCTTGGGGGTGGACGGGTCGCGCATCTCCGCGCCGAAGAGGCGGAACAGGTCGAGCAAACGAGGCTGCGGGAGCGTGTCGAGGATGGACTCGAGCGTGGGCACCGAGGGCCCAGTGGATGTCGGCATCGGAGCCTCGACGGTCGGGATGGGGTTGAGCAGCGGCTGGACCCGCGCGTGATCGGGCTCATCCACGGGCTGCCGCCGCCCCGCTTGGCCGACCAGTCGTTCGACGAGCTCGGCCTTCTCCTTGCCCGCGTCGTCGAGGCCAAGGGCCGTGCACATCTCCTTCAAACGTACTCGTTTCTGCACGATCAGAAGGTCGCCGAGCTGCACGCGATGCGCACGCGCGAGCGCATCGACGAGGTCGGCCTTCACGCGCCGGTCCGCCACGGAAAGCTCGTAGTGGTCGAGGTAGAAGATCAGCTCGTCCCGCGCGAAGAGATCGAGGATTTGGCGTTTGGTCGGCATGGCCCCGCAGGACTCGCAGCGTACGCCGGGGGATGGGGTGGATCAACGGTCGGGGACGATGCCGGGTGCATTGCGCAAGCCCGGGTTCTGATCCCCTGCCCCTACCCCTGCCCTTTC
>CAZAWR010000069.1:0-52077 GCA_964488865.1 uncultured Polyangiaceae bacterium | reverse complement strand
CGTCACCAACCGGCGGCGTCACCAACCGGCGGCGTCACCAACCGGCGGCGTCACCTCCGTGGCTGAAGACCCACCAAGGCTGGACGCACGTCCGTGGTCTTGGTCACTCGCTGGGGTGTGCTTGCCGACGCTTGTCCTGGGGCTCACCCCTTCACAGCCCCCGCCGTCAACCCCGCCACCATGTGCCGCTGCACGAAGAAGAACACCACCACCACCGGGATCGACAGGACGAGCGACCCCGCCGCGAACATCCCCCAGTCCGGGTCGTATCCTCCCACCGACTGCTGCAACGTCACCGGCAACGTGTACTTCGTGACGTCATCCAGGAAGATCGACGCCATGATGAACTCGTTCCACGCCGTCATGAACGAGAACAGGGCGGTGACGGCGATGCCCGGCCGCACCAAGGGCAGCATGATCTTGGTGAAGATGATCCAGTGCCCGGCGCCGTCGAGGCGGGCGGACTCCTCGAGGTCCCGCGGAAGCGTGTCGAAAAAGCCCTTGAGCATCCAGATGCAGAACGGAACCGAGGCTGTCGAGTAGATGAGCACGAGCCCTGCGGTGGTGCCGAACAGCCCGAGGGTGTCGAGGATGAAGAGCAACGGCACGGCGGTGACCACGGCCGGGAACATCTGGGAGATGAGCATGAGCTTGAGCCCGGTCTCGCGCCCCACGAAGGCGAAGCGCGAGAAGCCGTAGGCCGCCGACAGGGCGCACATCACACCGATGAGCGTGGCCACGCCGCTGATCATGAGCGAGTTGCCGAGCTGGTACCAGAACAGGGGGTTGCCGTTGAAGTCCTTGGCGAACAGGAAGGCCGAGAAGTTGCCGAGGTCGAACGTGTCCGGCAAGGGCAGCGGGCTCGGGTCCGCACCGAGTTGTCCGCCCGGGGTCAGCGCCAGCTTCAGCACCCACAAGACGGGGTAGAGCACCACCACGGACATCACGAGCAGCACGGCGTGCGTGACGATCACTTCCGCGAGGCTAGGCTTCACGACGCCCCCCCCTTCTGCAAGCGCTCGGTCATTCGACTGTAGAACAGCAGGAAGAAGAAGATGAGCACCGAGTAAGCCGCGGCGTAGCCGAACCGCTGTCCACGCTCGAACGCCCACCGGTACGCCTCGCTGATGAGGATGTCCGTCTGCGAGTTGGGCTCGCCCCCGCTCACGAGGTAGATGATGTTGAACATGTTGAACGTCCACACCGAGCCCAGGATGACCGCGGGCAACAGGGCGGGACTCACATGGGGGAAGATCACGAGGCGGAACCGCTGCCACCGCGTGGCGCCGTCGAGGGTGGCCGCTTCTTCCAGCTCGCTTGGGATGGATTGCAGCGCGCCGAGGGTGACCACCATCATGAAGGGGAAACCAAGCCAGGTGTTGGTCACCAGGTTGGCCGTGAAGGCGGTCAGGAACTTGTCGAACCAGTTGTAGCCCTCGAAACCGAAGGGCGAGAGCAGCACGTTCACCGCGCCCACCTGCGCGTTGAACATCCCCTTCCACATCAGCGCCGTGATGTAGTTCGGGATCGCCCACGGCAGGATCAACAGCAAGCGGTACATCGTGCGCAAGCGGTTCCACGACGGGCGCAGCAGCAGCGCGAGCACCACGCCGATCGACACGTGCAGGACCACGTTCGTGATCGTCCACAGCACGGTCACGCCGAGGGCGAAGTAGAAGGAGCGGGACTGGAAGGCGCGCTCGAGGGGCGGGAAGAGGATCCGCCCGAAGTTCTGCAGGCCCGTGAAGGTGAAGGTGCCGTGCTCGTGCGTGTAGAGCGAGAGCCCCGCGCCGACGATGAGCGGGATGAAGACGAGGACGAGCACGGCGAGAAGCCCGGGCAGCAGGTAGGGCAACGCCGCACGCGCGTGAAAGCCGGTCAGCTTCGCCCGCATCGCCTCATGCCCGCGGATGCCTCGACGCGCCTGCATCGCGATGAAGTAGGTGCCCATCGAGAGCAGCACCACGAGCGCGATGCCGAAGGGCCTCCAGTCCGCGGGCGGGGGCTTGGGCTCGTCCACGCGGGCAAGCATGTAACGCGCATCGCCCACGGCCTTTTCGAAGTCCCTGCCGGCAATGCTAGCCGCGAGCAGGTCCGTGGCCGGCGTCCAGACCGCGGCCATGCGAGAGCTGTTCGGTGTCACCACGCCGTGCTCGAGAGACTGACGCTGCACGCGAACCATGGCTACTTGGCGCGCCCGCTCCCCGGCAGCGTCGAGCGTGTCGTAGGCCGCACGCGTGACGGGCGGGAGGCCGAGACGGTCGAACCGCTCCTTCTCTCCCGCCGTTCCGGCAAGGAACGAGGCCACCAAGGCCGCCTCCTGCGGGTGCTGGGTCTGCTCCGAGACGTACACGCCTTCGACGGTCACGAACGAGCCCGTGGGCTTGCCCCGGATGCTGAACAAGGGCGCGACATCCCACTTGCCCGACGTGCCGACCTCCCCACCGGGTTGATACCAAGGCCCCACGATGATGGTGGCCGCCTTGCCCGACTGGAACAGCCGGATCATCTCGTTGTAGTTCGGCTCGGGAGGCAGCACGCCCGAGCGCCGCCACTCCCCAGGCCAGCGGTAGCTCGTCAGCCCCGGCTCCTCGAAGAGCGTGAAGGTCCGACCGTCGTCGCCAAAGACAGTTCCCCCTGCGCCAATGAAGAACGGCGCGTGGAAGAAGGGGTTGCTCGCGTCGTACACGAACGGCACCACACCGCTCGGCAGCTTCTGCTTCCACCCCTCCAGCTCGGTCGAATCCCGCGGCGGCCCGTCGGGGCATAGCTCCGTGTTGTAGAACTGAAACAGCCCCTTGTACGTCAACGGATAGCCGTACAGCGCCCCTTCGATCGACAGGCCGTCCAGCAGCTTGCCAAGGTACGCCTCCGGCGCAAACGGCAGCGTCGCACGATCGATCGTGCGCAGGATCTTCTCGTCGTGAAATTCACCCAGCTCGTTGTGCGGCCGGATGAACACGTCAGGACCGGAGCCGCGCGGGATGTTGCGAACCAGCTTGTCCTTGAAGGAGTTGTCCGGAACGCCCAGGGGCTCGACGTACACCCGGCCGACGTTCTGCTCGTTGAAGCGTCGCAACAGGTCCTCGAGCACCTGTCGCTCCTCGCCTCGCTGCGAATGCCACAGGATGACCTTCACCCCCGTGGGCTCGGGCTGGAGAAGCTGCGTGACCGGACGGAACAGAATGACCGCCAGCAAGACGAGCGCGAACACGCCCCACCCCAGGCGGGATCGGCCAGAGCCGCCCCCTTCGGCACTCACAGCGTGTCTCCCTGCGGACGAAGAACCATCGCCTCGCCGGTCTTCGGGTCGAAGGCGTGGCACCGCTCGGGCCGGATCTTGAGTCGAACGTCGTCCCCCACGTGGTAGCCGAATGCGGCGTGCCCAGGCACACTCGCCATCAGGTTCTGGTCCGTGTCCGCCTCCGCACCCTTGCTGTCGTCGCCCTCCAGCTTGATCCCGCCCACCTTCAGGTGCAGGTACCCGCTCTCACCGACGGGCTCCACCGCACGGATGGTGGCGGGAAACGAGTCCACATCGTCGACCGCGGGTTCACTCGCGCCTGGCTTGGTCAGGACGCGCACGTCCTCCACCCGCACGCCGAGAATGACGTCGCCATCGGGAACGCCGAGGGGAACCACGAGGTCGCCGCTGCGAAAGCGACCGCCCTCCACCTTGCCACGCGCAAGGCTCATGGACGGGGTGCCGATGAAACGCGCCACGAACCGGTTCGCGGGCTTTGTGTAGAGCTCCTCGGGAGACCCCACCTGCTGCACGATGCCGCGGTTGAGAACCACGATCCGATCCGCCAACGTCATGGCCTCGACCTGGTCGTGCGTGACGTAGAGCGTCGTCTTCTTGAGCTTGCGTTGCAACGCCTTGATCTCGACCCGGATCTGCGCGCGCAGGGCGGCGTCGAGGTTCGACAGGGGCTCGTCGAAGCAATAGATTTCGGGCTTGCGCACCAGGCAGCGCCCGATGGCGACGCGCTGACGCTGTCCGCCGGAAAGCTGTCGGGGAAGCCGATCGAGCAGGGGCTCGAGCCCGAGGATCCCGGCGACGTCTTGCACCGCGCGCTTTTGCTCGTCGACGGACGCGCCCTTGACGTAGAGAGGAAAGGCCAGGTTGTCGCGGACGGTCATGTGGGGATAGAGCGCGTAGCTCTGAAAGACCATCCCCACGCCTCGGTCCTGCGGTGGGATGTCGTTCAGGACGCGATCCCCCGCGCGTATCTGCCCGTCGCTGATGGTCTCGAGACCCGCGACGAGGCGAAGGAGCGTGGATTTGCCGCAGCCGGATGGCCCCACGAGAACGACAAACTCGCCGGGTTCGGTGCGGAAGGTGACGTCGGAGAGGACGACGGTCTGGTCGAATCTCTTTCCGACGCGGTCGAAGGTGAGGCTGTGCGTCATGGGTCGCGACGGGGGGTGCGCCGAAGCCGGGGGAGCGGACGGATCGACGCTCCACGGCGAGTGAATAGGCACACCTGAGCCCGATCGGAGGGATTTGTCAATTCACGAGTGAGTTACGGATGGAGCTTGGGCACGATAACGCAGCGCATTGTCTTTGGAGACATCTTTGGAGACAACGGTGGAGCGGCTCTTGACCTTCGGCGATGGGTTGGGAAGGGTAAGGGCATTGTGAAGGGACGAGAAGTGATGCTGTCACGAAACAAGCCGGGTGCTGTTGCCGCGCTCGGGTTGCTGCTCGTTCTGCTGCTGCCGACGGTGTCGGGCGCGAACCCCGGGCAGGACGCGGGGACTGCGCGCGAGACGGACCGGCCCTTCGTGGTGCACTTCGGAGACTCCTTCGTGCAGGCGGGCCTGCAGCAAGGCTTGCGTCCTCGGTTCCAGGCCCTCGGCGCACGCTACGTCACGGAGGCGAAGACCAGCTCCTGGCTTGCCACCTGGGCCTCGGGGCAGAACGTCGACAGCCTGTACTGGGGATATCGTCCCGCCCTGTTTATCGTCACGCTGGGCGCCAACGACCTGCTCTTCCAACCGGCGGACAAGCGCGCGTACCTGGTCCGCGAGATCGTGCGCAAGATGCGCGGCACCCCGTGCGTCTGGATCGGTATCCCGGTCTGGGAAACCGCGCCCACCGAGTTCGTCGAGATGATCCGTCGCGAGTCGGCGCCGTGCCGGTACTTCGACTCGAACACGATCACCACGCGCATCACGAGGCAAGCTGACAAGCGCCATCCTGACGCGGCGGGGGGTCAGCTCTGGGCGGACACGTTCTGGGAGTGGTTCGAAAAGCAGCGGGACCCCGATCGTGGACCGTGGGCGCTCAAGCCTTCTCCTGCTGAGGAGCATGCACCCCGTCCGGATCCTGATCCTTGGGGCAGGGATGCAGAAACTAGGAACTAGGAAGAGGAATGCGAACTCGGAATGAAGAACGTGCCGATCGACGGCCTGCGGAGTGGCGCGGTCAAGAACGTGGCACCGGAAGATTCTCTTCATTTTCGGCCAAGCGCGTGCGTGTCCGGTAAGATGGAACCGTGGCTTCTGAAACGCGATGGCGCTGGGTCGACCGGAAGGGCGTGCAGCGGGCTCTGTCCCTCGACGCACTGAAGGAAACCTTGCGTTCGGGCGCGATGGGCAGGGACGTGCCCGTATGGCGCGAGGGCATGGAGGCCTTCGAGCCGGCAGGACGCGTACCCGAGCTCGCAGGCGTGTGCTTGCACGCTCCCGCCACCACGCCCGCCCAGGCGATTCCTGCGGGAGAAGTCATCCGGCCGACGAGCGCCTCACTCGAAGCGCTCCGCCGCATGGTCAACAGGGAGAAGCAGCAGCGTGGGCTGGCTGCGGCCGAGCCCGATCGGCGGGAGACCCCGACGGTCCCGCCACCGGGGAAGACCAAGAAGACCCCCGCCCTCGGGTCGATGGCGCCGCCAGGAGCGCAGCCTCTACCGCCGAGCCCGATGGCTTCGGGCCCCGTGCGGCCTGCGACCCCAAAGGCATCTGTCCCCGCGCGACCTGCGAGCATGGCGCCGGTCCCGCCTCGCCCTCCGAGCGCGGCCCCAGGCCCCGCCCCCATCCATGCGCCTCCCAAGCCACCCCCGATCGGCGTCAGCCCAGCGGCCGTCACGTGCTTGGAAATGCAGTCTCCCGGACCTGCCCAGGAAGGCCGCGTGAACACGCCGCCCGCGACGCCCATCGCGATCCACGCAAGTGGACGCAGGGCTTCCACACCCGTGCCCCCGAACACGCCGGGCGTCCCGCTCCCTGCCATTCCCCCGGCCGCGCCCGTCCCCGCGACCCAATCCCGCGACGTCCGCACGGTCCCACCCTCCCGGCTCGACCAGACCATGCCGTCCACCGCCATGCGCGCCGAATTCGAGCGGCAAGCCCGACGGCACCGCATCATGCGCATCGCCGTCCCGATCGCCAGCGTCCTCGGCCTCGTCGTGGTCCTTGGGTTGATTGGGCTCGTCGTGCTCGTCATGCGCGGGAAGACCGCGACCGAACCCGTTGCCGCCAGCGCTTCGGCCGCTGCCCCCGACGTCGCCGCTTCCACATCTGCCATCGCGGTCCCCCAGCAACCTCCCCAACCCTCAGCGCCAGCCCAAGCCTGCACCTTCCGGGACGTGCGCAAGCGACTCGTGGTGGGGGCGTCGAAGGACGTGCCGCTCGAGGTGTGGTCCCACCCGGACGAACGACTCGTGGCCGTCGGGTTCGCCGCGCGAAACCAGACCGCCCTCGGCTTCGCTCTCGATCCCCGGACCCTCGCCCCCGAACGCTCGTTCACCAAGCAGGTCACCACCACCCTGACGCGGGTCGTTCCCCTGCGAAGCGATGCCACGATCGGGTTCGAGACGGACGAGGACGCTCCGACCGCGACCGTTCGCAACACGCTGACGGTAGCCACCAACCCCCCCCGAAAGCTCGGCACGTTCCGGGGTTCGCTCACGATCCGCCTGGCCTCCGATCCGGTGCCCGAGATTCTCTGGAAGCTGCCGTTCGAAGACCCGCTCGAAGCCATGCGCGCCGTCGCCGTGCCAGGCAAGGGAATGGCCGTGGTCTTCCGCGTCAAGACCGGGCTGTGGATGGGTTGGATCGGCGAAAATCACAAGCCGGTCGGAGAGTTGTACAAGCTGCCGGGGACGGGCGAGAAGGTGGGGACCCCGGCCCTCGGGTGGAATGGGCGCCACGTGCTCGTGACCTTCGCTGACCTGCAATCGGCCGAGTCCCCCTGGACCGTTCGCATCGCGCGCGTAGCCTTCGGCGAAAACGTCGCCGAGACGTCCGAATGGACCTTGCCAGAAGGTGGTGCGGGCCCCCCAGCCATCTCCCCCGCACCCCTCGGACTGCCCGACGGGCGGTGGGTGCTCGTCTGGACCGAAGGCCCTTCCGGGTCTCGCAGCGTGCGCGTGCAAACCCTCGATGCCGACATGAACCTCGTCGGCAAAGCTTTCTCCGTGTCGAAAGCAGGCGACAACGCCGGCCAAGGTCTGGCCACCGTGGGAAAGCAGGGAGGCGTCGTCGTGTATCTCACGTCTCTCGGCCAGTTCTACGAGGTCTGGGGCGCCGGGATCGATTGCCCATGACGCCGCGGCCACGGCGCCGAGCGGTGCTGGTGGGGACGATCGCGATCCTGATCGCCAACGGATGCAAGCCCGTGCGCGGCCCCATGGGACCGCCCCTCGAGGCCACCACCGTAGGACAAGGCGAGCGATTCGAAGCAGGCCTCCCTGTCTACGACGAGTACTTCGACACCATCCACGAGCTTCACGGTCTGGTGGTGGGCGCCGAGCTTCAGGAACGAGACGCGCTAGCGACCCTGGCCACGATGCTGAACCTTCTGCCCACCGCACCTGCCGAGCAAATCCTCCGCAAGCTGCGAGACCGTGTCCCGGACCTGCCCGCGATGGAGCTGGCGACCGACGAAGGGGGCCATGGCAAAGCCCCGTCGGCCAAGGTGAGCCTCGCCAGCAAGGGATGGCCCAAGCAGGACGTGAAGAGCATGATGATGGTGCTCGAGGCCACCGCGACCGCCAACCTGGGCATCGCTTCGCGCATGCGAGACGTGCCGGAACGCGCGCACCGAATGCACAGCCTGGGCAAGGCGCTCGTCGACACGGCGGACAAGGATTTTTCGCAAGAGCCACCCGCACGGCGCGCCCAAATCAAGCAAGAGCTCGAGGCGTCGTTTGAAGTGCTCGTGCTGGTGGCCAACCGATCGCGCGACGTCCATCAGCGAACGGAGCAGTTCGTGCGGGACATGCGACAAGCGATGACGAGCGGAACGCGGGCCGACTGAGTCCCGCTACGCGGCGCCACGAAGGCGCGCCCTTCGCACGCTCCACCCCAGCCCAAGGAGAAGCACGGCGCAACCGAGGGGGAACGCGTGTCGGGCCCACGCGTGCGCGGACCCTGGTCGAAACAGCGGGAGATCTGCCACGACCGCGCCTGGCCCGTCCTCGAAGTGGTCCGTGGCCGCAAGCACCTCGCCACGAGCCGACACGATCGCACTCACCCCGTTGGTCGCGGCTCGAACGATGCCGTACCGGTTCTCCAGCGGGCGCATGCGGCTGTTCTCGAAGTGGTAGTCCTTCACCGCGTGCCAGTCGTTCGTGGGAACCACCACGATGGAGCGGCCGTCGCGTCCATACCCCGACGCGAGATCCATGAAGTTGTCGTCCTGGCACACCATCGCGCCCACGCTATGCCCTTGCGCGTCCCAGGACACCCGCGTGCCATCACCTGGCTCGTAGCGCTCGATCAACGGGATCAAGTGGGATTTTCGGTAGGTGGTCGGTCGCGCGCCCTGACGATCGATGAACACGACGCGATTGTCGTCGTGCGTGGTATCGAAGTAGCCCACGGCGATCGCAACGTCTCTCGCGCGAGCGAGCTCGAAGAGCGGTTGGAGGAGGTCATCCCGCGCCGACGCAGCCACGTTGAAGGGTGCCTCGGGCGACACCACCAGCGTCGCTCCCCGGTCCACGGCTTGCTGCACCAGCGGCACGAGCATGTCTCGCACGATGACCGGGGTGGAGGTTCGTGCCCCCTGCGGCAGATGTTTGTCGGTCCACCCGACGGCGGCGACGCGAATCTGTCCTCGAGGGGATTCGTACCAGCGGAGCGCGTTGTAGACGGCCACGAGGCACACGATGGCGCAGAGGGCGAGCCCAAGCTGGCGAGCTTGCGATGAACCTCGCACGAGCCGGACGACCGCGACCTGAAGGGTGACGAGCAGGAAGACGATCCCGGTGGCGCCGGTGACCTCGACGAACTGGATGGCCCAGGGGGCCTCACTCCACACGCGCACGAAGCTCTGAGCGGTGCCCCACACGGGGACGGCGTGCATGGCAAGCCACTCGACCACGGCGGCGGCAGCGCCAGCGGCGAACACGCCCCGAAGACCGGGCCACGCGAGCAGACGCGCGAGGACGACGGACAGCGCCGTCCAGGTGGCCGCCGTGTACAGGCCCAACCCGACGGCCATCATCCAGGGGAAGGCGGTCACGACGAGCAGGGGGACCGCGTAGAAGAGTCCGAGCAGGAGACCTCCCGCGGCCGGCATCACCCAGCCCCACGACCGGCCCGCCTTGGCGCCCTCCCCCTCAGCGGTCAACGCCCAGAGCCAAGGCACGAGCGCGAGCCCTTGGAGCGGCCACCAGTGCGCGGGGTAGTCCGACAAGAAGAGCATCGAGCCGCTGGCGGCAGACAGGACGAGCCGAAACGACTGGGTCTGCCAGGCGGCAACGGACGTTCGTCTCGATCTGGTAACGACAGGACCCATGCGGGAGCCGGCGCTTGCAGATGCCCCGGCGCAGGCAGGTCTCCCAGAAGCGAGGCCCCGTCGCAAGCTTTTCTCGGCTCCCCTCCACCGTGTCGAAATTTTTCTCGCCCCTGCTCCGAACACCCATCGAACGACATCGCCAAGCACCATCGCGCGGCCCTGACCCGCGAAAGGAGATTTCATGGGAACTGCAGCAACAAAAGGGTGGATCGTCGCCTGCGCCTTGAGCCTCGCTGGACTCTTCACCCCATCTTCCGCCTCGGCCGAAGTGCGCATGGACGGAGCCTGGGATGGCGCAGACCCCGCCGTGTCCCTCCACGCCGATCAGGTCACACGCCAGCAAGCCCTCAAGCTCCTCTCGGAGGCGTCGGGCTGGAGCATCGTCGCTCGCGACCTGGGCGACGAACGGGTGGACCTGACCATTCGAGATCAGCCTGCCTCCAAGGTGCTCGGCATGATCCTCTCCGACCAAGCCTACGTGGCCGTTCGCGACGGAGACCGATTGAGCGTCGCGCCGGAGGACGCAGCACAAATCGCACCCGTGGCGGAGACTCCGCCCGAGAGCGTCGCGGCAGCGGACGCCACCACCGATCGCGACCGGTCGGTCTTCGGCGGCAACCTGCGGATCGAGAAGGGCGAGAAGGTGCGCGACGTCCAAGTCGTTGGGGGCAAGGTCGACGTCTTCGGCGAAGTCGAAGGCGATGTGGAGGTGATGGGCGGGGAGGCGTGGGTGCACGAGGATGCCCGCGTAGGAGGCGACATCAGCGTGACCGGAGGCGGGGTGCACCTGGCAGACCGCTCGCGGGTCGAGGGCGACGTGGACATCACGGGCGGTGAGATTCATCGAGCCGCAGGAGCGTACGTCGGCGGCGACGTGTCGGGCACGGGAGCGGACCGTCACCACACGGTGATCGGCACGACGGGCGCGCATGAAGAAGGGTGGTCACTGTCGAAGCTCGCGAGCGACACCCGTGGCGCCATCTCTCGCACCACGTTGCTCTTCCTGTTCGGCGTCATTTTTTGGGCGCTGCTGTCACAGCGGATGGAGGCCTTGGAGGTCGAGGTCGCCGCACGCCCCATGCGCTCGCTCGCCCTCGGTCTCCTCGGTGTGCTGGCGGCGGTGCTCGCTTCGATCGTGCTGTTCGTCACGATGGTAGGCATTCCCTTCGCGCTCGCCGGCATCACGATGACGATCATCGTGGCGTACATTGGCGCTTGCGTGGTGCTGAGCACGGTCGGGCAGGCCTTGCTGCGCCACCGGACCAAGAACCGGTACGTGCATCTCGCGGTGGGGTGCGCGCTGTTCCTTCTGTTCACGGCGATCCCGTACGTAGGGTCCTTCGTGTGGGCCGGCGTGCTGCTCATGGGGCTGGGGGCCGTGGTGGCCACACGCGGGGCGGGCCTCGTGCCGGGACGGGAACCGCAACCGGACAGAGGTCCTTACCGAACGGCGGCTGTCTGACGCACGCCACGCAGTTCTCGCTTCCGCAAGAAGAGAACCACGAGCACCCACGACAGCCACCACCCCGACTTTCGTCCGCCAGCCTGATGGCAGGCACACCCACCATCGTCACCGCCCGCCACCTCACTCGAGCTTCCGGAAGAACCCGAAGCGTTGCCGTCGGCCTGGGACGCGTCCGAAGGGGCGGCTGCTTCGGAGCCACCATCCGTAGTATCCGTATCGGGATAGACATCTGAGAACGCCTCACTCCCGCCGTCCGCGCTTCCATCCACGCTTCCATCCACGCTTCCATCCACGCTTCCATCGACGCTGGCGTCCACCCCCCCTTCCACCCCAGCGTCGGGTTGAACCGTCGCAGGCCGCGGCCCCGCCACCCGAAGCGTGGACCAGTAGGCCATCGCCCCCCACCCCACCGAATCCGCAAGCGCCGGCCCCGCCACGTGCGTGGGAAATCCCGCGCCGTCCGACAGGTAGCAATGCACCCTGTCCGCCCCCCGGCCGCACACATCCGCACGCCCATCCCCGTTCAGATCGGCCATGCGCAGCGTCGCAAAGTACTTGGGCTCGAACCACCCCTCCGCGTCCGACCACGCAGGCCCAGCGAACGAAGGGTCGAACCCCTGCCCCGTCGACGGCCAGCAACGAAAGCCCGCGTTGGCCCGCGCACATAGGTCCGCCTTGCCGTCGCCGGTCACGTCCGCCATCCGAATCGTCAGGTAGTTCGTCCGATCTGCCCAGCCGGAGGCGTCCGAAAGCTCCGGACCCGTGATCGCGGGACCGAACCCCGCGCCCTCGGATCGATGACACACCACACCCGTCGCGGATCGACCACACAGGTCCATTCGCCCGTCGCCGTCGATGTCGCCCATCCGGATCGTGCTCCAGTACCGCATCTGGTCCCAACCGTTCGCGTCGCTCCAGGCCGGGCCATCGAACGCACCGCCGAACCCCGTGCCCGTAGAGAGCGCACACACGATCCCCTTCGCAGCCCGCGCACACACGTCCGCCTTGCCGTCCGCGTCGAGATCCCCGAACCGGATCGTCCCGTGGTGGTCGATGCCTCCCCACCCCGACGCATCGGTCCACGTGGGTCCCGCCATCGCACCGCCGAACCCGCTGCCCGTCGACGCGTGACACACCAGGCCATCCGCACCGCGCGCGCAAAGATCGTCGAGACCGTCGCCCGTGACGTCCACCAACCGGATGCTGCCGTAGTGCGTGATGTCGTTCCACCCGGTCGCGTCCGACCATTCGGGCCCCGTCATCGCCGCACCGAACCCGCCGCCCGTTGAAGGCCAGCAGCGCATCCCCGCGTTGGCGCGCGCACACAGGTCAGCCCTCCCGTCCCCGGTCACATCCCCCATCCGCAAGGTTCCGTAGTTGTCCGCCCCGTTCCAGCCCGTCGCATCCGAAAGCTCGGGACCGTCGATCCCCGTCCCAAGCGACGACCCATCGGAGAGGTGGCAGCGAAATCCAGCGGCGGCGCGCTCACACACGTCAGCGTTCCCGTCCCCATCGATGTCCGTCGTGGTGGACGCAGGGTCGAGGAACACGGCTTCTTCCGGGTCCTCCGCACAGGATCCGGGCATGCCGCCCCCCCCCGCCTGGATCGCGAGGTGGTTCGCCACAACGCGCTGGGAGCCGTCGGACGGCGCGTTCACGACGCCGTCACTCTTGATCCACATCGTGGTGGACCCTCCGCCGTCGAGGTTGAGCGCGTCGTGAGCGCCAAGGTCCACCATCAGGTTGGCAAGCTGGGCGAGCGTCACGCCGATGCTGACCGTGGTGCGCCCGTCCACGACCACGAGGGTGAGCGTGCGACGATTGCGAGAGAACCCCGCGGCCGTGCGTGGGTGCCGCTGGCAGAAGTGACCGGTGCAATCGTAGGAAGTGATGGCCGCACCGTCCCGCACGATCTCGGGGTGCCCGGAGACGACGTCGTTCATCCAGGAGGGAGGAGACGAGACGACCTCGGAGGCGGGGGAGAAGACCGCCATCTGCTGGCCGAAGGCGGCCATGACGGACCAGGAGCTATCCTGGGTGTCCGTCCATCGATCGCCGTTGCCGATGGACAGGCCCGTGGTGGCGTAGCTCGAGTAGGAGAAGAAGTCGCCGTTGATGGCGGCCTCCGCGCCCACGAGGGTGCCGAAGGAGGAGACCGTCCGCTTACGTTCGGTGCTCGATGTGGCGCGTAGACTGACTCCCGGAGCGCAGAGGTCGACGACGAGGGCGTGGATGCGCAGCGGGGCCGAGGTGGTCCGATACAGATGGCGTACGCCCGGGTACGGGGTGGACCAGGTGTCGGCGCTCCGGGCAGCGGTCGTGCAGGTGAGCAGGAGAGCGAAGCTGGAAGTGGCCAGAGTTGTGCGAGCGGACATTCCTGCAAGGATAGCGGATCTTCGACGGATCAACTTACTTCACGAGATCACCCACCACGGAAGCAACGGCCGCCAGCGCCTCGTCGAGCTTGGCCGGGTCCGAGCCTCCGGCTTGCGCCATGTCGGGACGCCCGCCACCCGAGCCGCCCACCATCTTCGCCACATGACGGATCACATCGCCCGCCTTGACCTTGTCCGTGAGCCCCTTGCTGACCGTCGCCACCAGCATCGCCTTGGGGCCCGCAGCCGCGCCGATCACCACCACGGCCTCGCCGAGCTTGTCGCGCAGCTTCTCGGCCATCTCCCGCATCGCGCCACCGTCGGCCACGTCGGAGCGAATCGCGAGGACCTTCATCCCGGCCACGTCCTGCACCTGCTGGAGCATCGCGTCCACACCACCGCCGCCCATCGAAACCTTGCGCTTGAGCTCGGCGATCTCCTTCTCCAGTTCCTTCTCGCGCTGTGTGAGCTTGAGCACCTTGTCCGGCAGATCGGCGCCGTCCGCCTTCACGAGCTTCGCCGCGCGCTGCACCGTCTCCTCGAGTCCTCGCACATAGGCCACGGCGTTGAACCCCGTCGCCCCCTCGATGCGACGCACCCCCGCCGCGATACCGCCCTCGCTCAGGATCTTGAACAGGCCGATGTCGCCAGACGCGCGCGCGTGGGTCCCTCCGCACAGCTCGATGGAGTCCTGCGTGATCGTGAGCACGCGCACGGTGTCACCGTACTTGTCCCCGAAGATCGCCATGGCGCCCAGCTTGCGCGCCTCGTCGATGGGCAGGATGCGCGTCTCCACCGGCGCGTTGCGCAGGACCTTCGCGTTGACCAGATCCTCGATGCGCTGCAGCTCCTCGACCGTCACCGCCTTGCCGTGCGTGAAGTCGAAGCGAAGCCGGTCCGGCCCCACCAACGACCCCTTCTGCGCGGCATGGGTCCCGAGCACCGTGCGAAGCGCGTAGTGAAGAAGGTGCGTTGCCGAATGGTTCCGACGCGTGGCCTGTCGCGCCTCGTGATCGACTTCCGCCGCGAGAACCTCGTCCTTCCGCAGCGGAGCACCCAGCACCTCCACCTTGTGGATCCAGAGCCCGTCGAGCGGCTTCTGCGTGTCGACCACCGTGGCGGCAACCTCACCGGCCCGCAGCAAGCGCCCCGTGTCTCCGACCTGTCCCCCAGACTCTCCGTAGAACGGCGTGACGTCCACCACGACCTCGACGGTCGCACCCACAGGAGCTTCGTCCACCAGCGCGTTGTCGACGATGATCGCGAGCACGCGGCTCGCGTCGTGGACCTCGGTCTCATAGCCCAGGAACCGAACCGCCTTGCCGGGTACGGCTTCCAGCGCCTCGAAGTACGCCTTCGGCAACGCCTTGTCCCCCACGTCGCTGCCCTTGCTCCGCGCCTGGGCCTGCCCGAGGGCGGCGTCGTAGCCTGCCTGATCCACCGTGATCATGCGCTCCTCGCAGATCACCTGGGTCAGGTCCAGCGGGAACCCGTAGGTGTCGTAGAGCTTGAACGCCGTGTCGCCAGACAGTGCTCGCTCCCCCTTGGTCTTGAGCAGAGAAAACTCGTCCTCCAACATGCGCAAGCCGTTGTCGAGCGTCTTGCGGAAACGGACTTCCTCTTGCTCCATCACGTCCGCGATGAGGGCACGCCGCTCGACGAGCTCGGGATAATACGCCCCCATCCGATCCACGACGTCGAGCGCCACCTCGTGGAAGAACGGACGATCGATCCCCAACCGGTGCCCGTGCCGGATGGCGCGACGCATGACCCGTCGCAACACGTAGGCGCGCCCGTCGCGATCGGGCAGGATGCCCTCGGCGACGAGAAAGGCAGCCGTGCGCGCGTGGTCGGCGATGACGCGCATGGAGGTGTCGTCGTCCGCCTGCGTGCGGGAGTACTTCTTGCCGGAGATACTGGCGGCCTTCTCGACGAGAGGCAGCAGC
The DNA here is from genome assembly GCA_964488865.1 of uncultured Polyangiaceae bacterium. Taxonomy (GTDB): domain Bacteria; phylum Myxococcota_A; class Polyangia; order Polyangiales; family Polyangiaceae; genus MWCO01. The sequence continues at coordinate 36,543 of CAZAWR010000069.1, read as the reverse complement.
AGGTCGGTATCGTAGTTGGAGGAGGCGCCCTGGATCACGGCGGCGAGCCGCTCGAGCCCGGCGCCGGTGTCCACGCAGGGCGCCGGCAGCGGGGTGAGCGTGGCCTGGCCACCGTCGAGCGTGCGGTCGAACTGCATGAACACCAGGTTCCAGATCTCCATCCAGCCCTGACCGTCGTCGGAGGGGTCCTGGCCGAATTTTCCGAGGTCCACGTCGTTGCCGACGAAGTAGTGCAATTCGGAGCAAGGGCCGCAGGGGCCGGTGTCGCCCATCTGCCAGAAGTTGTCCTTCATGCCCATGCCGAGAATGCGGTCGTCACCGAAGCCGGTGACCTTGCGCCAGATGGCACGGGCCTCGTCGTCGGCGGCGATGCCGTTCTCGCCACCGAAGACGGTGATGGCGAGGCGGTCCGTGGGCAGGCCGAGATCCTTGGTGAGAAGCTCCCAGGCGAAGAGGATGGCTTCCTCCTTGAAGTAGTCGCCGAAGCTGAAGTTGCCGAGCATCTCGAAGAAGGTGTGGTGGCGCGCCGTGCGGCCCACGTTCTCCAGGTCGTTGTGCTTGCCGCTGATGCGGATGCACTTCTGGCTCGAGGCGGCACGCACGTAGGGGCGGGTGTCGCGCCCCGTGAACACGTCCTTGAACTGCACCATCCCGGCGTTGTTGAACATCAGGGTGGGGTCGTTCGACGGGATGAGCGAAGCCGAGGGGACGACCTCGTGGCCGTTGCGACGGAAGTAGTCGAGGAAGGCTTGTCGGATGTCGGAGGCGGTCTTGTTGGTCATGGCCGGAAGGGTATTGGCAAGAGGGTGAAGGGAACCGGGCCAGTACCTAGCCTGAAGACGGCCCGTTAGAAAGGGGGCTGAGGGCAGGTCGGCACCCAAGGGGGCAAGGTCGTTCGTCAGGTGGCGGCATCGCTCCCCGCCCGTGCTAATCTTGCCGGATGTCCGCCGTACGCTTCGTCCTGTTGGCAGCTTGGATGACCTTCTGCGGGTGCAGCGACAGGGAGACCGTCGATGCGAACAGCGTGTTCGGCTCCGGGGGGGCAAGCAGCCCCACGTTTTGCCGGGACTACTGCGCGAGCCTGGTGAATGGGGCCCCGGGGTGCGAGGAGTACAACAAGAACCTGCGGTGCGAGGAGATCTGCAAGTACTACGTGGCGTCGGTGTGCAGCCAGCCGTACGAGGCGTTCGCGGCGTGCATGCGCGAGGCTGGGAGCGGGGAGTGCTTCCAGCCGGACGGGGGCAGGCTGACGCTGGTGGTGAACGATTGCCACGCGGAGTACGACGCCTGGCTCGCGTGCATCGAGGACAAGGATGCGGGAATCTGCCCGTACTGAGCGGATTGTTGCCAGTACGTCTGACGATTCCATTCTTGCGGTAAGAAAAATGCGGCTGTGCGGCGCGATTTCGCGCAACCGGATCGCGTGACTGTCCGACTTGATGGTAGGCACCCCGGGTACGCCACTGAGGTCGGTGGTCGGATAATTCCGCACCATCACGTGCATCAAGAGGGTCGACATGCGAACGCGAGCTATCATTCTTTCCGTCTTCTTTTTGGCAACGGCGTGTGGCGGAGATGACTTTCAGGATACCGCCCCCAGCCCTGGAACAGGAGGTTCCGGCGGGCAAGCCGAGGCGACCGGTGGCGCGGGCGGCACGGGTGGCGCGGCCGGGGCCGGGGCCGAGGGTGGGACTGCGGGCGCGGCCGGGTCCGACCTGGACGCTAGCGTGCCGGACGACGGCTCCTCCCCTGATGGCGGATCCCCGGACGCCCTCCCGGATGCATCCGAGGATGCCGACGCCGGCCCGGAAGTCGACCCGAGCTGCCCCTCCGGCTGGGGCAATTGCGACGGGGACACCACCAACGGGTGCGAGACCTCGCTGCTTGCCAGCCTGGAGCATTGCGGGGGCTGCGGCCTCGCCTGCACGAGTGGGGCGAACGGCATAGGCATCTGTGTGGGGGGCGTGTGCGACCTGACCTGCGCCGCGGGGTTCGACGACTGCGATCAGGTCGGTGCGAACGGGTGTGAAGCGGACCTTCTGGGGCCTGATCACTGCCTGGGTTGCGGCAACGCATGCCCGAGCGGGGCGAACTCCGTAGCGGTGTGCACGTCCGCGGGCTGCGACCTGGCCTGCGACGACGACCGGGGCGACTGCGACACGAACGTTTCCACCGGCTGCGAGGTGAATCTCGCCACGACGCCGGCCCATTGCGGGGCTTGCAACCAGGCTTGTCCGAGCCGTCCCAACGCCAACGCCGCCTGCACCTCCTCGCAATGCGGGTTCACGTGCAAGACGGGCTACGGAGATTGCGACGACGTGGTGAGCACGGGGTGTGAGGTCACCCTGACGAACGACAAGGACCACTGCGGCGCGTGTGCCAACAAGTGCGCGCCACCGAACGGAGTCGGCACCTGCTCGAACAGCCAGTGCGCCATCTACGGATGCGAGATGCCGTTCTCCGACTGCGACGGCATCTACAGCAACGGCTGCGAGCAGAACGTCACCGAGAACATCTACCACTGCGGCAACTGCAACGTCGTGTGCGGCTCCGCCAACGGCACCCCGTCGTGCATCAACAACACCTGCCTGATTGCCTGCAACACGGGGTACGCGAACTGCGATGGCAGCCACGTCAACGGGTGCGAGAAGAACCTGCTGACCGACTCGAGCAACTGCGGCGCGTGCGGTCGTTCCTGCGGAAGTGGCGGGGCTTGCTCCGGCGGGTTCTGCACACCCTCACAAGAGGCGACGGGGACCGGATTCACGTTCGACTTTCCGATCAAAGACTCCCCCATCTACTACTTCGGCACCGACAACTACTTGTACAAGAAGACGCTGGGAGGCGCTCACCCGCCCAAAATCTCGCCACAGCTGACCTCGCCGAGGGACCCGTGGGTTGCGAATGACAAGGTGTACTTCGCAAGGAGCACCTCGTCGGGGGCCGTTTTCTCCGTCTCGCTTGTGCAAGGCTCGTTGCCCGGGACGACACTCGAACAGGAAAGTGCTGGGGCGTACCCACGAGGGGTTCGCTTTTACGGCGGCGAGTACTGGTGGATCGGCAGCGCAGTAGTCGGAAGGGCCACGCCGGGAACGGTTGGTGACGAGTTCGCGGAAGTCGGACACGACGTGGACGAACTGCGGATCGATGACACCCATGTGTACTGGGCCAGCCCGTCGGGAGGGACCGTTCGGCGCATCCACCAGACGACCTACGCCGAGGAGACCCTCGCGAGCGGACAGAGCCAGCCACGCGACGTGGACCTCGTGGGGCAATACCTCTACTGGGTCAACCAAGGTGATGGCACGGTTCGCCAGATCCCGAAGGCGGGAGGGTCGGCCAAGACGCTCGTCACGGGGCAAGTTTCGCCCAACTCCGTCGCGGCGTCGGCCACGCATGTGTACTGGACGACCGGCGACGGGGGCGTTTGGCGCGCCGCGGTCAATGGCACGGGTGCCTTGAAGATTGCGCAGGGGCAGTCTTCCCCCACGGACATCACGTTGTACCAGGGCCGCGTGTTCTGGGTCACCTCCGACAACAAGATCATGCGGGTCGCCTGGTAGCCCCCGAACCCGTCCCCGACCTGTGCCTGACCGCGTGGAAAAAGACGCTCGCGCGCGAACGTGATAGGCTATCCGACGAGCTTCGCCTTGCTGGCGAACGAGGACAGATCCACGATCCCAAGGTCGGCGTTGAGCACGAAGGCCCAGAACACCCCAGCGCGAGAGACCCTGCGACCCCAGGCGGTCATCGGGGACAAGTATCGCCTCGATTCCCTCCTCGCCGAGGGGGGCATGGGGTCCGTGTGGGTCGCGACCAACCTCGTGCTCGAGCGCAAGGTCGCCATCAAGGTCCTGCACAGCAACACCCGCAGCGACCTCGCCGAGGCCCGCCTCCTACGAGAAGCCCGCGCCGCCGCCCAGATCGGCCACGCCAACATCATCCAGGTGTTCGACTTCGGCTACGTCGCCTCCGGCGAGCCCTACATCGTCATGGAGCTGCTGCGCGGCGAAGACCTCAGCGTACGCCTCTCCCGCGTCGGCCGCCTCGCCGCTGCCGATGCCGTCAAGCTCCTGCTCCCCGTCACCAGCGCCCTCGCCGCAGGCCACGCCAAGGGCATCGTCCATCGCGACATGAAGCCCGGCAACGTCTTCATCGCGGTCGACGACGTCGGCAACGAGATCCCCAAGGTCGTGGACTTCGGCATTGCCAAGGTACAGACCCTCAAGCACACGCCGAAGCTCACCATGGAAGGCCGCGTCGTGGGCAGCCCCGAGTACCTGTCCCCCGAGCAGGCCCGCGGCGAAGACGATCTCGACGCCACCACGGACGTGTGGGCCCTGTGCATCACGCTCTACGAGGCCGTCACCGGGGACCTTCCCTTCCACGACGAGAACTACAACCGTCTGCTGCGGCACATCATCGAGGATACCCCCCGACCCATCACCGACTACGCCGCGGGGGACCCCGCGTTGTGGAGCATCATCGGACGAGGGCTGAGCAAGCACCGTCGCGCGCGGTGGCCTTCGATGGAGGAGCTGGGACGTGCCCTGGAAGGGTGGCTCGATCAACACGGGGTGGAGGACATTCCCCGCGTCCGCTTCGCCAGCATGCCGCAAAGCGCCGCGGATTTCCCTGCCCATCCCCCGGCGATCGCACAGCGCGGTGACACCACGGACGACGGCGAGGATGCGGAGCCGACCCTGCTCAAGGTGCCTCCGCCCGTGCCCGGACCCGCTCCCGCGGTCTCGTCGGCCAAGCTTCCCATGGCCGACATGACAGCTCCGAACAGCGGCATGTTCACCAACCCGTTGATCGTTCATCACGACCCGTCGCCCTCCCGCGTGGAGGCTCCCCCTGTCTACGGCAACACCAGAACCTCGAGCCCCACGCTTCCCAAGGCGGCCTCACGCCACCTCCAAATCGCAGCCGTGGTCTTGGGCGGGCTTGCCGTCGGGATCACAGCGGTCGTGCTCATCGTCGTCATGATCCAGGGGATTCCCGCCACGCCGGGCGAGACTGTCGCCCCCGAGCCGACCCCGCTCGCAGCGCCCGAGCCGATCCCCGAGCCCACGCCTCCGCCGACCGCGATGCCTGGGCCTGCCGAGACCATCGCCCCTGTGGATTCGGCCACCCCGCCTGCGGCGTCCACCGTGCCCTCGGCCACCGCGCCCGCGATCCGCACACAGCGTCCGCCCCGAACACGGCCGACCAACGCTCCCCCGATCCCGACGGACCCCAACTTCTGAGGTACGCGATGCGCCACCGAGCACTTGTCCTTGCTCTCCTTCTCGCAGGGGCTCCTCTTCCTGCCGGCTGCTCGATCCTCGTGGCCGGAGAGCTCGATGGAAAATCGTCCCCCGGGTCCGAGGATGCGGGCGCCGACGCTGTCGATGGGGCGGATGGGGATGCGGTCGACGCAGACGTGATCGATGCGCCTTCGGAGACGGAAGACGCCGAGGCGGACGTGCCGGTCGAGGCCTCGGACGCAAGCGACGCAAGCGACGCGGGAGACGCAGGAGACGCGACGGGGTGCCAGGCTTGTCCCATCGACTGCTGCCAGGGGAAGTGCACTGACCTGATGACGGACGCGCAGAACTGCGGCACGTGCGGCGACGTCTGTCCAGCCGGCCGGGCTTGCGTGAGCGGCGGTTGCGCGGGCGGATTTCGGTCGATGAGCGAGGCGGGAGCGCCGGAGCCGCGGCTCAGGGCATGCGCGGTGTGGACGGGGTCGGAGCTGTTCGTGTGGGGCGGCGTTGGAAACCAGGGGGACTTGCTCAACAGCGGGGGCGCCTACGATCCGCTTTCCGACACCTGGCGAACCGTCGGCGCGATCGGAGCCCCAGCCGTGCGAGAGGAGCCGTCCTGCGTGGCGATGGGCGACGACGTCTTCGTCTGGGGGGGAGTCGACATCGCGAGCAACACCCTCGTGCAAGGCGGGGCCATCTGGAGCTCGAAGGACAACTCGTGGAGCGCCGTCAGCGAGACCGGCGCCCCTTTGCCGCGCAAGTGGCCCACTGTGGTGTGGACGGGAGAGAAGGTGCTTCTCTGGGGTGGGGAGAAGCTCGACGAGGCAAACGAGAGGAGCGGGGCGCTGTACGATCCCGTTCAGGACACCTGGCAGGCCATGACCACGACCTCGTCTCCCGACAAGGGCAAGCGGCTGGCATTCGCCTGGACGGGCACCCTACTGTACGTGTTCGGGGGGCGGGACAATGCCGGGGGTGCGGTGAACAACCTGCTGCGCTCCTACAACCCTGCCCACGACGTGTGGTCGGTCATCAGCGCGGCGGTGCCGCCCTCCGGCCGTTCGAATGCATTCGCCGCGTGGGACGGTTCCAAGATGTATGTTTGGGGAGGCTTCGCCACGGAGGGGGTCGGACTCGCCGACGGGGCCGCTTTCGACCCATCCATCCCGGCGTGGACCGCCCTGAGCACGTCGGGTCCCCCGTCAGCCCGAGGTCGGGTTCCGTTCCGATCTGGCTGGAACGTCTGGACGGGCGACAAGATGCTGATCGTGGGAGGCTCCGATAACGACTTCGTCCAGCCCGACTCCATCCTCTATGACCCGATTGCGCCCGTGGAAACGCGCTGGTCCGCCCCGGCAGCCTGGGACCCACCCCTCAAGCACAAGTTCGGTATCGGCGTCTGGTCCGGAAGAGAATTCATACTCTGGGGCGGAACCGATGGATCGGAACCCATACCTGGTGGTACTCGTTGGATGCCTTGAGTCGTCTCCTTCGTCCGCTTGCTTTCCTCTGCCTCTTGCTCGGAGCAGCACCGGTGGTGCATGCCGGCGACGCCGCTCCAAGCGCTGTCGACATCGCAACCGCCCGGGACCTGTTTCGCGACGGCGCCCGCCTCGCCGCCGAGGAGAAGTGGGAAGCCTCCCTCGACGCCTACCAGCGGTCCATGGCGCTGCGCCCGTCCACCCTGACCCGCTACAGCATCGCCGTCGTCCAGGAACGACTCGGCAAGCTCGTCGAGGCCATGGAGAACCTGCGGGAGTTCGTGGCCTCGGACCACGACAGCACCACCCGCCGCTATGTGCCCACGGCGAGTGACATGCTCCGCGACATGGAACGTCGCATCGGGCGGATCAAGGTCGTGATCCCTGGCAACCCGCGGGGCGCGGAGGTGAGGATCGACAACACGCCGATCCCCGAAGCCGCAATCGGTGTGCACCGTCCCACGGACCCGGGTCACCGCAAGGTGGAAGCTCGCGTACCGGGCTACGCCCCCTTCGTGAAGGAAGTGGACCTGAAAGAGGGCGAGTCGATCGAGATCCTCGTACGGTTGAGCGAATCCGAGGGGCGGGTCGAGGAGGATTCCTCCAACTCCACGGTCTCCTCGTCCATCGACACCGCACCGGAGTCCAGCCATTCCACGGCCATGATCCTGACCTTGGGCGGCGCGGGTGTCTTCGCTACCGGCTTGGGTGTCGGCCTCTACGGATATGCCAAGGCCAAGAACGCCGACTCCGGCGACGGTTCGGATGCGGACACAGCTCGCACGATGGCGCTCGTCGGGGACATCGGCATGGGCGTCGGGCTGGTTGCCGCGGGGGTCGGAACCTACTTGCTTCTGTCAGGTGGAAAGCCAGACACCTCAGCGAGGGTTCGCGTGAGCCCGTGGGCGGGTGCTGGCGCGGGCGGCATCACGGCCGGCGGTCGGTTCTAGGTTCGCCTCGGACGGGTCAGCGTCGCGCTCGCTACACGGCTCGATCGAGGTCTCCCCACGCGGATGGCAGTTGCCAAGGCGACATGGGGTGCCTGACATTTCGCTTTGAATCGGGTATCACGTCGACCAACCCAGTCCTAGTTGGCGCGGGCTCTGCGGAGCATCGAAGATGCGGGGGAGCGAATGGACCCGGAGGACATCGTCGTTCTGGTAGGAAGTGCCGTCGTTGTCATCGGATTGGGGTTCGGTTGGCGGGCCCTGCGTCGCTGGGTCGCCCGGGACCGCGCCGAACGAGCCCTGCCGTTTGGTGAGGACGTCACCGTGGCCGAAGGGGCTCGTTGCGGCCTGTGTCGCGCCGCCTTGAGCTCGTCGGCCACGCGGGTGGCCGGGCTCGAGCTCTGTCCGGCGTGCCTTCGCGGAGACCTTCGTGAACGGCTGTTCGGCAGCGGGATCCGCATCCAAGATGTGTCGCTGGGGTACTACCCGAGGGAGGGAATCATCGGGGGCGAGAATCGAAGCCTCCGCGGCTCAATAAGGTCATCCACAGGCATTCAGGCGAAGTTCGCGCGTAGGGGCGATTGGCTCATCCTCAGCGACAGCGACGGCCTCGAATGGACGTCCGGCGATCCGGAGTTCGACAGCGCTGTGGCGGTACGAACCAACGACGGCGAGTTGCTTACGAGGGCGTTGCAGTCAGCCAGTATTCGGAGCGCCATTGGTGAAGCCGTGCGTTTCGAGGCCTCGGGAGTCACCCTCAGCGATAGTACCCTCCAATTGGACGTGAGCGGCCGTGGGGAAAAGGAATTGGACCACCTGCGGTGCTGCATGGCCGTCATACTCAGTCAACTGGCTCAGGGGGTAGGCGTTGGCTATCGTGGGTCACCTAACGAGCGGACCAACCGCCGAGCTTACCCGGACCTCTCTTACGTGCTGGACGAAGGTCCATCGACCGTGCGCAACGTAATCATTTCCTTCTCGACGCTGGACGACCTGAATGACGTCCAGAGGCTGTTCGAGAGCCAAGCTGGTTCCGACAAGCCGGTTGAAGGGGTGCACCTGAAGGCCGTTTACCTGGGTGGTGGCGCTATCTCCGCTTTGATGACAATGAGCACGCTTCGCGTGTTGACCTTGGACGATGTCACGGGAGTGCAGGATTGGACACCGCTCGCATCACTCGCGTCACTGGAGGCGCTGACGCTTGCCCGTTGCCCCGTATCCGATCTTTCGCCCCTGGCCGGGTTGAAGAGTCTTCGGACGTTGTCGCTCGAGCAGAGTCCAGTGTCGGACCTGACGCCGCTCGCGGGATTGACGTCGCTGCAGGAGTTGAACATTCGGGCAACGGGGGTGTCGGACTTGACGCCTTTGGACGCGCTGTCGGGTCTGCGGCAGATTCGGTTGATGGGAGCGCCAGTTTCGTCCCTGCAAGTGGATTCGCTACGCAAGGCGTTGCCCGGGCTCGAGGTTGCGGAGTACTGAGTCGCGGATGACTGCGAGCGCCACGTGTCCGACGGCATGCATGGTCAATCGCAGTGTGAACCTGTCTAGGTTCGCCTCGGACGGGTCAGCGTCGCGCTCGCTACAGGTAGTTCACGGCGAGCCCTACGCCGAGCAAGGTCGCATTCGCTTCGTACCGCCCGGCGTTCACGTAGTCGCGCAGGGCCGGGTCGGGCTTGTTGGCGCGCACGGGCGTCAGCATCTCGAACTTTGCTTCGTCCGGGGAGACGTCGACCGGCGTGGCGAACGTGCGAGCGAGCATCCAGTCGATCCGCCAGGTTGGCGTCACGTGCACGCTTCCGCCCAGCCCGACCACGATCTTGTCCAGGTCGATCGTGAGCGTGGAGAGGTACTCGCGCGGCACTGCCGACTTCTCGTACATGACGCCGCCACGCAGATCGATCTGGTACGAACCCAGCTCGAGCCAGGTCTCTCCCCCCACGCGGATGGACCACGTGTCCTGGAAGTTGCGCATGATCGTCTGGGGTGTGATCCGGTACTCGGCCGGAAACGTGAGCACGTCGCGAAGCACGATGTCCTCGGGCGTGATCTTGATCTCGTCGTGCATGGACCAGGCCTCGTAGACGTAGGCCACCTCACCCCGAAACCGGGGCCACCTTCCTTCGACGCCGACCCTTGCGATCCAGGGAAAGTCCATCTGGACCCGCGCCTGGTCGCCCTGCTGGTAAGCGTCTTGAAACACAGCTGCGCTCGGGACCCGAACCTCCGTGGTGGCCGGCGCGTCGACTCGGAAGGGAAGCTGGTAAGAGAGGCCGATGCGCACGTTCGGGTGCGGGTCGAACAGCACGCCGACGTTGGCGCTGGGGGCAAAGATGGGGCCCACGTCGAGCTTCGTGAGCGCATCGTAGTCGGGGGCCTCCGGCGCGCACATCCATCGGTCGGGCAAGCACGAATTCATCATGGACTCGGAGCGGTACTGCCCCACGAGCATCTCGAAGCCAGCCCCGACGGACAAGGTCGGGGTGATCTTGTAGGCCCCCCAAACGCCAGGGACCGCCAGCGCAGAGCCGTCGAGGTTCAGGAGCATGTAGCGTCCGGGGTTCGGGTCTCCTGCAACCTTGGCTTCGTAGCGAGCCCCGGCGGCGTAGGGAGCCCACATGCCGAGGGCGAAGGCCGCCCCTTCGATCCCGAAGTCGTAGCTCAGCGCGAGCGTGGGGACCGGAAGAATTTGTGACGATCCTTCCGCCGCCGGGAAGGTGCGGTCCCAGGACTGCCCCGTGGGCTCACCAGTGTTGGGGTCCACTTGCCAGACCCGAGACACCCTCGTGTACTCCGAGTGCAAGAGCACGAAGCCGACGTCCGCCAGGGCCTGCCGGCTCGCGTGCACGATGCCCGCGGGGTTGTAGAAGATCGCCCCCAGGTCGTCCGCCCCGGCCACGAAAGCCCCACCACGCCCGAGCGGGCGTACCCCGCGGTCGGTGAAGTACAGCCCGCCGGCATGCGCCGTCGAGCTCGCCACCGTCGTCAGCATGGCCCCCACCAAGACGCACCCAACGCGCGCCCGCCGCCCTACCCGCTTGCCCATCAATAGCCTTTCGCCCCTCGCACGACTTCGTACAACTGCTCCACTCCGCGCGTTTCGTTGGTGAGAAAGTCATGAACGACTTCCGCGATCATGCGGAAGTCCTCGGCCGTCAACGGCTCGTCGCTCGCGCTGTCCTGGCGGTGAATGTCGGCAGCCACGTCCACCAGCACCTCCAGCGCTGTCTCCGAAGGCGCCGACGGGTCGATGGGCTTGACCAGATTCGCCAGCACGTGGTCGAGCACGCGGTACCGATCGAACACGAGAGGGTCATCGGGGCCCACCGTGCCATCGGGGTCGCGGGACAGCACGTTGAGCAGCTGCAAGGTGATGTCGGCGCTCCCCGCCGCGGACAGGTCGTCCTCCGGCGTGGACAGGGAAGACAGCACGTTGAACAAGGGAGGCAAGGTCTGGCCGTCGCGCAGCACGAGAATCAGGTCCACGGCGGACGCAAGTACCTTGCGCATCGTCTCGTCGTCCTCGACCACCTCGAGCAGGTACTGCGCCAAGCGCTCGAGCTCGACGCGGCTAGGGTCCTTGCGAAGCTCGTCGACGAGGTCGAAGATCGCAGCAAACAGGGGATCGGCGACGACCTCCGCGACCTTGCGGGACATGTCGTGTTTGGCCCAGGTGCACTCCACGCCCTTCTCGCGGTCCGGGCAGTTGGCGTTGAGCTGCTCGCGCAAGGTGCGCAGCGTCATCACGATGGCCTTGGGGATGGCTGGGTTCCGGAAACGTGCGTTCGCTCCCTGACCATCCACCGCGAGGAACCGATCGACCAGCTGCGACCTCGCCTTCCTCCACTGCGCCTTCCGATCCGCCCGGTCGGCTTCCTCGAAGTCCTTCGCCGACGCGAACCGATCGTCCATCCCGTTGATCGCTTCCGCCAGCATGGTGAACGGCGTCGTCTGCGGCATCTTCGTCACGCCGTCGTTCCACACCGCGGCCTTGTCGCCGTCGCGGTAGGCGATCTTGCGCTGGGCAGCGAGGTCCGGGTCGAACAGCAACCGGGTCATGGCGGCCATGACCTCCGTGCCCCTTCGCTGTGCACTCCCCTGCCCGAGGGCCTTGCGGTAGCGCTTGCTGTCGATTCGCTGCGCGGCCACCACCTGGAGCAGCGCATGAACCGCGGGCAGCAGGTCCGTACCAAGCTGCTTCACCATCAAAGGCTCGTACTTCACGACCCCGCTCTCGGAGCAGTATCGCGGGTTGAAGCTCGCCGCGTCACGATCCCAACTGCCCGTCTTGGAGCACTCGGGCCCGTGATCGTTCGCAGGCATGTGGAAGTACATCACGTCGATCAGGTCCGCGAACAGGCCCTCCCGGTCGTGCTTGTAGAAGGCGTAGAGCACGGGACGGTTCGCCTCGGCGAAGCCGAACTGCTCCCACAGCAACAACGTTCCGGGGTTGCGCACGCGAAGGGTCGCGTCCGCTGACGTGCACAGGTTCACGCCCGCCGCGTTCTTCGCGCACTGAGGCGACCCCATGGGCTCCTGCAAGCCCGAGATGAAACGATTGACCTTCTGGTTCAGGAGCCCTTCGTCGTGCCGCATCGGATCGAGGTCCGGCATCGACAGGCTCGATGCGTCGGCGCCGAAGAACACGAGACGATTGAGCGCATGATGGGTCGGACGTGTCGTCAACCCCGTGATCCCGCTCGAACGCTCGAACGCGTCATCCATGTCCGTCGCCCAGTCGAGCCCCGCCATGCAGGCGTCCTTGATGACCAGGCGCGCCTTGCCCTTGTTCGCAGACGCGGGCAGCTTCGGGTCGTCCTCGATGAGGCTCTGCAGATAGAACTGCGTGAGGTCCTCGATGCGGTAGACGTCGCACCAGTCGAGCGGATCCTTCTTGGTTCCCGGACACAGGACCGAGAAGATGCCGTCGTCCGGATACACGAGGTTCATACCGAACATCCCCAGGACCTCGGCGTCCAGGTACACCTTCGCCCCAGCCTTGTTGCACGCCGTGGTGCGGGTGGAATCGAACACGATCTGCATGCTCCGATGGAACATGCTCATGTTGTCCCCGGACTCGGGCTTGGTTCTGTCCACCGGCGTCGTCGGAGCGCTCGGGCTGCTCGTGGTGTAGTTCCAGGCGCCGCCGTTGATGTCGTGCTGGTTGTAGTTCAGCAGATCCCGGTAGGTCATGAACTTCGAGTACACGCTCGACAGAGCCAAGGTGTCCTCGTTCGTGAGTGACAAGAGCAGGTCCTCGAGCAACCCCTGGGCGTCCGGGTCGTCGTCCCGCAGCCCCGCCGCCACCACGTCCCCCATCACCGAGGCGAAGTGGTCCCAGAAGAACGAATCGCGGTCCAGGCCCGCCTCCGGGTGCTCGTCCGCGATACGCTTGAGCTCCAGCGCCGTGCCCACGACCCGCGCCATCACGTTCTCGTGGTTCTCGAACAGATCGATCATCTGCACAAGGAAATCGTCGCTCTGCGGGTCGGCCAGGATCTGTCCCATGGCATGTACGAGGTCCACGAGAGGGGAGGTGTCCGGGTCGAAGCCGGTGAACTCGATCGTCCGCCGATCCTCCCCTTCGCCATACGTGTACGTCTGCCCCTTCACGCGGTCACCCAGCAGCACTTGCACCCCAGCCAGAGCGTACATCAGCGTCTCGCGCTCGTTCGTCACGTCGGGGTCGACCAACGCGCCGACGTCCCGCATGAGAGAGGAGACGAGGGTCTGGGTGGTATCGATGTACTGGTAGGCCGGGCCACCGTTGTCGAGCACCGCACGTCCGAGAGAATCTGCAGGCCGAATCCGCGGCTCCCCGGGGACGAAAAACGGCGCGTCGACCGCCACCGGATGCCCCTGAAGCCCGATGAACCGGCCGAAGTCGTCGACATCCGCGAGGCCATCGCTGTCGGCATCGGCGAAGGGATCGGACACCGAGCCCACGATGCCGGGCGTGTTGCCATGCACGAGGGCAAAGCCGCGGAAGTCGCGCAGCACGATCAAGCCCGGCTGCGAAGCAGCACCGAACTTGGGGTCCGTGGCGAGCAGCACGTGTTGCAGGACCTCGAGGTTGTCCCTGGGGCGGTTGGGCTGGGCGATGCCGTCAGGGTCCTGGACCGTCAACGCCCCCAGCGGTAGCGCGGGCCGCGAGCTGCGCATCTCCTCATGAACCACGTTGAGCAGTTGCATGAACTGTTCGCGCGCGGGTCCACCGGGACTGAGCATGCGCACGGACTGCTGGGAGAGCGTTCGCAGGTGGGGGTAGGAGAGCACGGGTTGGATCACGCCGAGCGCGGCCGCGGCAGGGCGGTATCCCTTACGCCCGCCGATGTACGCGAGCGCGCCCTGGGCGTCGTCATTGCGTGCCATCGCATCGAACACGCGCGCGAGAGCCTGGGTGGTGGCGGGAAACAGCGGTCCTGGGGTCCCGCCCACCGCCTCGAGCGGGTTCGAGTCATACAGCGGGTTGAGGCGCTCGAGCAGCTCAGCCAGCGCCGTGTGCAGCCTCACCCGCGGCGTCCCCGTGGACCCCTTGGCCGGGTAGGGATCCTCGATCTCCACGTCAGGCGCGATCACGTCGACCGCTCGGATGATGTCCTGGCGTCGGTCAGCCATCCTTTCGAGCTTGGCGACGGCGAGGTTGCGGGTCAGGGCGGCGGAGCCTGCGACGGGAGGGAGGCGGAAGGAGTCGACCTTGTCGTCATACTTGCCGCTCTCGTCCGGGTGACAGAGGTTGTGATAGGAGCGGCCTTCGAGGTCCTCGGCGAGCACGCTGGCGCCCACGCGATCACACAGGACGCCGAACACTTCCTGGCCGAGCGAGGCTTGATGTTCGAACGGCCGCTCCACCCGTGTCGTGTCGAAGTTCCCGGCACAAGATGCCGCACAGATCGCGGGCACCCAGACCAATCCGAACGGGCGCGACAAGCTTCTCACGCGTTCAACCCTTTCACCGGTATGCCGATTCACAAGTGTAGCAATTTCCACGATGTCCGGGAGATGGAATTGTTCGGGCGCTCGAAGATGCTCGCCGCGAAGCGTCCCGCGGCCACCAAACACGTTCCCGCCCACGATGGTCCCCGCCATTCTTGCGCCCGCGTGGCGCCCTGACTAGTGCCGGAGGCATGTCCGAGCTCTATGGAATCGTTTTGGCGGCGGGTCACGGGAAGCGCATGAAGAGCTCCCTGCCCAAAGTCATGCACCCCGTGACGGGCAGACCCCTCGTCTATTACCCCATCACCGCAGCGCTGGCCGCGGGCGCCCACCGCGCCGTCGTGGTCGTGGGCCACGAGCGAGAGCAGGTGATGCCCTACCTCGCTCGCGCCTTCGGAGACCGCGTCCTCGTTGCCATCCAACACGAACAAAGCGGCACCGGTCACGCTGCCGCCCAGGCTCTTCCCGTCCTGCCCCAGCGCGCCAATCGTGTCCTCATCCTCTGCGGCGACACCCCCTTGCTCGCCGCCGACGACCTGCGCGCGCTCGTACGAGCGCTCGATAGCCACCCTGATGCCCCCGTCGCCATGCTCACCTGCACCGTCGACGACCCCACCGGTTATGGACGCATCCTGCGCGACCAGGACGGACGCATCCGTGAAATCCGCGAACACAAAGACCTCGAGAACGACGCGCAGCGCGCCATCCGTGAGGTCAATCCCGGGGTCTACTGCGCGCGCATCGAGTTCCTGCGCGAAGCCCTGACCAAGATCGACGCCAACAACGCCCAGGGCGAGTTCTACTTGACCGACATCGTTGCCCTCGCCGCACAAACCGGCGGGACCGTCGACGTGTCCGCGGATGCTCGTTCCCTCGTCGGCGTGAACGACCGAGCTCAGCTCGCTGCCACCGAAACCGTGATGCAAGCACGGATCGTCGAACGCCTGCGGCGCTCCGGCGTCACCGTTCGCGACGGCGCGGTCATCCACGACACCGTCAAGGTGGCGCCCGATGCCACCGTCGAGAACGGCGTGACCTTGCGAGGCACCACGACCATCGCGGCCGGAGCCGTCGTCGACGTCGGTTGTGTGGTCGATGACGCCTACGTGGGGGAGGGCGCATGGCTCCGCCCCTATACCGTGGTCACCTGTTCGAGGATCGAAGCGGGCGCCAAGGTCGGCCCCTTTGCGCACGTCGGCACCGAGAGCTTGATCGGTGCGCACGCACAGGTCGGCAACTTCGTGGAGACCAAGAAGACGGTTCTGCACCCGCGGGCGAAGGCCAATCACCTCGCCTACCTCGGCGACGCGGAGATCGGGGAAGGCGCGACGATCGGAGCGGGAACGATCTTCTGCAACGACGATGGCTACCAGAAGCACCGCACCCGCATCGGTTCTGGCGCGTTCATCGGCTGCAACTCCAAGCTCGTGGCCCCTGTCGAGGTGGGACGTGACGCCTACGTGGCGACCGGCACGACCGTGACGCAGGACGTCCCGGACGAGGCCCTGGCCATCGGACGCTCGCGACAAGAGAACAAGCCCGACTACGCCCCCAAGCTCCGCAGCCGACTGCAAACGGCCGCACGTGTGAAGAACGAGACCTGATCAAGCACCATCACATCTCCTTCCTTGGCCCGGAAGCCGGTGTCAGCTGTCGCACGAGCTCGCGCTTCAACACCTTGCCCGTCGGGTTGCGTGGCAAGACGTCCGTGAGCTCGATCTGGCGAGGCCGCTTCGGACCCGAAAGGTGCTGCCGGCAATGGCCTTCGAGCGACGCCCGCAGGTCCTTGTCCGCCGCGTTCCGTGGCACGACCACCGCACACACCCGCTCGCCCCACTCGTCGTCCGGAAGCCCGATCACCGCCGATTCCGATACACCCGGGTGCGCGTCGATGACCCGCTCCACCTCCGCCGGGTACACGTTCACCCCCCCCGAAATGATCATGTCGCGCTTGCGTCCCGCCAGGTGATAGCACCCACGACCATCGACCCAGCCCAGGTCCCCCACCGAGAAGTACCCATCCCGCTGGGACGCGCGCGTGGACACCTCGTCATCATGGTACCCCTCCACCATCAGGGGCCCTCGCACGAACAACTCCCCCACCTCACCGTCGCGAACCTCCCGCCCTTCGTCGTTCAGAAGCCGGAGGTCCGTGCCCGGAATGAGCCTTCCGATGGTGCCCGGCGACGCTCGCAAGTCGTGCGGCCCGGCCACCGTGTTCAAGCCCGTCTCCGTCGCACCGTAGTAGTTGTATAGAACGTCCCCGAACACGTCCATCGCTGACCGTGCCAGCTCGGCACCCAGAGGCGCGCCGGCAAGCAGGATCGCACGCAGCGTGCCTGTGTCGTAACGCCAGATGCGCTCCGCACCGAGTTGCATCACCCGGTGCAACAACGTCGGCACGAGCGCCGCCTGCGTCACCCTGTGCTCCTGAACCGCGGAGAGAAACGCCTCGGGATCGAAGTGGTCCAGAATCACCACCGTCGCCCCCACCACGTGGCTGAAGCTCGTGAACGCGTACGCCGTGGAGTGGTAGAACGGCAGCACCGCGAGATGGACGTCGTCCGTGCGCAGCGGCGAGGAGGCGATGATCTGGAGCGTCCCTTCCATGGCATCGCGCGGGAACTTGCGAACGGCCCCCTTCGGCTTCCCCGTCGTGCCCGAAGTGTAGATGATGACCGCTGCGTCATCTCCTTCCTCCTGCGCCGCGCGCCCCGGCTCACGCAGCAAGTCCTCGTATCCCGCGAAGCCGTCCACCTCGTCCCCCACACAGAACAGCCGATCCGCGCGGAGTCGATCGAACGACGGCAGCGCTTCGCGCACCACGCTCGCCGTGGCAGCACTGAAGAACATTGCGTCCGCGCCGCTGTGGTTGACCAAGTAGGTGAGCTCCGCGACGGTGGAGCGATAGGAGATGGTCACACCCGCCGCGCCCATGCGGCTCATGGCCGCCTGCAGGGCGATCATTTCCGGACAGTTCTCCAGCATGATCACCGCCCGAGCTCCGCGTCCCAACCCTCTCGCACGAAGCCCCCGCCCGATCCCGTCGATCTGCTCGTCGAGATGCCCGAACGTGACCTCACGGCCCCGCCACCGGACGGCCACCTTGTCCGGTTGAACGGCCGCCTGGAACCGATAGAGCAGCGAGGGGTTCGTCCGCCCTTGGGCCAACCCCAGCGCCAACACGCGCAGCCCGCCCGGGCCTAGGTGGGGCCATAGGCCCGTTCGCATCGCGACCGCCATCGCGAGAGGGGCGATGCGCCGCACCCTTCGCAGCGACTCGAACCTGGAGATGGGGGGACCCACGCCCGCAGGATAGCATCCCGCGACGCCTCGACTCTCGGCTCTCAGCGAACCAGGCCGGACACGTCGATCTTCGCGCCCGCGGCGTGTTCCAACCTTTGTTTCAGCGTCCGCACGAACCAGTCGTTGGGCGCGACGGCGGCCATCTTCATGAGTAGGTCATGGGTGGCCTGGCGGTCTTTCGCCAACGCTGCCGCCACCGCCTGCTGGCGCACCACGGTGAGCAAGACGGACTGGGTGGCCGCATCGGACGGCTGGCTCGACGCGGCGACCTTGGCAACCCGCTCGACGACCTTGCCCGCTTCCTCGGCGGACAGCCTGCGGTCGGAGCGACCGAGCGGTTGCGGCTCCAACGAGAGCCAAAGGCCGTCGGCCTTCAGGTGCGTGGCGATGCTGCCTTTCCAGGCCGGGTCCAGCTCCACGTACAGGTGTCTGCGGTCCGAGACCCGCGAGACCGCGTGTTCGCCTGCGTGACCTTCGAGCGCCATGTCGCGAAGCAACATGCTCGCACCCGGCTCCAGCGCGAGGACGCTGGCGGCGACGGTCCCCCTTGCCACGAGCGGCAACGGAACGACAACGACGTCCGGGCGGCATCCTCCGACGATTTGCGAGGCGAGCAGACGCCACACGACCGCGTGGGAGCGAGCGAGCACCATGGCGTTCGGGTCGAGCCGAATCAGCGCGTCGTCTGTGTAGGCGGACGCCCCGCGCATGTTCGTCCGGTCGATGGAGAAGGTGGCCCGCTCGGCGGTGACGGCCACCAGGGTGAGGTCGAACAGCATCACGAGCACGGCGGCGGCCTTGGCCATGGGCAGCCCCGTGTCCGAGAGGGTGGTCACGACGGTCTGCACCCCGATGCAGGCGGCCACGGCCACCGCAGCGATCGCGAAGCTTCGCAGAGGCGTGAGCAGGTCCGAGGTGAGCACACCGCCATGGCTTGCGGGAAACACGACGTCCGCGACGACGACGACGAGCAAGGGCGCGATGAGCCACCGCGTTCGCGCGCGGATCATCGCCATCACGCCACCGAGCACGGCCACCACGAGGGTCACGGCCCCCACTTCTGCTTTCCAGGCGGCGAGCCCGGTGGTGGGTTGGGCGAGGGAGTCGACAGCGGCGAGGTCGAACATCGAGAGGCTGTGACCGAAGTTGAGGACCGCATGGGGGGAAGAAGGGCGCAGCAGGGCAGGCATCGTCATCACGCCGGCCACGACGATCATCACGCCCAGAGGGATCAACTCCCGCCGGCTTCGCGGCCAATCCTTGCGGAGAACCGTGGACACGACCACCGCAGCGGCCACCACCGCGGCGGCCAGGGGGCTCTCCGACAGCAGCGCTCCGAGCAGCACGGCCGCGATCAGGTGTCGACGCTCTCGGGACCAGTCGGGGTGGGTGACCACCCACAGCACGGCAAGGCCGGCTGCCAGGGGCACCGTGGCTCCCCCCGCCACCGTCGCCTCGCCCTGCAAGCCAGGCCCGAGCGTGGCGGACAGCGCCGCGATCGCGGCCAGCGGCGCGTTCAGAAACGAACCAGGGACGTTCGTCTCGAGAACACGGCGCGCGAGCAAAAAGACCAGCCCCGCGCAGAGCGACAGCGCAAACGCGGACACCAGAGCCAACCGAAACGGCAAGGGACCAAGAGGAACGAGCGACGCGGCCTGCATCGCCACCGTCGTCAGCGTCGTCGAGCCCCCGAGGGCCGCGAGCCCCAAGCCTCGAACAGTGGGCAAGTCGTCACGCCAGACCGAGTCCGAGGCCACACGATGCAACGCCGCGAACCCAGGCACGGCCACCGCCAGCCAAGGGGAGACGAACTCGGACAGACGTCGGAGACGAGAAGCGACTTGCACTGTCCCCTCCGTGCCACGGCCCGAAGAAAATGGGCAAAATTGCTGCAATTTCCGCGCTGGCGTGGGTCATCTGCCTGGAATGGTCCGGCCAGCGCCCTGCGGTGGTCGCCTCCAACCGATCCGACACCCCGCCGTCAGCCGTCGTCCAGCAGTCTCCCAGCCAGCTTCGCCCCCAGCTCCTCGACCATCACCTTGCGAACGACCGCGTCGATCCTGCCCCGCTCCCCGTCGTCCCGGTACTGGAACTCGATCCCCATCCCCGCGGGGTTGGCCTCGGTGGCGTCCGTCTCGCACACGCACCAGATCACTTTGCCCACCAGCGTCAGCGGCTCCTCGAACCCAGGCACCACGAGCGAGAACACAAACTCCGTACCGATCGGTAAGGGCTTCTCCGTGCGGATGAACGTCCCACCCTTCGAGATGTTCCGCGTGTAGTCCGCGAAGAACATGTTCAGCCGCCGGTACTCGACCCGCAACTCGATGGGCGCCCGATCCGCCTGCCGTCGATTGTCGGAGTCGCTCATCGACGCAGAGCCTAGCGAACACTTCGGGGTCCCCACAACAAAGTCATGAATGGGGGAGCAAGAACCACGCCCTGGTCCCATAATGTCCCCGAATGAGGCACCCCGACCCGCTGTCGCTCGTGGGACAGGTCCTCGACGGGACCTACCGGATCGACTCGCTGGTCGGCGAGGGCGGCTTCGGTGTCGTGTATCGTGCCTTCCACCTGGGCTTCGAGGAACCTGTCGCCGTCAAGTGCCTCAAGATTCCCGGCACCCTCTCGCCCGCCATGCGCGACGCGTTCCTCGCGAAGTTCCGCGAGGAGGGCAAGCTCCTGTTCCAGCTCTCGAAGGGGACCCTCGGCATCGTACGGTCCATCGCCGTGGGCGACACCTTGTCTCCTTCCGGGGTGTGGGCCCCCTACTTCGTCCTCGAGTGGCTCGACGGCGAATCCCTTGCGGACGCGATGAAGGTCCGTCGCGCCCAGGGTTTTCGGGGGAGACCTTTGGCCGAGGTGATGCGCTGGTTGCAACGTCCGGCCCAGGCCCTTGCCTACGCCCACGATCGACGTGTGGCCCACCGGGACATCAAGCCCGCCAACCTCTTCGTCGTGGGCAGCGACCCTGGCTCCATACCGCCCATCAAGATCCTCGACTTCGGGATCGCCAAGGCCATGGAACAGGGTCCCAACGACCTGCGCAACGCCTTGACCAAGGCAGGGTTCTCGGCGTTCACGCCCCAATACGCCGCGCCAGAGCAGTTCGACCCACGCATCGGCCCCACGGGACCCTGGTCCGACGTGTACTCCTTCGCGCTCGTCGTGGTCGAGTTGCTCACGGACCGTCTCCCCGTTGCGGGCGACGACGCGATCAGCTTGATGCAGTCGACGCTGAACCCTTCGGTACGACCGACCCCGCGTGCCAAGGGGCTGAGCGTTCCTGAACCGGTGGAGCGCGTCTTCGCGCGCGCCCTGAGCATCGATCCGACGTTGCGTTTCGCGGACGCGGGGGGCTTCTGGGACGCGTTGGTGGCGGCGGAGTCCGACGCGAACCCGCGCAGTCAGCTCGCGGCGCCTTCGGAGATGAGGTTTCCGACGGCGCATCCAGGCTTGCCCACCCCCGCATCCATCCAGGTTTCGCAAGGGACGTTGCCGACCCCATACTTCGCCCCCTCGGGTGTCCCCATGCTTGTCCAACCCGCCGGACCGCCGAAACGACGCGTCTGGGCATGGGTCTTGTTCGGCATCGTGCTCGGCATCGCCATGATCTTCGCCACGGGCGTGCTGACCTGCACGACCTGCGTTTACTCTGCGTTCTGATGGCGGGACGAGCCGTCAGGGAACGATGGGGTAGGTCGCGCCGCCGTGGGGGTACACGAGCACCCGCGCGTGCCGCGGAGCGTATCTCTGCGCCGCCGTCATCATCTCGTCGATGTTCGTGAACTGCCGGAAGATCCCGAAGCGCTTGCCCGTGTCAGGGGGCAGCTTGCGCGAGTACACGAAGATTTGGTTCTTGCGCACCACTTGCATCGAGAAGTGGGCCAGAAACCGTTCCTCCACGCCCGCGTCACGCTTGACCTTGTCGATGAACCAGAGCACGCGCCGACGCCCCAGCACACGCAAGACCTTGCGGAGCACGCGCACGGGCAACGCCTTCGGGGGCACCACGAGGTCCCCGATCCCGTTCTCGCAGTCCAGAAAGGCGAGAACCAGCCCGTTGTCCACGAGACTCTGCTCGACGTTGCCAATGCACTTCATGCCTTGCCGCAGGTCTGCGTTCATCGGCGATGACGCCACGATCGCAACGTCCGCCCGTCGCGGGATACGCTGTCCGTTCATTCGCTTCACCGCCTCGATCCCGGCTCGGTGCGCCTCGATCGGGTCCCCGCACACGAACCGGCACACCTCCAAGCCGTCGTTCAGGATCGCGTTGACGAGAAAGTACGGCTTGCCCGTCATGAGCGCCGCTTCCTCGAGATCGAGGCGCATGTCGCTCACGTCCTGTCCCACGAAGTTGTACCGATCCGGGGTCACGCCCTGCATGTGGTTCTGCGCGATCGTGCGCTCCGCCGCGAGACCCGGGACGATCATTTTCAACCCGCCTCCGAACCCGAGGAGCAAGTGGGGCTCGATCGCGCCGACGCACAAGATCAGGTCCGCCTGGGTCAGGTCCCGGTTCAGAGATACCTCGGTGCCACGGCGCGTTTGCCCGAGCGCCACGAGCTTCGATGGGTCGCGCGCGTCATGGTTCTTCCACGCGATGCCCGCGATCGCTTCGGCTCCGAGCTTGCGGTTCAGCTCGTCCTGGGTCATCGCACGGTGAATGCCGAGGGCCGTGAGGATTCGCAGGTCCTCACGGCGCGCCCCACGCTCGATCAAGTGTTCGACGAGATACGCGAAGTACAAGTGGGTGGGCGTCGGGCGAGAGATGTCGTCGACCACGATCAGGACCCTCTTTCCGCCAAGGTCCCGCAACGGCTCACAGCCGATCGGATGGGAGATCGCTTCGGACAGGGCGGCGCCCACGTCTTTCACACCGGGCAGCGGAGATGGCTTCACGTGCGCATCCACCTCCCAGTGACGAGGCAGGTCGATACCCAAGCTCTGGCCCTCGAAGGGCACAACGATGGTCTGGCTCATGCGGGGTTCCCCAGGGTGGCAGTATCCGCCGGGTCCAGGGTGCACGGCAAGGTGTCGCTAGACCCAAATCAAGCGCTCCGCGCTGCTTTGGGTCTAGGTTCTTCTAAGGGGGCTTTCGAAAAGACCCCTCGCCGCGCTCCCCAAATCAAGCACTGTGTCTGTCATCCGTCCATCGTCGGCCCCGGAACTCCACCCGGTAGCGATTTCGGGCACGCAGCACAGCACCGGGCCTGACCCGATTCGCCCGAGTTTAGGGCGAAGCTTGTTCGGTTCCCCCGCTTGCCGTATCGTTGCTCGATCGCGCGAATTATTCGGTCGAAGGAGGGATGACATGCGCCGCTTGTTGATGGCTTGCGTCTCGATACTTGGGGTTTCCTTGGTACTGGCATGCGGCTCGGACGACGACGAGGGTGCGTCCGGGTCGGGAGGCAGCGGGGGTGGCACCGGAGGCACGTCGGGGATCGGTGGCACGTCGGGCATCGGAGGCACGGGTGGCACTGGAGGGACAGGCGGCGCCACGGGCGGGACCGGCGCCACGGGCGGGACCGGAGGAAGCGCTGGCGTGGCAGGCAGTGGGGCGAGCGCCGGCGAGGCAGGCAGCGCTGGCGAGGCAGGCGCGGGCGGATCCAACACGGTTCCCCTGAGCGTCACCATCTACGACCTCGTGCAGCAAGACCCCATCGCCGACATGGACGTTTGCCTCCACGAAGCGCAGCCCGAGAACTGCACCACCACCGACGCCGCAGGGGTCGCCACCCTCCAGGTCCCACCGAACCAGGACGTCGTGGTGACCTACGGGACCGCCCCCAACTTCAGGACACATGCCCTCGCGATCGGCGCCGATGCCATCACCAACGGCACGAACATCACCACGGGCGCCGTGCTCGAGAGCATCGCCTCCTACCTTTTCGCCAGCGTCAACCTCACCGACGATCCCTCCAAGGGTCACGTCGTAGGCTTGGCCCTCGCCACAGCAGGGGCAACCGCCACCATCGACCCATTCTCCGGCGAGGGGCCGATCTACACGAGCCCCTCGGGGACCCCGGACACGACCCTCACCACAACGTCGGATTCCGGCGCGTTCCTCTTCGTCAACGTCGACCCTGGCACGGTCGAGGTCGCCGTGGAGCTCTTGGGCGGAACTTGCAGCCACGAGCTGGGGCACACCGGCTCGGCACCCAACGCCACCCCCGTGCCCGTCCACGCGGGTTGGTTCAGCATCGCCGCCTCGTTCGAGTGCCTCTAACCCGGCGCCGCGAAGCACACGCGCGCAACCCACGACGAAGAACCGCTCGGACCTACGTGCCCGTCCGTCCCTTGCGCGACGTCGCCGCGAACCAAGGAACGCTCGACCGGCCGGTCCTGCTCTGCCGAGAGGCGGCGCGCTCGAAGCTCCAGTGCTCCCGCCCCGGTCGCTCTACTCGTTCCGGAACACGCCTTGCTGCCAGGGCTTCGTCGATGACGTAGTCCAAGAGCAGCGCGTCGAGTTCGCTGAACGGAGGAGGCGGGGCAGTGGAACGTTGGTAGCTCAAGTCGTCTTTTTAGGGGTGCGGGGTTCAAGAACCCGCATAGGGGGCAAGAGCAATGCACGTGCCCTAACGAGGGCGAGGAATTTCGGACAGTTGGAGACAGAAAAGTTCGCCCATATTGCACATATGCAACCGGAACGGAACCCACTCTTTCATTCCTGGTCCATGGAATCATGGGGACCGTGAGCCGTTCGAAACGCAGGGCCCAACCCGCGAAGCCAGTCCGTGCGACGAAGCCCGAAGCGCCCTCACCGGCTGAAACGTCCTGCGAACCGGACCGCAAAACGCTCGTCGCCGTGTTCCTCGTCACGGTGGCGCTTCGATGGGTCTACTTCGCGACCGCCGATGGCCCCTCTTTCGCGGACCCACTGATCGACGGGGACTACTACGACTACCTTGGGAGCCGTCTGGCTTCGGGGGAAGGGTTCGACCCGGGCCCGTTCTGGCAGCCTCCGTTGTACCCGGTGGTGCTCGGTTTGCTCTACTCGGTTCTCGGTCACGACCTTGTGTGGCCGAGGTTGATGCAGTCGATGCTCGACGGGGTCACGGCGGTGCTGGCGGTGCGGATCGCGGCGAGGGTGGTGGGCGAGCGGAGGTGGGCCATAGGCGCCGGAGTGATCGTGGCCCTTCACGGAACGCTGGTGTTCTATAGCGGAGAGATCTTGCCCACGAGCCTTGCGGTGACGGCATCGACCCTCGCCGTGTGGCTTGCGCTGGCGCGGCCTCCGACCTTGCGCCGTGCGATCGGGTGTGGCGTGGCGGCAGGAATCGGGGCGCTGGCGGTCGCGACGACGCTCGTCGTCGTGGGACCGCTCGCGTGGTTCGTGGGACGCGAGAACCGACAGAGAGGGTGGGCGGCGCTTGGTGCCTGTCTTGCGTTGGTGGCGGTAGCGACAGTGGCGAACCGCGCTCGATCGGGGGAATGGGTCCTGATCTCGGCAAACGGTGGGATCAACCTGTACATCGGAAACGCGGCGCGATCGGACGAGCTGATGGCGGTGCGGCCGGGGGCGAGATGGGAGCGAATGGTGAACGAGCCGGCGGACACGGGCATATCGAGTCCATCGGGCCAGGACGGTTACTTCGTTCGCAAGGCGGTTCGGTGGTGCGCGGGCCATCCAGGCGACTGCGTCGCGGGGCTCGCGTGGAAGGCGCGGCTGCTGCTTCGATCCCGGGAGATTCCTCGCAACGAGAGCGTGGACGTGGTGCGTGAGCAATCACCGGTCCTGTCCGTGCTGCTGGCTCGCTTCGGAACGACAGCACTGCCTCATGTCTTGATCCTGCCCCTGGCGGCCGCCGGGCTGGTCGCAGCGTTTCGCCGGCGAGAACGTTCCGCAAGCCTGGTCGCGTGGGCCACGATCTCGCTCGCGTCGATGCCGGTGCTCTTCTTCGTGACGGGGCGCTACCGCACAGCGCTCGCGGCCATGCTCGCAGTCCTGGTCGTGCTCGGCGCCCACAGTCTGTGGACATCCCGCAAGAAGGCGTGGCGCGAAGCGCTCGCGGCCGCCTCCGTGTTGGGCTTCGCGATTTGGCCGGCGCCCTTGCCGGTGGACGACGTCAACTACGAAGCCGAGATGCACTACGCCATCGGGGGACGTCGCGCCCGCCTCGGCGATGAGGCCGGAGCGGCGGCCAGCTGGCAGCGAGCCGTGCACTTGCGTCCTGACTACCTCGAGGCGCACTTCAACCTGGGACTCGCACACGTACGTGCGGAACGCTGGCACAAGGCCGCGGAGTCGTTTCGCGCGGCTCTCGCGATCGATCCCGCGAACCATGCCGCGCGAGAGATGCTCGAGGCATGCGAAACCCAAACACCTTGAGCGGCCGCGCCGATCAGCTGGGAGGCACCCACCCCTCTACACGCCTGAACTCGAACGTCTCGCCGATCGGGTCACCGCCACCCTGGTACGCGTGGTCCGTCACGTCCATGCCGTCCGCCGTCACCTCCGCCTCGGTCGTGATGTACCCCCCCGGGAACGTGCACGTCCCCTCCTCCGTCGTCGCATGGAAGACCTCCCCGTCCTGCTCGAAGGTCACATCGCACCCGTCCCGGTAGACGATGTCGGCGTCGGTGATGGCCTCCAACACCGCCACTTGCGTGCAGCCGTCGATCGGCCCGTTGTACGCGAAGGCGTTGGAGTACAGCGGGTGGCCGGTGTCGAACTTGTAGGCTCTCGAGACGATGACCCCGTCGACGGTCCTGATCTCGTTGACGCGGGTGAAGTACGAGTCTCGGTCCCCATTGGCGAGCACCTCCACGTGCTCGACGTAGAACCAAAGAACGGACGAGTCTTCGCGACCGGGGATGGGGCACACGTGCCGTTCGACGAGCTGACCGAAACCGGAGTCGAACTGGGCACGGTTGTCGAAGTCGCCCAGCAAGTAGCCTTCGAGGGTGTGGAGCGCGTCGGCAGGAGCGTC
This sequence comes from uncultured Polyangiaceae bacterium, assembly GCA_964488865.1. Taxonomy (GTDB): domain Bacteria; phylum Myxococcota_A; class Polyangia; order Polyangiales; family Polyangiaceae; genus MWCO01. The sequence continues at coordinate 9,691 of CAZAWR010000069.1, read as the reverse complement.
GGGCTCACCATCGCGGGCAGCATCGGGCAGCGCGTCGTCCTGGGCGTCTCCGGGGGCAGCGTCGAGCCCACCGGACCCAGCGGTCCCCGCGGAGCCTCCGGTCGTCGAGCCACCCGCGCCGGCAGCACCCGCGCCGCCGGCAGAAGCCCCCGTTTCATCGTCCGAGTTGCCACAAGCGCACAGCGCCAGCACCGCACCGCACGCGCAGAGGATCGTCACGTAGCCACGCATGGAGGGGCATCTAGCACGTCTTGTCAAAGTTGAAAGTGCGAACTTCAACAGTCTTTTAATCATCACCGGTAAGGGCCCAGGCCCGCACGCAAGCCCAGGGAGAACGCGCGAAGCAAAGAGAGAGCCTCGAGAAGCGCCCCCATCGATGTCGCGGGAGCCGGCAACGTCAGCCTAAGCTCACGATCGGCCACTTGAAAAGCCAGGGCACCGCGCAGCAGAGGCTCCAGCAGGTCGCGGCAGGGTTCGGGCAGTCCCTCTCGACCCCCCGCGGTGAACTGACCTGCTTCCCACGTCACTTGCTGCTCCGCCCGGGGGACGTCCCCCAGGGTCAAGCACAGCACCGTCCCCGTCGGCTCCGGGTCCACGCCCCACGCGGTAGCCACCTCGACCGAGTCCCCCTCGAAGCGCCCCACGACCCCCATGCGTGACAGCTCGAGTTCACCGTCCAAACGCCTCGCCAGCCCAGTCCACGCCTTGACCGCGTCACGCATGCAAGCAGGCGCAGGGATGCGCTCCCGCCCGACGCCGATCAGGCGAGCGACTTCGATCGCACGGTGCACGAAGTCCCGCAACGGTCCGAGGGTCAGCCCGGCCTCGCGGGCAAGCAGCACCGCATGCTCGTCGTCGATGTCCACCAATTTCACCCGCGCGAGCGCTTCCCCCACCGCACCCGCGAGCGCCTGCACCTGGGCCGACTCACGTCCTGCGAGGTAATGGCGCCCTTCCCACGCGGGGTTGCCGATGCTCACCCCACCCCCGAGAATCCGTCGAAACCCTCGCCTCTCGCCCCCGTCGAGCCCCAAGTGCAGCGAAGGATACCGCAACTCCGCGAGGAGCACGATCCCCTCGCCGCCCCGGTGGTCCCGCCGAATCGTCCCACGCACGTCGCCCACGTCCCCGCGAAGGACATCCCCATCGAGCTCCCACCCCACCTCGCGGGCGACCTTGCTCCACAGCGCCGTGACACGTTCCGAGCCGATGGTGGGCGGGGCGCGCAGCGTCTTCGCCTTGGCAACGCCCCGGGGAACCAGCGTCACAGGAATGGTGAGCTTCGCGTTGCGCGACCAGGACACATGCGCCTCGACCTCGAGAAACCAATCCAGGTCCCACAAGCCCGAACACCGGAAACTGGCCGAGCTCCAGCTTGGTGAAACGCTGTCGGGGATGCGCATTCGAAAGGCAATGGGCTCTCCGTCGGCGGTTTCCTCGGGGACGGCTTGCTGTAGAACGAAGCGCTCGGCCTCGTGAACCTCTTTGCGGCGCCCGTCGCGACGGATGGTCTCGAGGCTCACGAGGGCGACGGAAAGCTGCTGGACACGGTGCGACGCAAGGTTGGTGAGCGCGACCATGCCGCGGATTTCGCCACCAGGCTCGATGACCCGGCGGTCGAGGCTGCACTCGAGCGCGAGGTCGTTGCCCTTGGGTCCCTGGGGATGGGTGCCGTACACCGCGGGGGAATCGTCCGGTGGGTCGTGCTTGGGAGGACCGGCCACGATGTCGAACTCACCTTTGCGGTCGAGCCACCACGGGATGGACACGTGCACGGAGAGGGTGTAGCCGCACGCCACGCGGGCACCGCGATACGTGGGCGGGAGCTCCGGGGGGAGGGCGAACTCGCACCGCAGCACGCTCTTGCCAACGGGCAGCGTTCCCGCGTCCATTAGCCTCGCGACGAGCCGAAGGTGAGAGTGCGGCACGCGCATCGTGCTCTTCCCCGAGCCGAAGGTGACCACTTCCTTGCACTCCAGCTCGGTGTCGACCCAGTCCACGGGCACGGCCGATCTCGCGTCGAGCGTGACTTCGGCGATGAACTTTCGCCCGGGTCGGAGGTCTCCGGGGATTCTCACGCTCACGAGCGGACGACGGCGCAGGGTGGCCATGGCCTGGGGATGTTCGCATCTGCCTCGCTGCCGTCAAGACTTCGTCTCTGAAGGGCGATGGGATCTACTTTGGCACGGGCGGGACGACGACGGTGTTGATCGGAGCCACGTTGCCACCTGCGGGGTAGGCGTAGGAGGAGAAGGAATCCAGGCCCCAGACCATCAGCCCGAAGGGTCCCTCGCTCTGGGCGGAGTGCGGCCCGTTGGTGCAGCCGGAGACGCTCTGGGTCGCGCGGAGAAGGTCGACATTCGCGATCTCGAACTCTCCCGAGGTGCCCACGGGCTGCCATCCCGACACCACACCCGAACAGCCGAGACTCACGTCCTTGAACCCGGTGGGCGTCTTGACGCGCGTGATGACCAGGTTCGTCGTGCCGTAGGTGGGGTCGGTGAAGAACACGTAACGGGAAAGGAACTGCGCGGGCGGGAGCATGTTGACGTACTCCTCGTCGCCAAGGCAGTTGAACTCCGCGGACATGGATGCGGGGTTGATCCCGGGGCGACTGCCTCCGGTCACGTAGCACCCTGGCATCATCTGGCCCAGGTAGAAGGGATGGTCCTCGTCCTGGCTCTCCACCACGAACGGGCCGGTTGCCTCGAAGTCCACCATCTGCCCCACACCGAGGGACGTGGGCGCTGCCGGGACGGGGGGCTGATACGTCAAGGCCGTACCGTTTACGGCGCCCACGATCCGATAGAGGACCGACTCCTGTTGCAGGTCGGCGCGGCGGGTGGTGAACGGCATTCCCACGTAGCGATAGCCGAGCGCCGAAACCGGCGGGATCGCCTGATGCCCGGAGTCACACCCTCCCCCCGCCGACGTCTGCCCGCGGAGACACAAGTAGCCATTGCCCCCGGTGAAGGCGACGGGTTTGTCCGCGGAGATGATGGTCCCCGTCATCTCGCCCGAGGGCTCCCACTGGACGAACTCGTGTTTCTGCAGCGTGTACTGGGTGGCCTGGTTGGCCGGGGCGGGCGTCACGCCATTGCCCGCGGGCAATGCCACGTTGGGGAGGACGGTGACCGTCGTGCCATCCTCGCTGGCGACGATCGTTCCGTACTGGGGTCCGGGACCGTAGGGGGGATTGAGCATGTCTCCCAGCTTCGGGACCACAGCCACGTAATTCGTACCCCACGCGCTGGTGGGAAGGAGCATCTCTGCGCTCGGGAGGAACGAAGCCGCTCCTCCGTAGGGATGGATGTCGTAGGCGCTCACGGGGGCGTCGGTGGTGATGTGCCAGGCCTGTCCGCGCCCGGTTCCTGGTACGGCGGTGGCCGAGGCGATGGCGGACGGAACGGGGCAAGCCAGGGCCACCCCCCCGTTGACAGACCCCGGGTCGGCGGACATGAAGAGCACCGCGACCTGGTCCTGCGGGAGGCCGGACGCGGGGACCGTCTGCCACGTCGCTGGGTTGGGGTTCGTGCTCGGGATGCGCGCGAACTGCGTAGCGGAAAAGGACTGGCCGGCGCGCGTGACGGCAATCTGGATCGGCCCAGGCCAATTGTTGGCTAGAAAGACGGCGAAGCAGGGCTGGGTGATCTGGGGCATGAACGACGGGGTGGGCACCACGAAGTCGCATCCCACATTGCCCTTGCTCGCGGCGGCAGCTTCGCAAGGGGCGACGCACTTTCCGCCGGCGCACCCTTGGGCAGGCGCGCAACTCTCGATGATCGTCCCGTTGGCATCGACGACGTTCTGCAGGTCCGCGCTGCAGCCGAGGGACGGGGCGGTCCCGTCGCCGCTGCTGGCGTCGATGATGAACGTGCCTCCGGAGCCACCGCTGTCGTGTCCGGAGACGCCGCCGGTTCCCGCGCCGCCATCCTTCCCTCCCGCACCGCCCGCGAGGGAGGAATCGGATTCGTTGGCGGAGCAGCCGAACACAAGCGCGAAGATGACTCCGATTCCTGCAGGCAGGATGACGAAAGAGCGCATGGTCCACCTCGAGTGGGTTGCGGGCGTGAAAAGCTGAGGTCCATCGTAGCACGCTCGCGCCGGGGGCGGGGACGGGGCTGAAGAGCAACCAGAAGGCGCAGAGAGCACGAGAGAGCACAGATGTCTCTTTCGCTTCTGCGGCTCCTGGGCGTTCTTTGGTTGCTCGGGAGGAAGAGAGGCCTCGTCCCTTACGGCCCCGGACGCTACGGACGCTCCAGCCCCACGAGGCGATACCCGCGCTTCGGCCCGAGGTCGTAGAAGTGGAGGCGAGCTGGCCCCTGGGCCTGCCCGTTGTCCACGTCCAGTATCGCATAGCGATCGGGTGCTTCGTCGACGCTCCCACCGTCCCCGGCATGATGCGGCAACGGCACGCAGAAGGAACCGTCGCTCGAGGGCTCCACCGCGGGGGACGCTTGGCGCGCCAGCGACTTCCCCGTGCGCAAGCTCGCGCGATACCGGAACCGGTCGTCGGGGAAGATGCGAGATCGTCGCGCCAGGTCCACACCGCAGACGCGGCTTGCCCCTTCCACGCGAAAGTCAGCGAGCGGCGACACAACGGAGAAGTAGCGGTGCAGGATAAGGTGCTGTCGACCGATCAGGACCTTCTTGATGAAACGCGCGTGCACGGGGCTCGTGAAGTCCGCCGCGTCCACGATGGCGCCAATGTGCTCGGGGGCGAAGCGCGCGAGAATGCGCGCTGCCCACGCGCCGTCTCTCTCGGTCATGCGACGGAACGCCGGGTTCGGGTACCCCTCCCTCCACATCTCGGCGTCGAAGTTCGTCGCGGAAAAGAAGCCGAAGACGTCTCCCTCGGGAGAACGCCGGGCCCGATCCCACGGTCGCTCGACGATGCCGAGCGTGAAGAAGTCCTCTACCAGATAGGGGATGTCCAGGTAGTAGGCATGCCCAAGGCGCTTCGAAATGCCTTCCCATTCCCACTCGCTACCAAGGCAGTCCCCGAAGTCGAGGTAGTAGTGCAGCACCACCCCCGGCGACGATCGCGAGTCGTCCTGGTTGCGAGCCATCCACACGTCCATCGAGTTCTGCTCACGCGCGTCGAAGTGATTGACCCAGGCCGCGATGAGCCGGGCGGCTCGCAGGTCCCGACGGTCCTGGTGCGGGATCACATCGTTGGGGTCGTCCCTGCGCGTGCCTTCATAGCGGAAAGGTCCGAGGGCCCGACCGGACAGCCAACGGGACGCGGACATGCGAAGCAGACCGTTTCGCTTCGGAGCGGTGGCGAGTAGACGGCCAAGCTCGGCCTCGTCCAGCGGGCGCGTGGTGCCCGTGTTGTCCGTGACCGTCAACCCCGGGGTGAGCTTCAGCAGCGAGGGCCGGAAGTACACGACGGAGTCGCAGGGGGCGCGCCAGCCGGCTGCGTGATAGAGCCTCGCGGAGATCGCGGTCGCGGCAGAGGCGCGCTCGGGTTGCTCGTCTCCGTCGGTCTTCAACATGTACCGCTGACCCGACGGGTCCTCGACACGGAAGCCGAGGTTCGCCCCGTTGGCCTTGCCCTCGTCGATGACCCAGGAGCCATCCGGGGCGCCGGGGTCGAGCTGAGCCCCGCCTTCACATGGACCCTGAACCAGGTCGTGGAGGGTCATGGGGTGGCGACCGATGCGGTTGACGAACCAGGAGGAGTCAGGGACCTCGTCGAGGCTGTTGACGTTGACCGCTTCGCCCCCCGGGTCGACGGCGAAGAAGTCCGACGTGGGCCGGAACAGCAGGTTGTCAGCACCGTCCCAGGCGAAGGAGGATTCGTAGGGCTCCGGGTGACAGACCTGCTCGTCCTTCTTTTCCGGGTGCGGGCGACAAGGGATGGCGACCGGGTCCAGGTCCGTGTCCCGCCACATGGGCTCACGGAGAGGGAAGCGTCGAATCTCGGACGCACAGCCGAGCAGGAGCGTGGCGAGGACCGCCAACCCGAGGGACATGCGCAAGTCCCAGGTACGCTCGCAAGCGTCGAGGCACGATCTAGAAGCCACTGTTGCCTCCGACCAGCAATCGGAACGAGGTCACGTCCCAGCCTTCCTCGTACGTCTCGGTCCCCACGCCCGTCATGATCTCGAGATAGTGATCCGTGGACCCGATGGATCGGAGTCCTAGGGAGGAGGAGAGGCGGAGCAGGCGGGGATCGAAGTCGTCCATTTGGTTTCCGAAGACGTTGCCGGTGGCCACCTGCAGAGTTCCCCTGAGCCACACCCATACGGGCCACTCGTACTGGAGGGTGGAGGCCAAGGCGCTTCGTCCGAGCAGACGCCCCTCGCGAAAGGCGCGCATGTCCTGCTCGCCGCCGAGCGTGGCCAGCTCGGTGAACGGCACGACCTCGCTTGCGCCCAGCGGGTCCACGAACGATCCGGACAGCCAGAGGCCGAGGACACGACGGTGACCGGTCAGGTCGACGAAGCCTCCTATTTTTCCTCCGTAGCGCACCCAACGTGCGGGAGCGCGGTCAGGGTCGACCTCGGTGTCCTGCTCGAGATGCCCCTCGATGCGAACACCGTGGCCGGGGTGCGGGTCCGGCAGCCTGGTGTCGAGCGCGGCGCCCAGGCGCGCATACCCGGCGGTGTAGCCGTCGTCGAAAGCGGGAGGGACGGCGAGCTGACCGCGGAGCGCACGCTGCTGAATCGATGGGTCGTCGCAGCAGGAAGCTTCGCGAAACACGCGATCACGATACCCCACTTGGGCCATCAGGGAGCTCATGCGCCAGAGGCCGACGTCGTAGGCGAGAAACGCCTCGGAGGAGTCTGCGCTGTAGCGCGAGGCATGTTTCTCCAGGCTTCGCGGACCGAGACCGTGGAACAGGTAGTCGGGCCGGCGCAGCCAGCTTCCGCCGATCTCGACGGCCCGGTCTTCCCCGAGATTCACCCGGTCACGCGCCGCGACCTTGAGCCAGTCGGTGCCCCAGAACCCGAGGTTCACGCGAAGGTCGTTGTCATCGACGAAGACGTCGTCGGCGAAGAAGTAGAGGCCGACACTGGGCTTGAAGCCGAAGTCGAAGAAGGCCGTGGGGACGAGACCGATTTGATGAGAGGCATCGAAGGTGAAGAAGTCGAGGATCGCCGTGGGCCAGTCGTCCCGTTCGGCGGTGACCACGAGCCATTCCATGGGGCGGCGGACGACGTACTCCGCGAGGAGGTAGAAGGGGAAAGCGAGCACGCGCGGGACCCACAGGGCGCCGTCGCCCTCGGGGTCGGGACCGCGGCCATCGTAGTCGGGCACGGGGCGAGGTTGGGTTCGTGGGGCCGGGTCGGCGGGCTGGTCGTCGCGAGCGGGGGCTGGGTCGTCGGCGCGGGCGAGCGGGCTCGATCCGACGATCACGCTGGCAGCGATCGCCGGCACGAAGGTGCGCGCAACGCGACGTCCGATCGGGATCGAGAGGCTCATCCTACACAGCAAGCTACTTCGCGAGGATGCCGAACTTCTTGCCCACGGCCTCGAGGGCCTCGAGGGCACGGTCGAGGTGCTCCCTGGTGTGGGTAGCCATGTAGCTCGTGCGAAGGCACGCCTGCTTGGGCGGCACGCCGGGGCTGATGAAGGGGTTGGTGTAGACGCCGTAGTTGTCGAGCAATTCCTTCCACATCATGATCGTGCGAAGGTCCTTGCGGACGTAGAGGGGAATGACGGCGGTCTGGCTGTGGCCCACGTCCCAGCCCATCTTGGTCAACTCTTCGCGCATGTACGTGAAGTTCTTGCGAAGATCGTCGATGCGCCAGGGCTCTTCTTGCATCACCTCGAGGGCGGCCATGGCGGCGGCCACGTTGGGCGGCGCAGCGCTCGCGGCGAACATGAACGACGACGCGAAGTGCTGGATGTAGTCGAGCACCTTGCGCTCCCCGACGAGCCAGCCGCCGATGGAGGCGAGGGACTTGGAGAAGGTGCCGCCGATGAGGTCGACGTCCTGCTCGATGCCGAAGTGGGCTGCCGTGCCGCGGCCCATGGGGCCGATGACGCCGAGCGCGTGGGCGTCGTCCACCATGATGCGCGCGCGGTGCTTCTTGGCGACCTTGACCAACTCGGGAAGGTTCGCGATCTCCCCTTCGGCGGAGAAGACGCCATCGGTGATGACGAAGGCGCCGGCGTTCTCGTCGAGGCTCTCGAGCTGACGGTCAAGGGACTCGGCGTCGTTGTGCTTGTAGCGGAGCATGCGAGCGCCCACGGCCACGCCGAGACGAACGCCGTCGTAGATGGAGGCGTGGTCGCTGCGGTCGATCAGGGCCACCGTGTGCTTGTTGGACAGCAAGGCGGCGAGGGTGGCGATGTTCACCTGATAGCCCGTGGTGAACACCAAGGCCGATTCCTTGCCGTGGAACGCCGCAAGCTTCTCCTCAAGTTCCTTGTGGAGCTTCATCGACCCGTTGACGAGACGAGAGCCCGTCATGCTCGTGCCGTACTTGCGGATCGCCTCGATCGCCGCTTCACGAACCTTCGGATGCGTGGTGAGCCCGAGGTAGTTGTTGGACCCGAGCATGAGCACGCGACGCCCCTCGAGCACCGCCTCGGGACCGTCGTTGAAGTCCCAGGGCCGGAAGTACGGGTACACGCCCATCTTGCGAGCGTTGTCCGCGGCCTTGAAGTCGAAGCACTTCTGGAAGACGTCACGCCCCGCTTGGCCCGCGATCGACGTGCGGGCTGCCATCTGGTCCGCGAGCTTCTGCTCGTCGGCGGTTTCGCCGACTTCGGCGACCGCCCCGTCCGCGTCGTCGATCGCCTTCGGTGCCTTGGCTTTGGCGGGCTTCGCAGCGTGCGTCACCATCGCATCGTCGGCCATCATCGACGGGTCCATCTCGGGCAGGTCATAGCCGTGGACGAGGACTTGCCAGGCTTCGGCGGCCTTGCCTGCTGCCGCGCGAACGCGTCCCGGAGCATCCAGGACCGCGTCGGCGACGCGCATGACCCGATCGTCGCTCATCCAGCGAAGGACCGGTCCTGTCTCCATCACGCGCTTTCCGCCATTGAATACGATGCTCTTCAGACTCATGAGGCTCACCCGAGCGGGGAAAAGGGGCGGCAGGGCGTGCCATGCCGACGGTCGATAGGCGGCGGGAAGCTAGGCAACTGTGCGGCTGGCTGTCAATCGAGCCGTGAGGTGTGGGTGCCCACTCCGGTCGAGCCTGAGCCTGCCAGAAACCGCAGAAGGCGCAGGGAGCACAGAAGGGTTCGGGGTTGGCGCGGAGGTTGGCAGCGCGCGTGAAACAGAGTCACGCCCGGATCGGCCAGAAACCACAGAAGGCGCAGAGAGCACAGAGAGCACAGAAGGGTTCGGGGAGGTTGGCAGTGCGCGTGAAACAGAGTCACGCCCGGGTCGGGACAACTCCGCCGAGGTAGGGACCTCGACACCCTCGCGCCCAAAGCGCCGAGCCTGAGCCTGCCAGAAACCACAGAAGGCGCAGAGAGCACAGAAGGGTTCGGGGAGGTTGGCAGTGCGCGTGAAACAGAGTCACGCCCGGGTCGGGACAACTCCGCCGACGTCGAAGGGCTTTTTTCTAGCTTGGCACGGCTTTGCCGTGCTGAGAGCTTGACTCGACGATGTCGAGTCGCCACGGATGCGGATTTGTGACGCCGCGGACATCTCTACGGTACGTATCCGGGCCCGATAGGGGTAGGGACACCTGGTTAGTCACTTCCCAGGCGCCCCTCCCTCCGA
>CAZAWR010000068.1:0-52274 GCA_964488865.1 uncultured Polyangiaceae bacterium | reverse complement strand
TCAGCTCGGATAGCCCCAAACCCAAGCACGTTCTTCGAACAGTGCTTGAATTGGGCCTAGTCTTCCGAGCCGCTTCTCTCCCCCATTTCGTCCAGCTCGGCTTCGACCTCATCCACGGGTCGAATCCCCTCCCCGTTCATGGGGATGCCTCTGGCCACCGCCACCCGCTCCAGTGCCCGGCGCAATCCCCGATGGTCGAGCACGTTCGGAAGCCACAGCTGGCCTCCATCCCATGTGCGCAACCCCACGGCCGCGGTATCGAACACGACCTCGTCGATCTCCGCCCAGCTCAGGTTCTGAACCTTGGGCCAGGCGAACCCGACCACGTCCCGGAACTCGACCCCGTCGGGGTGGATGACGACGCCGCGCATACCGGTTCGGAGCATCGCCGCGACCCCACCCAGCACGACCAGCAGCGCGAGCGCTCGGGCGCCGAGAATCCGGTGCTGGTCCCCTTCCACCACGTAGCGGAAGAGCCAGTTGCCGGACGTCTGGAGGTTCGCAGCCACGACCACGCCGGCGAATGCGAGCGCAAGCGCCAGGTACACGAGGGGCAGGATCCACGTGCGCAGGGGAGGCCCGAACGACTCCCGCCCGTGGGGGCGGTACGTCATGTCGAAGCCAGGCGGCCGGGACTCTCTTGCCATGGCCCGGTGTGTAGGGCACGGACGGGGTGGCGCGCAAGGCGCAACCAGGCTCCGAGAAGTCTCAGGCCTCGTTGCCGGCCTTGCCTTCCTTCTTCGCGTCCCGCAAGGCAGCCACTTCCGCCCTCGTCGGGTTCAGCAGCAGGTAGCCGCGGGTGGCGTCGAGCAGCGCGATGTCGCCGTCGGACACCCAGCGCGTGACGCCCCCGACGTCCTGAAGGGCGGGCCGGTCGAGCAGGCGGAGCAGGGCGCGGGAGCGTTCCCCCCCTTCCCTCTCCGTAAGCACCACGCCCACGGGCTTGCTCCGCGCGGACACGAGCACGTCGTACGGGCTGAGGGTCGAGCCCACGAGAATGGATGCGCGGGGAGGCCGCGCACGGGGGTCATCTTGGGCAAGCATGGTCAGCGCCGCGAACAGGTCTTCGATGTCCGAGGCTCGCTGCTGCGCGTCCTGGTCCCCATTGGTCCCACGCAGGGCACCCTCCGCGAGCTTGTCCATGGCCTCGTGGATGCTCTCGCCGCGGAGGACCCGTTCGACCACCACGTCTCTGAAGCGTGTGTCCTCGAGCATCGCGCCGAACACGGGGAGGAATCCGACTTCTCGCGTGAGCCCCAGGTCTCGAGCGCGGTCCGAGAGGTCGCGGACGAGACGCTTGGCGCTTTCGAAGGCGGACCGAACGGAGCGGGACGTGCCGTGCTCGACGTGTGCGTGTCTCGAGAGGCGACGCAGGGCCACGACCGGACCGAGCGCCTGACCGGGCACGACCGTCTTGCCGCGAAGGACGACGCGTCGTGTCCCTCCGCCAGCCCGTCGCTTGGGGGTGCTCTCGTGGTACTTTTCGCGGCGGATCCCGTCCGCCCGCACGGCGCCCGCGATCCCGGCCGACAGCGCGAGGAGGACCTCGGCATCGGGCTCGCACAAGGGGGTTCCACGGCACTCCACGGCCACCACGCCCTCCGCGTTTCCGTCGACGAGCAGGGGTACGGCGACCCGGAACACCATCGCGTCGTCGCAGCTGGAGAGCAGCGGTCGCACGAGGCGCGTGCTCTCCCCAGCGGCGAAGACGGGGGCACGTGTGGCCGCGCAGAGTCCGACTGGGCCTCGGCCCAGCTCGACGCGACGCTTGGCAGGCGGCTCGCCGGCGGCCGCCGCGCAGGCCATTTTCCCCTCCTCACGGAGCCAGATCGAGACCGCGTGGGCGCGGAACAGGTGGTGCAGCTGGCGCGCGGTGCGCTCGAGCGTGACGTTCAGAACGGCGTTGCGATTGAGCTCTTCGAGGAGCTCACGCAGGAGCGTCATGCGCTCGGCGCGGTGCAGGGGGGAGTCGTGAGCGAGTGCGGGTTCGGGACGTGCGGGCATGGTGTGACCTGGGGTTGCGTCTTGCACCCTGCAGATTCGGGGCGAAGGAGTCAAAAAATCGGCTCGTTTCGTTCGAGTCGTGAGGTCGACGGGGGCCGCAGGACGGTTGCTGATCTCGCCCGTCATGCAAGCGAACGGCAGCCAAAGCTCGCAAGCGTTTGACAGTACGCCCGCTACCAACCCAACCAGTCATTTTCCATGGCAATGGATCGAGACGGGGGCATGAACGCGAGCTTTTTGTCATTCGTCACGTAGTAGACCCATCCCTTCGAGCTGGGTCGATGATCTTCGGGGCTCAAGGAAACGTCACCTGTGAGGTCTCGCATGGGTCGTTGTTGGAGGGCTTCCAAGCTTTGTTTCAAGGCCTGGCTCGTCGGCATGCGGCCGTCCCGGACGAGCGCCTCCATGCCCAAACGCCAGAGCGTCGCGGCGGCCACACCACGCAGGTAAAACATGCTGCGATACGCCGTGTCGGAGGATGCTCCCGCCTCCGCGTCTCGCGCTCGCCACTTGTCGTGCAGGACTCTCGCCTCCTCCGCGCCGGCCGACGTCCCCTCGAAGGTGTCGATCCCAAAGATGCCGAAAACGCGTCCTTCGCAAGTGCTGTCGCATGCCGAAGCCGTCATCTCGTCGAGACCGTCCCCGTACGTCACCAGCCCCACGTGGTGTCCCGTCTCCGATTCCAACTGAGCAAGCGCTTGCGCGATGGTTAGGGTGTTGCCGTAGGTCGCACAGAACACCCAGTCGACCGGCTCGTAACCCGGATTGACGTCCTTATAGTCAAGCTCTTTCTGGAAGTACGAAAGGACCTGTTGCTTGAGCGTCGCGGGGTCCTCCGCGTCCCGAACCACCAAATCCCGTCCGATGGGCGATGAAATCGACGCTGCCATCGTCTTGCCCGCAACCACGCGGTCCGTGTACAGGTCCTCACTGCCGTGGAAGAAAGCGATTCGGCGGGACCCAAAGATCAGGAGATCGTAGACGGCGAGGCGGGTGAGCGTGGATACGTCGGGGGTCGCAATGAAGCTGTAGGGCATGGCCCGCGCGTCAATCTGGACCGAGAATTCGGCACTCTGAAACGCAGCCGTGACCTCTGTAATCTTGACCGACTTGCTCACGCTGACCGGGGTTGCGAATCGGGCGAGGGGGGAACCCGTGATGACGACACGCTCGTCCTGGTCGGAATAGGACAGGACTTCGTCCGTCTGGTCGGGCATGAAGGGGAATACCACATTCACGTTGGACCACGCGTCTTCCGTTCTCCACTTCTCGTAGGCCTGGCCGGCTTCGGTTCTGCTTGTCGCCTGCTGGGTCTGGATGTCGAGGTCGCAGCTGGCTCCGAGCACACCTTGTTCCTCAATCTCCCGAAGGTAGTCGTGGATTCCAGCGTAGTAGGCCTCTCCCCAGGGGCCGGCCTGCCGGACGATGCGCACTCCGATCGCCTCTTCGCAGGCATCAGAGACCTTCGCCGATTCGCCGTCGTAGGTCCGTTCGGGAATGTCGATGACATCGGCGCACGACACCAGCGCGGCCATGGAAGCCACGAGGATCGACATGGTGGCAGCATTCCGCCTGAAAACTGGCTCGAATCGATCCATCACCATGCTCCCTTCATGAGCATTCCGGCACTTCCGTCTCCCACCGCCGGGGTGAGCCGGAGTGCATGACTCTCGGGGCGCTCCCGGGAGGTGCCCGAGCCTGCAATCAGCAAGGCAATGCCGCTGGCAACGAGCGCCCCGCCTCCCACCATGAACCCCGTGGACCATCGAGCGGCAGAGCGGGCATCGTCGGTGAGCTCGATCCCTTTCGGATCAGTGCAGACGTCATTGGGACACATGTCGGCTGCATCGCTGTTTTTCGAAGCTGCCGAGAGTCCGAAGTAGCCTCCGACTCCCAGGCCGACCAATCCGAGGGAGCCCACGACGACTCCCGCTGTGGTCAGCCCGCTTCCCGTCGTGTCGTCGACACGGGTCGAAGGGACGGCAAGGGCCTGGGAGGGGCGAGCGGTTCGGGGCGGGCTTGCGGTCTTGTCCGCCTTGGTTGTCGCATCGCGCTGGACACCTTCCCCGTGCGGTTTGGGAGTGGCTTCCGTCTCGCTCTTTCGGGCATCGCGTAGGGCTTGGAGCCGTTCGTTCGCGCGACGGACGAGATCTGGCTCCGTACCGGGGTTGTCCAGGCAGCGCTGATAGTAGCTTTCGGCCTGCTTCAAATCGCCGAGCCTGGTGTCGTAAATTCTCGCGATGTTGAACAACAGGGCGCCGCTCGAGGCCAGCTCGAACGCGCGCTCGTACGACTTGATGGCTGCCTCGTAGTTGCCTTGGCGGTATTCGTCGAACGCCTGGTTTGCTATCGATTCCGCTTGTGCTCGTACCTCTGGTGAAGGCTCGGGCGTCTGTGCGAACGCAGGAACCGTTGGGATGAGCAAGGTGCCCACCGCGAAGAGTACGCTCCAAGGGCGGTGGCGTGGGCGACGATAAGTTTGCGTCCTCGACATGGGTGGGTACCTTTCTCCTGCCGGGTTCCGCGGCTTTATCGAATGATCCGGACGTCGATGTCCTGCGGTTTCTCGTCTTCAATGAGCAGGACTTCCAGTGACTTGGTGCTGGCCGACGAGGCGCCAGCAGCCTTCGATCGCTTGGTCGCTGTGTTCGAACCTCCGGATGGGGCGGAGGCCCGAAGGGTCCCAGTGGGCGCATCCTCATCGGGCGGGGCAATCGCCTCGAGCCTTGCCGTTCGCACGACCACACCTTCGCCTCCCAGGACGTTGATGCTGATGGATGCGTCGCGAAAGCCTTCCTTGCTGCACGTCAGCAAGTTCAATCCAAGGGGCAAGTCGACGGTGACCGGAGCCTCACCGAGAGGGGCGCCACGCCACGACACGACGGCACCGGCAGGCGAGGATTCGATTCGCACCGAACGCGTGTCAGGGTTGGATTCGCCGACGCTCGCCGCCGGGGCTTGCACGACGAGGCTCGACGTGGCGGCAGCGACCGGACGCCTCCACAGCCACGTCCCCACGCCGACGACCGTGACGAACGCAATCGCCGCCACCATGACCCTACCGTAGTGGGGGCGAACGACTTTGGCTGCTTCGGGAAGGGGTGCCGAGCCAGACGCCTCGTAGTCTGGAACAGACGAGCTACGAATCGACGCAGACGCACTTCGGGCGTGACCGTTCTGCGAACCAATGGAGGGCAGCGCGGATGGGGCGGCCGAGCCCACGACGTCGTCTGAGCCTTCCATGCACTGCGCGATTTGCGCCCGAACGCTGTCGCGCGACGTACGGAAGAGCTCCGACATGCGTTTGGCCAAGGCGGAGGCCGGAACCGTTTCGCCCTGGGAAACCGCGTATCGCTCCAGCGCCTCCTGCATCGCCAAGGCGGTGGGAAATCTCTTGGCAGGGTCTCGCTCCAGGGCCCTCGCCACAATGTCATCGAGCTCGCCAGCCACCGTCGGCACCACCGTCGACACCCGGGGAATGGTCATCGAGAGGACGCGTTGCATGGCTTTGAGGGATTCGCTCCCAAAAAGCTGGGCCCCCGTGAGAAGTTCCCAGAGCACGACGCCTGACGTGAAGACGTCCGCTCGACGGTCGATCGGGTCGTCCTTCAACTGCTCGGGCGACATGTAATTGGGTTTCCCCTTCATGGTACCTACGGCAGTGTGGGTGGTGTTGAGTGTCGCCTTGGCGACCCCGAAGTCGACGACCTTGGTGGTACCGTCGTACGTCACGATGATGTTGTGCGGGCAGACATCGCGATGGACCAACTCCAAGGGAGTTCCGTCGTAGCCAGTCAGCTCGTGGGCGTGATGAAGACCGCTGAGGACGTCGCTCATGATGCGAACGCTCTCGCCCACAGAGAGGGGAGATGCGGCCTTTCGCGCAGCCTGGATGACCCGTCGGAGCGACTGCCCTTCGAGGTACTCCATCACGATGCTGTGGCCGCCTTCATCCCCGGTGACTTCGTAGGTCTGGACGACGTTGGGGTGATTGAGGCGTAATGCCAGACGCGCTTCGTCGAAGAACATGCGGATGAAGAGCTCGTCTTCGGTCCACTGCGGTAGCAGGCGTTTGACGACGACGAGCTTGCTGAAGCTCTTGGGGCCGGCGCTCACGGCCAGGAAGACATCCGCCATGCCGCCGCGACCGAGTCTAGCTAGGAGCCGATAGCGTCCATCGCGGGTTTGCTCAGGAAGGACTTGGACGGGCTCACTCACGCGAATTCTCCGAAGGTGTGGCAGGGACCGGGTTGTGAGGAAGACGATTTGCTCGTTTATTGTTTACGGGGGTACTGGGAGTTTGAGGCCACAGGGGTCGGTTGCGGTGCGGGGTGAGGCAAAATGGGATCACTTTGGTGGCATCTTGTGCACCGGAAAAGCAGTCGTACTCAGGGTTGACTACATTTCTTCGGGCGCCCGTGGGCACGGCTGTATGGCGTTCACCCAGCTGTGGCACCTACCTGAAGCCTGCTCAGTTGACTCAAGCCGCAGGCGCGCCAAAGCACCGCACCACTTCTGCGGGCGTCCGCGGGTCCGGCGTTCGCCTGTCGACCGGGCCGTCCAAGGGAGGCTTTTGCATTCGGTCCGCGGCGCTCACTCTGGCGCGAGGAAGAACCTCCAACACCGCCGCGGGCAGCGCGTCGTGTTCACTGCCGGCAATGCCCACCGCCGCCACCACACGGCGCAGGGGTGACAGCAGCACCGCAGCGCGCGAAGGGTCGCACGACACCACATGAAGGTTGCGCCCAACCGGGGGTACCCAGAACGTCTCCGAAGTCAGCCCCACGCAGCCGCCCCCGGCTTCGAACAGGTCCCCGACCATGCGGCACGTGTCCCTGTACCGGGTCGTCTCTGCGCGCTCTTCCGGCGACAACGTCCCGATCGGCACGCGCTGGGCGCCACGCGCGAGCGACGAGGCGAGTTGGTGGGCGAGCGAAGAGGCACGTTCGTGCCCCCCTTCGATCAACACCACCCGAGGCGAGAGGCATCCCCTCTGGTCGAACGGAATCACGCTCGCGGCGATCGCTTCCGCGGCATCACCCAACTCGGCCGTCCCCCCGACCACCGCGATCCCCATCCCGGCGCCGTGGGCACGCACGCGGATACCCGCCGGCAACGTTGCCGCCACCTGCGCGAGGGTTGCGTCATGTCCGTAGAGGTGAACTTCGCAGCGAGCTTCGTCGAGGTCCGGCTCGAGCCACGGGGTCTCGGCGTACCGGACAGGTTCACCGAAATCCGGGTCCTCGACCGCGCGCAGCAGCTCGCGAGCGAAGACCGACTCCCGTCGAGACATGCGGACGGTAACGCGAGGCGCCGCCGCGACGGCAAGCGCCAGCGCACGCAGGGCCCCCACGAAGACGTTCGCCGACAGCAGGACGTGAACGTACTCCGCGTCGCCCGCCGCCTCGATCAGCGCCGCCCGCTCCGAAGGCGATGGATCGAGCTCCAGATGCTCGCGCAAAGCCAAGTCCACCCCCGGCTCGGAGAGCGGACCTTGGCGGACCATGGCGGCCCGAACCTCTACCCCCTCCGGCGTCCGTGCGTCCGCGAGCCTGCGCGCCGCCCGAACCAGCGCCATCACCCTTCGCTCGCGCTGGTCGCGGGTCACGTCTCGTCGTCCTCACGGGTCTGCAGGATCTCGTCGATGCCGATCGAGCACCCGCGGGGGGAAGCGCCGTCGGTCCGTCCCAGCAGTCGGAACCCGCCTTCGCACACCCGGATCCGGTCCGCCGTCTGCACAGCAACGGCCGAGTCGACGTTGGTCAGGTCCTCGATCCGTGCAATGCCCACGTCGCCGTCGTCCACTGGCTCGAGCGTCTCTTCGTGCACCGCGTGGACACGCATCCAAGGCGGGGCGAGGAAGACGTCCGCGGCCCCGCCTTGCCCCAGGCGAAGCCTCCCCTCGTACGCCTGGCTTCCCAGCTCTGTCATACCGTATTCGGATATTGTTCTCTCGGGGTCGATCCCCAGCGCCCGCGCGACGTCACTGCGCAACGTCTCCCCGTCGACCGCGCGGGTCTTCCCCTTGAATCCCCCCGTCTGCATCACCCGACCCACCGGTCCGATCGGCAGCTGGCGTCCCCCCAGCGCGTCGAGCAGATGAACGAACGCGAACGAGGCTCCCGCCACGATAATCGGGCGTCCATCACCCATCGAGGCCGCAACCGCCCGCTCGATCGCACCCACCTCCACGCGCCCGCCTTGCACGGCCCATATCACGGAGCTTCCGGCCACCTTGGACAGGTCGTCGAGCATGAACCCCAGGGACGAAGACGCAGGCTCCTCGAACGGAGGAGCCAGAATCACCCAATGCAATTTGTCCGTATCGGGATACAACATGCGCGACGCCCAGGCGCGAGCGGCGCGACGGTACGTGTCCGCGTCTCGCACCGCGTGCTGGCCTCGCGTGCCGAGCGTCGTTCCGCTCGTGAGGAACACCACCTCGTCGAGGTCCGGCGGATGGCATGCCACCCGGCGAAGCTTGAAGACGTCGGTCGGGACGGCGGGGACCTGGGAGGCGCGATCGATGGAGTGCACGTCCACGCCTCTCGCGAGGAAAAGCCGCTCCACCCCCGTCCTGCAAGCGTGCTGGTGTCTCGCGAGGTCCACCGCGAGCGGGTCGAAGGAGTCCACCGGCTGCCGTCCCGCCATGTGGTCGTCGACGAAGCGGCGAACCCGGTCGTGCAGCTGTCGTGATGTCTGCAGGTCGAACGAAGGCAGATCGTCGGATCGCGAAGGGGGTGTCATGGTCGGGATGGGGGAGTCCGGGTCAGGGCCGAAGGTTGCCCAGCACGTCCGCCAGGCAGTCCACGAACCCTTCGAGCAGATCCTCGTGCATCGTCAAGGGGGGCGTGAGCGTCAGCACGTGGCCGTCGCGTCCGCCTGTGACGACGATGTACCCTCGCTGGAGCAGTGCGTGGGTGACAGCAGCCGCGGTGGCGCCGGAGTCGAGGGCCACGCCAACCATCAAGCCTGCGCCGGTGATGGCCTTGACGGGCGGGAGCGACCCGAGGGAGGAGCGCAACCAGGTCTGAAATGCCTGCCCCACGCGAGCCGCGCGCTCGTCGAGTTTTTGCGCGCGAACCGAGTCGATGGTCGCCACGCCGGTACTGCATGCGAGGGCATTGCCCTGGAAGGTGGAGGTGTGGACCACGCCCGGGTTGCGCTTCCAGGCGCCCATGACGTGGTCGGAGCCGAGACAAGCGGAGATGGGGAGACCGCCACCGAGGCCTTTTCCGAGGCAGAGAATGTCGGGAACGACGCCCACGCGGGAGGAGGCGAGCAGGGCCCCCGCGCGTCCGAGGCCGGTCCAGATTTCGTCGACGATGAGCAGGGTCCCGGCCTCGTGGGCCAGCCTGAGCAATTCGGGGAGGAACTGGGAAGGGGGATCCACGCAGCCCCCGCGTCCCAGGACGGGTTCCACGAGCACGGCTCCGACCTCCCCACTTGCGAGGTGCTCTCGCACCGCTTGCAGGGCCTGGTCGAGAACGGCGTCGGCGTGGGGGTACGGCGCGAACCGCACGGAGGGGTTCAGCTGCCGGGCGAAGGGCGAGCGAAAGCTCTCGCGATAGCCGCAGGCGGCCAGGGCTGCGTAGCCCATCCCGTGATACGCCCCGTCGAAGGCGACGATCCCCGGTCGGCCCGTGTGCAAGACGGCGGTTTTGATCGCGGCGGTGACCGCATCGCTTCCGGACTGGCAGAGGAGGGCTCGCGCCGCGCCTTTCGGGTAGAGCGACACCACGCGCTCGACCATGGCCACTTTGGCGTCGGCGGGATAGAGGTCACCCAAGCCCGTCCACATGCGCTGCGCCTGCATCTCGAGCGATCGGCTCGGCCGGGTGGCGTTGTGGCCGAGCAGCAGGGCGCCGAACCCCGCGGCCATGTCCACGAACCGGTTTCCGTCGACGTCGACCACATTGGAGCCGAGGGCGGAGGCGTAGACGATGGGGTCGGCCGGGGAGTCGGCCTGGAACACGACGCTGCACTCGACGCGGGCGAGCCGCTGTGCCCAGGAGCGGGACATGGGACCTGGGGGGGGCACGCGTACGAGCGGGGGTTCCTGACCGAGGATGGCGTCCGGGCTGGTTCCCATGGGGGGGGGTAGCTCGCTGAGGGGCATGGGGCGAGTGTACCAGGCGGGGAGCCGAAATCGGCATTCGGGAATGAAGCTTTCGGAAGGACTTCGATAACCGAGGCTCCGGCGTGTGTGCTCTCCCTATGGAACTGCCGCGTTGGCCTCGTTTTTACGAATGCTCGCAGCTCGCCTGTGGTAACGATCGAGGGCTCGCGCAAGGGTCGCCCTTGCGAGACGCGCCACCACCGAAGGTGGTGGCATGGCGCCTTGAAACGCGAACGGTTTCGATGGGCTTCCGGCGGGGATCGTCACCCCCGCAATCGGGGAACGGAGACGCGCGCGATGAATCCGAAGGACGGCAAACAGGGCAATGGCGAGGGTGTGCCGGTCGAATGGGTGGACGACGAGGCCGCCACCGGGTCGCAATACTTCTCCGACGACGAGCTGATCGCCATCGAGGAGCAAGAGCTACTCGACCAGCAGAACCTGAAGGAGGAGCCGGCACGGGTCCGCTCGATCCCGCAAGAGGAGTCGGGGTGGGACGCCCCTGTGGAGTCCGCGCCCACGCAGCTTCAGACGATGGACATGGAAGAGCCAACGCGTCCCGGTCGCGCCGGGGGGTCTTCGGAATACGAGCTTCCTCCGTTCCCCGGCGACGTCACGCGCGAGGACGTGGGGCCCGTCACGACGCGTCCTGGCGACGATGGGGAGGAGTGGCCGGATCGTGCCGCTGCCCGTGAAGACATGGCGTCGTCCGAACCGACTCCTGTTCCGTCCCCGCCGGTGACGGCGCCCAAGGCTGCCGTGCAGGATCGCCCGTCCGCCCCGCGTGCGGGCCGCGTCTCTACGCGGTCCATTCCACCCGCGCCCTTCGCCACGGCGTCGATGATGCCGCCTCCGAAGGAGTACGACGATTCCGCCCCGGCCCTCGCCTCCTACCAGGACTTCCGTCGTGAGACGAGTCGCCTGGCGCGAACCCGCGACTACCGGTCCATCGCGGCCTTGCACGAATCCGCGCTCGCCGTGGTTCCCTGGGCCGCTTCCGACGACATGCAGATCAACCTGCTGCTCGACCTCGCCAAGCTCTACAAGGACCGCCTGGTCGAACCCGATCGCGCGCAGAGTACCTTCGAGCGGTTGATCGAACGTCGCCCCGGTCACAACGAGGCGATGGAGTTCCTGCGCGAGACCTACGAGTCGCAAGGGGACATGCGCAAGCTGCATGACTTGTACGCCTCCGCGATCGACACGGAGTGGAGCCCGGAGCGACGGGTGGAGCTGACGCGAGCGGCCGCCCGCATCGCGCTCGACCATCTCGGAGATCCGGCCACGGCGGCGCACGACTGGGAGCGTCTGCTGGAACTTGGCGACATGGACGGGCAAGTGACCGTGGAGTTGTCCCAGGTGTACCGGGAGGCAGAGCGGTGGCCTGATCTGGGTCAGTTCCTGGAGAACCGTGCGGCGGCCTGCGCGGGCACCACGCGCGTGGCCATCCTGCGTGAGGCGATCGAGGCGTTCCTTTCGGGGGCGAAAAGTCCCGACCGCGCCGAAGCACTCATCGTGCAAGTGCTCGAGGACAGCCCCGACGATCCCATCGCGCTCGCTTCTCTGGCCGGCGTCCGCGCACAGCAAGGGCAGTGGGCTGAGCTCGAGGACGTGGCCTTGCGTCCGATGGCGGGCGCGCCGCTCGCGGCCAAGCTCGACGTGCTGCGCCTCACGGCTGACTTGCTGGCGGCCGCGGGCGAGCATGAGCGTGCGGCCACCGCGTACGTTCAGGTCCTCGACGCTGCCCCCAACGATCGCGACGCCGTCGCCGCTCGGGAAGATCACCTGCGTCGCAAGGGAGACCACGAGGGCCTCGTCCAGTTCCTCATCACGCGTGCGAACAAGGCGCGAACCCCTGACGAAAAGGCGGGTCTCTACGAGCGAGCGGCCCGCGTGTCCGACGAATCTCTCGTTTCCCCCGAGATGGCCGCCGACCTCTACCAGCAGTGTGTCCAGGCCAAACCCGACAAGCCGCACGCGTACGAGGCGCTCATTGCCCTGTACGAGCGACTCGGCAACGTCGAGGGGATTACCCGAGCGCTCGAAGGGCTCGCCGCGATCACCCAGGACCCCAAGGCCCGCGCCAACGTGCTGCGGCGCCTCGGTGACCACTACGCCTACCGTGCGAACAACGACGACCGAGCCCAGCGGTGCTGGCTCGAGGTTGCGACCATCCTCCCGGACGACCTCGCGATCCAGAAGGAGCTCAACGGCATCCATCGTCGACGCGGCGACTTCGCAGCCCTCGACGAAGCGTTGACGCGCCAGCTCTGGCGAACCACCGACGTCGACGCTGCTCTCGAGCTGTCTCGCGAGGTCGCGCGCAATTTGGACGAGAACCTGAGTGCGCCCGCGAAGAGCAACCGGGCGTGGCTGCACGTCCTGGATCTGGCTCCCGACGCGGACGACGCCTTGCTGGCGCTCTCGGACAAGCTCGCGTCGTCGGACACTACCGAGGTACACGGGATCCTCGAGACGCGACTCTCGGGAGCCATCCGGCGAGGAAATGCAGAGGAGCGCATCGACATCGGGCTGCGGATCGCCCAGCTCTGGGAGCGGCGCGGAGACAGGCTCGCCGCCCTCGCGGCCTACGAGCGCGTGCGGGCTTGGGCCCCGTGCAACGACAAGGTCGTGGAGCCGCTCGTTCGTCTTCACGCGGTGGACAACCCGTCGGCGGCCATGTCGGTCCTCGAGATCGCTGCTGCTCACGCGGACGACACGGAATCGGCGCGAGGCATTCTGGAGCGAATCATGCCTCTCATCCAGGAGGATCAGCCTCGGCGGCGGTTCTTCTTGTTGCATCGTTTGTTGCGATTCGACGCAACCTCTGGGCTGGGTGAGGTGGTGGACGCGGCCACCACGGCCGAGGCGTGGAAGGACTTGGCGGCGCTGTACGAGCGTTTGGCCGAGTCCAATGACGCGCAGGAGATGCGGCGCGCCTTCCGGATCCATCTGGCGCGGGTGTGCGAGGAAAACCTTTCCGACCCTCATCGCGCTTTCACGGCCCTGCAGTCCCTGGCGCTCATGGCGACGAGCGACGACGACCGGTTGGCGCTCGCGCGTCTCGCGGGGGCCACGGGACGGTGGGAAGACCTGCTCGCCGTGCTGGACGCCACGCTCGGCCCCAACACGCCGACCCAGGAACGGCAGGCGATCCTCCGTCAACGCGCCGAGATCTGCGAGCAACGGCTTCAGGACCCGCATCGCGCGTTCCTGGAGCTGCAGCGGCTCGTGCAGGGACGGGTGAGCGGAGAGCTCGACGAGGTCGAATCCCAGGCCCTCGAGCACATGCACCACCTGGCCGTGGAGCACGGGTTGCTGCGTGAGCTGGAGGCCGTATACAGCGAGCTTTGGGATCGTGCGCCGGACGACGAGGTGCGCGTGCTGGTCGCCCGTGCGCGCCAGGCGATCCGTCGCGATCACTTGCAGGATCCAGCCGGAGCCGTGGAACAAGCGCTGGTCGTGTTGCGCTTGCGTCCCCAGGACGAGGCCGTCGCGCACGAGGTGCTAGAGGCCTCCGAAGCGCTCGGGCTCTGGACGCGAACCCTTCCGGTGCTCGAAGGTGTGTGGCGAGCCGGCGGAGACCATCCCGAAAAACTTCGGACGCTGGCTCAGCTCTACCGGGACAAGTGCGACCAGCCGGCCCGCGCGGCCGAGCTCTTCGCCGAAGCGCTTCGCATGACCCCAAACGACGACGCCACGCTCGACATGCTCGCGACCCTCGGAGACCCCACGGGATTGTGGCCGCGCATCGTGAACGCCACCCGACTGGCGGCCGCTCGTTCCGGATCCGCTCCCCGGGGGCTTCAGCTGGCCCACCGCGTCGCCGCCCTCTGCGCCGAGAAGCTCGGCGACTTTGAAGCGAGCCTCGACGCGCATCGCTGGATCCTGCAAATCTGGCCAGATGAGGTCGGCTCCCTCGAGACCGTGATCATCGCGCACCGGGACGCGCAGCAGCACATGGACCTGCGCTCTCGTCTCGAGCAGTGGGTAGACCGTGTTCAGGACCCCTCCCGTCACGTCGAACGTTGGCTCGAGATCGGAAGGCTCTGCCGCGATCACCTGGACGACGCCGCGGGCGCACTCGTCGCCTTTTCCAACGTGATCGAGCTCGAGCCGTCGAACGACGAGGCCGCCGAGGCGATGCGCGCCTTGGGCAATGTGTCGCTTCCGATGGGGCTGCGCAGGAAGCAAGTCCGTCTGGAGCTGCGTCGGGCCGCGGATCGTCGGCGCATCGAGCTGCTCGAGACCCTGGCTCGCCTCGAGCAAGAGATGGGCGAAACGGACGCAGCCATCGCTGCGCTGCGGGAGCTGTTCTCCATCGACCAGGGTCGAGACCTGGCGCTCGCTCCTCTTGCTTCGCTGCTGCGTGAGGCCCAGCGCTGGGAAGACCTCGCGGTGCTCGAGGAAGAAGCCGCCAGCAGGGTCGAGCCTGCGCCCGCTCTGGTTCATCTTCGTGCGGCCTTGCGCGTCACAGAGGACCACCTCGGTGAGGACGCCAGGCAGGAGCGGTTGCTCCGCAGGGTCCTCGAGCTCATGCCCGAGGACAACGACGCGTTCACCCGGCTCGCGCGCTTGCTGCGCAACGCAGGCCGATTCGACGAGCTGGCCTCGGAGCTGCGCGGACGTCTGGAGCACCACGCGGACAAACACGACCGCAACGACCGATTGGCGATGCGGCGTGAGCTCATCCGTCTGACCTACCTGGTGCAAAAGGACACGGAGCGGACTGAGGCGATGCTCCGCGAGCACCCCGAGAAGCCGGTCAAGCCCGACCCGGACGATGCGCTTTGGCTGTCCATGCTGGTCGCCGAGCGGGGTGACCACACGCGGTACCTCGAGCAGCGGCGGCGTCACCTGGCCAAGCTCCCCGCTCGCCTGGGCGCGCTCGTCATCTGTCATCTCGCCGAGCATTGCGATCAACACCTCAAGGCGAAGGGCCGCGTGCTAGCGCTGTATCGCGAAGCGCGAACCATTGATCCCCAGAACACCTTGGCGAGCGATGCCCTTCGCGGACTGGGACGAGGCGTCAAGACCTGGCGCTCCACGGCCGCGCTTCTCACCGAGTTGGGAGAGGAGTCTCTCTCCAACGAGCAGCGCGCCCAGCGTCTCTTCCAGCTTGGGCAGCAGCACCTCGAAGCCGAGCCCATCCACGCCCTCGTCTGGTTCGAGCGCGCGGTCGCGGTCGATCCTAACCACGTCGAAGCCTGGGACGCGTTGGTGGACCTCGGGCTCGACCGCCACGACTACGAGTACGCGTACGCCATGGCGGTGGAGGCCGTGCGCGCCTACGAGCGGACCACCCCGCCGGGCACCCACGACGAGATCTCCAGGCACGCCCAGCGGCTCGCGAAGACCGCGAACCTGGCGAGGATGGCCGATCAAGGCGAGGACGCGAGGGTGCTGTCCTCCGCTGCTTACGCGATGGATCCCAGCGTCCCGTCGGCGGCCTTGCTCGTGGCGGATGCCCGGTTCGATGCCGGCGCCACGGAGGTGGCGGGCGAGATGTACACCGCCATCGTCGAGCAGCTCGGTCAGGATCTGGAGCCCAAGCAGCGCGCCCACGCGTTGCACCGAAAGGCCAAGTCGATGCTCGAGAAGGGTAACCTCGACGCGGCCTACGACGGCCTGCGCGAGGCCCTCGCCGCCCTGCCCCTTTTCCCGCCCGCGCTGGACTCGATGGCGGAGGTCCTCCGCAAGCAGGGGCACCCCGTCTCCGCGGCCCTCCACGAGCTCAAGGCCCTGCTCGTCACCCGCGATGGCGCCAAGCGCGGCCCCATCTGCCGACGACTCGGGGAGCTTTGTGACGGCGACCTCAAACGACCTGACGAGGCCGGCGCCTGGTTCGAGCTCGCCGTGGAAGCGGGCGTCGAAGACAAACACATCATGCGTCGCCTCCTCGAGCACTTCCGTCGCACCGGCCGTGCGCAGCAGGCGCTCGTGGCCATCGGGGAGCTCATCGAAACCACGACGGACCCGATGGAGCTGGCGGAGCTCTGGGCCACCCGCGGATCGATCCTAGCCGAGCACGACCTCGACGCCGCGGAGGAAGCGCTCGACATCGCCCTATCCTTCAACCCGGCGCACCCGACGGCCCTTGCCTCCCTCTGCACCGTTCTCGAGGGCCGGGGGGACTACGAGCAGCTGGCCGCGTTGCTGGACGCTCGCTCGGACACGGGCACGGTCGAGGAGCGCGCGGCGGTGCTGCGCGACCTTGCCGAAATGAGCTTCGACAAGCTCCAAGACGAGGAGCGCGGTGAGCAGTATCTGCAACGCTTGGTCGAGCTCGCGCCGACGGTCGACGCACTCGAACGCCTGCTCTCGCTCGTGCGTCGCGACCCTTCTCGCCAGGGGGAACAACTCCCCTTGATCGCACGGCTCATGGCTGAAGGGGCATCGGCGGACGTCACCCTTTGCGACCGCATCATCGAGGCATCCCAGCTCATCTTCGAAACGGGACAACGGCACTGGACCTGGGCCATGCTCTCGGCGCTCATGGGAGCGGCCCCGGTCGATGCCTGGACCAAGGGCACGCTGGCGGAGCTTCGACGCGAGTACGAGCGCTTCGACAGCCTCACGCTGTTGCACCCGTACTTGACGACGTCGCTCGGTGCGCTGCCCGAGCCCCAGCCCCTGCAGGCCGCCCTCGCGGACCTGTGTGCACGGTTGTTCCTGCGCTCGGACGAAGGCAGCGGCGCGGTCGTCGACGGCCGTACGGGGCCGGGAAAGGTATTCGAGCGGGTAGCGGAACAGCTCGGCTTGACCGCGAGGCTGGTCCGGTCCCCCGACGGAACCCCTGCCGCCAGCGTGCTCGCCGGAGAAACGCTGACGGTCGTTGTGCGGACGGACTTGCTGGCAGCCTCTCCTGGCGAGCTGGCGTACATCTACGCGAGGGGCGTCATGCTCGCTCGTCCGGAGTGCGTCGCCCTGGCGAGCGTGCCGGAAGAGGATCGGCCGCGCATCATCCGCGCCGTGTGCGCCGCGGTCGACGAGACGGCTTCCCCTGTCGATGACCCGGCCGTGGCGGCTCTGGCCTCAGCGTTTGCGGGCAAGCTGAGCCAGGAGGAAGTGCTCACATGGCGAGGCCAGCTCGCCGACGTCGCTGCAGCGGAAGCCCTGGCCGCGTCGGCCTTCGCCGACATCGAACAGGCCGCCCTACAGGTTGCGGCCGTCGCTGCGGGTGATTCCCGCACGGCCCTGCGCGCGATAGCGAGGTTGATCCCCGACGGGCGTCGTCCGCCTGGCGTAGCGCGCCTCGAGGAGTTCGAAAGCTACTTCCAGTCCGTGCCCGTTCTTGGGCGCCTCTTCGCGTTCTTCGCGAGCGAGGACTTCGGTCGCGTGCTGGCTGCTTCGGCTTGAGGTTGGAGGCGCGGGTACCGCGCCATCACGCGTAGGCGAGATTCGCCGTGCCGGCTGAAGGCACGGCGGTGCCGGCTGGAGGCGCGGCAGTGATGCGCCCAATCGGGTTGCCAGGGGCCGTTGCCGGCCCCCAGAGGCGCGTGACCTTCGTCCCATCTACCCGTCGCATTTACGTCCGTGGGTCCGGATGACATCGGGCTTCGGGGGGGCGTGGCCCCTCGCCCACCGCACGGCCGCCTCGGATCCGCTTCGTGTTCCTCGGGCCGGGACTTTGCCTTCAGCTTCCTCCAGACGCTTCCTCGCGGTCGCGCCCTTGCTGTTCGGCTAGAAGTTCCTGTCATCAAGGTCTTCAAAGGACTTTCACCTTCCGGTCACTTCCCGGTCGGCTTTCGCCTTCCGGTTCGCCAGCGGGACCAGCCCGCTGCGTGCCATGCCTCTCGCACACGCTCGACTCGACATGTCGAGTCGCTCCATCGGCGGATACGCCGCGCCATCACGCGTCAAGTGATTCTGCGGAAACGGCAAGGGTGGCGCCCCGGGCCCCAAATCCGTCGCAGTGAGTGTAGGATATCGTGCATGTCGCGAAAACGTGCGTGGCCCACTGTCCTGCTCCTCTCGTTGCTGCCTTTGATCCCTCAGGCTCTTGCGCAAGACGAACCGCCCCCGGAAGAGCCCGCCCCTCCCGCCGAGGGAGAGCCCACGGAACCTGAACCGCCGACGGAGCCCACCGAACCCGCACCGCCCCCTCCCCCGCCAACCACATCATCGCCTCCGCCGCCTCCGCCCCCGCCGCCCCCTCCGCCCCCTCCACCGCCTCCCACCACGGCGGCGCCTCCGCCTCCAGTAACCGCAACAACCGCGGCACCTCCGCCATCGGCCTACCCGCCGCCTTCGACCTACCCGCCACCCTCGGCCTACCCGCCGCCCTCGGCCTACCCGCCGCCCAACGTTGCCCCGCCCCCAACGCTGCCACCGCCACCGCCTTCATCGGACAGCGGTGACGACAAGGACGCCGAGGACGAGGAGAACGACACATGGGGTCTGTTCGGTCCCATTCGGATCGGCGGCTACGTGGGCACGGGACTCCCCAACGTCCTGAACTTCGGCGCCACGGCCAAGCTCTTCGACCACCTCGGCTTCGGCCTCAACATGGGGATGATCCCTGACGTGCAAGTGTCGATGTACGGCGAGGCCACGCTCTCCTACCGCGAGTACGACGCCTTTGGCCGCCTCTACCCCTTCGGGGGCGGGTTCTTTCTCGGTGCTGGTGTCGGGTATCACAGCGTGGAAGGCAGCTTCACCAAGACGATCGAAACGCCGATCCCCTTGTACCCGAGCTACACCGTCACCAGCCACGGCTCCGTGCGCGCCATGATCCTCACCCCCCAGATCGGCTGGTTCTCGATCTTCGGCTCCGGCTTCGCCCTCGGCTTCGACATCGGCGCCCAGGTCCCGATCGCCCCCAGCGAGATCGAGTTCGACACCAACCTCCCCCCGGAAGTCCCGCAGCAGTACGTCGACGAGAGCAACAAGGAAGTTCTCGAGTCCCTCGACAAGCTCGGCAAGACCATCGTGCCCGTGGTCAACATCCGGGTGGGTTTCATGCTCTAACGGAGTTCACCCCACCGGGCGGAACGCCCGCGCAATCGCCTTTCCGAGCCAGCGCCGCGGAACCAACCTCGGAAGCTGCGTCGTCACCCGGTTCGGCCAGCCCGTCACCACCAGCGTCTCCCGCCTTCGATCCAGCGCATCGAGCGCCTCTCGCACCACCTCTTCGGCGCTCTGCGACGTCGTGCGCGAGGGTCGCGCGTGCACGCCGGACACGATCTGGAACTCGGTCGGCGTGTGGCCCGGACACACCGTGAGCACGTGCACCCCCGTCCCCTGACACTCCTGCGCGATGGCCTCCGAGAAGCTCAGAACGAACGCCTTCGTGGCGCCATACACCGCCATGTACGGCACCGGCTGGAACGAGGTAGTCGAAGCGATTTGCACGATGGTGCCCTGCCTCCGCGAGATCATCCCGGGCAGCAGCGCCCCGGTGAGGGCGACGACGGCGCGGACGTTGAGGTCCACCATCGCCACCTCGCGGTCGATCGGGAGTCGCTGAAAGGCGCCGTAGCTTCCGAAGCCGGCGTTGTTGACGAGCATGCTCACGGGCCGTGACAGGGACTCGACGAAGGCCAGCAGGGAATCCACCCCCGAGGGTTGCGCAAGGTCCGCGACAGCCACGTGGGTCGTGATCGCGTGAGCCTCGTGCAGAGCCTTCGCGAGCAGGGCGAGACGGTCCTGGCGACGGGCACACAGGACGAGGTCGAATCCGCGCATGGCGAGCGCCCGGGCGAACACCTCACCAATGCCGGACGACGCGCCGGTGACGACCGCGAGCTTCGATGTCATGGGGGGAAACGAACCATGCCCGGGGCGGGCCGTCAATCGGGGGGATCAGACGCCGAAGTCGTACTTCTTGAGAATCAGTTGCTCGTGCAGGTCGATCCCCTGGGCGTTGAGGCGAACGGACCGGACGGTGTGGGGATCCCCATCCTCGGTCTCCAGCACGGCGTAGCCGAACTCCTGCAAGTAGAACAGCTCCGGGTCGATGTCCTTGTCCCCGATGGCCGTCTTCATCGCCGCCTTCAGCTCCGCGTAGGGCATGGGCCGGAACGCGTGCGTCTGCCACCGCTTGTACAACAGGCTGAAGAGGTTGAACCGCGTCTTCCAGTCGAACACCTCCTTCTTGGCCGCGAAGAAATAAGGTCCGCCGATGCTGAACAGCTGCCGGTTCGCCACCGGGTTGATCAGCGTGGCGAACGCCAACCACAGGGCGATTCCCCCCATCAGCACCGTCAACACCGCGATGGGGATGTCCATCGCCGTCGTTTGCGTCACGGACTTGATGATGCGGCAAGCGAACAGAAGATCGATGTCCAGCAGGAAGAAGAACAGAAGCCGACTGAAGAACCCGAAGCCATAGGTCAGCACCGCGAAGATCACGATCATCGTGATCTCCGTCGCGAGCCCCACGGTGTGGTCCGGCACCTCACCGTTCGCGATCGAGTACAGGCTCCAGGCGTTGAACATCCACAGGAACGAGAACGCCGTGAAGATCGTGCCACCGAACGAGTTCTTGTTGACGAAGTTCATGAGCCCGGAAAGCAACTGGCATCCCGCACCGAACAGGATGGCGAACATCGCACCCGTCATCAGCGCTGACTTCGTCACGGCCAGCCCGAACGCGATCGGCGTCAACGCACCGCACGCGATGGCAAGACCGATCAACCCCAGCGGCGTGGGGTTGCCCAGCGGCTCCCGGTTCGGCGCCAACCCGATGTCCACTCTCCTGATCATGCCTGCCCTCCACGGTACGGTTGTGAGCGGAGGCCATCCTACCTCAAGCCTCCCAGGAACGCTTCGTTCCTCGAGGCCCGACGATGGGTGAAACCATGCGGGATTCGCACGCTTCGACGTCACAAACGCAGAAGAGCCCGGAGGGCCATCCCGCCGGGCTCACGCGTGAAGCATCAGATCAAGGGTTGGGCGCCAGCGACCCGATCGTCCAAGGGCTCAGGATGCTCTTCGACGACGCATCGATGACGAGCAACTGAAGCGGAGGCTGTCCCGTTCCGGGCGTGAGGAGCCCGGCGGCGATCGCGAAGAGCCGGTTGCCATCCGCCAGCGTCACGTCGAACTCGGCGACGGTGGCCGTGGTTCCCGTGACCGCGACGCCGAGGGTAAGGCTCGCGGCAGGAAGCGCCAGCCCGGCCTCGTCTGTCACGTCGGGGAAGGCCACGTTCGTGATCGGCGGGTTTGCGTCCAGGGTACCCTCCGTCGTCACGGTGCCGATGTCGACGGCGGGGGTGTCAGGAGAGGCGTGCATCACGCGAAGGACGGCCGAGTCTGCAGCCGGGTCATCGAAGCCTTCCACGATGGGAATCAGCTGGAACGCCTTCGCTCCGGTTCCACTCAGGAGACCGCCAGCCACGGCCAGATACGTTCCACCCGCCTCGAGCGCGGGCGTATCCGCCGACGCTGCCGGGTCACCCGCGGGCTTCGGCGTGGCCCCTGCGGCCCCCGCGAAGAACTCGAGCGTGTACGAACCCGGCGGCACCTGGATGCGAGCGAGGTCACCGAAGGCCGCATTGTCAACGAGCTCGGCATCGCCTGCGTAGATGTCGACCGGCGGCGCGTCGGGGGACGCATGCAGCGCGTAGACGAAGGGGTTTTGCTTGAGCCAGAGGGTGTCGGAGGTCGGAAGCACCGCGAGCAGAGCGAACCCTTGGTCTTCCCGTGGCGCCTTGGAAAGCAAACCGGTAGCGATGATGAACGCTTCGGTACCCGCCGCCAGGGCGGGGGTCGAGAATGCCGTCACCGTGCTGCCTCCCGCGGCAATCCCCACCTGGAGGACCTCGCCCGCAGGGAGCTCCACACCTTCCGCTCCGGTGTCCGCGAATCTCGCGAACCCAGCCACTTCAGGCATGCCCGGGTCGTCGTTCCCCACGTCGAGGTCGACCGTCGGGGCATCGTAGCCAGCGTGAACGATGCGCACGCGCGCCGCCGTTCCGGCATCCGCAAAGCCCTCTTCCAGGGGCAGAACGCGGAAAGAATCCTCGGCATCCGTCGAGAACACATCGCCAGCAGCCACAGCCGTGTACGTCTTGTCTCCCTCGAGGGCGATGTCCTCGATGGTCAGAACCGGGTCCGACGCGGCAGGCGAACCCGCGATTCGGATGTCGAGCGAATACGTGCCTTCGGGAAGAACGGCGTATTCCGTGGCCTTGCCGTAAGCCAGTCCCGCGAACAGCACCGTATCCGACCCGGCCGGGTAAATGTCCACGGCGGGCGCCGTGGGGGAAGCGTGGACGACGCGAATTTGTGCGTCGGGCACGGGGGTAGTACCCCCGGTTCCAGCCATTCCTGCTGCGCCTGCTGCTCCGCCGGTGCCACCGGTTGCGCCCGTCCCGCCGGTGCCACCCGTTCCGCCCATTCCGCCCGTTCCGCCGGAGCCGCCCGTTCCGCCGGTCGCGCCCCCACTACCACCCATCCCGGCTCCGCCGCCGGAGTCCTCATCATCGCTCCCGCAGCCACTCAATCCGAGGGCAAAGAGCGTCGCACCAAGCAATGTCCACTGCGCAATTCGCGTCGTCCTCATCGATGAATCCTCACTTCCAGAAGCTTTGCCCCGCACTTCGCGAGGGTTCAAGGGATGTGCCCCAAGGTTAGCTTTGGAGGGTCAGATGTCACGGGACGGAAGTGGATCGCACCTCGAGAAGACGATCTTCTAAATGGGCGGTCCATCCGGACGGCCCAAGCTGGATGGACAAGTATTGCGCTGACGAGGAGCCAACGGACCGGTGAACGATGAACCGGGCACGGAGGACACGAAGCACTTTCCCATTCCCGGTCCCCGGTTCCGCATTCACCAGTTCGTTCTCGGCTCCGTGTGACTCGGTCGCCGCGTCCGCTCATCAGCCCTGTCCGACGCGGCCTTCCCCCAACTCGGCGAGAGACCACGCCTCGTCCAGCCTACCCTCCGCCAGCAACATGCGAAGCTCCTCGTGCAATTGCCTCACAGACAACATGCCATAGCGAGCAACGTGAGATTCCCGCCACTGCGACGTATCCGGCCGGACCGTCAAGCCCGCCAACCGAGCTAGCTCGGCTCCCGTCAAGACCTCCGAGGCACGCACGGACGGCGGAAGGGCATCGAATCCCAGTGGCAGGCCCGTCGGCTTGGGCAGCTCGAACAGCCCCGATCGCGCCCGCGTGTACCAATTGCCCCCGAGCCGCCCCACGGGGTCCAGCTTCGACGGGTCCACCTTACCCTTCTCGTCCAGGACGCTGTCTGCGATGCGGAACAAGACGATCTCGCCGATGAGCAGGTTGCCCGACGCGTTCTTGCCCCCAAGGTCCACGTGCTGCAGAAGCCGCCCTTCCATCACCAGCGGAGACTCGCCGACCCCGGGCGGGCGCACCTTCACACTCGACAGCTTCGTGAACCCCGCCTTGTCGAACTCGTCCACCTCCGCACCGTATTCGGCCGACGCAAGGTTCATCTGCTCGACCATGGGCCACGTCACCACCGAGATCGTGAACTCCCTCGTAGCGAGCACATTCCGAAGCGTGTCCTTCGCCGACCCGTCCACCCCTCGATACGTGGGAGAAAAAGCCACCACCGCCGGGTTCGCCCCGAACCCGTTGAAGAACGAGAAGGGCGCGAGGTTCACCGCCCCCTTCTCATCCACGCTCGTCACGAACGCGATCGGACGGGGACCGATGGCCTGCACCAACCAGCCGTATCGCTCCCGTACGTCCATCCGCTCCGCGTCGAGGTCCTTCCGATCAATCATGATTGTCCTCCCGCACGATCTGCGTCTCGAGCGTGCCCAACCGCTCGACCGAAAGCTCCACCCGGTCCCCGACCGACAGCCACTGATCCTTCGTCACTCCGCTGCCATTGAGCTCGAGAAAGCACCCTGTGCCGCATGTGCCCGAGCCGATCACGTCACCCGGGTACAACGTCGCACCGTAGCTCGCCCTCTCGAGGATCTGCGCGAACGAGTAAGTCATGTTCGCGAGATTGTCCGAAGACACCTGGACGCCATTCACCCGCGCCGTCATGGCGAGGTCGAATCGGTCCCCCTGGGTCCCCCCACGACGGCGGTCCTGTAATTCGTCCAGGGTCACGAGCCACGGTCCCAGCACCGTGCCGAAATCCTTGCCCTTCGCCGGCCCCAGGCTCAGCTTCATCTCTTCCATTTGCAGTCCACGCGCGGACAGGTCGTTCATCACCATCAAACCGAACACGTGCTCGTCCGCCCGCTCCGCCCGCAGGTTCCTCCCCCCCTTGCCCACCACCATCGCGCACTCGAGCTCGAAGTCCAGCCTCTCGAGGTGCAGCGGAAGCACCGGCACGTCCCCCGGCCCGTACACGGCCTGGTGGTTCGTGAAGTAGAACACGGGGAACTGGTCGAACTCCGGAATCATACCGAGCCCCCGGTTGCGACGTGACGTCTCCACGTGCTGGCGAAACGCGTAAGCGTCGCGCATCGAAGGAGGCCGGGGGATGGGGGCAAGCAAGCGCACCGACCCCAGGGAATGGCACGCAGGGTCCGACGGGTCCACGCGCTCGAGCACCTCCCTTGCCGCGTCCAGCGCGCGATCTCCCTGCTCGAGAAGCGAAAGAATCTCGCCCGGGACGACGCGACCGAAACGCTCCCCCGCTAGGTGCAAGTCCACCACGACATCGTTGCCCGGGCCCGTCACGGCACCGAGCACCGCTCGGCCCCCACGTTCGAAGGTGACAAGCTTCATGGCCTAGTACCGTGTGCCCGGAGTGAGTACCGGGACCGCACTGCGAAGAACCGCA
Source organism: uncultured Polyangiaceae bacterium (assembly GCA_964488865.1). GTDB lineage: Bacteria > Myxococcota_A > Polyangia > Polyangiales > Polyangiaceae > MWCO01. The sequence continues at coordinate 27,426 of CAZAWR010000068.1, read as the reverse complement.
GAGGTCGCAGAAGGCACAGAAGGGCGTGTACGGAGATCGTTCGTGCGTGTTGCCCCTGGCTCCGCCCGTTCCTGGTTCTCTGTTCGCATTCCGTGTTCTCAGTTCCTAGTTGATGTCATTCCTCCGCCCATTGTCGTAGCCGGGCCTTGTCCCGGCAGGGACTTCGGGCACGCAGCACTACTCCAGCCAAGACGCGGGGTAGGCGCCATCGTCCACGTCCAGCGCCGCACGAGCCACCTTGAGCGGGGCGAAGGTGTCAATCATCACCGCTAGCTCCTCGGTCTGCGTCTTGCCGATGGACCCTTCGTACTTGCCGGGGTGCGGCCCATGCGGGAGCCCCATCGGGTGGAGCGTGATCGACTCCTCCTCCACGCCTTTGCGACTCATGAAGTCACCCCAGCTGTAGAAGAGGATCTCGTCGGAATCGACGTTGCTGTGGGGGTAGGGCGCAGGAATGGCCTCCGGGTGATAGTCGAACATGCGCGACACGAAGGAGCAGACCACGAAGCCGGGTGCCTGAAAGGTCTGGTGCACGGGCGGGGGCTGGTGAATGCGCCCTGTGATCGGCTCGAAGTCCCGGATGCTGAGCGCCCACGGGTAGTAGCACCCGTCCCATCCCACCACGTCGAAGGGGTCGTGCGCGTAGATGTACTCCTGCACGCCGCGATCGAGACGCACCAGGACGGGGAACTCCCCCTCTCGATCGACCGGCGCCTGCCACTCGGGCACCCGGATATCTCGCTCGCAGAAAGGGGAATGCTCGAGCAACTGCCCTTGTTCGTTGCGGTACCGCGAAGGCGTCTCGACCGGCCCGCGGCTCTCCACGACGAGCAGACTGGACTTCTCCTCGACCAGGAGCTTGTAGATGACTCCCCGCGGGACCACGAGGTAGTCCCCTGGGCCATAGGCAATGTGCCCCAGGTTCGTCCGCAAAACGCCTTTGCCTTTCTGCACGTATAGGATCTCGTCGTGGTGCCCGTTGCGGTAGGCAACCTCCATGCTGCGGTCCACGTGGGCCTTCGAGATGACGATGTCCTGGTTGAAGAACAGGGGACGGCGTGCCGACAAGGCATCGCCTTCGGACTCGACCCGGGCCGTCCGCACGTGCCGCGGCCGGTGCGCCACACCGACCGGCTCGAGCTCGATGGGTCGAAACGGCCCGACCCGCAGCACCCTCGTCGGCATCCGAAGATGGTAGAGGTTGCTGTACACGTCCGAGAAGCCCTTGCGACTGACCAGCTCTTCGTAACGCAGCTCGCCCGAAGGACCTCGGAATTGCGTGTGTCTCTTGTGCGGGACATCCCCGCGCTGCACATAGTGAGGCATCTTTGCTCCTCTGAACCCCTCTGAACCCCTTGCCCTATGGACGCGCCCTACAGGTTGCCCCGCCTCGCCTGCTCTCGCTCGATCGACTCGAACAGCGCCTTGAAATTGCCCTTGCCGAAGCTCTCGCTGCCCTTGCGCTGGATGATCTCGAAGAACAGCGTCGGCCGGTCCTGCACCGGCTTCGTGAACAACTGCAGCATGTACCCATCCTCGTCCCGGTCCACCAGGATGTGGTTGGCACGCAGCTCCTCCATCGATTCGTCGATCGCCCCCACGCGCTCCGACAGCACTTCGTAGTACGCCGCAGGAACCTCGAGGAACTCCACACCGTTGTCCCGCAGCCGCCGCACCGTCGCGATGATGGCGTCCGTCCGGAACGCCACGTGCTGCACCCCCGCGTCCAGGTTGTAGTCGATGTACTCCTGGATCTGTGACTTTCGCAGCCCCGGCGCAGGCTCGTTGATCGGCATCTTGATCCGCGCGTTGTCGTTCGCAACCACGATCGACTTCAGCGCCGAGTAGTCGGTGCGGATGTCCTTGTCGTCGACCGTCCAGAAGCGACGGAACCCGAAGACGTTCTGGTACCACTGCACGGTGGGGTCCATGCCCCCTTCCGCCATGTTGTTGACCATGTGGTCGATGTAGCGAAGCCCCACGGGCTCGACCCGCTGCACCAGCCCCACCGGCTCTCCAAACCCCGGCAAGTAGCGCCCCTGGTACCCTTCGCTCTGCACGAACGTGTGACGAACGTCCGCATACGCCTGGATCGTCGCCACCACCGCCGTGCCATCCCCGTCCTTCAACTCCCGGGGTGGCGCTACACCTACCGCACCCCGGCTCGTCGTCGCTTCGAATGCCGCCGCCGCGTCCGTCGTCATGAAGGCGATGTCTCGCACTCCATCGCCGTGCCGATCGAGGAACGCGTTGACCTCGCCACCGGGCCCGAGGGGCGAGGTGAGCACCAGACGGATGCGGTCCTGCTGCAGCACGTAGCTGACGTGATCCCTCGCCCCCGTCTCGAGCCCTTGGTAGGCCACGATGCGGAAGCCCCAGGCGCGCTGGTAGTAGTAGGCAGCTTGCTTGGCATTGCCGACGAAGAGCTCGACGTGGTGGGTTCCGAGAATCTGGTAATCGCGGGCCATGGGGTCCTCCGAAAGCGCTTGAGGGCGACGTCGCGGTCTGTGTCGCTGGATGGGTGTGCGGCGGGTTCGGGTGCCGCGCGTGGCACCTAGGGCCGAGCGAGCACGTCGCCAAGTGTCTGGAGGAAGATCTCGTTCTCTTCGGGCAAGCCGATGCTCACGCGGATCATGGTGGGCCAGCCGAACCACGACAGGTGACGAACGATGACGCCCCGGCGCTGCATCGCGTCGTTGATGTGCGCCGCCCGCGCGGCGTCCCCGAGGTCCATCGAAACGAAGTTGCCGGCCGACGGCAGGGTGGGAATCCCGAGCCTCTCGAGCCCCTCGCGCAGCACCCGCATCCCCGTCCGATTGCCCTCGACGGTCTTCGACAGGTGGGCCTCGTCGCGAAGGGCCGCCAGAGCGGCCGCCTGCGCAGGCACCGAGGGCTCGAAGGGCAAACGCACCTTCGCCAGGTTTTCGATGAGCTCCTCGTGCGCGAACCCGTACCCGACGCGCAAACCCGCCAGCCCGTGAGCCTTCGAAAACGTTCGGAGCGTGATCACGTTGTCGTAACGGTAGTGCATCGAGTCCGGGTAGTCCGGAAGGTCGCGGGCGAACTCGAAGTAAGCCTCGTCCAAGATGACCAGCACACGCGGAGGCACCTTCGCCATGAACGCATCGAACTCGTCCACCGTCACGTAGGAACCCGTCGGGTTGTCGGGGTTCGCAATGTAGATCACCTTCGTGTACTCGCTGATCGCCTCGCCCATGGCCGAAAGGTCGTAGCGATAGCCTCGCATCGGGATCCACACCTTGCTCCGCCCCGACGCGTTCGCGAGCACGCGGAACCCCACGAACGTGTTCTCCGCGGACAGGATCTCGTCGCTCGCGAGAAGGAAGGTCCGCATGATGGCGGCCATGATGCTCTCGCTGCCGTTGCCCGTGATGACGTTGGCTTCTCGCACGCGAAACCGTCGCATCAGCTCAACCCGCAGGTCCCGGCTCGACGGGTCTGGGTACCGATGCACGTTCACCAGTGACTCACGCGCGGCGTCCACCGCCAGCGGCGACGGACCCCAGGGGTTCTCGTTGGACGCGAGCTTGATCACGCGGTCGAGACCGAACTCCCGGGCAACCTCCTCGATGGGTCGCCCCGCCTTGTAGGGGATCAACGCCTTGATGTACTGGGGAACGAGGGCCATGAACGTCTTCTGCCCCCAGCTCCGTGTCCCGTCAACCGAACAGGGTCAAAGGCGAGGGAAATCACGAAACCGCGCACAGCAAGGGCGCTACTTCAGCGGCGGCGGATCGTAGATCCGCTTCACGTCCGCGCCTCCCACGAATGCATAAGACCCGGCCGCCCCGTAGCCGTATGCGAAGATGCCGAACGGGTTCGCCCCCGACAGCCTGTGCACCCCAACATCCAGCGGGCACCGACGCGACTCGTACGTCTTGCCATCCAGCATGCCTGAGGATTCCTTGATGCAGCCGTTCGTCGGGGCCGCGTCCAGCGTCACGTCACTCCCCACCTCCGTGACGATCACCACCCAGTTCTTCGCCCAAGAAGACGGCGTGAGGATGACGTACTCCGTCCGGTACTGGTCCACCGGCGGAAACACGGTCAGCGACGGGTCTCCCAGAGAAGGCCCGTCCACATAGCCCTGGCTGACGAGCAGTTGCCCCACCATCACCGGTTTGGTCGCGTCGACGATGACGTCGTCCTGCGTCCACGTCGTGACGACCTGCCCGGGTTCGAGTGTGAACTGGTCATAGGGGGCAGGCAGGGTGGTCTTGACCTGGGCGGTCTCCGCCACGCCGAGGAAACGCAGCACGTCGGGCTCACGCCAGCCCCCTGTCGACCGCACGGGACTCCTAGGAATGACGTACTTCGAGCCCACGGCCTCCACGGGGAACATCTGTTCCTCCAGATGATCGAGGCAGCACGTGTCCTTGTCGGTCCAGCCCGACGGCGTCGGGATTTCCACCCAGTATGGCGCTGACGTGCTCTCCACCCCGCTGAACACCGCCACGGGCTGGTTCGCCTCCACGATCGTCCCCGTCAAGTCAGTGATCGTCTTCGGGTCGTCCTGCGGTGTTCCGTCGTCCGTCTCGAGATTCAACACGTCGAACGGACCGAGGTTGACCACAATCTCGCCTCCGGGCCCGGTGGGCTCGATGGGCGGGTTGCCACGGATCCGCCAGCTTGGCCGAACCTTCACCTGGGTGGAGGGTGTCGTCCCCACCACGGTGACGTACGACCGGTCCGCGCTCAGCCCGAAGTTCGGCAACGGAATCGGATGCCCCGCGTTCCAACCGATGACGCGATAGATCCTTCCGAGTGCGCTCGTGGGCAGAAGCAGCGAAGCGTCGTTCGAGAACGCGTTCTCGAAGACGTTGAACTGGTACACGATGATCGGGTTCGAAGACGTGATGCGGAACGCCTGCGAAGACAGGCACGTTCCGGGTGAAGCGTAGTCGTTGGGCTTGACGCCACAGTCGAGCTCGCGCGTCGGCAACACGAGCGCCCGCAGGTCGCCCGGATTGACCGTCACTTGATGCACGACGACGGGCTGAGGCGCCGCACCGAACGGCGCCGAGTTCAGCTCGATCGTGACGTTCGCCACGTACTGGCTGGCGTTCGAGAGCACGACACCCCACGGCGCGCTCGCGGGGTCATTGCACATCACCTGCCCGCAATAGTCCTGTTGATCGAGATCGACCGCCCAGAACTCGCACCCCACGTTCGAAGCCTGGTCCGCCGCCACATCGCATGCGCTTCCGCACTTGCCGTCGCCACACATCTGTCCCTGGGAGACGTCGCACTCCTCGAGGGCCGCGCCGACTTGCCCATCGGCCGTGCATTCGTGGACCACGTTGCCCACGCAAGTGTTCGTGCCCGGAGTGCACGGACGACAGCCGAGCTGAGGAGCGCACACTTCCGGCTCGCAGTCCACCTCCGGGAGCTTGTTGCCATTCTCGTCGCAGGGCTGATACCGGCTGCCGATGCAGGTGTCGCACCCGAACATCGACCCGTCCATCCCAGCGTCCGCCCCACCGGCTCCGCCCGAGCCGGAGCCTCCCCCGTACCCGTCATCCGACGAGGTCGCGGAGCAGGCCACCACCGTCCCGCCCACCACGACCGCAACCCCTGCCACAGCGCCCAAGATGAAGCTCGTCCTTCGCATGACCTTGCACCTTACCACGCCCCCTTGCCTGGCGCCCCGTCTGCTTCCCAAATCCCACGGACCCCCCCTTTACATTGGCCGACCCCGTCTCTAGGTGTTTGGGCCGGAGGCCCCATGGACGCGATCACCGTCGAACTCAGCGCCGACCACCCCGGGTTCAACGACCCCGCCTACCGCGAACGACGCAACCACATCGCGAACCTCGCAGCGACCCACGAGGCGGGCACTCCCGCACCCCTGGTGGCCTACACGGACACCGAACGCCAGACGTGGCGCACGGTCTTCGAACAGCTCATGCGGCTCTACCCCACACACGCCTGCGAGGCGTTCGTCCCGGTGGTCCGAGAGATGGGCTACCAGGCGGACGACATCCCGCAACTGCGCGACGTGAGCTCGTTCCTGGAGCGCCGCACCGGGTTCCGGCTCGAGCCCGTGGCCGGCCTCGTGAGCGCCCGGGACTTCCTCACAGCCCTTGGAAGGGGGGTGTTCTGCGCCACCCAGTACATCCGCCACCACAGCAAGCCGCACTACACTCCCGAGCCCGACGTGGTCCACGAGCTGATGGGCCATGCCCCCATGCTCGCGATCGAAGACTTCGCGAAGCTGTCCCGCAAGATCGGCGAAGGCGCGGAGCGTGCCACGGACGAGCAGGTGCAGCAGCTCGCTACCTTGTACTGGTTCACGATCGAGTACGGGGTCCTTCGACAGGACGGCTCGATCAAGGCGTATGGGGCAGGCCTCCTCTCGAGCTTCGGGGAGCTCGACCACGTAGTCGCCGGCCACGCCAAGGTCCTCCCCTTCGACCCCGAGGTCGCCAAGGACACCGCCTACCCCATCACCACTTACCAACCGCTGCTCTGGGAGGTTCGCTCCATCCGCGAAGCCTTCGAGATCATGGATGGCTTCGTCCGCAAGCACGTGCTCTGACCCTAATCCCCGACAAGCGCACGCTCCAAGTTCGCATAGTCGTCGACGTCGCCTTCGATAAGGCGCGTCGCCCCGAGCACCTCGAGCACGCGCGCAGCCCTCACCGGATCCAACAACGCCCCACAGACCATCCGACGCAAGTTCGCCGACACCTTCGGCGCACTGCAGAACGTGTCGCCCGGAATCGGACCGCTCACCCCCAGAACCACCAGGTCTTCCCCCGCTTCCCACGGGCTCCGCAGGATCGACCCGTCGTCCCCCACCGTGCAGTGCGTCGCTCCCACGTCCGCCGACCTGGACACCAGCGCATCGAGCACCGCTTCGTGCGATCCCAGAAATGCCTGCGACGAGAACGCCTGCGACGGCTCCAGCCCCTTCAAGCGCAACAATGCCAACGGCATCAGGTATCCCGCCGCAGACCACGGGTCCACCCAGACGGCCCGCACCTGCGACAGGTCTTCGAGACGCTTGCCCATCGTCCTGTGCGCCAGCAACGCCGACGCGTACGTCGCCTTGCCCGACCGCTCGACCGTCAACAACAGCCGCGCCATCTGCACGCGTCGCGCACGCACGTACGCCACCGGGGGCAACCACGCGAACTCCACCTCCCGATCCGACAGCGCCTCCACCAGCTCCGCGTAGTCGAAGTAACACCACACGTCGCAGCGAATGCCGAGCGCCTCCGCGAAAGCCGCCTCCACCTGCGCGTGCGCCTCCGCGTTTCGCACCACCATGCCCACGCGCAGGGGACGAGCACGGCTCGCCGCGCGCAACGAGGTCAGGTCCGCCATCGGCCGTTCCGAGCTCTCCACCGGAATCGTCAACGGTAGCTGCGGCGCCGTGTCCAGCGCCTTCGCCATTCGCGCATCCTCCGACACCTCCTCTTCACGCGCATCCCTCACCGCAGCAGCCAACTGCCTCAGCGCATCCCGGAACGAACGCGCCGTCGGGTACCTCCGCTCCGGATCCTTTTCCATCGCGCGCACGATCACTTCGTCGATCCCCGGCGGCAGCTTCCCGTACCTCTCGCTCGGCCTCACCAGCGGCGCCATGATGACCTGGGCCGCCAACTCCACAAGCGACTTGGCATCGAACGGCAACTTGCCCGTCACCGCCAGGTACAAACATGCCCCCACCGACCAGACGTCCGCCCGCCCGTCGATGTTCGGCTCCGCCCGCATCTGCTCCGGCGACATGAACAAAGGGGTCCCAAGCAACGTACCATCGTCGGTGATGCGGCTCGACGCCTCCAGCGCCACCTCCTTGGCGATCCCGAAGTCCGCAAGCTTCGGCACGATGCCTCCCGCGGATTGCGCCGCAAGTAGGATGTTGTTCGGCGTGACGTCGCGATGCACAATGCCGTTGTCGTGCGCCATCGTCAGCGCATCCAGGATCGGCACGAAGACCTTGATCGCCGTGCCCAGGGACAACCGCCGGAGCCGCTGCAGACACGCACCCAGACTCTCCCCCCGCACGAACTCCTGTACGATGAAAGGCAGTCCCCGCTCGTCGGTCCCCAGGTCGAGCACGCGGACGATGTTCGGATGGGTCAATCGAGCAGCTGTCTTCGCCTCCGCAATAAACCTCGCATGCCCTTTCGGACTTGTCGCACGCGGCAACGCCATCACCTTCATCGCCACCTGGCGCTGGGTCCACACATTCTTGGCCGCATACACGCAGCTCATGCCCCCTTGGCCGATGAGATGCTCCACTTCGTAGATGCCAGCCACGACGACACCCGGACGCAACAGCGCCAGGCGCGCGTCCGATCGAGAAGACTTGGACTTGGGTTCGGGCATCACAGAGCCGCACGATCTTGTTGCCACAAGTCAGGCACCCTACACAAGCATCATCCGGCGCGACGCACAGGGTGACGAAAACGTCACCCTCCACCACCTCCTCCGTTCCCGCCCGTGTGACCGCCTGGGTCCCACTGTGCCTTGCCCGGTCCTGCTGCGACCGTGAACCGCGACCCCCGAAAACCTCGATGGGCTCCCTGCTCCCTTGAACCAGCGGTAGCTTCTGCCCCCCATCCAGACCTGTCCCACAGATCGCGCCATCCCCCACCGTGGCCCGACAATTGCTGACATGCGAGCGCCCCCATGGTCTCCCGACCCTGACGCGCCTCGCCCGAACGGCCGCCCGAGACTCCCCTGTAACGGAGGTAATCATGCTGCGACGCTCTCTCCTTCTCGCTTCCTTCTCCCTGGCAATCGCCGGCTGCAGCGGCGAGGACGGCCCGGACCCCGGACCGGGCGACTCCGACGCAAGCGCTGACGCCGCGCTGGACGCCTCCCCAAACGACACGTCCCCTCCAGACTCCGCACCTGACGTGGCTCCGGACTCTCCGCTCGATGGGAAGCAGGACGCCCCCGACGGGTCGTCGGATGCGCTTGACGACCATGACCTTCCGGATGGCCCCGCCGAGGCTTCCGACGCCAGCGAGGACGTCGCTCCCGACACGTCTGCGGACACGGGGACCGATCGGCCGTGCACCCTCGGCGGAGACCAGTGCGAACCGGGAGAGAAGTGCGCCCCGCTCGGGGTCAACGAGGCCCTCGTTTGCCGTCCCGACGGCGACAAGCTTCCCGGCGAACCCTGCGGCGCGTCCGGCCCGGACGACTGCGAGGCAGGGTCCGCGTGCGTCGACTACGACAGCACCCTGTCGACCTGCAGGCCACTCTGCAATACCACCTTTCCCTGTCCCGAAGACCACCTGGCCTGCTTCCCGTGGTTCGGACCGGGAGGATCGTCCGCTGGAATCTGCCTCGGCGATCACTGCCTCCCCCCCGCCGTGGGGTGCGAGGACGGCCAGCGCTGCACCGTACTGAGCGCCGCCAGCACCGCCGTCGCCGCGTGCGTGCCGGCAGGCCCGGTCCCGGTCGGCGGCGACTGCTCCACCGACGAGTGCGCCGCCGGAGCCATGTGCGTCAAGGTCGGCTCGTCGTACGTCTGTCGCGCATACTGCGACGCAGGTGCCGACTGCGGGTCATCCAATCAGCACTGCGCGTGGCCCTGGATGCCCTTGCCAGAAATCGGCTTGTGCACCGAGGGATGTGACCCCGTCCGGCAGACGGGCTGTGGCACCGACCAAGGATGCTACTTCATGGACCCCGCGGACGGGTCGACAGACTGCTTCCCCGAAGGGACTCTCCCCGAGGGAGCCGACTGCAGCTCCCTTGTCGACTTCTGCCTGCCGGGCCTCGATTGCGTCCTGCAGCCTGGCACGGGCCCCTCCTTCCAGTACTTCTGCCGCGCCTTCTGCGATGCAGATCACCCGTGTACGAGCAGCGACTGCTCCACGACCCAGGCCACCGAAGCCCTGAAGTTCTGCATGCCGTAAATACCAACCTACTGCCAGGTCACCACCACGCACCACTCCACCAACTCGCCCTGATACGTCCCTTCCATGTCAGCGGCACGAAGGGACCAATTGCCACCCATATCTTGCCCGTCGAAGGCGGAAAGGCTCTCGTTCGGAACCAGGTTCCCGACCACCGAAGGCGTCCAGTACGTGCACCCGTCCTCCACCGGTCCCGACCCCTCGTCGTCCAGCGTCGCCTCGATGTCATCCTGCTCACAACCGAACTCGGTCGCAGGCGCCCCGACCCGATCCACGAGCGTGCGTGTCGTCGCCCCGTGCCTCAACTCGATGACGAGGTCCCCCACCCATTCGTGCGCAACCCTCAGCTTCACATCGACGTCCGCGACCGTCCGCCCCGGGGGGACCACGATCGTGTCCGTCACCCCCTCGTAGTAGTTGTCGGGAATCCACCTCTCCGGCTTGTTGCAGCGAACAATCGGGTTCTCGAGCATGTCGCACCCTGACTCGTCCACACGGCAATCCGAAGTACATGACAGGCTCCCAGACACGTACCCCAGGCCCGCGCACGTCTTGCCGCCGATCGCCTCTCCGTCACAATCTTCGCCCTCGGACAAGACCCCGTCCCCACACCGCGAACAAGCACTCGTGTCGAGCTCGCACATGCTCGTGCAACCGAGGCTCCCTGCCACCAAGGGCTTTCCTGACGAGTCCACCATGTCCGAGCACTGCTTGCCTCCCAGGTCCAGACCGTCGCACGCCTCCGGACCGTTTCTGCTTCCATCGCCGCACGCGTGACAGCCACTCTCGTCGAACCGGCACCCCGCGTTGCACACAAGGCTCCCACCATCCCAGCCCAACGCCTCGCACGTCTGACCCCCAAGGTTCCCCTTCATCGTCTCCGTCTCCGGCTCGCACTCCTCCGGCACCGTGATCGTCCCGTCTCCGCACCCGCCACACCAGGTCAGGTCGAACAAGCACTCGTCCGTGCACAGCAGCGGCGCGTCCTCGCCACCCGCATTCAGATCCGCACAACTCGCCATCCCTCCCAGGTCCTCCCCGTCGCATTCCTCACCGGGATCCGCCACCCCGTTGCCACATCCGTCACAATCCGTCGTGTCCACGCGACAGTCCACCGTACACCGCAGCTCACCCGACGCGTATCCTTCCGTCTGGCAGGTCCGCTCCGCGAAGTTTCCTCGGTCGCACGACTCCTCCGCTTCGACCTTGCCGTCCCCACACAGCGCCCCGGCGGGCCGTTGGCCCGGATCCGGCTTCGGGCGCTCGAACTTCTGCATGCTCGGCTCCGTCGACGCAGCCTCGGCGCATCCTGCAAACATCCCCGTCATCGCTGCCAGCAAGGCAACGCATCGAACGAGTCGAGCACGGTCCGGTCCCAGTGCGTCACAGCCCTCCGCCCTTGGACCCACTCGTGTCGTCCGTACTCCGGTCGTTCTCATTTCCGACCCTGGCTGCGACCGGCGTGCCAGCCTGCCGCCCGCCGCCCTCAGCCCCTTTCCGCGCCTCCAGGCCTTCGAAAAGCGCCCGCCAGGACCCACCAGACCCCACTGGGGCCCAGCCGGGCACACTGATCACTGCGCCTTCTTGATCGGGCCCAGATTCGCCGGGGCGCCGCACCCGTACGAATTGCACGGATGGACCGAAATCCACGTGTCCACCGACGTATCCGTCGCAATCACCGCCCACGCGGTCGTCACCGACGTGATCCACCCCCCTTGAACCGTCGACCACAATACAGCGTACTCCGTGGCTCTATCCACCGGCTTCCATGCCAGGCCGATCTCCGTGTCGGAGATCAGTGGCGGGTCCAGAACCACGGGCCCCACGGGGGGGGACCCCGTCTCCGACGCAGCATCCGGCCCACCATCCCCCGACGCATCGGGCGGATCCACCACTCTCCCCTCACCCCGATAGAACGACGAAGCACATCCCCCGTCCCCCACGAGAACGAACAGGAACGCCGTGTGGACCCCTACCTGCTTCGGCGCAAAAACGACGTCGACGGTGCAACTCTCTCCCTTCTCGAGAGTGGCCCCTTCACAGGTCTCTTCCACAATCGCGAAGTTCGCGTTCGGAACCTCCCCTCCGTACAGCCTCACCGGCCCGACGGGGGCCTCCTCCTGGCCGACCACGGTGAACCGGATCGGCGAACTCGCGCCTCCGACCACGACCGGGTCGAACTCGTGGGACGACGGGTAGACATCGAGCGGACAGCTTCCTCCGGCCTCGCCTCCGTCGAGCACTTCTCCCCCGTCCGACAGCGCGGGATCGGCATTGGAGAACTCGTCCAACGACAGCATCAGCGCGCATCCCTGCACCACAGTGACAGCCACCACCGCCGTCACGACCTTCCAGAAACCGCTGGAGCTCCAGAGATACACAGTACCAACTGTACTTGCTGAACGTTCGCCGGTCAACCTCACCCCAGGAGCCGACCCCGTTGCCCGAAGTGGGACCCTTCCGGTCACGGTGAGACCTCAACGGTCCTCCTGCCGGGACCCCAGCCTCAAAATTCTGCAGCCTTTGGGCTTCGCCAACGTGGCATAGGCATTGCGTGGCCGGCTGCGACCCCTGCCTCCGTCTCAAGCGTCCTCAGACGAAGGCGGGGGTCGTCCCACTCGACGGAGGTTCATTATGCTTCGACGGCACCTGGCTTGCGGACTCACCCTTGCACTCGGAATCGCCACCGTATCGTGCGGCTCGAACGAAGGAGACGACGGGGGTAACGCCGGAGGTGCGGGCGGAAGCCAAGCTGCCGGTGGTCATGCCGGTGCTCCCGAAGACGGGGGTTGGGCCGGCGGGCCATCCGAAGACGCAGCCGCGGCTGATGCCGCGGAGGATGTGGCTCCAGACTCCGTGCAATTCAATGACACCTACCTGGAGCAATGCGTGCGTGCGGCCCTCCAATTGCCTCACGGAGATCTTCCCACCAACGCCCTCGCACAGCTCACCCACCTCGAGTGCCAGGACATGGGCATCTCATCCATCGCCGGCCTCCAGCACGCGACTGCGCTCGTCGATCTCTCCCTTTGGGAAAATGCCATAGCGGACATCGGGCCCCTCACCAACCTGACACACCTTCAGGATGTCCAGCTCGGCAACAACCAGATCTCCGATGTCTCTCCCCTCTCCGGTCTCGCCTCGCTGCGACGGCTAGGACTCGCCAACAATCAGGTTACCTCGCTGCAGCCCCTTGCTGGGTTGACCGCCCTCACATGGCTCAACCTCGACCGTAACGCCTTCGGCGAAGCGGAGCTCGTCCACCTCGCTGGGCTCACCAGCCTGCGCTGGCTCACGGTCGAGCACAATGGCATCCAGAACCACTCCGCGCTTCAACCCGTGATCGACGCGGGCTGTGACCTCTACGACCACCACCGCGCCGTCGACCCCGATCACACCGTCCTCCCAAGCCGCTCCCGCGTGCCGCCCCTCGCCGCCGACCCCGCTCGCCTGCACATGCGATTCGACGCATCCGGCCGGGTAGCCATGTCCTACGACCTGGACGGCCGCCCCATGGCCGTTCGACAAGTCCGCGGGTCCCTCGTCCGCCGCGGCAACCGCATCGTCATTTCCTTCGGCGACGACGCCATCGAGGTCGGTCGCCTCAAGGACGGGAAACCTGTCCTCTGCCGCGATCAGCACGCGGACGTCTGCCGCCTTCGCGTGGGCATGAAGTGGCCGGAAGCAGGGCCCAAGCTCCCCGGTACTGGCACCGATCCGGTCGTGACCGTCTCCCTCGAACTGCTCGATCCTCCCCGCACGCAAGTGCGCGATGGCGAGGTCTGGGGCGCGGCGGACGATGACTTGCTCTCGTTCGTGCTCGCCTCGCCAAACCAGTTCGACGCCGGCTCTTGCCTCTTCATGGCCAACACCGGAGCCATGGAGATCTTGCTCAACCAACACACCCCCGCGGAAGATGTCCAATACGACGGCGACACGGACCTCTCCGAACGGTACTTGATGTCGGCCTATGACCGTGCCCCGGCATCCACCATGCCGTACTTCCTCACGGACTTGCTCTACACCTACGACGCCCTCGGAGGCTCGCTCCTGAGCCGGGACTACAACTTCTGCGCAGGTTACGTCGTCGAGGCCGCCAATGGCTCCGTCAGCCCCGCGAAGTCCACGGACGAAAACGCCTACTTGAGCTGCAGCTACAACTGGTTCGACATGATGCCCGAGGACTGGCAGTCGATGCTCGTGGCAACCCCCCCCACCGACCGCACGCTCATCGCGGTAGACCCGAAGCGCGACGACAACAGCCGTTGGCGCGTCGCCCTCTTCGACGACGACACCGTCGCACGGATCAAGTACGAGCTACGCACGAAAAACGCTCCCGTCATCGTCATCTACAACCACTATCTGTACTGGCACGCAAACGTGGTCGTGGGCTACGACGACACCGTCGCGTCCAACGGCTGTCCCATGGTCACGGACTCCATCGAGTACTTCGAGAAAAACGGGGCGGCTTCCTACGCCAACGCGATTCGCACTCACATGGACGAGCAGGGGGGCTGTTCCCAGAGCGGCGTCTTCTATGTGCGTGACTCCATCTACGAGGGCGACAGCGACGAGCCCGACTACGACTACAGCACCGCCGAGGTGACCATCCAGAAGGAGAAGTACGCCGAACGGCTCATTAAGCTCGACTACAACTGGGTGAAGTACCTGGGCAATCACTCCTACACGGTCCACCGCAAGTAGCTTCCCATCGCTCGCCTCCGGTCCTGGCTCGGTCCCTTCACGACCTGCCGGGACCCCGCGGGTCCCACATGGGCACGACCAGGTCTCCCCTCTCGTCCACGACACCTGCGCCAATGCGCCATCTTCCTGTGGGTTCGAGAGGCGCCGTGTTGGTCCGGTTGTTGCCACGGATCCAGAAGACGACTGCCCTCAAGTCCACGCCCGGAGCGTGGCTCACCGGAGGATCCCATGCCCGTTCCCGTTGCCGCAAGCACCCTTGGGCCTCGGCTCTGCTTCGCTGCATGAGCCCGCTCGCTCTGCTGGCAGGGCCTTTGTTTTTTGCGTGCTTCGCCGGTGGCTGCTCCGGTTCGACGCGCACGAGCTACCCTTCCCTCTACGCGCAATGGAAGGCAGACGCTGACTGGCAGAAGTTCGTGAGGTTCTCCTGGGCAAGAGCCCACTACTGGACGGACGAGTCCAAGACCTATCCCTTCTACGGCATCGACGACGCCCCGATCTGGGCGCGGATCAACCAGCAGGACAACCGCGCCGAGATGGAGAACTTCACAGGGCAGTCCCCCGACGCAGTGGCTTGCACACCGTAGCGCAAACCGTCGACTCCTCCCTCACGTCACCCATCTCTCACCGATACACGGATACCATCGTGGCCCCAGAACCATTCAAGGTAGAGAAGCAAACGCGGCCCATTCGCTGGCCCCGCCCCACGCCGGCCCCTCCACCCCCAATCCCCCCCGGTACCGCTAGCCCTCCGCAGCCTCGAGGGGAACTCGAGACGCTGGTGGACGACTTGCCCGGGTGCCGCCTCGATGCCCCGACACGCGGGCCTCGCGACACCGTCCCCGATCCACCGCACGACACGATTCCGGAGCTATCCCCCGAAGAGACCGATGAGGACTCGGCGATCGATTCGATCACCGCAGTCTTCGAACGCACTGCGGGAGCTTGCCCCCCGGCTGCTCGCTAATCACTGCGAGATGGCGTCCGATAGAACCTCCGGGACTTCCGGTGCGAAAGAATGCGCCACACTGGGACCGCCGCGGTCCCGCTCCGGTCGCCCCCCGATTCGACCCTTGCGACACTGCGATCCGAGCATTTTCGCCCAAACCGCAGCGCGCAGGGCAGGCATGAGACCTGCAAGTCAGATTCATGGCATCATTCCACCACACAGCTGAATCACGGGGACTGGACGCGATGAACACGACACTGGCTCCCAAACCTCCACGGCCCTCGCGACACGCACAGCCCGTTCACTGGCCCCGCCCAACTCCCACCCTCCGGCCGCCCTCGCCGCTCCCAGGCCAGACCGACCGTTCGCCGGTCCAGCCCCCCCCCATTCCCGCCAAGGTCCCGAGACCTTCGTCCCGTCCGGCAAGGGGTCCCTGCTGTCTCTCCCCCGGCAGCGCGAGGGACACGATCCCGGAACTCCCAGACTTCGATGCCGTCGGACAATCCACGCTCGAGCTCGAGGCGCTCGGCGGAGAGATCGAGGACGACGACGACCGACCCACGCTCGAATGCTTCCCGAAAAGCGGACTCGCCACAACCTGGGAGATGCCAGATTCCCGAAGCGCCGTTACGATTCCCCCGACCGGGTTCGTCCCCTGCCCGGGCTGCGGGCATCGCAACGGCCGTCCATGCGACCACTGCACCGTCTGCGGGCACCGGCTCGGATGCCACGAGCGGCGCCTCCCCAGGTTCGCTCGACTCTTGGCGCCCGCGCTGTGGGCTCCGGTTCTCCTCATTGTGATCGCCTGCGCAAGCCTTCTCGTGGTGGTCGCGACGGGCGGGAATCCCCCACCCCCTACCGCGCGCCAACCCCGGTGGGGTGCAGCTCACGGCGCCATGGCCGCGAACACCCCTTCCGCGCTCCTACGCGCCTCCACCGAAAGCACAGCCGCCGCGGTGACGCCGCCGAAGTCCGTCACCAAGAGTCGCGTCTCCCACGTCAAAACCTCGCGTGCCCACAAGCTCACTTCGACGCAGCACCGGAACAAGTCCCCGACCACTCGCCCGCCCTCCCCCAAGCCCCGCTCCCCGCGCAGCAATGCCCGGCCCCACCGTCGGTAAGGCCGCTGTGATCCAAGGCCCGTCCCCACGACAAGAGACCACCCCCCCAAAAAGCACTGTGCAAGCACAGAGTGCAGATCCCCCTTCTGTGGCTTTTGCGGTCCCTGTGATTGCGTTGGTGTACGGGTTCTTGGATGGGTGTCCCGATGAGCGGGCCCGCCGCCGTTCTGCGGCAGCCTTCCCCGAGCGTACCGTCATGCGTGCGTGGATGCCTCGAATCCAGGCGGGGGCGGAGGCTCGGTGTGGACGCCCGCGGGCAAGTACACATGAAAGGTCGATCCCCCGCCCAGCGAACTCTCGACGGTGATGTCGCCCCCCGCTTCGAGCACCAGCGTTCGGCTCGCCGAAAGCCCGATTCCCATGCCCTCGCGCTTGGTCGTGAAGTAGGGCTCGAAGATGCTCGCCAGCGCGGCCGAGGGAATTCCCGGCCCCGAATCAATGACCGACACCCGCACGGCACGGCCGGTGACCGATCCCGTACCTGATGGCTGATGGACGTAGCTGTTCTTCGCCGTAACTTCGATCGTTCCTGCCCCACCCATGGCCTGGACTGCATTCAAGACGAGATTGTAGACCACGCGCTCGAACCGGGCCTCGTGCATGTATACCGGCCAGAGTCCTTGGTCCACGTCGACCACGACCTCGACCTCCGTACCCTGGGTTGCCAGCCGCACCCCCCTGCGAATCGCCTCCCCCAGGGTCGTCAGGGGACAATCCGACGCGGTTCCCATGCTGACCGTCACCAACTCCGCTACCATGCCGGCGGCGCGTCGACACGCCTCCATGGCGCACTGGTGCACGGCCGCGTCCATGCCACGCTTCTCCAGCAGGCTCAGGGCCGTCAACACGCTCGTCAACATCCCATTCAGGTCGTGAGCGAGCCCAAGCACCACCGGCGTCGAACAGGCCATGCCCTCTCCACATGCGTCGTCGCCAGCCGCGCGCCGCTGCACCACTTCGTCGTGGTTGCCCCGCGCTCCCCCCTTGCGTCGCCGCACCGCCCGCACCGCAAGCAGCCTGACCGAGCGGCCGTGACACCACACCGGCACCTCGTGGACCTGAACGGGTACGCGCCCCCCATCCTGCCGCAACGCAATCACTGCCCCGCCCCCACCCTCCCAAGACCTATCAACCCCTTTCACCAACGACCGCGGTCGCCTGAGCAGCAAGTCTTCCACGGAGCGCCCGATCAACGCCTCCGCAGGACAACCAAAAATCTGGTCGTTCGCAGCGCTCGCATCGAGCACCGTCTGCCCATCGTGAAGGAGCGTCGCGTCCGCTACCTTGCATACGAGTCGAAACAGCTCTGCATTGGAGTCCAGGTCGCGAAACCATACTCCCACGTAGCCGGGGGTAACAGGACAGGTCGCGTAGGCGTCATTGGGAAGTTCCATGATGTGTCTCTCTGTTTATGCTGTTCATGCTGTTCAGTGCCACGACTCTCGTCGACTGCTCGGTTCGTCGAGCACGCAGCTTCCCCGGACCTATCGCTCACACTGTGCCTGAAGCTGGCGCTACCATCGATACGCGTGTCGGGGTCTCCTCTTCGACCCCGAGACCTCTCCGTTCCTCCTTCGCGCGAGCCTCCCAAACCGGCGACCGGAATCCGCCCGGCTCAACCGGACCCACACGCTGGACTCCCTCCCTCGCACGCATCCCCTGGCGCGACGCGCTCGTCCCCGCGACACAACGCCTGCGCGAGCGCAGTAGCCAGATTCGACTGCTGTTTCGAGGATCCTTGCATGATCAGCCTGGCCGTTGCCGCGGCGGCGCCGCAACAACCTTGTCCCGAAAGGCAGCAAGCCGCATGCCACCCAACGGTCGCTCGTTCGCCTCGTCCACCCGACCGCTTGCTCCACCCTCGAAAGCGCAATTGTCCTGGCATTCTCGGGGGCTCCCTCCGCCCACCTCCCCTCCCAAACCGTCGCCCTCTGCAACGCGAAAACTTACACTGTGACCCGCGCGGACACACTGTGCGAAAATCCTCTTCGATACGACGGTTCGTCTCTTCGGCGCCCTCGGGGGCGCTGGCTCAGGGGTCGTGCAGGTCCTCTCGGGAACCGGGGCTTGGGCGCGAGCGTGCATCCCTTGCCGGGCCCGTGCCGGAAGGAATGACGCGCTGGCAGTTCTGGGTCCGATGCGTCTCGTCCTGGGACCGCCAGAGCCCCAGGTGGGACCGCTTTGGCCCCAGGGCAATGGCATTCCACTCACGAAATTTCCCTTGCGACACCAGCAGACAGCCTCGGCCCAGCCCTTGCTTAAACCCCGGTGGCTGTCCCCCACCCACGGGGCCGCGAGCGAGTATCGGAACCGTTCCCTTTCCGGCTCCAACGCGCTCACGCGTCCCGTCGACGGGGGTGCAGCGCGACGGCACGTCGCCCCGGACGGTACCCAGAGTCCAACGTAATTTCCGCGAGCTGTCTCGAAGTCCACGATGCTCCCTTCTTCGAATCCCCCGCTTCCCGCACTACCCTCCAAGGTCGACCCGATGCGATCGACCCCCTCGCGAAGCCCCGTGGACGCGTTGCCCGGGTATCGAGCCGTTCGCGGTCTGCGGACCCGCGGACTCGCTCACGAGGTGCTGGCGGTACGGGAAGGGCCGGCCGCCTTCCGACGCTTCTGTTCTTTGCGCTTGGCACTTGCGGACGACGTTCGCTGCGCTCATGCCCTCACCCGTGAAGCCGCCATCCTCTCGCGGCTTCATCACCCTTCGATTCTCCCGGCCCATGACTTTCTCTACAGCCAAGGCTGGCTGGCTCTTGTACTGGCCTTCGACGGAGCTTTCACCGTCGACAGCGTAGCCGCTGCCACCGGTGTGCTCGGTGAGCCCCTCGAGACGGAAGCGGCCATGTTCGTGGCCCATGTCGTCTTCGACGGCTTGGCCCACGCCCATGGCAAGCGCGACCGGGATGGCCGTCCCCTGATTCATGGTGACATCCACCCCGCAAACATCCTGATACGAAGCACTGGACACGTCTGGATACGCGGATTTCGCGGTGCCGAATGCCTTTTTCCTTCCCGCGTCGAGACTCGAATGCGAACCGAGCCTGGGCCCTACGCCGCTCCGGAGCTGCTCTCGGGATCCCCTGCTTCCGCGGCCTCGGACATCTTCGGCGCTGCCTCCCTCGTCTGGCATCTCCTGGTCGGACGTCCCCTCCGACACGCAGAGCTTCCCTCTCTCGCCCACGCCTGTCCAGGGCTCTTCCCCGAAGTCGTCGCCGTGCTCGACGTCTGTCTGTCGCCTCACCCGGACGACCGCCGGCTGCGCGCCGGAACGGTAGCCGCGACCTTGGGAAAGGTCGTCGACATTCACGCAGGACGCGATTGCCTCGAGCGTCGTTACGACCTCGTTCTTCGCACGTTGCCGCCCAAGATCCGAGAGCTCTGCGCCGGTAGTCTGCCCGGGCACTCTTCCCAAGCCTGGAGCGTCCCGCCCGATCGGCTTCCCCGGGTTCGCCGTGACAGCGCAAGCATTCCTGCCGTAGGCATCTCGACCTTGCCGCCCCCGGTCTGCGACACCGGCGAAAGTGAGGACTCTGGCTCTCCTCCCCCGGCGTCAGCCAGGGCGACCATCCCTCAGACCGATGGATCGACCTCCGAGGCGGAAACCCACGAAAGGCACTTTGCTCCCGACTCCGATCGGCCTGACCGACTCATCGGCCTCGCAGCCCTCACAAAATCTCAGTCGTTCGCGCCCCCCTCCTCGGCTCGCTCCCTCCCCGCCGGATCCATCTCTCCCCCCCCCCACAGCCTGGCTCCCGTTGGGCGAGACGTGGAGCGCCGCCCCCCAAGGGCTGGCGGCTGGTGGCAGGTCGCTGCCGTACTGGCCGCGCTCGCCTTGTTCCCTATGGGCTGGATCGCGGGCCGAAGGGTCATCGCCTCTGCCGGACCTTGGCTTGACGATGCTCCCCTCACGCAGGCGCCACTCCCGCCCCTGCCGACAGAGGCCGTAACCCCGCGACCCGTAGAGCCCGTGTCATCACTCTCCCCGCACACCGCCGCTTCCGCCTCGCCGCCTCCTGCGCCTCCGGCTTCCTCCTCTCCGGTATCCTTCAATCAATCCAGCCTCACCGTCGAGCCCCCGCCCCACGGCATCGTCTTTCTGAACGGCAAGCCCGTCGGACGGACTGGCGAACGCCTGACCACGCGCGGTTGCGGTCTGCGCTTCGTTCGGGTGGCCCAGCCGCCCGAAGAGCGCGCCGGGCAAGGGTTTCGCTGGCTGTCGAAGGGGCAGACCGTGAACCTCCTGTGCGGGGAGGCCATCACGATCCGACCAACGGAGGAAGACGCACCACCGAACCACGCTCCAACGTCCGAACGTGACTAGCTCTCTTTTCTACGATGAGTCCCATTCACTACCGTCGATTTCTACCACTCATTCGCTCGATCACCACTGTCCAAACACCCACCATAACAAAATTGAGTCGCCCTCCCTGGCTCGTTGCCTGCCATGACGTTTCGCTGTACTGCATGGCTTGCCAATCCGCCCCGGTGGTCTCATGCCTGAGATTCCTCACGAGTCGTGTGCGGCTTCGATGATCGTGCCCTTCTATCGGGCAAGCGCTCGAAGCCCAGTCGTCAGCCTCTTCCTCCTCCTGGCTTCGGTGTGGCTCGGAGGCTCTGACGCGGAGGCTGCATCATTCCAAGGCCACTGTCCCGATACGGATGCAGACTCAGACAATGAGACAGAGACAGTTGCATGTGCCTTCCACGAGACCGCTGCGTGGAGCATCGCAGCTCTCGGAGGAGAGTTCTGCGTCGGAACGTGGGAGTACGGCAAGGTCGGCCGGGTCTACCGCGTGAGCCGAGACCTCGTCGGAAACGAGCCCTAGCGGCAAGAAACATCGTTGCCGCGGCCGGCAGCGTGCGGGCACTCCGCAGCTCCCCCCGCGGCCTAGCTTCTTTCAGGAGAGTCCATGCGAGCAAACTGTTTACGTCCTTTGGCTTCCATCATCGCTTGCTGCTTGGCTCCGGTCGCATGCGGCGGAGATGGGGACAGCGAGTCCCAGCAGCCCGGCAAGGGCGGACAAGGAGGCATCGCCGGCGCTGCGGGCGACGCGGGCACGGGGGGGGGCGCCGCGGCTGGCGCTGCCGGCGTGGCAGGATCCGGAGCAGGCGACCTCGGAGGATCCGCAGGCCAAGGCGGGGCAGCAGGCCAAGGCGGGGCAGCAGGCCAAGGCGGGGCAGCAGGTCAAGGCGGGGCTTCCCCTTGCCCTCCCGGCGCTACCGAGACGTGCTACTCCGGGCCTGCAAACACCTTGGGCATCGGCATCTGCGTTGCCGGAGCTCGCACCTGCGCGGCAGACGGTTCCGCCTACGGACCCTGCGAAGGGGAAATCACGCCCGGCGTCGAAACCTGCGCCACCGACGACGACGACGACTGTGACGGTGAGGTCAACGAGGACGGGACGGATTGCGCGTGCGCTCCCGGCAGCACGTCGACGTGCTACTCCGGCCCTTCCGGAACCACCGGCGTAGGCATCTGTGCTTCCGGCACCCAGACTTGCAATACCCTCGGGACGGGGTACGGCCCGTGCCAGGGCGAAGTGCTCCCTGCCACCGAGGACTGCTCGACTCCAGAAGACGAGAACTGCGACGGTCAGACGCCTCCCTGCTCCGGCATCGTCGTCGACCTTCGGGCCGACGTGAATCGCAATGGGACGATCGACCTGGCTGATCCGACGGAGGACGCCAACGAGCAGACATGGGATGACAGCCGCGGCGCCATCTTCCTCGCAAACATCGATGATGATGACGCGTCCTGCGCGAAGAACGGTACCGACGCCCAGCTCGCGGCCTGTCATGATGCCTCCAACGCCGTAATCGACGGCCCGGATGATCTCCTCGACCTGGCGCGCCTTCAGACGGTCCCCTGGCCAGCCGCACCGGATGCGGCGAAGGCGACCCTGGAGCTCAGCTCTCCCGCCGGAAGCTACGTGCGCCTCTTCAAGCGGGCGGGGTCCACCTTCCAGCTGTTCGAGCCGACCACCGCGACCCTCTCGGCAGCCGAACTCCGGGAGGGCGTCGAGCTCGCGATCGAAGGCAAGGACGTCGTTCGAGACGCGGCTGTGTGGGACGGCTACGTCGACATCACCCTGCGCGTCGACGACGGCACCGGTTCCGGCGGAACGGACAAGGTTCGAATGCGCCAGGCTCCGATGCTGTTGCGGCACCACCTCGACGACGCCGACACCGTGTATGCGACGTCGATCAACCACTCCGACTCAGTCGACTTCCGGACCGATCTGAGTGCGGCAATTGCCGCCTCGGGCATGACGAAGCCCCTTGCGACGCTCCAGGTCGATGACCAGTGGACGCAGGACTTCTTCGAGACGTCCTACATGTCGATGCCCGCGCCGGGCGGTGCCCAGAAGGTCATTCACGTCAACATCCGCTCCGCGAACTACACACAAGGGGGGCTACGGTCCGGGGGCCGCGTCGTCTACACTGTCCTCCGGGGCAAAGACACGGCCGGCGTCACGCAGTACGATTCGGCCCACTCCAACAACATGGACTCCCTCAACTCCTTCGGCAATACTGAGACCATCCCCCCCTACGCTCACGGCGGCCAGGTCTATCCGGAGGGACGCATCCTTCGTGGGGCCACCTCGACCTACTACCCGGACAAGAGCATGGACCGCATGTTCGACGCGCAGGCCGTCCAGCCAACGGTTTTTCTGCCCACGGACTGGCTCCTTGTCGGCCACGTGGACGAGACGGTCTCCTTCTTCAAGGCAAGCTCGGCTCGTGGCTGGGGCATGATGATCAACGATGCTCCGCTGGCGAAGCAGCTCCTGCAGCAACACAAGACGGCTGGGAACGGTGCTGTCATGATGTTCGCCGGCATGTACGACTACTCCAACAATCCGGCACGAGTGTCCATCACCGACACCCTCGACGACACGGACCTGATGAACACCAACGCCTGGGCAGCCGTCGAGGTTTCCGCGCAGCTGACGCAGCTCAAGCAGGTCACGGGCATCACCGATTCCGAGGTGGTGAAGATTCCCTTCCTCTGGGACGAGGCCTACGGCTACGCGGTTGCCTACGTTCCGGGGATGATCAACGGCATCATGCTCGCGGGAAACCACTTCGGTTCACCCGATCCCCACGGTCCGGTCATCCAGGGCAAGGACGTCTTCAAGAGCTACGTGGAAGATACCCTCGCGGACAGGAACGTGACCGTGCACTGGGTGGAGGATTGGTACCTGTATCACATTCTCGACGGGGAGGTTCACTGCGGCTCCAACACGAAGCGGGTAGTTCCCGCGACCCATCGCTGGTGGGAGGGTGACCTATGAAAACACGAGTCTTGATTTCTTCTCTGGTTCTGGCGGGTCTCACCCTGTCCACCTCTCCGCGGGCTGCCTTCGCGGGCGAGGGGGTCGTGATCGCGCCGAGCGCCTTGCGGCCTTCCGATCGCTCGAGCCTCGAGGCGCAGGTCGCCCTGGCTCGGGCGTCCAACCCGGCCTCGTTCCAACAGCTTGCGCGCGTTCGTGCCCAGGTGGCCGGTCTCGACGCGACCAAACGCGGGCGCCTCGTCCCCATCCCCAAGATTCTCGGTAGCATGGGCCGCGACGCCCTCTTGCCGATGCTCGAGCAGATCGCCGTCAGCGCCCCCCCACGCGGGGCCATGACCGACACGGCGTGGACCGCCTGGCGGGCTGGCCTCATCGAAGCAGTGGGAGCCCTGCGGGACTCTCGCGCCGCCCCGGTGCTCCTCGCGGTCCTCCAAGGCGGCGAAGCCGACTTCCTCGTCGTGCGCGCCGCGGCCTCCGCCTATGGCAAGCTCGGAAGCGACGTCGTTGCCAGCGAGCTCGTCCGTCTCTCTCGCGTCAGCGGTCCCCGTCAGGCCGCGATTCTGGCGGGCATGGGGCATTGTCGACGCGCTTCGGTCGCCAACGAGCTCGCTCGTGTCCTTAGCCGCCGCCCGGGTGCGGAAACCGCCGTGCACGTGGCGCGATCCCTCGGCGACGTGGGCTCGGCGTGGGCCTGGGAGACCCCTTCGCTTTCTTCGAACCCCGAAGGGGCCACCGTGAGGGCGATCGCGGCACAGAGCCTCATGGATGCGTACTTGAGCTACGACGGAGAGGTGCGAGCCATGGCGGCCAAAGCGTTGCTGGTGGTCCACGCCCCGTCGACGTCTGCCCTCGTATCGGCTGCCCGCTCGACGGCTCGCCCCGACCAACTGTTAGCTCTGGACGAGCTCGAGCAAATGCTGGCGAACAATCCCATCCGGTGAGGCCCCGGCGCCGGAAGGCACGCGGCATCGACGAAGAATTCACTTCACGATGGGACCCGACGAGCCCCAGTGAGACCCGACCGGTCCGTCTTCATGGAATCCTGCCTGCTCATTGGCAACGACCCACACCCCTGCAAGCCATCCCAACCGGCCTGACCGTC
Organism: uncultured Polyangiaceae bacterium; assembly: GCA_964488865.1. Classification (GTDB taxonomy): domain Bacteria; phylum Myxococcota_A; class Polyangia; order Polyangiales; family Polyangiaceae; genus MWCO01. The sequence continues at coordinate 2,350 of CAZAWR010000068.1, read as the reverse complement.
TTACCGAACCCCTCGCATTCCTGCGTTTCGCGGCCGATGTCTTGGGATGGTCCCTTCTGGCATGCTCCTGGCACTGGATTGGCCCATCAACCCCAAGGGAGGTGGCAATCAGATGTGGCCCAGTATCCTTCATGGTCGGCAATTCTCTCCTGCGATCATCCTCATGAGCGTCCTGCTCTTCCTCGGCCTTCAGGCCTGCAGTACCAACACAGGCGCGGGGTCTGACGCGCTGGTCGCGGTCGACGAGACCGTGGAAAGCTCCCAGGAGAGCGTCACCGGAACGGTTCCCATCGGTTCCCGTCTCAAGGCGACTGCCAACGTCAACTTCCGCTCGGGGCCTTCCACCGGCTACAGCGTCCTTCGCGTCCTCGCGAGCGGAGCAGAGGTCGAGACCGTGGACGTCGCGATTCCCTCCAATGGCTTCTACAAGGTCCGGCACAACGGAACGAGCGGCTGGGTGCACGGCAACTACTTGATGATCGTCTCGACGCCGTCGAGCGGGGCCTCCGGGGTCAGCGAATCGCTGTCCGCTGGAACCGTGCTGGAAGTGGTCTCGAGCCTCAACTTCCGGTCAGGGCCCGCGACCAGCTACACGGTGCTTTCGGTGATTCCCGGGGGCACCCGGGTCACTTCGGTCGGGACTGCCCCGCAAAACGGGTATCACCAGGTCGAACATCACGGCAAGGTCGGTTGGGCCCACGGTGGCTACATGAAGGTCGTCGGTGACTCCACCTCGACTCCTCCCCCAGCAAGTGACAAAGTCAGCGTCGCGATCGAGCGCGCCAAAGCGGGTGTCGGATTCTCCTATTGGTGGGGGCACGCACGCTGGCTGCCGAGCGGACCCAGCTCGACCACGGCGGGATCTTGCTCCGGCTCGTGCCCGAGCTGCTCGCACTCGGGTAGCTACGGGGCCGACTGCTCCGGCTACGTCGGCAAGATCTGGCAAGTCCCGAGCACCAACACGGACCTGACCCACGACTGGCACCCCTATTCGACCAAGTCGTTCATGGGCTCCTCGAGCCTCTGGGCCGTCGTCTCCCGCTCCAATCTTCAGAAGGCTGACGCCCTTGTGTACAATGACGGCTCCTCAGGACACATCTTCCTGTACGAGTCAGGCGATGGCTGGGGCTCGATGTGGGCCTACGAGTGCAAGGGTTGCGCTGCGGGGTGCATTCGCAACCTCCGCACAGCCGCATCCTCGTACAAGGGCATCCGCCGCAGCGGCTTCTGACTACTACCGTCGCCGCGCGCCGGCAATCCTCTCCCAAGCACCACAGACTCGCTGACCTCCACAACGCACTGCGGCGTGCGGCCGTGCGACGCACTCCACCGGGTGACGCACGGAGCGGCGGTCGACCGTCTGCAAGTGCCAAACATACATCGCTTCGTGGCGTCTTGGGGGTGAGCTCGCCAGCACGGTGACCGGAGCCGTTCCCGCCACGAGTTGCTGTGTTCGCTCGTGGATGGGGTTTTCGGACTGCGTTTCTGTTGCCTTCGCCAAGGGTCGCGACTATGCTCCTCCTGTTCGGTGGCTCCCTGTCCGCATCCCCCGCTTCGATGCTGAGGGACGCAATGACGGCGGTGCCTGCGTGGAAGACAACCCCGAAAACGTTCCACTCGCAGTGCTTTATGCGCAAAGAGGTCCACCGGTGATCACTCGGTTCGTTGCCATAGCTCGCCATCGTTTCGGCGTCCCAGGGCTCGCTCTCCTTCGCGCGGGCCTGTTGTGCGTTACTGTCTTTCTCGGCACCTCCCCCGCGCTCGCCGCCTGGTCCGTGTCGGACGTCGCGGCTCGCCTGCGCAACGCTTCGGACGATCGCGTTCGTGTGCAGGCGGCGCTCGCGCTCGGGGCTTCGATGTCCGCCGAGGCCGTTCCTGCCCTGTGCGACGGGCTCCGCGACCCGAGCGCTACGGTCCGTGGCGCGGCAGCCGCGGGGCTGGGTCGCCTGAGGAAGTCGCAGGCGCTTGCATGCCTCGAGAGCGAAGGGAAGACCGAAAACAACCCCTGGGTGCGGGCCGAGATTCAGCGGTCCATCCAACGAATCAAGTCCGCCGTAGCGAGCAACAGGGGCTGAGCGAATAGGCCGAGCACGGCAGTGGTGTCAGCTGCCCAGATTGCCGGATTGCCCCCACCCCCAGCCTTCCCTCGCCAGACGGCTCAGCATGGCCCCTTTGCTGTTTGGCAAGTACGTCGCGAAGGCTTCTGCAGTGCAGTGACGGGTGCGCGACTCGACAGCGAGCCAGCGACCGCGGCCCTCTACGGACTTGCGTGGAACCGCTGGCGAGCGATAGTTTTGGGTGCAGATCCGAAACTGACGTTGGATTTCTCAATTTTCTCGGGACTTTGTGG
>CAZAWR010000067.1:0-52657 GCA_964488865.1 uncultured Polyangiaceae bacterium | reverse complement strand
GGGGGGGGGGGATGCCGTCGGGGGGGGCGGGGGGGGGGCTGCCGTCTTGGGCGGCTCCACGGTCTTGGGGGGTTCGACGGCAGGCTCTGCGCTCGCTTCAGGTCCCGCTTCCACGGGCGGCGGCGCGGCCTCCTCGACCTTCACGGTGTAGGTGGTGGGCGGGGGAGGCAGGGTAGGAACGGCCGCGGACGGGGTCGTCGGAGGAGCTTCCTCCAGTCCCGGCAGCACAACGAAGTACCCTACGGCGGCCAGCAGGCCGATGACGGCGGCGACACCGAGCAGCACGCGCATGGAGCCACCCTCGGCCTCCTCTGCCTCCTTGGAGGGGAGATCCTTGGCCTGTACGGCAGCTGCCTTGGGCTTCGGCTCGGAGCGCGGGGGCGGCGGGGAGGAGTCCTTCGCCCGGCGCGGGGGCTCGTCTTCGTCGTCCTCGAGTGGAGCGAGCGGCGCGACCTTCTTGGGCTCGGCCTTCTTCTCCGGCTCGGGCTTGGGCTTGGGCTTGGGCAAGGGCTCGTCTTCGTCGGAGGGGATGGGTGTGGTGTCGGCCGCAGCCGCGGGCTTCGCCTCGACCACCTCCTTCTTGGGCTCCTCCTGCGGAGCAGCCCCGATTTCCTCCATCGAGCCCCCAGCGCCCTTGAGCGCCTCGGCAAGCAGCTCCGCCGCTTGCTTCATGACCGTCCGCTCTTCGGGCGGCGGCATCTCCTTCTCGCTGTCGGTCTTCGGGAAGAAGCCTCCCTCCTTCGGCTTGTCCTCCTCCTTCTCCCCATCGAGCGGCACGCCCACCGCACCGAGCCCGAGCATCGTGGTCTTCTTCGACTTGAGGGGCTTGACCGCCTCCGCAGAGGGGACGGGCGCCGCTGCAGGAGCCGCCGCGGGAGCGGCCTCGGCGCTCTCGTCCGATTCCTCGAAGGCCGACGGTGCATCCCCCTTGTTATCGATGATCTGATCGATCACCTTGCGCGAAGTCTCATCGATCTTGAGAAACTTCACGCCCATTCCGGAAGGACGCTCCCCCGCAGACTGGGAGGCGTCGCGCTTCCACACCACGCGCCCCACGCCGCCGATGATGGCCTTGTCTTCGGCGATGCGGATCTCGAACTTGAGCAACGTACCCGGCGGGAAAGGGGACGGAGTCTTGATGAAAATTCCACCCCTGCTCACATCGTGCGAGTGATGCTCGATGAACTCGTCGATGGTTGCGCTCTTGTAGCGCACCGTCATCGTCAGCACCTTCGCGCGCGGGTCTTTTCGGGTGTCTTGGACCATCTCGTCGTCACTCCTAGCCTGCGTGGCTACAAGGGCATGTTCGGACGGGTCGCTGGCTCGTCCGGCGGCTATGGTAACTGAGACTCGACCGGAATCCCAAGCTCCTTGCGACCCCTCCGGTCACAGCCCTTCCCCGTCTCGTGCACGAGAGCGCCGACCGGGCTCGGAACATGGTAGATTTGGCCCCGTCATGCCCCGGGAACGATTCAGAATGACCGCCCGACACCAGGTCCGAACGCCCGTGACCCTCCGGGTGGCCGGGGCCTCGGGGAGTCGGCGAGCGACCCTGGTCGACCTGGGGTTATCCGGGGCTCGTCTGGAGCTGGACGAGGCTCTGGCGCCCGGCACCGAGGCCATTCTCGAGGTCCGGACCCCGCTGCTCTGGGACCCGCTGCAGCTGCGAGGACAGGTCGTCTGGGCACAGGGGATCGACCCGGACGGGATCGCCCACGCAGGCATCCGGTTTCACCACGAGAGCGGGCCTCCGCTGCTCTCGCTGTTCGAGCTACTCAGCTCCCAGGACTTCGAGCCCTAGCCCCAAATCAAGCACTGTTCGAAGAACGTGCTTGGACTTGAAACGATCCGAACCGCAGGCGAGACGTTTTGGGGTGAGCGCGGCTCAGCCCAGAGTCCGAGATGAAGTCCCCCGGTCACACGCTCGCGATCACGTCCGCGAGCATGCCACGCACCTGCTGCGCCACGTCGCGCAAGCTCTCCCTGGAGCCAATCGACTCGAGCGGGTCGACGGCACGAACTTCGACCCCGCCGTCGACCTGACGCACGATCACGTTGCAGGGTAAGAAGACGCCGACGGTCGGGTCCAGCGTGAGCGCCTGGTGCGCCATCTTGGGGTTGCAAGCGCCAAGGATGGTGTAGGAAGGCACGTCGATCCCGAGCTTGGCTTTGAGCGTGGCCGCGACGTCGATGGTGGTGAGGACCCCGAATCCCTTGTCCTTGAGTGCGGCCGGCACACGCTCGAGCGCGTCGGAGAAGCTCAGGGCGAGGGTTCGATGCAGGGGTCGGTTCGATTCGGTCATGGCGATCTCCTTCGGTCCTGCGGCGCGAAAGCGACGCGAAAAGGTTCAGCGAACGGCGATGCGTGCCGGCTGACCTTGCGTTCGACGTGGGTTGGATGCAAGTGAGAGAGCCCATGAGCGACAAGGATTCCGCGAGCCAGCAGGAGATCAGCCAGGACGTTATCGCCCGGGCGCAGCGCGGCGAGCGTGCGGCGGTGACCCAACTGTTCGGAGATCACCTGGGAACCGTGCATCGCTTCGCCCTGCGCATGTGCCGGGACGAGGACCGCGCGCGGGACATCGCCCAGGAGAGCCTGCTCACGGCCCTCAAGTCCCTCGACTCCTTCCGGGGTGATGCGTCGTTCAGCACCTGGTTGTTCACCATCACGCGAAGCCACTGCGGTCGGCTCCGGCGACGCTCCGAGCGGGAAACGGTGAGCGATGACGGAGAGGTGGTGACGGACACCGCGGTATCGGACGATCCCCTTCCGGACGCCCAAGCCGCTCACGGCGAGGTGTCCGCCGTCGTGGAGGAGGCGCTCGGCGCGCTCGACCCCGAGGACCGCGAGGTCGTGCTTCTCCGGGACGTCGAGGGGCTGTCGACCAAGGAGGCCGCCGAAGCCTTGCAGATCTCGGTGGCCGCTCTCAAGAGCCGCCTGCACCGAGCACGAGCCACGCTCCGGGAAGCCGTGCGCGGCGTCGTCGAGCAGCAAGCGGAGCGCGTCGACCCCGGGTGCCCGCAGGTCATCGAAGCCTTCTCGCGAAAGCTGGAAGGAGACCTGTCGGAGACGGACTGCGAGGCGTTCCAGCAGCACATCGCGGCTTGTCCTGACTGCGCGCGCAAGTGCGAGTCCATCCAAGCCGTGCTGGGCGCGTGTGCGACGCTCCGGACGCACCCGATCACGACCGACGTGCAGAGCATCATCGACCGCACCGTCGCGGTGTATCGGGACTCGACCAAGTCCTGAGGCGTCAGATCCGCCGAATCAGACCGAACCGCGCGTTCACCTCGACCCAGGGGAACACGTGACGGTCCTTCGGCGAATCGTAAGCACATCGCTCCTGGTCCCTCTCCGTCGTGACGAACTCTGTCTCCTTTTTCAGGGGGGACCAGTGGTGCGTACGCTCGCGCATCGACGTCATGTCGCACCGCTCGAGCAGTCCCGTGGTGGAGTTGATCACGCGCGTGGATCTCCCCAGCGCATCGCTCGCGAGCACTTGCGTGTCCTGTTCGGCCCCCGACGACATATGTCTCAGGGAGTAGTAGGTCAGCTCGAGGGTCTCGGGAAGGTCTTCCTCGACCGTCACGCCGCGCAGCGTGGACGTGGGAGCGTGCTGGACGATTTGCATCTCCCGATGGAAGTCGGCGGCACGCTGCACGGTGAGGGAGTGCACCCCGCCAAGGACGCGGATGAAGACGGGCGAGTCGACCACCGCCCTCGCGATGCGAAGGAACGAGGCCACGACCTCCGACGAGAACATGACCTGGTAGTGCTTGAGGAAACGCTCCCCCTCGATCATGGCCCGCTCGAACTTCTCCGACCCGTACACGCCGTGAGCCGAGCCATTGAGAGCGCTGAACAGAAGGTTGCGACACACCAGCCGATCCAGCAGCCGCTGTTGATCCGGTGTCCCGCCGCGCAGCAGACTCTCGGCCGCAAGCGCGTTCGCACACCCCTGGCTGTATCCGATGAGCCCGTAGGGACCGTCGACCTGCTCGATGCTCGAGATGATCCGCCGCGCGTTCTCTTCGAGGCTCATCGCCGTGCCCGTTGGCGCACGGATCACCCGCACGCCCCGCTGCTCCGTCAGCCGCGCAAAGGCGTCCTCCAGCTCCGAGCCGCGCTCGCCCTCGGTGATCACCCCCATCGCGCTGATGATGGTGAAGTCGAGACGCCCCGGCAGAGGGTCGACGAGAAGACGCACCAAGGGGTCACGCTCGAGCTTCTTTCGGTCCTTCGCGTCGTAAAGGAGGACATCGATCACCGTGCGCAGCAGGTCCTGCTCGCCTCGGAAACCGCTCCGCCCCGAGACGCGGTGCAACCAAGGGCGCACACGGTCCACGTCGTGCTGGTAGTTGCGTACGACGGACAGCACCTTGAGCGCTTCTTCGTTACGGATCCAGAAGGCCTTGAGCCAGGGTGCTTGGAACGCGGTCCGGTCCTGCTCGAGCAAGGCAGCACAGGCTTCGAACGCCTCGCGGTACAGAGACACCGCCTTGCGGGCCGGGCCGGTCACCTTGTCCCCGAGCTTGCACGCCGCACCCGCCTCGTCCGCCCGCGCGATCGCTTGCTTCGCCGCCTCCACGTATCCCTTGTCCCGGGCGCGGGAGCGGTAGGACGAAGGCACAGAATGGCGCTGCACCTGCAAGTGCCCCTTGCATGCGTAGGAGGCGTCGGCCCGTGCGAGCACTGCATCGGCCAGGTCCGACAGCGCACCCCAGTAGCTGTCGCGCGCACGACTCCCCCCGGCCATGAAGTCGCGTCGCCGCGGCACGGACACCCCAAGCTTGTCCTCCAGCAACGAAGGAAGATCGATGGGCTCGGACATGTGGTCCTGCTCCTGCTCGAGGAAGGCAAACAGGATCCCAGACAGCGCCCGCGGGTTGTGCTGGCCGATCTCCGCCAGCACGTCGAGCGCGAAGCGCGACGGCCGCTCCCTCATCAGGTCGATCAACAGCCGGTTGTTGATCTGCGTCTGACGGTTCTGCCGGTCGAGCGCGAGCCCCGCTTTGAGGAGAACCGCCACGTCCGACGGGCCGAGGGCACACGCCGGCGGCCAGTGTGAGCGATCGTCCCAGACCTCGTCCGTCGCGACCGCCGAGTCCGAGCCGTCTGCGATGGCCTCGCCAAGGAACGTCGCGATCACGATCTCCTGGAACGCGTACTCCACCCCCCCGTAGGCGTCGGCGATGCGATCGACCCGACGCTTGACCGCGCGCACGAAGTTCACCCACTTGCGCTGGTTCGGGCCCCAGGACGCGTCGGCGCGTCGAGCCGCGTAGTCGAGCTGATCGACCGTGAGCCGCGGGGCCAAACGGCACAGCACGGCGAGCTGCTCAGGGCTCATGCCCACCTCGAGCTGCGCATAGATCTCCCCGGCGCTCGGTAGCCCTGCGAGCTCGTCTCGGTGCACCTCGCTCAACGCGAGGGGCTCGGCCAGCACCGGCGGCTGCGGAGGTATCGGGGCCATCGGCCGCAGCAGCTCGTCGAGCCACCGCACGATGCCCCCGATCTCGTAGTCGACGTCGAACTCGTCCAGGTATTCGCGCAGCAGGCTCTTGACCTCCGCGACGTCGAGCCCCTGCGCCTCGGTCACGCTCTTCACTTGCGCCGCGATGCGCTCGGCCTGCGACTCGTCCCCCGCGAGCACGAGGGACAGGAACCGCGCCATCGCCGGCCGTGGTATGAAGTGCCGGATCTCCCGGATGCCGGAACGCTGGGCCAGCGTGCGCATGCCAAGCGCGATGTCCCGGAACAGGGACATGCGATCCGCCAGGTCCGGGCTCAGCAGCTCGAGCGACGACAGCACGTGCGCGAGCGCCTCCTCGGAGCGCAAGATTTCCGCCAAGTGCTCTGGGTCCGCCGCGGGGTTCAACAGCGTGTTGAAGTAACGAATGCCGTACAGCCCCTGACGCTCCCCGCTGAAGGACAACCGCCCTTCCCGGCTCAGGTGCACGGTCAGCTCCCCCTCGCGCAGATCCTGCGCCAGCAGCGACGCCGTCCGCGGCCCCGCATGCAGCAGGCACGGCTGCCCCAGCATGTCCCACGCGACGTCGAAGGCCAGAGGGCCGAAGCCCGAGGAGCTCACGGACGCCTCGCGCGCCCGCAACTCGACCACGGTCCCCGCGCCAAACGCGACCCGTCGGTCCTTGATGCCGACCTCCGCCCGGTCCAACACGGTTCGCACCTTCGCTTGCCCCATCTCCACGCGAAACGCGTTGGTCAAGGCCACGTCGGCGTCGGCCGTCGCCTGCACTTGCACGTTGCCGCAAACACGCGCGACCAGATCCCCCGCCTCGATGGACAGCTCCGGGACCCCGGTCACCTGCTTGACCACGCTCAAGTCGAGGCCCGCCTGCGCGCCGAGGTCCAGATGCCAAAGACCGTCAGCCCCAAGCTCGACCGCCCCGGCGACATGCCCGGTCGGCACCCGCAGCTGCCGTCGCAAGCCTACTTCTTGCACCACCATGTCGTGGCGCGTGCTCACATCCGCGGAGAAGTCGACACGCCGGCTCATCGGCCACAGGTCGATGCAAGGACCGGCAAAGGACATCCCCCCTGCCCCCCCGTTGATGCAAATGTCGCGCACGGTCAGGTCGAGCTTCGACGTCCCCGTCGCGAAAGGGTGGACCGTGTCGACCTCGATCTCGACCTGCGGGATCACGGAGCCTGGGGCGACGGTGTTTTCGAGGTGGGCGCGAAGGCGCGAGGACCAGGAGCCCTGTTCCGGGCCGAGATCCTCGACGAATGCGCGGACCCCCAAGTGCATGCTCGGCTCCGGAAATCCCACCGTGAGGTCGTCCGCGTCGACGATCAGGGTTTCCCCTTGCCGCTTTCCCGAGACGCGACCTTCCACCGTCAGCTCGGGGGGGAGCGCCACGGTCACACGCATGTCGGTCTTGTCCACCGCTTGCGCCTGCACGAGCACCTTGGGGAGCTCGGCGCGGACAAAGACGCTGCCCTCCATGGAAGCGAACAGGTCACGCATCCCCGCGACCGCTTCGTCGATGCGCACGCGGTCCTTCTTCAGGTCCGCCGAGGTGAGCGGCTGGTCCGAGACGAGGTCGTCCAGGGACGCGTACGGGATGGGAAGGAGCAATGCGGGAAGGACGACGTCGCGGAACGGGATGAGGGGAACGCCGCCGGCCAGCTGCACGTGACCGGAGAAGCTGAGCCGCAGCTCCCATCGACCGGTGCGCGCGCGGTAAAACGGCTCGCCATGCACGTGCTGGAGCAACACGAAGCCGATGCGATTGGCCGAGGGGGCCACCAGGCTGAGCGCGTTGACCAGACGGTGCGCTTCGCTCATCGCGGACAGCTTGGAGGCACGAGAGGCGACGGGACTGGCTAGCACCGACGCCCACGCGTGATCGCGAAACAGCTCTTGGATTTCGAGAAGCGTGGGGATCAGATTCGGCAAGAGCAGCGGCGGCTCGAAGGTCATGTCGAGGGACCGCACCACAGTGCGATGCTCGCGGGAGGTGACGTCGTCGGGTCCGGGGCCGAGGATGCGCGAGAGCAGGCGTGGCTCGTCGGGCGTGCCGGGGGGCGGTCCGAGCTGCACGCTCGCCTTTGCGACGGACCCTTCGGACACCTCGACGACGAAGTGGTGCCGACCCGCGAGGGGAAGGCGGTGGACCCCGGGGGTCAGAGCGATGTCGAGGCGGGCGGAAGCGTACGCCAAGAGGGAGGAGTCGATGTCGCGCAGGCGCACTTCGACGTGTTCGGGCAGCCGGAGGGGAGAGAAGGGGTCGATGCCTTCGGCGGGGTAGTCGCGCTTGGAGAGCTCGAGGTGAACGCGCGGGGAGCGACCGAGGGCGGGGTCACGAGGGGACCGGCGAACGGTGAAGGCTTCGAGGGAGATGCGCGGTGAGCCCTGGGGAATCATGATGGGGCATCACGATACACAAGATGCGGGAGCCCGGACGCGGAATGGGGAAGGTTTGACGTTGCGGAGACGCCCCCGCACAATGGGAAGAATGTCACGATGGCCGTTTCCGCAAGGTTGGGTGGTGTGCTGTCTGGTGCTCGCGGGGTGCGTGGCGCAAGGCGAGGAAGACGAAGCGGGATTCGAGCAGCTCACCACACCGGACGCGGGTGACGATTCGAGCAGCGGGGGCGCTGCGGGAACCGGAGGAGCCACCGAGACGGGCGGCTCCGGGGGAACGACCCAAACGGGCGGCTCTGGGGGGACGTCGGAGACAGGTGGAACGGGTGGGACGGCGGGCACGAGCGGCTCGGGGGGCGAGGGTGGGTCCGGCGGAGCAGCCGGCACAGGGGGACTCGGCGGTACGGGCGGCGCCAGTGGAACCGGGGGGACCGGCGGATCGGGAGGCACGGCAGGCACAGGGGGAACCGGCGGTACAGGGGGCACAGGGGGAACCGGCGGTACGGCGGGCACAGGGGGCACAGGAGGCACCGGGGGTACAGGCGGGTGCACACACCAAGACGTCGAACCCAACGACTCCGAAGCTTCCCCTCGCGTGCTCGACTCGATCACGGACTGCGACGGGACCGGCGGCGAGGTGCCCGGCACGCTCGAAGGCAGTGACAAGGACTGGTTCAGCTTCCACGCCGAGGACCAGTTCGGCTGCCAGGTGAACCCGGAGATCTCCCTTCAGGCGAACACCGGCACGCTGCTGTGCGCGTACTTTCTCTGCGACTCGGGCGGCGACAACCTCAACTGCCCCACCGGCTCCACCGTCGACACATCCCCTGACGGACTCTCGGGTTGCTGCACGTCCACCGGGTCCATGAAACCGGATATCAACTGCAGCGGGACCGACGATTCCAGCCAGGTGTACTTGCTGGTCTACGCGCCGTCGAACACCGCGTGCCAGCCGTACACCCTGGGCTACCACTACTGAGGGGCGGAATCAGAACGACGGGACCACCACGTGGTCGGCTCCCCCCGTCGCGGACGCGTTGTCACCGGTCTGCCAATCGACATCATTGCGGAGGAACTTGTAGGCGAAGGGGGTGCCAGAGGCGATCTCGGTGAGCACGAGCTTCCAGGTTCCCGAAGGCTCGCGCCATGCCGGCCATCCCTTGGCCCAGGAGAGGGGAAGGGCGTCACCACGCACGGACAAGAACTCTCCCGCGGCGACGGTGGCGTCCGCGCGAAGGCGGGTGATGGCCACGTCTTGGCCGACGGATGGCGCGATGCGAACGAGCATGCCGGGGTGGTCCGACACGGCGGGATAAGTGGTCCCATCGAACATGACGACGGCATTTTCGGCCACGACCGCGCTCGCACGGTGGGCGAGGACGTGATCGATACGGTCGGCGCCGAGAGCGCTCGTGAGTTCGACGTAGCCGAAGTCCGCCATGGCAAGGAGCGCGGGGGAACCAGGCTGAGCGTTGAAGTCTCCTGCGACGAGGATGTCGCGGACAGGGTCAGCGAGGGCAAGCAAGGAGGACGCGGTTTCGCGGGCCTGCGCTTCTCGCACCTCGGCGTCCACGTGATCGAGATGAATGGAGGCGAGGCGGAAGCCCCCGAGCTTGGCGGGAAGGCGACCGATCACGGCGACCCGCCGCAAGCCGGCCTGGCTGGCGTAGTCGAGCTCGACGACGTCCGACAGGGGACCGCGCACGAGCAGCCCCACGCCTTCGTCGGCCTCGTCCGCGGTGCCTTCCCAGGCCACGTGCGCAAGGGCAAAGGCGGTGGACCAAGTCTCCCCCGTGGCGGCCTCGAGGGCTTGCCGCAGCAAGGAGAGCGCGTCCACACCACTGGTCGCGCAAAGCTCCTGCGCGGTGATCGCGCTGACGTTCTCGGCTACCGCTGCCTGGGCGATGGTCTCGAATCGCTGCTGGTGGGAGGTGAACGACGTACCGGTCAGCTTCAGGCAGTGCAGGTTGAGCGAGAGCAAGCCGTAGGGGGCCCAGCCAGCAGAAGCGTCGGTCGCGTCGGCGGCGTCTTGCGGGTCAGTGACGTCGGGCATCCCATCCTCCGGGCCGGAGCCGTCCACGGGCGTGTCATCGGGTGCGTCATGGCCGGTGTCGGGGTTGGCTTCGCTGGTCGCGTCCGAGGCGCCCGCATCGGCGGGGGCATCGTCAGAGGGCTCGGAGGCGCACGATGCCAGGAGCGCGAGCGAAGTCGCGCTGGCGACGAGCTTGGCGAGGGAAGAACCCGGCATGAGGTCGGTTGTAGCACGGGGGACGCAGGAGAGAGCGTCCGGTTCTGCCGTGTTGAGGCCTTCGAAGAACGTGCTTGGGTTTGGGACTATCCGAGCCGAAGGCGAAGCGTTTTGGGGTGAGCCGCGGTGAGCGCGGCGAGGGGGCTTTGCGAAAGCCCCCTTAGAAAAACCTAGACCCAAAGAAGCGCGGAGCGCTTGGTTTGGGTCTAGCGCACAGGGACGGGAGCGCGCAGCGCGTCGACGAGCGGGAGGGAGACACCTTGCTGGCGGTAGAACTCGAGGACTTCCGCTCTGCCGGCCATCGGCTGAAGGCCGGTCGCGGACCGGTTCGACGACGTGCCGTTGAAGCTCACGTGGAAGTGGTGGTGATGGAACAAGTACCAGCCGTACCCTTGGTTGGTTTCCTCGTAGGTGAGCTTGTTCACGTTGCAGGCGGTGGTGGGGAGCCAGCCGTCCGCGCAGAGCGTGTCGAGTGCCATGTCGACGATGGGCCCGACCTTGCCATCCACCCCGATGACGCGGAGGTTCGGGTGCATCTGCAGCGCGCCAATGAACAAGGCGGTGCGCCACGGGTCGAGCAGGTGGGGCGCGGCCGTGCAGTGGTAGGCTTCCTGTCCACCCTGGTAGTGGTCGCAGACCGGGCGGGCGCGGTTGTCCGCGGTGTTGACCTGGAAGTAGGCCAGGTCGATGTCCTTGCCGCCGGTGTGGGTGCCGGAAGGGTGGCCGGGCTGGCCGATGGACGCGCCCGGGATCGCCCCGTCCTCCTCGCTCATGTCGATCAAGCCTACGTTCCCGCCGGTGCCGAAGGTCCAGTCTTTCCCCTTGCACGCCACGTACGCGGCCGCGTGCTTGATGAGGTACACCGCATCTCTCCGCAGCCAGCTACGGTACTGGTTGGACGTGGTCTCGCCGTTCTCGGGATAGTCGTTGTAGCCGTCGCCCACGGTGGGATCGAACTGGATGAGCTCTGCGCAGTTCTCCGTGGTCTTGTCGCACAGAAGCGGGGGAAGGTTGGGGCAGTCCCCCACGGTGTCGGGCCCGGGGCCGTCGCCGAAGTCCGGGATGCAGGTGCCGTCGTAGCAAACCTCGCCATCGGCGCACGAGTCCTCGGTGCAAGGCGCATCGACGCACATGACGCCATCACAGACCTTGCCGTCGGGGCACGTGCCGTCCTTGCAGGGCGAGCAGTTGTCGATGCACACGGACTCGGTCTGCTCCTCGTTGATGTAGAAGCACGTGGCGTTGCCTTCGCACCCGCCCGTCGTGTGGCATCCGGTGGGTGCGTTGCTCGGGACGCTCCCTGCCGTCAGGCAGCCGAGGTATCCGTCTCCGGTCACATCCATGCACGCGGTGCTTCCGGAGCATGTGCCGCAATTCTCGAAGCACGCGGTCTGGGTCTCGGTGTCGTCGATGTAGCGGCAGCGCTGGTTTCCTGTGCAATCCGTGGTCTCGCAGTCCGTCTGGGCGTTGGCGGGGGGGCCACCGTTCTCCATGCAGGTGAGCTTGCCGCTGCCCGGGTCCTCGCAGCTGAGCCCATCGGGACAGAGGGAATCGTCCACGGGGCCCGTGTCCGGCTGGGGTGTGACGTCGGGCTCGGCCTCGGGGGCGGCGTCGGGCAGGGGCGTGGCATCCTGGCCAGGAAGATCCGAGTCCACGCCAGCGTCCTGGTCCGGGCTGGTGCCGTTGCCGGGGTCATCGGACGAACTTTCGCTGCATCCAGCGGAGAGAAACGCCGCGGTACCGGTCACGAAAACAAGAGCAAGCCATCGTCGCATCGCACCACCTCGCCAAGTCATGGTCCGGCCTGAAGCAGCCGGGGTGACGCACATAGCACGACATGGTTCCCCTCTCAACCGGGCACGCGCAGCCGTCGAGGGAAACGGCAAGCGAAGCGAGCTGTTTCTTGCGGGCGAGCAAACGTTCGAGGGAGCTGAGCGCTTCGCACGGCATGGGTAGGTTCTGCCCCAACGAAGGAAACGCCCGGCGCGGGTCACTCGATCCGGGCGCGGAAGAAGGCGTTGTGCTGCGGGTCGTTGTACCGGGCGTAGTCGATCTCGAAAGGCGTGAGCTGCGCGATGCCGTCGCGGTACCGAATGGTCAGGGCCATCGGCGTGATTTCCCGGTAGTTGCTGTCGGGGGGAAGGTCGTTGTTCGTGGCCCCGCCCGCGGAGAACAGATTGAGCAACATGACGTCGCCGTCGTCGTACACGGTCTTGAACCCTGCAGTGACGCGCTCGTGACCGCGGATCATGCTGGAGCACCCCAGACGGGCCATGAACTTCTTGAACTGCAGCCGGCCGAAGGGGAAGCGTGCGTTGGATTGCTGCAGGGCGGTCGGGATGAAGTCGGCGTCGCTCGGGTCGCTCCACAGCATCTGAAAGCGCATTTCGGGGTCATTGAGGGAGCTGAGCCCGAGCCACTTGACGGCCATGGTGTCGTCCCGCGGGATCCCGGCGTGCACGAACAGGGTCCGGTCGAACAGCAGGGTGTTGGGGAGCGCCTCGAACAGACTCCGGTAAGCGCGGAACATCTCCTGAGGGGCAATGTCCTGCAGGGCATTGATCGCCTCGGCCGGACGAACCCCCCCGTACACACGCCCGTTGAGCTCCACGTAGTACTCGTGATTGCCCCGCAGCATGTACACGTGCTCGGGAACCGCCAGGAACAACTGCATCACCGCACGCAGAATCCCGTTGTAGCTGAAGCGCCCGCGGTCGATGTAGTCCCCCAGCAGCACGAGCTTCATGTCCGGGTTGCGCACCGGGTCGGCGTGGTAGGCCTGCACCTTCCTGAAGAAGTCCGCCTGCAGCAGCGCCGCCTTCAAGCACGAGTAACACCCGTGCAGGTCGCCCAGCACCAGCACCTCGCAGTTCATTCCAGGCTTCGACGGGTGCACGTAGACATAACCGTCCAGGAACGGGTCCCGGCCCGCGAACTCCTTGACGTCGACCGCGTCCCCAAGGGCGCCCTTGCCCTTGGCGCGTTGCTCTTCGAACTTGGCGAGGGTGCGCTGGATGAGGTCGAGGTCCTGGGCCGCCTGCTTCTTGAACGCGTCGGGATTGCGCTCGTAATCAAACTCCGAGCGCTCGAAGAAGGGGTGGTTGATCTGCTGGGGGGTGAGCCGGACCTGCGGGTCCACCACCACGGCCCCCGGCTCGAGGGGCACGATGTCCGCGGGGTCCAGGTCCATCGGCGCGTTGATCAGTTCGAACAACTCGTCCCGAAACTTCCGCTCGTTGGGGTGGACGACCCCATCCGCCATCATCAGCTCGTCCACCAGGGTGAGCAACTGCGCCCGGTTGTCGTCGTCGAACCCGGTGAACAGCTCGAAGCACCGCAGCTTGAGGCGGGCGATCACGAAGTCTCGCGCGTCCTCGCCCTCGGCAACCGGCTCGGCGAAGTCCGCCTGGATGCCGTGGTCGATCCGGTCGAGCTCCTCGTGAAAGTGCTGGGTCCACTTGCCCACCAGCTCGTCCCGGGTGGCCCTCGCCACGGTCGCGTCCAGCGCGTCGTCGGCCCGTTTCGCCACCAGCTTCGCGATGTACTCACGAATGAAGGCCTTCTCGCTGCGATCGAAGTCACCGTCCACGTAACCGAAGGCGGTCAGGTAGAAAATGATCGCGTGCATCTGCTGCTCGGCCACGGCCGGATCGGTCGAGAACTTGATCATGGGCGCGCAGCTTAACAGATCCGGCGTGCGAATTCATGACCCATGACCGCAAGTTGGACTTGTCGGATCGGCCCGGACGCGCTTTGCTTCCCGAAGATGGTTCGTCGAAGTGCCCCGCTGTCCCTTTCCCTGGCCATTGCCTCCGCCTTCGCAGTGAGCCTGGCCGCGCAGCGAGCGGATGCCTTCTGCTGGGCCAGCACCTGCCAGCCCAACGGCGTGCTGTGCGAGCAACCCTCCTCCCTCGACTGCGGCTTGCCCCTGTACTGGCCGCGAGAATGCGTCGGCTTCAGCATCCAGAAGGACGGCACCTCGTACCTGTCCTTCCAGGACGCTTCCTGGGCCGTGTCCGCGGGGTTCCAACTCTGGCTCCAGCCCTTCTGCAACGGCGACCTGCCAGGCATCGGCCTCATCGAAATGCAGAACGTGTCCTGCGACCTCGTCGAGTACAACTCCTCGGCGGGCAACGCGAACGTCGTTGTGTTCCGCGACAAGGCGTGGACCCACCCCGAATCCCCCGACAAGATCGCCGTCACCACCGTCACGTTCAACCCGAATACCGGCGAGATCTACGACGTCGACATCGAGGTCAACAGCAACCAGCACCTGTTCACGGTCACTGAGCCCACCGAGGCGTACGACCTCGTGTCGATCATGGCGCACGAGGCGGGACACTTCTTCGGGATGGGGCACTCGCTGGAGTGGGACGCCACGATGTTCGAGATGTACGAGCCTGGGTCGACCGAACAGCGCACGTTGACGGCCGACGACCAGCGAGGGATGTGCGCGATGTACCCGCCGTGGCCGATCGACCGGACGGGGTGCAACCCGATCCCACGGCACGGGTTCGCCTCGGAGTGCCGTACGAACCAACCCGAGCACAGCTGCTCGACCGCGGGGGTCGGAACGAACGGAAGGGTGGGCTCGGTTGCCTTGTGGCTCGCGGCGTTGGCGCTGGGGTTGGGACGGCGCAAACGGTCGGCATGAAGGCAACGATCGGGGATCGACGGCGAAGTTGTACCGGCCGGGTCGGCGGAGTTGTAACGATCTTGGGCGCGGCGGTGCCGCGCACACGCTGGACTCGACGGTGTCGAGTCCCTACGTCGGCGGAGTTGCACCGGCCCTGCTTCACCCGCGCTGCCAACCTCCGCACCAACCCCTTCTGTGCTTTCTGCGTCCTCTGTGGTTCTCCGGGCGCGGAGCATCGTCGAGCTTGCCCTTGGGAATGTATGAGCATATGCTCATATACAACATGCCTCTCCCAAGCCCCAGCGACCTGTGCGATGCCCGCGTCATCCACGCCGCTCGCGTGAAACGCGCCTGGCAAGAGCAAATCCCGCCGCGCAAGCTCGAAGCCCTCTCCCGCCTGTTCAAGGCCCTCGGCGACCCTTCCCGCCTCCGCACCGTCCTCGCCCTCGCTCAGGGCGAAATGTGCGTCTGCGACCTCGCCGCGTTCCTGCGCGTCAGCGAGTCTGCCGCCTCCCACCAGCTCCGAAAGCTCCGCGACCTGTCCATCGTCCGCAGCCGCCGTGACGGCCAGGTCTTGTACTACAGCCTCGACGACGACCACGTCGCCACCCTCGTGGCACAGGCCATGGTCCACATCGAACACGGCGGGGGGACATGATGCAACTCGTCTGGGCCATCGCCCACGCCACGTGGGACCTGCTGCTCGACGCGTCCGTGTACATCCTGTTCGGGCTGGTCGTGGGCGGCTTGCTGCGCATGCTGCTGAGCCCTTCGTCAGTGGCGCGTCACCTGGGCAAGGGGCGCTTCCTTCCGGTGTTCAAGGCCGCCCTGCTGGGCATTCCCCTGCCCCTGTGCTCGTGCGGCGTGCTGCCGGCGGCGGCTTCGCTCCGACGCCAGGGCGCGAACCGTGGCGCGACCACCGCGTTCCTCGTCTCCACGCCCGAGTCCGGCGTGGACTCCATTGCGATCACGTATGCGCTGCTCGACCCGATCCTCACGGTGGCGCGCCCTCTCGCCGCGTTCGCGAGCGCGGTCGGCGCGGGTATCGCGCAAAACTTGCTTCACGCGCGGGAAAAGGAGGTGGAGCTCGCGCCCGACCTGGCCTGCCCCGTCGACGGGTGCTGCAACGGGATCGACTGCCCGCCGGGCAAGCACCAGCACCATCACGGGCTGGGAGAGCGTCTTTCCAAGGGTATGCGCTACGCCTTCACGGACCTCTGGGGCGACCTCGCGGGCTGGTTCTGGGTCGGTATGGTCCTGGCCGGCATCATCACCGTTCTCGTTCCCAACGAGCTCATGGCCTCGCACCTGGGCGGCGGTCTCGGCTCCATGGCCCTGATGCTCGTCGTGGGCATCCCGCTGTACATCTGCGCGACGGCGTCGACCCCGGTGGCGGCCGCGCTGATCTTGAAGGGCGTGTCGCCCGGTGCCGCGCTCGTGTTCTTGCTCGTGGGACCGGCCACGAACGTCACGTCCCTGACCGTGCTCATCAAGATACTCGGCAAGCGCGGCGCCGCGATCTACCTCGTCTCGATCGCACTGTTCGCGGTGATCGCAGGCCTGGTGGTAGACGCCATCTACCTGGGTCTCGGCATCCAAGCCGCGGCCGTGGTGGGCGAAGCCTCCGAGATCATCCCGGACGCGCTGCAGTGGGCTGGCGCGTTGCTGCTCATCGGGCTGTCCGTCCGGCCGATCGGCCGATGGCTGAGGTCCAAGCTTCAGGCAAAGCGGGATCACGCCCACGACGCGTGCCGCGATCACGACGGCCACGAGGCTCCGGTGGGCGGGTGCCATGGCGGAGGGTGCTGCGAATCCCAAGCTCCCCCGGCGCCGGCTCCCATCTCGACCTGCGGGTGTCACGGCGGGTGCGGCAAGGGGAAGACGTGATTCGTCACTTCGGCGCAAGCACCTCGATCACGCCAGGCCCCTTCGTCGCCGCCACCCCCGCTGCCACGACCCGTCCGCCCTCGAGCCCAAACCTCGCCACCGCATTGCTCGCGATCCGGTCCGTGTCGGCGCGGAATCTCGCCCCCCGCAAGGACACGCGAAGCTGGGATCGCTCGAATAGCCCCGCCAGCACGCCAATCTCCGTCACGAACGCGGCCTCGTCGAGCTTGGTCCCGGACGCAGTGTACGTCACGAGCACGCGCTCCTCGCCACTGCCATCGCCCTTGCGTGGCTTCGTGTCGTCCGCCGCGCCTAGCTGACGCACGAGAGCCGTGATGACCTCGGGCGCCGTGCAGGCGGTCTCGGGCAGCGGCGTCGAGAGCAGGCCCGCGTTGCGCCAAAGACGCCAGGTGCGCTGGAAGAGCACCTCGAGGTTCACGGCGCCCCGACCGGAGAGCCCCGCCCATCGCGCATTGTCCCCCAGGCTCGCCCACCCGATCGGCCCCAGACGGTTGATGAGCACGAGCGGGCTGGGCGCCCCTTGCAGCTTGGAAATCGCACGGGCCGAGGCGGCCGCGTCCTGCCGTATGCGCGCCTCACCCTCGAGCCACACGCGAGCCCACGCGACCAACGCCTCGGTCTGCTTGGCGACGAACCCGCCCTGCGCCACGGCCACCAGCGGAACAAGTCGCGGAACGTCCGCGGTGGTGACGAGCAGCGTGCCCCGAGACGGGTCCGGGGAAGCCTCCTCGGACAACGCGACCCCCTCGAACGTGGGCGACTTCTTCTCCACAGGGGCATCGAGCAAGGTGATGCGGTCCGGCGCAACCCCCGCGACGTCGAGCAGGAACAGCCCGACGAGAGCGGGAGCGCTGCCGGACGGGGCGAGCACCGAGACCTTGCCCGCCGGAATGGCGTGCAGCGAAGCCTCCTTCGCGTACAGCGCCTCCCTTCCCTTCGACCAGCCCACCACAAAGAAGACCTTCGGGTCGAGGGCCCGGAGCCTCTCGTAAGCGGCCACGAACACGGGCATCGGCATCACCGCCACATCAGCGCCGGTCTCGTCGCTCCCCCCGCGCGCCAGCGCTTCCTCGAGCTTCTTCACGGAGTCGAGAGACGCAAGGTGGACCTCGATGCCCGCGCGAGAGAACGCGCTCGACGGAGCGGGCGCGAGGCCGTCGTTCACCAGGGCGCCGGGGGCGATGAGGTCCCAACCCAGACCGACGACGCGCAAGGGCCGGTCCATGAGCTCCTTGGGTTTGGGTGCATCGGACGACACCGCGGGAGGCACGGACGCCATCGGCGATGGCGCGCTCGACGATGGGTGGGCGAAAGGAGAGGACGCGGGAACGACGGGGTCCGGGGATGCCACGGGGGCTGGACCGCGCGGGCGAAGGGCGAAGGACACGCCGAACCCCACGAACATCAGCAGCAACAGGGTGAATACGATCTTGGAGCGCACGGTGTCACCACTGGGAGGAGCCGCCCGGGGAGCCGAAGGCGCGGCGCTTGGGGTAGTCGGAACGAATCATCTTCTTGAGGTCGTTGACGGGGACGGCGATGTTCAGGTTCTGGGCTCGGCCGCCCATGCCTCCGAGAATCTGGGCCGTGATGACCCCGATGACCTCGCCCTTCATGTTGAACAGCGGGCCTCCCGAGTTGCCGGGCGACACGGGCACCGACATCTGGATCCAGGGCTTGCCCTCGTAGATGCGGCGCGCCGACACGAGACCGTCCGTGAGCGTGTGGTCGAGGCCGAGGGGGTTGCCGATGGCGATGGCGCGCTCTCCGACCACGACGGCCTCCGAATCGCCGAGCACGAGCGGTTCGACATCGGGCTTGGGGGTGCCTTCCTCGGGTTCCTCGATCTTGACGCGCAACAGCGCGAGGTCTCGGTCCGCGTTCTCGTCGAGCAGCTCGGCCTTCTTGTAGACCGCGCCGTTCATGAACTTGATCTGCAGCTGCTTGGCGCTCGAGATGACGTGGTGGTTGGTGGCGATGGTGCCTTGGTCGTCGATGAGAAATCCGGTGCCGCCGCCCGCCATGCCGAGGGGACCCTCGAACGCGATGGTGACGACGGAGGGGGAGAGCAGCTTGAACAGCTGGGCCGGGGTCTTCTCCTGCGTTGCGGTCGGGCCTGCATCGGGCGCAGGTCCCGCTTCGGGCGAAGCGGAGACGGGGGGCTCGGCGCTCGGCGCGCTCGCAACCGCTGCTGCAGACGAGGCGAGCGGGGCCGCACTGGCAGGCGCAGTTGCAGAAGACGATGCGCTTGCCGCGGGCGGTATGGGATGCGCAACGCCCGGGACCGCGTCCGTTCCGGCGAGCAGGTAGGCCAGCGCCGCGGTTCGCCCGAGCCCAACCTCGGCAATCCGCGCGGCCTCCGTCGTCATCGCGGGGGAGGTGACGTTCTGTCCGGCCACCGCGAAGAGGAAGGGAAAGCCGACCCACAGAACCGCAAGCACGTCCGTGGTCATGCCCTTGGCCTTGGTGACGTCGTCAGGCAGGATCCTGTCCACGATCGCCAGCGGCACGAGCAGGTTCACGGCGAGAGCGACGAGGGTCCGGATCCATCCACTGCCCGTCAGCAAGCCCACGCTGGCCATGAGGCAAAGCTGGGAGAGGACGATGCCGCAAGGGATCGCGACGAGCTTGAGCACGCCATGAACGATGGCGAACTTGTCGATCCGGGAGTCGAAGGGAGACCGGGCCATGGGGATGGCGGAAGCTTACCTGTGGGATGGGGCCCAGGACAAAGGGCAAAAGGTGCCTGTTGGCGTGCGGCCGCTGTTCCGACGATATGCCTCGCATGTTTGGGTTCATCCGTGCCCATCCGGAAGGACGGCATGGGTCAGCCCCGGCCCGCGCTTTCCCCCCACGAACTCCATCACATTCGATAGCGTCGTGTCCGCGATGTTGCGCAGCGCCTGCTCCGTGAGAAACCCCTGATGGCTCGTGATCAGCACGTTCGTAAACGTCATCAGGCGCGCGAGAACGTCGTCGGTGATCACGCGATCGGAGCGGTCCTCGAAGAAGTACTCGCTCTCCTCCTCGTAGACATCGAGCCCCGCGGCGCCAACGTGGCCTGTCTTGAGGCCCTCGATGAGTGCCGACGTATCCAGAAGGCCTCCGCGGCTCGTGTTGATGAGCATGACGCCGGGCTTCATGCGCGCGATGCGCTCGGCGTTCACCATGTGGTAGGTGTCCGGCCCGAGCGGCGCGTGCAGGCTGATCACGTCGGAAACACCGCACAGTGTGTCGAGGTTCACGTAGCGAATGCCTGTTCTCCCGGCGTAGGCGGCATCTGGGAAAGCATCGTAGGCCACAACCTCCATGCCGAAGCCGACCAGGATTTCGGCGAGACAGCGGCCGATCTTGCCCAAGCCCACGACCCCGGCGGTTCTTCCGTGCAAGTCGAACCCCACCAACCCCTTGAGGCTGAAGTTGCCGTCCCGCACTCTCTCGTAGGCCCGATGGGTTTTGCGGTTGAGGGTGAGAATGAGCGCCACGGCGTGCTCCGCCACGGCGTGAGGGGAGTAGGCGGGCACCCGCGCCACGGACATCTGGTGGCTCGAGGCCGCGCCGACATCCACGTTGTTGTAGCCCGCGCACCGCATGGCCAGCATCTGCACCCCGCCGGCCGCAAGCCGCTCGATCGTGACGGCGCCAAGGTCGTCGTTGACAAAGGCGCACACCACGGGGAACCCGGCGGCCAGCCGAGCGGTGCCGGGGCCGAGGCGCGTGTCGAAGAAGTGGAGCGAGAGCAGTTCCGACAGCGGCCTCCCCTCCGCGCTCGTGAGCGCGGCCAACTGCTTCTCGAAACTGGACCGGTCGTACGGCTTCGTGTCAAAGAACGCCACGGGCATCCGTGGGTCGGTCGTGCGGTCCTCTAGCAGCACCGCGAGCTCTCGCGTCTTCGCACGGACCTTTGCGCTCAGGTGCGCCATCACCGCCTTCATCAGCTCCGGGTGGGCCGACAGCAGCTCCAGGAAGCGAGCACGCTCGATGCGAACGACCGTGGCGGCGTCGAGGGCGAGCAGCGTGGCGGACCTGCGCTTCGGTGTCGTCATGCTCGTAAGCCCGCCCACCTCGCGGCTTCCCATGACGCGCAGCGTGACGTCGGAGCCCTTGCTCCCGGCCTTGCGAACCTGAAGGTGGCCGCACTCGAGGGCAAACATCCAGTCCGCGGGGTCGCCCTCGCGGAACAGCGTATCGCCGACGTTCAGCGACATGCGCTCGGCCGCGCGCGCCACGAGCGTCAGCACCGGGTCGGGCAAGTCCGCGAACAGCCCGACGGTCCTGAGAAAACCTTCGATTTCGGTCATGACGATGTACCTCGGATGGGGTCAAGCGCCCGGCTGGCAGCGCGGGGCGCTCTCCCTTCGTGGTGAAAGAGCCCCTGGGCGACAACCCCTTCCTCTCCTGTTCGAGGACGACCCCGTCGGATGCCTCATTCGTCGGGTCCCTGGCCGCGGAGGGATCAGGACCCGTTCGCGCTATCCTGTCCGCGTCCCGTCGCCAACCCATCGAGATCGGCATCCACCAGCACACCATCGACCGCACGTTGCAGCGCGAGTCGCACGCGCGGGGACGCCGACGCTTCCGCAGCAGCCCAAACCCGCTTCTTCGCCTCCTCGTCCTGCGGCGTCCCGAGCGCAAGCACTGCGCCCACACGAACATCCTCCGGCGCGAAAGGGTCCTCCGCTATCCGGAGCAACGACTCCGTGCCCACATGCCTCGCCCGATAGGCCCCCTCGGACAGAACGTCACGCACCGCTTCACGCCACGCACTCACCGTCCGGCCACCCCGGGCCAGCCCATCGATCAGCGCTTCGCGATCCCTCGACCTGACCGCGCGCATTCCTGCCTCGAGCTGCCGCGCAAGCGCCTCTGCCTGCTCGCGACCCGACGTGGGCACCCTCAGACGCTCGTCCTCCGCAAGCGCTACCTCCACCTGATAGTACGGTGACCCTCCGACCACGGTGACGCTCGACATGCGAGAGAACGGCACGAACGTCTTCCGGAACCACTTCTCCAGGAGGATGCCGTCGTTACCGATGCTCGCTGCGAGCGGAAAGATACTGGCCCCGATCCACCACAGGAGCAGAGCATACGAAAACGCCAGAGGAATCGAGAAAGGAACACCGAAGACCCAGACTGCTGGATCCGGACTGGCTAGCGCTACGCTTACGGCCACGATCGGCGAGAGCAAGATAGGCATCCCGAAAACCGTCAGTGGCACCAGGAGAAAGGCATGGAACGCTCGATCCAGCACGCCGATCCGTCGGAGCTTGATACGCATGGCTTGTGAGGCGTGCTCGATCCCCGCTTCCACGAGGAAAGCACGGGCCGCCGCCTCGTCGGGTTGCTCCACCAGCACCAACTCGCCATTGCGTAGAGGCAGCACCGCCGCCACACCGTCCTTCGTGGGCTCGCACCACCCCGTCGCCAATTCGGCTCGGGTCACCGTCCGACTCGGACCGCGCGGGGTGGCTACCAGGAGATATCCGTCGGTCGCGGACACACTCCCCGGTTGCAGCAAGCGCTCTCCGGGACCACGCCCAACGACCGCGAGACCCACGACGGCGCCCCAGATCCCAAGGGCACCGAAAGCGGCAGGGACCCAGCCGTAGGGCACGCCGAGGAAGAAGGGCAGCACGAAAAGGAAGACAAGGGAGGCCAAGGCCACGAGAGCAACCGTCCGCCGCGCGCGCCGGGGGTTCTCGAAACCAACGCGGAGACCTTGCGTCGCCGAAGCCTGGGGGTCGCCGGAGCTTGGGTATTTGTCTCGTTCGCTCACACCGGGACCGAGTCTAACACAGCCACTCGCCGAACAACTCGATGCAGCAGCCAAGCTCACATGCTACACCCAGCGTCGATGGCGGAAACGAGCCTGCACAACAGGGATGGGACTCGCCCTGCCTTCGAGCTCGAGCGGGAAAAGAGCCTCCGCGACGTACTTCGTACCGCAACGACGGTGTGCGCGTTCGCGGCGCTTGGATGCGCTTCCGCTCCTCCTGCTTTCGGCCCGGCTCCGACGACCTTCTCGACCAACGCGCGGAAGCTCTGTGCCTCCCACGCAGGAATCGGGGTTGCGGAGCACAATGACGCCAATCCAGGGGGGCACCTCGGGGTCGTCTTCGAAAAC
This sequence comes from uncultured Polyangiaceae bacterium, assembly GCA_964488865.1. Lineage (GTDB taxonomy): Bacteria > Myxococcota_A > Polyangia > Polyangiales > Polyangiaceae > MWCO01. Next base: position 29,849 of record CAZAWR010000067.1, on the reverse strand, counting down.
CAGACGTCGAGTGCATTTCGGCTGGTGGCTCTGCGCATCGAACTGGACGGTGTTCGACTGTGCGAAGCGGCCGTCGACCCCGATGATGCTCCGACAGCCATCCCCATCGGTTACGGGTCAGTCGCGGCGGGCGAACATGCGGTCTCCGTCGCTCTCGAGCTGCGAGGCCATGGAGAAGGGGTCTTCTCCTACTTGAGAAAGTACCGCTTCGAGGTTCGTGGGTCCCACAAACTCTCGATGACCGAGGGACAGCGCAAGCGGCTTCGCGTCATCCTCTTCGAAAGGGGCGGTGTGACGACTCCCCTCGAGCAGCGGCCAGCGTTGGAGTTCATCGAGGAGCCTTGGCTTGCATTCGGGCAGCAGAGTAGGACCTACGCTCCCTTCGTGAAAGAGCCCCCCGGAGACGAGCCCCTGCCGTTCGAGAAGAGCCTCGTCGGCCCTTGCATTTTCTTTCTGCCCGCGGATACTTGATCCATGGGATCGCAAGGATCATGGGTAGCAAGCACCCTCTTCACCGTGCTTGCCATAGCCTGCGGGGGAACGGTCGAATACGAGCGAGAGGACCCATCCGGTGGTTCAGGTGGAACCGGTCACGGAGGGACGGGAGCGACTTCCTCGGGTGGGACGGGAGTTGGGGGGACCCTCGGTGGCGCGGGCGGGGCTCCGGCTGGCAGCGGAGGGGCTCCGGCTGGTAGCGGAGGGGCTCCGGCTGGTGGCGGAGGGGCTCCGGCTGGTAGCGGAGGGGCTCCGGCTGGCAGCGGCGGCGCCCCAGCGGGTGCGGGCGGAGCTCCAGCCGGCAGCGGAGGGGCTCCGGCTGGCGGCGGTGGCGCCCCAGCAGGTGCGGGCGGCACAAATCCAAACTGCCCACCTCAACCCAGCTGCAATTGGTGCGGCGGGACTCCGCAGTACGATGGTGCCGGCTGCGTTGCTGGCTACGTCTGCGCGAACGGGATCGATCCTTGTGTCACGGGACCCTGCGTGACCTCAGGCGACTGCCCGCCCGAGGCGTATTGCGGTCCTGACGGGCTGTGTTGGGAGCCAGAGCCCATTTGTTCCGAACCCTATTGCTTGGGCCCAGACACTTCCTGCAACTGCAACTGGGAGTGCTCGGACAACAAGACGTATGAGTCTCACTGCAAGGCGGTGGGGAAGGACCAATTCTGCGACTGCTTCGAGGATGATGTTCCGACGACGAGTTGCACGCAAGGAGCAGCCGGAGGAACCTGCGAGAGCAACTGCTGTATGTACTGAGTCCTCAGCACCGCGCGTGCGCGCAGCGAAGACCCCCCCGCGCCATCCGCGGCCGAGTGAATCCCGAGCCTCCGCCGGGATGGCAGCCTGAGTCGTCCATGACATGCATCGCCCCCAAGTTGGGTCCTGCGCGACTCACTGCGCTCGCGTGAGAGCGCACCAAACCTCGCGAATTCGAAGCGCTCACCCTTGGTACGAAACCTGCTCCTCGGCTCCCGCACCCGTGACCCACCCGAAGGAAGTGACCCTGTGAGAGCCCCATCCCTTGTCCCGTACCTGTTCACTGTGATCGCGTTCGCTGGGGCCGCAGCCTGCTCCGGAAGCGACGGGGGCGCCCTCGAGCCCGGCCAGGCGGCTTCCGCGTGCGCGGGTTTGCGAGGGTGTTGTGCGGCGATGGAGCCCGAAGCGGCGCGTGACGCCTGCACCCAAGCGGTCGACGCGCAGCAATCCGCGGCCAGTGGCGAGCCGTGGTGCCAGAGCACCCTGGACGGCTACACGCAAGCCGGCCTGTGCGGCGGAGGCACTGGGGGAACCTCGGGTGCGGGCGGTGCCAGCGGCACCTCGGGCGCGAGCGGGAGCGGCGGAGCGGCCGGCACCGGTGGAAGTGCTGGCGTGGGAGGCAGCGGCGTTGTGGCCAGCACCGGTGGGAGTGGTGGGAGTGGTGGTGTGGCAGGCAGCGGCGGCACCGCGGGCGGAACCGGCGGGGCATCCTGCGCCCACGATGAATGCGAAACAGGTGATGCCCTGGTGCCGGCATGCTCTTCGTGCGTGGCCGCGGTCTGCCAGAATGACCCCTACTGCTGCAGCACGGCCTGGAACAGCTACTGTGTCGAAGGCGCCAAGAGCCTCTGCGGTCAGTGCGGCGGCACGGCGGGTACGGGGGGCACGGGCGGGTCGTGCGCCCACGATGAATGCACGACAGGGGCCGCGTTGGCCCCCTCCTGCTCTTCGTGTGTCGCGACCGTGTGCGACGATGATCCGTATTGTTGCAGCACGAGCTGGAACAGCTACTGCGTCGAGGGGGCCAAGAGCCTGTGCGGCGCGTGCGGCGGGACAGGGGGTAGCGGCGGCACAAGCGGGAGCGGCGGAAGCGGCGGAGCGTGCGCGCACGACGAGTGCACGACAGGGGCCGCGCTCACCCCCTCGTGCTCTTCGTGTGCCCAAGCCGTGTGCGGCTACGATTCCTACTGCTGCACAACGAGCTGGGACGATACCTGCATTGAGGCAGCCCAATCCCTGTGTGGCATCTGCGGCGGGACAGGAGGTGGAGGCGGAACGGGGGGCTACGCAGGAAGCGGGGGCAGCGGCGGCTGGAGTGGCTCAGGTGGCTCGGGCGGCTCGGGCGGCAGTGGCGCGGACGCCTGTGGCGGGGCGTGTGCCCCCTACGGATACGTTTGTTGCTGCGCTTCGGGGCAGGCCTTCTGCTCGCCCGGATACTGCCCGCCCTACGCCAGCTCGTGCTGATCATCGTGGGACAGCGAGAATCCACCAGCTACGCGCTCGTCAGTCGCGGTCCCGCGAAGGCGACAACGCAATCGGATACTTCACCGTCGTGTCCTTGCCCGCAGCCGGGAACGTGAGCGCCCCGAACACCTCCGTGAAACAACGCTGCAACTGCGCGTCCTGGAGGGTAGAATCCTCCGTGGTCTTCACGTCCTGAGCCCGACCGTCCGCGTCGATGGAGAAGCCCATCACGATCTTCCCCTCGGCATCCGGCACCGCGGCGAGATGGGTCTCGAAACACGCCCGCAGCTTGGGGTAGGCCGATCGAACCTCGGACTGGATCTCGCTCGGCCGAAGGCGGGTGTCGAGCACCACGGGCGTGGGCTCCTTGGGCAACTCTCGCATCTGCGCAAAGGCCTTCTCGACCTCGGAGAGCATGGCCCAGCGCGGGGCGGCAAGCAGGACGAGGGGGGGAGCGCCGTCCCGCACACGCACCGCGATCAGCCCCTCTCCCGCCTCGAGCCTCCGGGCCACTGCCTCGCTCGGCATTGGCAGGTGCGCATCGTAGCGCGAAGGGATCCGGTGGGTCTCGAGGTCGTAGTAATAGATGACCAGAGAGCTAGCGAGGCTCGGCTCCGTCGCAGGGTTCGCGGCGAGCGCCGCGGGGATCGACACCCACGAGGACACCTGCGAGATCGAGCTGTTGACCCCGACGGACTCCGTACACAGGGGGCACTCTTCCCGCCTCTTCTCCTGCAGCGCGCCCGAGAAGTTCAGCATGGGACTATGACGCCCTTCCTCGGGAGAACGACCGAAGATGAGCACCTGCGCACGCGTCGTCCCATCCTTCTCCTTCGCAAAGTACGAGGCCAATGCCCCCGCGATCGGCGCGACCTCCCCGGGGTTCCGATGCGAAGGAGGCTCCGCCTCGTTGCCCGTCAGCAGCTTGCGCAACCGTCGCTCCGCGACATCCCGGCTGGCAAACCGCGTCTCCGCCCGGTGGGACCCGAGAAGCTCCTCCACCGCGCGAATGGCGGCCTCCTTGTCGTCCTGAAGCTCGTACAGGCGACTGAGCGCGAGCCGCGCGTCGTCGCGCTGGTCGGTCGTGAGGGCCTCGTCCGCCAGCGCCTGCTCGAGCACGCCGTGGGCGGCCGGAAGGTTGCGCCCGGTCTCCACGTCACGCAACGCAGTCTCGATCCGTCCCTCGGCCACGGTGGTGCCCGGGTCCACCTCGAAGGCAGCAGCCCCCGCCCCAGCGTCCGTGGGCTGCGCGCATCCCGCACCCAGCCCCAGACATCCCGCCACGACCGCCATGCCCAGCCACATAGATTGCTTCATGTTCTCTTCCTCCAGATGAGGGGCTGTCGCCCTGTGTTCTGGAAGCTTGCCGCAGGCCGTTGTTGGAAATTTCACGGTCATGTCACGGTTTGGTCACGGAGCGCGAAAACCGGTAGCCGGCTCCCCGCACCGTGATGAGGTGCCTGGGCGCGCGTGGGTCGGGCTCGAGCTTCGCCCGCAAGCGGTTGATGAAGTTGTCCACGGTCCGGTCCGTTCCGTAGTAGTCACTTCCCCATACGGCATCGAGGATCTGCTGGCGGCTGAGCACCATCCCCTCGTGACGAAGCAGGTAGCGCAGCAGCTTGGCCTCGAGCGCCGTGAACTCCACCGGCTCCCCCTCCCGCTGCGCCTCGTGCGCGCGAAAATCGAATCGGCCCATCCCCACCTCGACGATGGCGTCTGCCGCCTCCGCCAGCCGACTACGGCGCAATTGTGCGTCCACCCTCGCCAAGAGCTCCGCCACCCCGAAAGGCTTTACCACATAGTCGTCCGCGCCGAGCCGCAACCCCTGCACCTTGTCCTGCTCCTCCCCCTTCGCCGTGAGCAAAATGATGGGTAGATCCGGCCGCCTCTCCCGCAACGCCCGCAGGATCTCGAACCCGTTCATCCCCGGCAACATCACGTCGAGAAGCAAGAGGTCCGGACTCTGGTCCAGCGCCATCTCCAACCCCTCGGGGCCCGTCGACGCCACCAGCACCTTGAACCCCTCCGACCGCAGCGTCGCCCGAAGCCCCATCCTCAGCGTGGGCTCGTCCTCCACCACCAGCACCGTCTCCTGCCGGACCGGGACCTTCATGTCTGCCTCCGTGGGAATCGAAGCCTCACACACGCCCCCCCGCCCGGGACCGCCACCGCCTCCGCCTCACCGCCGTGCGCCTGCGCCACGTGCTGCACCAGCGAAAGCCCGATACCACTGCCCTGCACCGCGCTGCTCAGTCGGTCATCCCCCCGCTCAAAGGGACGAAACACCCGCTTCCGCTCCCGCCGCGGAATCCCAGGCCCGTGGTCCGTCACCTCAATTACCACCCACCCGTCCTCCTCCGCCACCCGCACCGCGTAGGGCGTCCCCTCCGGCGCGTATTTATGCGCATTGCCCAGCAGGTTGTCCACCGCCAGCTGCACCTGCCCCGCGTCCACCTCCGCCACCAGCCCCTCCATATACCGCCTCTCCACCTTGGGCAACTCCGGAATCCTCTCCTCGAAGGTGGCAATCGAACCCTCCACCACCTCCGCCACACTCGCCTCCTTGCGCTCAATGACATACCGCCCCGCCGCCATGCGACTGAACCCGAGAAGCCGGTCCACCGTGTCCCCCATGCGCTTCGCTTCCCTCGCAAGCGCTGCATGCACCTCGCCCTTCTCGTCGTCCTCCACCCGCCCCTGCTCGAGCAACTCGGCGAGCATCCGCACCGAGGCGATCGGAGTCCGTAGCTCGTGCGAGACCGCAGAGACGAACCCCGTACGGAGCTCACCCAGGCGCTTCGCCGCTCTCATGCGCGCGAACAGCACCGCAGCCACGAGGGACGCCAGGGCCATCGCGACCGCTCCCACGACCCCCATCACCACACGCGCTCGCGCCGCCTGCCGCGCTGGCAACCCCGGGTCGGAAAGCACCACCCACACGCCCAGCGACGGCGCCAGGGACGCTGCTCGCCACCACCCCTCCGCCCCACCCTCGGGTCGCACCTCCACACGAAAGTGCTGCGGAAGCTTCGGCCAACCACGCCGACACGCCGCTTCCACGGAGCTCGCATGCGTGACGAACCCCGCCAGACTCCCATCCGGAAACTTTCGAAGCACACCCCAGGATCCCCCCACACGCCACCGCACGAACCCCGTCGCGTCCGCGCCTTCGCGTAGCGCCCCAGAAGGTCCCTCCTGCTCCAGGGTCCTCGTGACCGCCTCGTGCAACGACGCTGCGGGAGACAGGGCCCGCATCACCCGCTCCCGTTCCTCACCCTGAAGCCACGCCACTCCGATCGCCTCCTGCCGCGTCGCCTCCCGCTCGGCCCGACGCATGCGCTGCGCATACCGCTCGACCCAATCCGCGAAGCGTGGTGCAAGGGACGGCTCCGGAGAACGGAGGGCCACGATTGGCCAGAGCCATCGGCCCGTCGGAGACCGGACTCCCTCGCAATCCGCGAGCAGCTGCTGAGCAAGGTCCCGTCGTTCGGGCGAACGCGCGACCGAATCCGCCAGCGATGCGCACGAAGCAGGAACGGTCCCGTCGACGGGTGCCGGCACGCTCGACGGCGGAGGCGGGAACGACACCTTGTGGTCGTGCGACAAGACGACGGGATCGGCGAAGGCAGGGGTGAGCTCGCGCAGCTGGGTCTCGGCCTCGGGGCCTGGCTGGGGGAGACGGGCGAGCCGGGTCGCGGCCGCATCCACGTCGTCTTGCACGGCGCGAGCGATCCCATCGGCGGAGGACTGGAGCGCGGCGAGGGTCTGCCTTCGCGCGGCGTCCTCCTGACCTTCGAGCGCGCGCAGACCGAGCCATCCGACGGCGAGGGCCGGGCTCAGGGCGGCCAGGGCGAACAAGGCCCAGTCCCGCCATCTCTGTGCACGCGTGGAGAGCAAGGGACTCAGTGACATCGGATCGTAGCTTGGATCGCGATCGTCACGGAAGTGTCATGGGGAAGGCGGTGCTAGTCCCAAATCAAGCACTGTTCGCAGAACGTGCTTGGGTTTGGGGCTATCCGAGCCAAAGGCGAGGCGTTTGGGGGTGAGCCGCGGTGAGCGCGGCGAGGGGGCTTTACGAAAGCCCCCTTAGAAGAACCTAGACCCAAAGCAGCGCGGAGCGCTTGATTTGGGACTAGTCCCAAATCGAGCACTGTTCGAAGAACGTGCTTGGGTTTGGGGCTATCCGAGCCAAAGGCGAGGCGTTTTGGGGTGAGCCGCGGTGAGCGCGGCGAGGGGGCTTTGCGAAGCCCCCTTAGAAAAGCCGAAGGGACTCACCCTCCGCCGATTTGCTCGAGGAAGTCCCGCGCTTCGGCGAAGTCCGGGTCCATGGAGATCGCCTTCTTCGCAAGGAAACTGGCCTTGCGGTCGTCGCCCTGGATACGAGCGATCTGGGCCTGCTTGAGGAAGGCCATGGGGCGGGTGACGGGGCCCTGGGTCTTGGCCGTGGCGAGGGCGCGCAGCGCCTTGAGGGCGACCTCGTACTCGCCGAGCTCCGTGGCGAGGTCCGCCAGCTCGGAAGCCACGTCCGTGCCCTGCGGATAGCTCTCGAACGCGGCGAGCAGCCACTGCATCTCCGTGTTTCGATCGCTGGAGGCCGCGGCACGCGCCATGCGGTGCTGCAAAGCGGCGAGCTCGCGGGAACGACGGCCACCTTGCCGGTCGATGCCGGCCTGCAGGAGCTGGACGACCTCCTGGATGAGCCCCGCGGAGATGTACGCGTCGGCGAGCAGGAGCGTGACCTCGAGGTCGTTGGGCTGGATCTCCAGGGCTTCGGACAGAGGCCCTATGGCCGACGCCGCTTCCTCGAAGTTGGCGAGACGCAGCCTCCCCGCTTCCCGCAGCAGCTCGAACCGGGCGTTCTGATCCTGCGCCTGGGTGGCGTCGACCAGCAGCAAGTTGGACAGCTCGCGGTACTCGCCCGATTGCTCGTAGAGCGCACGCAAGCGAACGCGCACCCCTTCGTTGGTGTTGTCGTCCTGGAACACCCGCTGCAGGCTCTCCCTTGCGTGGTCGGGCCGGCCTAGCTGCTCGCACGCCTCGGCGTGAAGCAAGGCTGCCTCGGACCGGGAAGGGCCGGTGTCGATGTCGACGAGCCGCTCACAGCTGGCCGCCACGTCTTGCCACCGGCCCGCAGCCCGATCCATGGCCACGAGCATGCGAAGGGCCTCGGGATCGTCCGGAGCAGTCGAAACCCAGCGACTCAGCGCCTCCCGTGCCTGGTCGGGCTGACCCATCTCGTTCAGCAGCGCGACGATCCGCAAGGTCGCCCCTCGCTCCGCGTCGAAGTCCGACCTCTCCGCCGCGGCGTCCCTCGCTCGCGTGAGCGCGTCGAGCAACTCGGGCAAAGACCCCTGTCCTTCGATACGACACGCCTGCTCGAGGTCGTGCACCGCGGACTCGTGCTCGCCCGACGACGCCCAGATGTCAGCACGCATACGATGCAGCTGAGCGCGCCCGGGATCGCCGCCATCCCATCGCTCGATCGCGTCCGAGACGCGGTCGATGGCCGCCTGAGGCTGACCGCTCTGCAACATGGCCTGCACGAGCTGCTGCAAGATGCTGAGATCGCCAGGTCGCAGATTCTGAGCAGCCACGAGCAGCTGACCGGCTGAGGCCGGGTCGTCGAGGCGCTCGGCCTGGATCGCAGCGGCCCGGAAAAGCTTCTCCACCGCCTCGTCCCCACCGGACGAGGCCCGGGCCTCCTGCTCGAGCTGCTCCGCAAGGCGCTGGTACTGCATGAGCACACGAGACTCACCCGGCTCGATCCGGTAGGCCGCCTCGAGAGCCCGCTCCAGCCCCTCCACATCCTGCATGCGCGCCCTGGCATCCACGAGGTCCAAGGCAAGCGAGAGCGGGTCGTCCGCCCCCTGCGAGTCCAGGAGCTTCTCGATCACGTCAGCCCGCTCGGCCGCGTCCAGGTCCGCATCCAGCAAGTCCAAAAGCCCTCGCATGATCAGCCCGTCTTCCGGGATCCACGCGAGCGTGTCCCGGTACACACGCAGGGCCTCATCGCGATTCGACGCGGCCTGCACCTCCGCAAGCCGTCGGGCGAACTGAACCCCCGCCAGGGGATCCGAGCGCATTTGGCACGCCTCGAGCTGGCCTCCGAGCAACGCGACGAGCTCGTCGGTCCGACCACTTTCCTCGAGCAAACCAGCCAGCTCCCCAGCGGCATGCGCGTGGTCCGGATCGTCGACAAGGACGGCATGCAGCAGGTCGATCGCCTCGTCGCGACGGTCCGTCTCGCGAAGCAGCGTGGCAAGCTCGATGCGAAGCCCGCACCGCAGAGCAACGTCAAACACGTTTTCCACAGTGCTTCGGAGCGTTTTCTCGAGCCGATCCCGGTCACCCATGCGACGAACCACGAGGAGCATGGGCTGCCACACCGCGGGCTCCCCAGGCTCGGCCCGGAGCAGCCGCTCGTACGCATCCGCAGCGGTTTCCAGGTCATTGAGGGAATCCGCCGCGATCTGTGCCACCCGCAGCGACATCGTTCGCGACTCCTCCCCGGTCGCGACGTCGGCGGCTTCGTGGAGCCACTGCATCGCATCGCGAAGGTTCCCCTGCGACTCCCGCAGCTCGGCGAGCCGCTTCACGGCCCACAGCGCTGCTCGCAGGTCTCCGTCCGCGTCCTTGGCCGCATCGACGGCGCGCAGGAGCAACGCTTCCACGCGTCCCCAGTCCTCGAGCCGGTCCGCCACGTCCACGGCCTCTCGCAACACATCTTGCGTCGCTCCCTGCACTTCGATCTTTCTGCCGAGTGCGTCGAGCAGCAAGGCGTCGTCGGAAGCAGCCCGCGCCACTTGTTCGAGCGCCGTGATCGCTTCCTTGGACGCGGGCTCGAGCAGAAGAGCCGCCTGCAGCGCGCGAGCTGCGTGCTCGTACCGCGGCTCCGCCTCGATCGCACTTGCGAGGGTCGCCACCCCGGACGACAGCGTGTCTTGGTTCGCGAGCTCCAGGTCGGACAAGCGGTACAGCGCATCGGTGCGCTCCGGCGACCCGGCACTCGCAGGCACGTCGATGAGCTTGCGCAGCATCGCGAGCTCCACCGACTCGTCATTGAGCAGGGCAGCCACGCGGGCACGAGCGCTCCACACGCGCGGCAACGCACATTCCGTCTCCTGCGCGCGCGCATACAGGGCCGCAGCCCGGCTTAGATCACGACGCTCGTTCTCCTCGAGATTTCCGAGCTGCATCAGCAGACGGCACGCGAGCTCGCCGTCCCCGTCTTCCTGCGCGCGGTCCGCCGCCCTCGCGAGCATGGTGGCGTAGTCGTCCAGCTCACCGGTCTTCTGCGCCAGAACCTGCGCCCTGTCGTACAGCTCCATGGTGTCGGGGCTCTCCCCGATGGCACGGATCAACGAGGCCAGGGCCCGATCGGATTGACCGAGCTGCTCTTGGGCGGCCGCGATTTCCGCGAGTACGCTCGCGCGCTCGGCCGCGTTCTCCGCCACCGTGAGGCGACGGTCCAGGGCGCGCAGGAGCATCTCCGCATCCCCGGACACGCGCAAGGCGCTCTCGAAGCGCACGTTCTCGGAGGGGTCGAGCGCCGCGGCGTCGAACGCGGATTCGAGGTTCTCAGCCGCCCGCTCGTCGGCCCCCAGGTCCTTCGCCACGAGGTGCAACTCGAACAGCACCTCCGCGATCCCCACGTCGCCTTCCTGCAGCGGTCCTCGCTGAATGGCCGCACGGCGACGCAACAGCAGGACGAGGGCGTGGTAGGCACGCTCGGCCTTCTCGAGCTGCCCAGTCTCCCGGTACACCTGACCGAGTAGGTGCTGCAGGCTCAGGCTGCCCATGTCCATGGTCACGCCTTGCTCGAGCTGCCGAATGGCGTCGGAAGGCTTGCCTTGGGCACGCAAGACCTGGGCGAGCAACAAGTGAAGCTTGGCCCTCTCCGGCGGGTGGCGACGCCCGTACTCCTCGATGAGCTGCGCACCCAGGACCCGCGCGTCCTCCAGACGTCCCGACGCCCGGAACGCATCCGCGAGGGTGACACGAACGGCGCGATCGTCGGGCTGCAGCTTCACGAGCTGCTCGAGCACCGGAACGGCCCGCTCGGGAGATCGCAAGCCATGTTGCAGAACGTCCGCCGCCTCGAGCAGATACCGATGACGTACGGCATCGTCAGCACTTCGGTTGGCGCCGTCGACCAGCACGTCCACGAGCTCGGACCACGCCTCGTCAGCACGGAACAAGCCCGCGAGCATGTCGAGGAGCTCGAGGGAACCAGGGTCCTCCCTGAGTCCGGACTGCAGGCATGCCAGGGCGTCCTGGTTCTGCTTCGCTCCCATGTGAGCGTGCGCGAGACGCACGACCGTGGGTGTCCGCTCCCCCGCAGGGCTGATCGCCAGACGCTGCTGCAACCAGGAGACCGCCAGCGCATGCTGCTCGCGCTGCAGGAACACGTTGGCGAGCTCGTCCAACGCCTCGATGTTGGGCTGCAGGTCGACGACGCGCCGGTAGGATTGCACGGCCTCGTCGAGGTCGAGCAGCTCGCCCTTGCAGACGCGCGCCGCCCTCATCCAGAGCCGAACCGCGAGCTCCGCACGTCCGAGGCTCTCCACCGCCGCAGCCTGGGTCTTGAGCGTCTCCGCCAAGTCCTCGTGCAGCTTCTGCTCTTCGAGCTGAAGGATCAACGCGTCAATCGAAGGCTCGTGATCCGCCTGCTCCTCGAGGTTGTCCCGCATCGTCTTGATCGCCGCAGGCGCGTCACCCACGCTCACCAGCAGGGTTGCGATTTGCAGGCGAAGCGAGAGCCGCAGAGCGACGTCGCCAGCGAGACCCAGCTCGTGCTGCCGCAGGGCTAGCAGGTCCCGGGTGCGATCGGCGCCGGAGTACAACTTCGTCAAGCTGGTGATGGCCCGCGTGTCGTCGGGCTTGTCCTCGATCAGCTGGCGATACAGCTCGATCGCCCGTTCCCGGGTCGACTCCACACGGCCCGCCCTCTCCGCCGCGAGGTGGACGAGACGACGCCCGCGCTCCCGATCCAACACCGGCTTGAACCCCTGCACCTCTTCGTCGAACTTGCCCCCCAGCACGCGCTTGAGCCGCGCATCCGTCCACACCTCGCGCTCCATCGCGACCAGCGCCGCCAGGTGTCCCAACGCCTCCTCGTGCGCGTCGTGTCCGATCAAGCGTCGCGCGATCTCCCTGTGAATCAGCGCCCGCTCGGCCTCCGACACGTGCACCAGCGCAGCCTCCAACGCTCGCACCACCTGGCGCCACCGCTTCGTCCCGTCGTAACTCTCCCCGAGCAACTCGAGCGCACGCGTCCGAACCGCCGACGTCGACGTCGCCGAACCCACGATCATCTCCAACAGCGAGCCCGCCGTGGAAGCCGTCCTGGGATCGTCGACCAACGGCTCCACCGCCTCGAGCGCTCCGTTCGGGTCCTGCAAGTCCTCGAGCCAGCACGACGCGATCTGCTGACGCGTCGACAGCGCTTCCTGCCCCGTGAGCACGTCGAGACGCTGGGTCCAAAAGGTGATGAGGTCACGGTATCGCTTCTGCAGCTTGAGCAACCGCTCGAGCGCCGAGCCCGTGCGGTGGTCCGAAGGACGAACCGCGAAGACTTGCTGCAGGTAATCGACGGCACGCTCCGGATTGCCCGCGCAGTCCTTCGCTACGGCCGCCGCCTCGTCGAGCAGCGCGAGCCGCGGGCCTTGCTCGGACGTGCTCGCAATCACCTTGTCGTAGAGCGCGAGCAGCTCGTCCCATCGAGCCTCGACCGTGAGCTTGAGCGAGATGCGGTCAAAAGCCCATCGTGCCCCGGGATCGATGTCGAGCACGCGGTTCAACAGCTCCGCCACTCCCTCCGGGTCGTCCATCCACTCGTCGTGGAAGCGCACCGCTCGATCAATCAGGTCCAGCGCGACATCACGCTTCAGATCGGTGCCCAGCACCGCGCGGTAGGCAGCCGCAACCGCCCCGGCTCGATCGAGCTGGCGGGCCATGCGCTCGACCTGATCCCACAGCTCCGCCTGCGCCGGCGCACGCATCGCCTCGCCTATCGCCTCCTCCAGACGCGGGTCGGTGGCAACCGGTGCGGGCTTCGCGGGCGCAACCTCCACCCGCTCAGGCACAGGTTCTGGCGCAACAGGATCGCTCTGCGGCGACGATACGATCGCCGTGGGCGGCTCCGTGGCAGGCCCTTCCTCCTGCTCGGCCGGCGGACCGTAGTCCAACGGCGGTATGTCGAACGGGATCTCCATTATCCCCGTGGCCTCGTCGGGCACCCGTGGCTTCTCCAGGACCACAGGCCCCACCTCCAACGGCGGGTCGTCCTCGCCCGGTTCGAGGGAGATCTCTTCGAGATCGTCGATCTCCTCCACGCCGTGATTCGTCCATTCCCCATCGATTTCGTGGTCGTGTGAACCCATGACAAGGTCGGCAGTCTAGTCGATGGGCCGACCGAAAGGGGATGGAATGGGGGCCCAGGAGGCATCCACCTGGGCTTTCATAAGTGGCCCGCCTCACAGCCCCGTCGCGCAACACACCACGTAAGGGTCCACAGGCGTCACCGCGCCGCTCGGAAGCGAAACGCCCACAGGACCGCAAGTCCCCCCTTTCGGCCCCGTCGCCGTCATCTTCATCGCCACGGGTTGCTCCGTAGGTCCGAAATTCGTAGCCTTGCAGCCCCCGTCCATGTCCCAGGACCGAATGGCAAGATTGCACGCGCCGTTCGAATGAATCGATACCGTCCCGTCACACGTCCCCCCCGCGGCCGACAGGCACGCGCAACCGGAATTCAAGCATTCCCTGTCGTCCTGGGCGTGGGCGAAGACCTTCCTCGTGTCCGGGTACGCAGCAGGGCACGCTGCGGTCCCCTGCCGAACCAAACACGGCCCCTTCGACAACGCAGCATCCGGTCGAAGCACACACCGCTTCCCCCCCTCACAACCCCCGAACTTCTGCGTCCGACACACGTCAATCGCCTCCGACCAGGTCGCAGGCTCCATGCTCGCTTGCACCGCAGGCTGGCACGAACCGGGCACCAACACGTTCACCTTGGCCGGCTTGATGGACCCAGGAAGAACCGTCGATGTGTTGATAGCAAAGCAACCCTGACCACTCAGAAGCGTCGCCGCCAGCGAGCCACACGCCCCGTCGCTGTACAAGACCGTCGATGGAGACCCACAGCTTCCCCCCGACGGGGACCCGCACTCGCACGAGCACGTGGGAGCAAGAGCCTCCAGACCGTCGAATAGCGTCTCCCCGGGAATGAAGGCCCCACACGAGACAGGTTGCGACGGTTCCCTCGAGTGAAGGAAGGCCGGCGCCCCCCACCCGTCCGGCGGATCCGGCACGCACATCACCACCGCCAGGCAGTCGTCGTCGTCACAGTCCGCCTTGCCGTCCCCGTCGTCGTCGACTTGGTTGGTGCAGATCTCCACGGCCGCCGTGTCAGGCGACACGTCCACGATCACGTCCACGATCACGTCCACGGTGACATCCACGGTCACATCAAGGCTCCCGTCGAGCCCAGCATCTCCACCGGCCCCCGCGACGTCCGGTCCGGCGTCCACGCTGGTGCCTCCGGTACCTCCCGTACCTCCCGTACCTCCGGAGCCTCCCGTGCCCGCCGTGCCTCCCGTGACTCCCGTGCCTCCCGTGCCCGCCGCACCTCCACCGCCCGATGTCCCGGGCTCGAGGCTTCCCTCGGTGTCGAGGGCACACCCCGCGGCCAGCATTCCCCCGACCAAGGTCCAAACGACCACGCACCGCATGAGCACTCCCCAATGAACGAGAACGTTCTCCTAGGGGTACACCACGATCACGCGGTCCGCCACGACGAACCTCCCGTGCCCGGTCAGGCCGGAAGCACGAAGCTCACGTCCAGTTCCGAGTTCATCTCGACGTGGAGTTGCACGAATACCGACCCCGTGGCCACCACCCGCGCCGCCTTCGACGGCTCGAGAAGCCTGATGGTCTTGACGCTTTGGGGCGAGATCGACTGGCTCACGCTCGGAGTCGAGGACGAACCATAATAAAGCGAAGCCGTCACGGTGGAGGCCTCTGGGTTTCCGATGCAGACGATCGCCTGCGTCACGTTCGGGCTGGAGGGGATACGGAAGACCGTGCCCAGGGACTTGGTGGAAGGAGGTACCCAAAACCCCAGATTCGTGGTGCCGGACCATTGCCGGAGAAAGGCGCCAGCCAGCGACGTCGCCGAGGCGCGGACCATGCCCGTGTTGCCCCCCGTGGGACCGAACAGGTTCGGGATGGTGGACGAGCCGGACGAGGCATAATAGTCGCCGTTGAACGAGACGGTGGCAGGGGTCTGGGTTCCACCGTAGAACACCGTGTAGGTGACGTTGCCGGGACCCGTGGAGCTGGTCTCCATCACGGCGTTGTCAGAGCTCACGACTCTGGGGAAAATGGCGTAATGGTCAGGCATCAGGATCCTCTCTCGCGTCAGGGACCGGTGCAGGCCACGCGCGCAAACAGCATGTTGCCGTCCGGGCGGATCGAAACGAATCCGTAGTCATTCTCAGCAGCCGGGGCCATCCCGAAGGGGCCGTGCAACACATCCCCCACCGGCTCGATCGTCAACACACCCCCGAGGGGCTTGAGCGCGGGCGTGAATCGATGCGCCCGGAGCGAAAGGAACGTCCCGTCCTGCTCCAGCCACGCCACGATGATGCTTCGCCCGTCGTATCGGACGCGCGTGTGCTCGCGTAGAATCGCGGTGCTGCTGCACACGTGCACGGACGCCGCGGTGACCGTTTGCCCGGTGACCCCATCGATGGAGGTCAGGTAAATGTGCTGCCCTTCACCAGCGCGCGCGTCCGCCCACGCCACCACGAAGCGATCCCCCGCCGCCGCCACCGAAACGCCCCACCCCCCGGACACGATCGGTCGGTCCGCCGCTCCGGTGAACTCGTGTACGGCCACTTCCTCGAGGTCGGAATCCAGCACGTGCAAGTAGCCGCGCGTCAGCGCGCTGTCGTCGAAAACTGCCACGCCGAAGCGCCCGATCGCCTCGGACCAGGCCACGTCCGCCGCGTAGACGTCCTCCCGCACGAAAGCCGCCTTCGTCTGCGCCAAGGGCTGCTCGCTCAGCAGGCGAACCGTCGCGTCCCCTGTCACACCTTCGTTCTCGGCCTCCCTCGTCACAGCCACCACGCTCTGTAACGAAGCCGCCCACGCCATCCCCGAGACCACAACCGGCACCGTGTCCCCGCTCGTCTCCACGCTCACCGGCCCCGCGGACACCACGCCCGCGACCGCCTCCACCGCATAGAAGTCCGCGCCCCACGGCTGGGAAGACCCCCCCGGCCGCGCCACCCCAAGCATCAGCCGATCCCCAAGCCCGGCCACCGCTGGCGTGAAGTACGTCCCCCCGTCCAGCAACGCGTAGTTCGCCTGGTGCACCACCGCCCCGTCGTCCCGCACCGCATTGAACAAGATCGAATGGAATCCCTCCCCGATCGCCACGACCCCCCATCCCCCGTCCGTCCGGTCCATGCGCGGCCCACCCATGACCCCCTCGGCCAACAGCGGGAACGTCTCCGTCACCTCACACT
This sequence comes from uncultured Polyangiaceae bacterium, assembly GCA_964488865.1. Taxonomy (GTDB): domain Bacteria; phylum Myxococcota_A; class Polyangia; order Polyangiales; family Polyangiaceae; genus MWCO01. The sequence goes on along the minus strand of CAZAWR010000067.1, from coordinate 13,605 downwards.
CCACCGGAAGACCCACGTCGATCCCCGCGTCCACCGGCACGTCGGGACACCCGTCGTGGGACACGACGTCCACGCCGGAGTCCGCTACGCAACAGGAGTCGACGGCCCCCACATCGGCCATGGCTTCGGTCGACCCGTCACCCGCCTCTGCGGAAAGCCCAGCGTCCTGTGTCTGCGCAGGGTCGCCGTCGATGCCGACAACGGAGCGACACCCAGTCCCCAACGACAGTACAGCGCCGAGCACGCCAAGCACGCCAAGCACGAAGAGGGGAGCGTCACCCTTCAACCAGCCCGCCATGACCGTAGGCTAACCGCTAGCGCCATCGGTTGTCCAGGGTTGCCGCGCGGGAGCACCCCCTGGGCGGAAAGCCATGGAATCAGCGCGTAAGCTTCACCACCAAGTCCGCGGCCTCGTCCCGGTCGATGTCCAGCCCCTCCGCCATGTCGAACAACAACTCACGCTCGCTCGTCCGGATGATTCCGTCCGAGGCCGTGACCTGGATCGCGAGGGAGAGAGCAACCTTGCGCGCCCCGGCATCCGGCAAACGCTCCTTGATCGACGCCAAGCGCGCCTCCGACCCCTGACCCTTCCACGCAGCCAGGACCTGGCCCAACATGGCCTCCAACCTCGCGCCCCCCAGGCTTCCGTCCGTCAGGGACTCCACGCTCTTGGCGAAGTGCGCTTGCTCCTCCGCACTGAACTCCCCGTCAGCGAAAGCCGCCAGCACCATCGTCTCGAGCAGCGCCTGCAGCTTGGGGTCGTCGAAGTCTCGCAGGAAGGTGTTGTCGCTCATGCGCCAAGATGTAGAGCGACACGCTCGGGGTGTCACCTGCAATCGAATCGACCCCGATGCAGCCCCCACGCTCAACGCGGCGGCCGGGTCCCGAACGCCACCCGCGCCACCAACGTGACGAGGACCATGGGCAGCAAGAACGCCAACACCACACCCCAGGGCCCCGAAGCATAGAACTTGTAGGGCGGGATCAGCTTGTACACCGCCGCAATCAACACAGGACAGCCGAGCGCCATCGCCCACGCGCGTCGCCCCACCGGCAACGTACGCACGCGCACCGCCAGCAACGCAACGTCCACCAAGCCGAGCAGCACCATGTACAGCCCGGCCCACACCGTGCCGAACACCATGCCCGCTACCCAACCGACACCGCGCCAGATCGTCCCGACGTCGCCCCAGAGCAACGCCACGAGCGTCACCGTCGTGTACACGCTGACCAGCGGCCCCACCAGCGTCGGAACAATCCACCCTCGAAACGTCGGTCGCACATAGCGTGGCGGCATTCCAATCCGGTAGCACCCGGACAGGATCAGGGCAAATGGCTCTCTACCGACCTTGTGGGCGGTCGCTCCCCGAACCCGCCGGTGGGAAGTCCTGCCGCGTCACGCCAGGCAGTGCTTGCGTCCCCTCCAAAGAGTTGGAACGCGATCGCGTGACCCACACCACCACGATCACACCCGCCACCGCAAACAGCACCAGCACCAACACGACGGCCAGAAGGAGTACCAATTCGCTAACTCCGATTCCCATCATTGTTCCACAGCTTGCCTACCCCATCTCCCGACCGATGGCTTGACCCAACTGCTCGCAACACGAGTCGTACTGCAGGTCAGCCCCCCCATTCGCGTCGAAGTGCAACCGAACGTTCGACGCGGTCTGCCCGTGCACCGGACAGCGGATACGGTCCAGCCGCGAGGAGACTTGCCGCCCGGCCTGAAGGAACCCGTCGGAGATGCGACGGTCCGTGACTTGCTCGATCGGCACCGTCCGTCCGCGCAATGACACCGTGATTCGCACGTTCATCCCCCCATCCGACCACGACCTTCTCTCGCTGTCATCCCCCCACGGAGCGGCATGACTCGGTACGAGATGAAGCCTCAGTCCGACGGCGCGACCTTGCGCCTCCCGGCCTTCTTGTCCGCGACCTCTTTCTTGGCGTGGAGACGTCGCTCCTTCGCGCCGCGGCTCGGACTGGTGGGGCGACGCTTGCGGGGCGGTTCGAGCGCCCGACGTACCAACTCGGCAAGCTTCTGTCGCGCATCCTCGAGGTTGCGTTCCTGGGATCGGGTCAGCTGGCTGGTGATGAGGATCCGCCCGTCCGCGTCCAGGCGCGTTCGCGCGAGGACGCCAAGGCGCGCACGCACCGCGTCCGTCAGCACCGTCGACCCGGGCAAGTCGAAGCGCAGCTCCACCTTCGTCGACACCTTGTTCACGTTCTGACCGCCGGGTCCCGACGAGCGCACCGCCACCCAGCTCAACTCCGCGGCGGGCAACGTCAAATGCTCGGTGATGATCAGGTCCTCGGACACGGGTCCCACTTTGCCGCCTTTGCCTGGCTCTCGCAAGAAGGACGTCGACCCCAGGGGGGTGGATCTTGCCCGCGAACGCCCGATCCGCGATACACCGGCTCGCTCGCCCATGTCCAACCAGCGCAGAGCTTACGCTTTCGGCCTCGCCACCGTCCTGCTGTGGTCCACGGTAGCGACCGCGTTCAAGCTCACGCTCCGGTATCTCGAACCCGTGCAGCTGCTGCTGTATGCCCACGCCACGTCGATCGTGGTGCTCGTGGCGATCCTCGCCGCACAACGCAACCTGCGCGCACTCGCCGCGACCACGCGGCGCCAGGCCCTCCGGTCCCTGGGGTTGGGCCTGCTCAACCCGTTCCTGTACTACCTCGTTCTGTTCGAAGCCTACGACAGGCTCCCCGCCCAGGAAGCACAGCCGCTCAACTACACCTGGGCCATCACCCTGTCCTTGCTCTCGATCCCCCTGCTCAAGCAGAAAATCGCAGCGCGAGACCTCGTCGCCGCCGTCGTCAGCTACGCGGGCGTCGTCGTCATCTCCACGCGCGGGGACGTGCTGTCCTTGCGGTTCTCGGACAGCACCGGGGTCGCCCTCGCTCTCGGCAGCACCGTCATCTGGTCCCTGTACTGGATCTACAACACCCGCGACGACCGAGACCCCGTCGTGGCCTTGCTCGCCAGCTTCCTGTGCGGATTCCCCTTTGTGGCAGCAGCTTGCTTGCTCCTGTCCACCCCTTGGGTGACCAGCCCCCACGGACTCGCAGGCGCCGTCTACGTCGGCTTTTTCGAAATGGGGATCACCTTCGTGCTCTGGCTCAAGGCGCTTCGCTTGTCCGAGAACACGGCCCGCGTCAGCCAACTGATCTTCCTGTCCCCGTTCTTGTCCCTCGTGTTCATTCACTTCGGCGTGGGAGAACCCATCCTCGCCTCGACCTACGTCGGCCTGTGCCTCATCGTCGTGGGCCTGCTCGTGCGCAAGCGCTCAGAGCCCTCCGCCACGTGACGCCCCTTGCACACGTCCTGACCGTGCCCCATGGTTCCCACCCCGTGACCGACTCGCCGCCAACACCGCTGACCACTGCCCCGTCGACAGATCGTGTCGTCCTGCTAGGCGTCGTTCTCGTGATCTCGGTCGGTGCATGCGCGGTGGCGCTACTCACAGGCGCTGTCCGACCGGACACGATCCAGACGCTCGTCGCGGGAGGCGGGGCGTGGGCCATGGTGGCCTACGTGCTCGTCGTGATTCTCGCAGAGCTTCTGTGGATGCCGAGGATGTGGGGGCTGTTGGCGGGGGGTGTGCTCTTCGGGCCCGTGCTCGGCGCCGCGCTCTCCGTCCTCGCCGACACGATCGCGGCCGTGCTTTGCTTCGGCATCGCGCGAAGCACGGGGAGGGCCTTCGTAACCCGCCTTCTCGAGAAAAGGCCTTCGGCCAGCCGGGTGGTCCACATGCTGGCCGAGAAACGAGGCGCCGCCACCATCGCCCTACTGCGCGTTTGCCCCATCGCTCACTACACCCTCGTCAGCTACGCGGCAGGCCTCGCGGGGGTTCCCACACGCTCATTCTTGCTCGGCAGCACCCTCGGCATCCTGCCCGGCGCCATCCTCTACCCGATCGTAGGGGACGCCGCCCTTCAGCCCACGAGCCCCGTCTTCCTCGTGTCGACCGCCATCCTCGTGGTGTTCCTGGTGTTCACCGTCCTCGCGGCGCGACGCACGCTCGGCTCCGAAATCACTGCAACATCCGGAAGAACGAGGAAGCGTTCCCCCGGCTAGGCCGTATGACTCGACCAGGAGGCTTCATGAACCAACGCACATCGCGCTTGCTCTTCACGCTCGGATTGACCGGCATGCTCTCCGCCCTCGGCGCCGGCGGTTGCGGTGACTCGGACGACGGTCCCTCCGGAAACGCCGGGACAGCCGGCAGCGGCGGGTCCGAGGATGCCGGAGTCGACCAAATCACTCCTCCCCAGGACGGGATTCGCATCCATGGGTCCGTCGTCGACACTTCCAGCGGCATGGGCTCCTCGCTCCCGGTCAGCGACGCCGAGGTCCGCGTCTCCGTGGACCGCAACGGCGACGGCTCCCTTTCGGCCGACGAAATCACGACCTCCTCCTCCGACTTCGACGGCACCTTCGACGTGACTGTCCCGGTCGCTCAGGGAGACACCGTCGTCGTACGCGTGCGCGCTGAGGGCTCCGCCCCGGCATTCCGTACGGTGGTGGCGGGACCCAAGTCCGACGTGGAGTTCACGATCTCTCTCGCGAAGCTAGCCCCCCTCGACTGCACCGCGGGACGATGCGCGATGGCAGGCAACCTGCTCAGCATCGAAGGGCTCGCGCCGGGCTTGCAGGGGGCTGCCCAGCTCTTCAACCCCGTCACCCAACCCGACCGATTCCCCGGCGGCTTCCACGAGAGCACCGGCAAGCTTCTGCTCTCCGGCGTCTTCTCAAACGTCGAGCTCACGGACGACGCAGGAGAGCCGGTCGAACAACTCAGCGAACCCGCCACGCTGCGCATGACCATCCCGGCCGACACCTGGAACATCATGACGGACATCCAGCCCGGCAACGACCGCATCGAAGTGCCGCTCTACGCCTTCGACGAAGCCATCGGCACCTGGGTGCGGGACGGGGAGGCCTACCTCGAGGACGGCGAGGGCGTGATCATCCCCGAAAGCGATCTGGCAAGCATCCGCGACGGTTCGTATCCGGGCATCGTGGTGTCCCGCGGCGAGGTCACGCACTTTTCGTACTGGAACGTCGACTGGCCCATCGACTCGCACGGGTGCGTGGGCGGCCGAATCGTGGACGCGGAAGGCAACCCCGCGGAAGGGGCTGTGGTCCTCGTGCGGGGCATCACGTACAACGGGTCTTCCACGCCCATCACCGTGGGCCCCGACGGCCGCTTCTGCGTGGACGTGATGCGGAGCGAAGGCCCGGGGGAAGACGTCGACCAGGACGGCATCCCGGGGGAAACGCAGCGCGTGTCCGTGCGGGTGACGCATGCGGGCTCGGTGTACTCCGGAGGCGAGATCGACGTGGCGGTGGAGGCGTCCACCTGCGAGGAGGGTGGCTGCACGGACGTCGGGGACATCGCGTTGACGCCAGCCAATCAGCTGCAAGTCGCCGTCTGCACGGTCAGCGGCACGGTCCGGGATCGCGCCGGCGCAGCGGTCGAGGGCGTGAGCGTGTATGCCTACGACGAAGCGATCGAGACGGAGGTCATGACCGAGGTTTGCGGTGAGTACTACGAGAACTGCACCTTCTTCGGCACGACCGATCCGGACGGCAAGTACAGCCTGAGCGTGGCGATGCTCGACAGCCTCACGGTGCTCGCGTCGACGCAGTTCGAGGTGTCTCCGGGGCGGGAGGCGATGCGCTACGGCCAGCGCTTCCTCACCGAGTGCCCCTCGACACCCGTCGACATCACCTTGGATCAAGGGCACGACGTGATCGAGCTGTTCGTGGACGTGAACGGCAACCAGATCGAGTGGGACCCGAACGAGGCGGCCACCATGCTGGCCGTGATGGATGAGGCCCAAGAGGTCAGCAAGTGGCAGATCATGGCGACCGAAGGTGGGTTCACCGGCCCTGTGACCTACGGAACGGCACCCGCCGGCGCGACGGTGGTCATGCCCATGAGCGGCACGCCGGCGCCCCTGGCCTCGGGCGACTTGGTCATGGTGATGGTGCAGGGCACCTCACCCGAAGGCTACGCGGTGTACGGCCAGGGAGAAGCTACTGTCCCCTGACGCGCGAGCAAGATCACCGCTTCACGACAGCACACGCCCATCCATCGCCATCTCTTGGTAGGTCCTCTCCACGTCGAGCAGGAAGCGGTACTGCGCGAGCGTGTACCAGCGACGGTCATCGGGGTCGACCTGCCCCGCGCGTAGCGCCCCCAGCACTTCTTCGATCCCGTACTCGATCGTACGGAAGCTTCTTCCCTCCAGCAGGCCCCAGAGCTTCTCGAACCGCACGTTGTAGTCCCTCAAATCCGGGTCGGTCGGCGCCATCACGATCTGCGTGCCCGGGATCGCGTCGCGCACCCGGTAGGCCAGGTTCAAGATGCGCACGTTGCTGTCGTCGTGCCCCACGTTGAAGACCTGCCCGTCCACGGGCCCCAGGTCACCATCCAGAACGAACTGCATCGTCTCCGCGACGTCGGCGACGTGCACGAACGGCCGCCACTGCTTGCCACCGCCGTCGACGGTGATCTGGCTGCGCGTGTACGCATTCTTGGTCATCACGTTGATCGCGAGGTCGAAGCGCATGCGGGGCGACAGACCGAAGACCGTGGCGAGACGCAGGATGGTCGGGCAGAAGCCCGGGCCTCGCATCGACAGCAGCGCAGCTTCCGCGTCAGCCTTGCACCTGGCGTACAGCGAAACGGGGTTCAACGCCGAGGTCTCCGTGAGACCGATGCCCTCCCCTCGCCCGTACACGCTGCAAGAGCTGGCCAGGACGTACCGCTTCACCCCTGCCTCCCGCGCGCGACGCATCGTGGACACGGCAGCCTCGTAGTTCACCTGGCGGGTGAGCATGGGGTCGAGCTCGCAGGAGGGGTCGTTCGAGATGCCGGCGAGGTCGATCACCCCGTCCACCCCTTCGAACACCGCGCCATCGAGGCGGCGAACGTCAGCACGATGTAGGGTGAGTCGGTCTGGGTGCTCGGCCAGGGCCGACGCGAGGCCCTCGGGACCGAAGTAGAATCGGTCGACCACGCGAACGACGTGCCCGCACTCGAGCAGCTTGGGAACGAGAATGGACCCGATGTAGCCGGCTCCGCCGGTGACGAGAATGGTAGACTTCACGCCGCGACGGTTAGCACAACCCGCTCCTCGCTGTACAACCCGCGAGCTTCGCGCTACGCCCCCACCCGAACCCATGCGCCTGCACGCCCTCCTCCTTGCCCCGGTCCTTGCCGCTTCCGCTTGCGGCGGGGGCGACGATGACCCTGCGTTTCTCGGCCCGGTTGACGGCGGCGCGGTGCAGGATGCCAAGCAACCCGACGTCGCGCCGCCCCCCGTTTCCGTCCTTACGTCGGCGGCCTGCACCGGGTCAGCCTCCGTGGACACTCCCGCCGGAACGATCGCGGTTCGGAGCATCGCGACCCTCGAGAGCCGCGGGTTGCTGGCACTGCACGACGAGGTTCGCGCGGTCCAGGTCGGCGAAGACGGTTGCCCCGGCGCCGCCATCCTTTCGTTCGGGAACGCCGGCTCGCTCGCAATCGATGCCACCTCGGCCGTGGCCCTTCCGGGCAGCCGATCCCTCGTCGCCACAGGGACCAGCACCCTCCTGCTGGACAGCACAGGCGCACAGATCGACATCTGCAAAGCCGACAGCGAAAGCATGGTCGCGCGGGCGCTGCACGCAACCGCTGACGGACGGGTGGCCGCCGCGTTCACCAAGTCCCCCATTGCGCTGCTCGACCTCGGACTCGGGGCCAACCAGTGCACGTCCGTCCCCTTGTCCCTCTCTCCCACCCCCTACGCACTCACCGCGGTCGCCTTCGCGCTCACAGGCGGCTTCGTCACCGTCGAGCAAGGCTCCCCGGTCTCCCCCTTGGTCGTCGCTCGCTACGGCACCGACGGCGTGCGCATCGCTTCCTCTTCAGCCTTCGCCTCCCAGCCTGCCTCCAAGCTCTGCTCCGCCACGGGACTGATCGACACCCCCGTAGGCATCTTCGTCACGGACACGACGTGCCGTCGCGCCGTACTGTTCGAGAAGGAAGCCCTGCACGCGACGAGCGAGATCACCTTCGACCTCGCCCCTCGCGGCGCTGCCCTCTCCCCCGACCAACGCCACGTCCTCATCGCCCTCGCACAGTCCGTCAATGACCGCACCACGGCCACTTTCGAACGGGTGGAGCTTCCCTGACCGCAAGACTCGCCCCTCGCTTCCTCACCTCGAAAGAGGCACACTCCTCCTCGTGTTCCCCCGAACCGAGAGCGACATCCTGACCGACCGGGAACCCCACGAGATCGTCATCCACGACGACACGTCGGATTGCCCCTACATCGAAGGCCAAGTGGCTCGCATGCCCGTGCGCCTCCCGGTGCGTGCCCTGCAACCCCAGGAATTCGACCGTCGCCTCACGCGCGGGGATCGCCGCCACGGCGTGGCCCTGTATGCCCCCGACTGTCCCAACTGCCGCGCGTGCGAAGCCATCCGGCTCGACATGAACGACTTCCAACCCGGCAAGACCCACCGCCGCATCCTGCGCCGGGGTGACCAAACCCTGCGCGTCGAAACCGGCCCTCCCCTGCTCAGCCAGTCCCGCGTCGACCTGTACGAAAAGCACTTGTACGGACGAGGCCTCGCCAAGCCCGAACACTCCGACATGACCCTGCCACGCTACCGCAGCTTCGTCGTCGACCGCTTCTGCGACAGCTTCGAGGTCCGCTTGTGGCTCGGCTCCGCCCTCGTCGGCGTCGCCATCACGGACAGCGGCACCACCGCGCTCTCCGCCCACTACACGTTCTTCGACCCGGACTACCCCCACCTGTCCCTCGGCACCTACGCCATCCTCCAGCAGGTCCGCATCGCCCGAGAACGCGCCATGCGGTACCTCTACCTCGGCCTGTTCATCGGTCAGAACGTCCACATGCGCTACAAGGCCCGCTTCCTCCCCCACGAAAGACGCATCGCGGGGGTCTGGAAGCGCTTCGAGAGTTAGACAGAATGGCGCTGACGAGTGGCCAACGAACTGGTGAACCGGGCACGGGGAGCCGGGAAGTGAGAACTGAAGACCTACCCTGTGCCCGAAGTGAGTACCGGGATCGCAGTCCAGAGAACCACAGAGGACGCAGAAGGCACAGAAGGGGCTGGCGCGAAGATAGGGCGTGCGATTTGTGCTTGTGCGAGCCTTGCGTCCGGCGTGCTCTGGTTCATTCCTGGTTCTCCGTTGACTGCGCCTTCGGCTTCGTCGTCCTCCGTGGACTCCGCCAGCAGAGCTGGAGAGCTGGCCTCCGTCCACTCCGGATCGCGTTCTTGTTGTCAGTTCCTAGTTGATGTCCGTTATCCGTCCATTGGCGGCGCTCCGCCTCGTAGGGATTTCCGGCACGAAGCACTAACTCCCACACGTCTCGCAGTCCGCACGACGCCCCCCCAGATCCAGCCTCGCCAGGGTCCCATCCGACAAGTCCACTCGCGCCAGCCCGTACGACGGCTCCCCTCCCACGAGCAGCGTGAGCACCTCCCCAGCCTCGAGGGAACCGACAACGCCCACGACCGGTCCGAAGACACCGTCGCGCTCGGGAGCCCTCCCCACGCCCGGCCGCGGCGCCTCGGGAAAGACGCATCGCAGGCACGGCGTGCTATGGGGAACCACCGTCATCGACATCCCTGTCATCCCCACGACCCCCCCGTAGACCCAAGGGACCCCGAGCCGCACACAGAATTCGTTGATCAAGTACCGCGTCTCGAAGTTGTCGGTTGCATCCGCCACGACGTCCACGTGCCGGATGAGGTCGTCCGCATTGCTCTCGTCCAGGCGGGTCAGCAGCGCCTCGAGTCGCACCGACGGGTGGACCCGCTCGAGACGCGCCACCGCGGCTTCGACCTTCGCCCTGCCCTCGCTCGCATCCTGCTCATCGAAGAGGATCTGCCTGTGCAAGTTGCAGACTTCGACCCGATCGGGATCGACGAGACGGACCACACCCACGCCTGCGCGCACGAGGAAGCTCGCGATCACACTTCCCAGGGCGCCACATCCCACCACGAGGACCCGTCCTCGCCCGATGGCGCGCTGCCCCGCTTCTCCGATCCCGGACACCAGCATCTGGCGCAGAAACCGCTGTTCGTCCACCATGACCCCAGCCTGGTTCCCCACGATGCGGGCGCCAAGAACCGTGTCGGCTCGTCGCAGTTTTGTTGGCCACCTTTACCCACCATGTAAACATGGATCCATCATGAAGTACTGGCCCGCGATCGTGTCGGCTGCGGTCGCGCTCGCCGTCGCAATTCCAGTCCTCCACGAGCTGGTCCCAGGCATTCGGCTGTTCGAGCGCGCCACGGCAACCCCTGAAAAGGACGATGTCCCAGGCCCAGAGGTGTCCGAAGCCCTGGGCACCGTCGAGGTGGACAGGATGTTCCTCGGCGAACAGGGGGCCACGGCACCCGCCGGGCCGGGAAGGATCGCTCACCTAACCGTCGATCCGCGTGTGCAACGCGCGGCGGATGCGGCCGTGAAGGCTCGACGCGTCCCGCACGGTGGGGCCATCTTGATGGACGTTCGCACGGGGGAGATCCTCGCGTACGCGTCCCGGCGCGGGGGCAACGCCAAGGACGACCCCCTTACGTCGGCCAAGGCGCCCGCCACGGACGTCTTCAAGGTCATCACGGCCACCGCGCTGGTGAACGTGACGGGAGCCACGTCGTCCACCCCCCTGTGTCACCGAGATCCTGGCAAGAAGCTGGAGCTCGACGATCTCATCGAGGACGAGGAGAAGGACACGTGGTGTCCTCCGTTGGGGGAGGCGCTTGCGCGCAACCTCGACGCGCCGTTCGCGCGAGCTTCCTACCGGGGCCTCGACGCGGGGGTGCTGGAGAAGACGGCGGAAGCCTTCGGTTTCGGCTCTACGCTGGCGTTCGATCTGCCGATCGAGGCCAGCCGCGTGAGCATACCGACCACGGACGAGGGTCTGGTGCAGGGATCCATTGGCGCAGGGCACGCGACGATGTCGGCCTTGCAGGGTCTGCTCATGGCGTCGGTCGTGGCGAGCAAGGGGATGATGGTGCGGCCGGTGCTGGTGCGGAGCGTGGAAGCGTCGGGCGGGAAGGTCGTGTACCGGGCCCCGCGTGGGCCTCGTTACACGCGCCAAGTGATCACGCACAAGACGGCGGAAGAGCTGTCTGAGATGATGTTCGAGACGACGGAGATCGGAGAGGGCTTCCGCTCGTTCCACGACGAGATGGGTCTTCCGATCCTTGGGGACGGCAAAGCGGCAGGCATGACGGGGGCAGAGCGCGTGGGCAAGGACGCCGACCAGACGACCTGGTTCATTGGCTTCGCACCCGTGCACGCACCGGAAGTCGCCATCGCGACCATGGCCCGCAACCGGAGAGGGGCCAGCGGAAATGCCCAGGCGCTTGCGGTCGACGTCCTGCGCGCCTACTTCGAGTCGCGAGGGAAGCCCGAGCCCAGCTCCTGACCCGCGATCGCCTTCGATCGCCTTCGATCGCCTTGCCAACCTTGCACACCCCGACCGTGAGCGGTAAGTGTCGCAGCGCGATGGCTGAATCGACCGACCTCCCCCGCGAACCGTCGCAGCGCGAACCGGCGCTGATCCCCGACGTCGTGGACAGCGCGGCCCCGAGCCGCATCCACCTTGCCTTCGCGCTCGTGGCTGGCTTCGCCTTGATCGCCGTGCCTCTGGTGCTCTGGGTGGGCCCCAGCGCAAGCGACATGGCCGCCCCCGCGCCGTCCGCCTCGGTCGAGGCGCCGGTCGCGTCCGCCAGCACCGGACTCGAAGACACGCTCGAGCAAGAACCGGCCAGCGCCCCGTCCGACCTGGTTCAGCTCGGCAAGGTGTGGATCGACAAGTGCGAAAAGCCCGGTCCCGGCAAGACTCCCCCGGAGCAGTGCGACCGCCAACCTTGGTTCGAACAAGCCCTCGTGCGCGCCATCCAGGAAAACACAGCCTGCGCCCCCGAGAGCAGCGGCAACGTCAGCGTCGTCATGCGCGTCGACCACCGGCGTCAGCAAGTCGAGGTCTTCGCCGGCAAGAGCGGAACGATCCGGGGAAGACCCGCCCAGGGCCTGCTCGCATGCATCAAGCGCTCGATCCCCGACCCGGACTGGAATTCCCTCGAGCACGAACACACCAAGTACATCATCGCCGTCATGGCGACGTACCCTGGGAAGTGAACGGGCCACGGGACCCGCAAAACGGGTTCCTCCGTTGGCTCCCTCGTGATCTGTAGCTGGAGGGCGAGTCGTCCGCGCTACCGCGAATGACCTGCCAGCGAGTAGTTCGAGCTGGATGCCCAGCCGCGCACCATCACGTGAACAGGCGTGGTGGCCGTCAACTCCACGACGCAGGTCTCGTTGGAGCCGGTCTTGAACGGACGGCAGTCCCAAAGTTGCTTGGTCGGCGGCTCGCCGATGCGCACGAACAGGTCGGCGTCCTTGTCGCCGGTCATGGCGAACTCGTACGAGCCAGGCCCCAGCGCAGGCGTCTCGTACCTGTTCTCGATGCCCGCCGCCACGGTCCCGCTCTCCTCCATCCCTTCCCAGCCGACCACCGGCTCATCCCCGCCTCCAGGCCAGCCCGGGAAGTACTCGTTGTCCTGCTCACCCGACACGATCACCACCTGGGAGCTGTCTACGCTCTTGAAGATCTGCTCGTAGGTCTTGGGCTGCTCCCAGTTCAGCAACCCGCGCACGATCGCCATCGTCGCATTGCTCATGGAAGAGAAGAACGAGGGCATGACGTTGGTGACGATGTCCACGTACTTGGTCCCGACGGTGTCGTCCGGGTTAACGGCCCGGTGGGCATCGAAGAGCGCGGAGTCGATGTACGTGTACGAGTCGCAACCGTTGAGGAAGGCCATCACGTACTGGCCCTTCGCCCAATGGCCCTTGGTCGCAAGGGCGCGCACGTTCGCCCCCAGCCCCGCATGGCCGTTGTAGACGATGAGGTCGGCCTGGGTGGAGAGCGCCTCGTAGCGCGCGTCGAACGTGGCTCCCGCCGTGCGGACGTTGTCGACGAGCAGCGCGGTCACGTACACCTTCTTGCCGTCCGCAAGCGTGCCTTCAAAAGCGATGTCCGGCGTCGCGATGCCGGGACTCGACGGGACCTCCGCGGGCGTGGTGACCAGCGAGAGCGACGAAAGCTCGCCGCGGATTCCGGTCACGAAGCGATTGTACGCGGCGATCCCCGCGTCCGAGGAGGTCGTCGCCCCGTCCTCGTACTTGCCGAACACGGCCACCACGCGCAGGGCATCGTCTTCCCAGATCTTGTGATACTCGGGGTACTTGCCCGTCGTGTTCATGTCGCTGAGACCGACGGTCGCCGTCATGGCCACGACATCCGCGTCCGCGAGCTTGCAGCGATAGGCCGAGGGCCGGTAGTAGTACCACATGCTGCCCGAGTCGACGTCGTGGGCACCGGAGTCGACGCAGTCGTGGCTGTACTTGGTGGTGAAGGCCTCGAGGCCTTCGGACGAGACGTCACGCGGCAACCTTAGGTTGTAGCTGGTCGGGATGCTGTCGCGCTTGCCCCAGGCCACGGGAAGCTTCGCGTGGTAGGAGATCTTGACCTTGCCGTCCTGCTGGGTCGTCT
>CAZAWR010000066.1:0-53333 GCA_964488865.1 uncultured Polyangiaceae bacterium | reverse complement strand
GGGTGAAGCCAGCCGAGGTGAAGACTCCATCCTCCGCCGCCGCGATCCCGTTGCCCCCCGCAAGACCGGCTGCACCAGGAGATCCGTCGCCGCCTGCCACGGCCGGGTCGGAACTCCCGGTTCCACCACCCCCGGCTACCGGGGGCACGAGGTTGGTCTTGAGTTCTCCGTCACTCCCGTTCTGCCCGCTCTTGGTCTGGGTTGCCGTGCCGCGATCGACGTTGCCCCCCTTGCCACCCTCCGAGCCGCAGATGACTTGTGCAGGATCCCATCCGCCACCGATGTGGGTGAGTGGCGGCGTGGTGCACGTCGCGTTGTCCCCGCGCTGCGTGGGCCCCGGCTCAGGTCCATTCGCGCCCACGGCACCATCCACCCCATCCTCTCCCTTGGCACCCTTCCCCGCCGTGAACGTCGAGTTCTTGAACACCACGCCGCTCGCGTTGCGCACGACCGCCGCGATGCTGCTCGCCCCAGGCGTCGCCGCGTCCCTCGATTCGATCGCGAAGTCGTGGACCGCAAGGCCGTTCACCCCGTCGACCGTCCACGCAACGCCCTCCGCCGCAGGGAACACACGCGCACGAACCGTCGACGGCGCGTACGACCAGTCGGAGCATCGGAAGCCACCGAACAGGGCCAGACCGTTCAGGGCCGCATCCACGGTGACGCTCTCGGCGTAGTCGCCGTTGTCGCCGCACGCGTACACGCGCTTGCCCTCGGTCTTCGCGCGGGCCATGCCCTGGGTGATTGTCGCGCAAGGGGCCGTGCTCGAACCGCAAGAGGCGTCGTCCGTGCCATCGGGGCTCACGAAGATGCCGTAGTCGTCCGCGATGACGCAGGCGTCGTCCCCAGGAAGCGACGTGGGGTCGCAGTAGGGTTCGGCCTCGGCGTCGCCGCCTTCCGCGTCCCCGGCGTCCCCGGCTTCCGCGTCGCCGGCATCGACCCCGGCCTCGCCCCCGTTTCCACCGGTTCCGCCGATGCCCCCGGTCCCGCCCGTTCCTCCGGTTCCGCCCGTGCCTCCCGTGCCCGCCTCGCCATCGGCGTCGGGGCCGGCGTCGAAGCAGATCGACTCATCGACTTTTTCGATCCGGCCACTCGGGTACCTCCAAACACCGTCCGCTCCCCGCTTGGGACAGATCTCACAAATGGAACCATCATTGTCGAGGAAGTACCCGTCGCAATGCATCGTGCACGTGCGGGAGTCCAAGCACGTCCCGGTATCCTCGATCGTCGAACAGGCCACACCCCACAGGATGGGCAAGGTAGCCAAGGCGGAAGCGATAACGAAGCGGGAACGCATGGGAGATCCTCCCCGTCGACTGTCTGGACAGTGCCGGTGAGCCCGACGGTCGGCCCGAAGCTGAAATAGGAGAATCGAACGCGCTTCGCAAGTTAAGAGGCAACCCGCGGGGCACCCGCATGGGACGTGGAGAGAACGCAAGCCGCCCACTCGACGCCCGGTCCAGGCAGCGCGAGAACGCGAGGCACCCACTCGACGGCCAGTCCCTCACAGGCACCAACGCAAGCCGTCCCCTCGCCGCCCCGGCGGCGCCGCGCCAGAACACACAACGCCAACTCGACGTCGAGTCTGCCGAAGGGGGAAACGCAAGCCGGTTCTGCCCTCCGAATCGAGACGTTATCGCCCGACGCCGTCGACGCTTGCGCCTTCGGCCGCTTTCATGCATGTGCGATAGTCATGGTAGACACCTACATCGACAACCTCGAAACCCTCGCCTACGGCCCCTACGCGTCGGAACGCATGCGCTCCCTCGGTCTCGGCCTCGACCCCGACTTCGATGGCCTCATCGTGAAGGTGGCCGCCCGCCTTGACGGAGCGGTGGTCGCCCTGCAATCCGCCATGGAGGCCGCCGGCATGATCGAGCGGCCCACCCTGTCGGGCGCGGCGGCCTCGGGCAACGATCCGGTGGCCGGCGCGCGCGACGTGATTCGTCGAACCGTCGCCTACGTCGACTCGCGCGGCTTGGACGCCTCCCGCTTGCTGCAGGGAAAGAACCTGACCATCGTCATGCGCTACCGCTCGGTCAAACTCGCCGGCGTGCTCACGAACGTCCTCAAGGTGCTCGATGGCGACAAGACCAATCTTCCCGAGTACGCCGAGCGCCGAGCCGCGGTCGCTGCGTCGCTCGACGCGCTCAATGCCCTTTCCAAGAAGGTCAAAGACGCCAAGCTCGAGTCCAAGCACATGACGCCCGAGGTGCAGGCGAAGCGCGACGACTTCCTGCGGGTCTACATGACGGCCAAGCACCTGGTGCGCTCCGCGCTGACGTCGTGCAACAGGCTCGAGTTGATGCCCGAGATCTTCGACGACCTGGCAGAAGTGCAGCGCACGAAGACGGGGGAAGGGCCGACCGAGCCGCCCGTGGTGGTGGAACCGACGGGTTGACTCGACGACAACTGACCCAACCGTAGCCCGTGGAGGTGATCTTCGCATATCGCATCGGATGAACCTGGGGGGCCTTCATCACCATGATGGCAAGGTCGCGAGATGGCTGGCGAGCAGTGGACCCGAACGCGGGCATTGGCTCGAACTCTGGATGAAAGACGAACTCTGACGACGCGCAGTCGACGAGCAGCACATCTCGTGGCGTTTGCGGAGAGCGGACATGCGCCGCAGGGGTTCGACGCCCCTGCGGCACGGTGTCAATCAGCGGGGAGATCGAAGGGCAGGTTGGCTATGGGAATGCGGGCGATGGTGAGCCCCGCTGTGTCCTCCTTCATGTGGGCCTTGACGAACAGTTCTCCATCAGCGACCCCCAGAACTCCGTTCCAGCTAAGCAGGCCGGGAACGGAAGGCAAGAAGCTGGCTCGTCCGTCCGAGAGCCTCACGACGAATAGGTTCGACGAGTCGTCCGTGCGCATCGCGTATCCGAACCCAACGGCGTAGGGGTACGCACTCATGCCGAAGACGTCTTTGCGGACCCGCCGAGCCGTCGCTTGCAGAACCGCGGGGTCGGTCGTGTACGGTGCGGTCCAAACCTCCGGGTTGGAGGCATCCACGCCGCACCCCTTTGGCCCCGCGCTGTAGGTCCAGACCATGTCCTTGCCGTCGGTGTCGAAGTTACCCGCACCGTGGGTCGAGTCCCCGTACCATCGGAGCAAGGGTCTCGACCCGTGCTCGAGGTTCCACGACAGCACGCCGCAGTAGTTGCTCGTGCTCACCTCGGAGAACACATCCTCTCCCACCACGGTGGCGTCGAAAGGAGGAAGGTCTCCGGCCGCATCGTAGACTGTGTGACGTTGCTGGAAGGTCCAGTCGTAGGCCAGGTGCTTGCCCGCGACGAGGCGAATCACCCAGCGGTCCGAGATGAACCAAGCCGAAGCTTCCGTGGGGTCGTCGGGGCGGAAGACCACGGACGGTGCCAGGTCGTCGATGTTCCCTCCGAGGAATCCCCATTGGTCTTGCACCACGCCGTCCGACCCCTTCGTGCGCGTGTGGATTCCCTGTGCGAAATGCGATGCGCTTACCTCTTCTTCACCATACCGGCAGTCCATGCTCGAACTGTCGAGCTTCAAGATCGCGTTGCGAACTGCGCCATCGGCCTCCGCCACCAGCCGGTACGAGACCTCCTTGTCGCCGCCTGCGCGAATTCGGGTGAATTGCAGCAGGGCTTTGCCCGTGGCCGGGTCGAGCGAGAAGTTGGGGTACCCGGAGATGCCCAGACCCGCGCCGGACCACGTGTCCTTCATCCGGCGGCACCCGAGGGACGCCGGTACCGACACCGAGCACGGCTCCCATTCGATCGGTGCGGGCATCTCCGCGTTTGGGCCCGGCACGTACAGCGGACAGTCTTCCGACCATTCGGTCCAGGCTCGCCAACCGGGAGGAGCACCGTCCGGAAGCGGGCTGGTGTCCTGCACATCCGAGGGGTCCGCGTCAGGCGTCAACTCCGCGGTGGGGGCATCCTCGGCCACGTCCGGCCCAGCTTCCTCCACCGTTGCATCGACGGGATCGGAGGGTGTGGGGCCATCGTCTGACGCCTGGCAGGAGGTCACCAGCGCCAGGACGACGACGTGGGTGAGCGCGAATGCAAGACGCTGATTCTTGATCAGAAGCATTGGCCGACGTCCCTCCAAGTCCCCATGCTGCCGCCCAGCGTGGCGCGGCGCACGACCTTCGGAAGCTTCGTTGAACTCTGCCAGATCGGAAGCGCGTAGCCACTCGCGTCCACCCAGGGGGCCAACCCAAGCGCCCCGGTTCCCATGAGCACACGGTCCACCGTGGAACCGCCGCGGTCCACTCGGATGCGCACGATCCCGTGCTTGCGCAGTCTCCTGCTCGATGCGGCCACCAGCACCGAACCGTCGTGGTCGAGGACGAGCCAGTGGCTGTCGAACAGTCCCGACATCGACCAACGGCCGACCTCCTCGACTTGGCCGGTCCCCGGGGTTATCCGGACGAGTCGCGCGAAACGACCCATTCCCACGGCGACCTCATCCAGCACCCACAGCTTGCGGTCCTGGTAGCTCCGCGTTGCGGCAAGGACCTTGCCCGGACGGTACCCGCGCGTGGAGATTTGCTTCCATGCGGCACCTTCGTCGATTCCGCGCCACCAGATGTCCTGCAACGCGGCGCCGGTGACCGCGTGCGTTCCTCCCAGGACGAAGACCTCCCCGGACGACCTTGCGTACACGCCCAGGGCTCCTCGGCGAGGGGCAGGTCCGGCCGTGGAACCCGCGAGAGCGTTCCCCGTCGGCGCGGGAATCTCGACGCCCAGGTCTCGTTGCGAGAACGCTCGATGCTTGCGCACGAACAGCTGATCGATCACCGTCGTTCCATCGGGGGAGAGCTGCACAGCGCCTGGCCCCACGGCGCCGCGTCCGAGCATGGGGTTGGGCTCGACGGCGCTCAGCCACATGGCGTCCGTCGACAGGCTCGCCGCGAACATCTTTCCGAGACGTGCCTCGACCGGGGCGATGGACCCATCCGCGTCCAGGACCCCGACCAAGGTTCCCTTCGACGAAGGTAGCACCACGAGCTGTTGTGCATCCAGAAGGTCGCCAGCCTCGAGCGGCGCCAGGGCCCCGCAGTTGGGGCAATCGTCACGCGGGTCCTCGAAGAGGGGTGCGCCGTCAGGGCAACCGGGACACGGTCGTGCGAGCGGGCCGAGCTTCCAGATCTCGTGCGTGGTCCAGCAGGTTCGTTTCACCCTGTCGAAGTGAGGGCTCATGTCCCGCAAGTGGTTTGCGAGCATGTCCGCCGGCTGGTTGGGTTGGTCCTGGCGTGGGTGCATGCCCGTTCCGAGCGGGTTGCTGGCGGGAGTGGTCATGCCGATGGTGGTCTGGGCGTGGGCCCAAAGGCGCCCGTCGACCGGCGACGTCGGTACGCACCTGGCCTACGAAAGGAAACCGAGCAGGAGTCCCGTCGTCTCGCTCGCCTCCGACGATGGGGCTCGTAGTAGTCTGCACGGGATCGTCCATCGGCTCCACATCTCCACCCGAACATCCAACTGCAAGTGACGTCAAGGGCGCCACGCTAGACACCCGGATGGCCCACCAAATTCTACTGTTCGTACGCAATGATTGCTCCTTCTGGGCTCGACTGGTGATCGAGCCGATGGCTGTCCCTCGGTGATTACGGGACGCAGGACGCCCGGTCGGGCCCGGTTCGCGGCGCCTTGGGTGTCCATGCCCCTTGCTTCGGCCAGGGGAGGCGGGTGGTTGCTAAGAATCGAACGGGCGTTCTGCAAAAAGTCTCAGTGCAGCCTCAGGTGAGCTGCGTTGCACGTGATCGGAGACCGTGCCCAAGGGCCCCACAACCGGACTACCGCGGCATGTCCCGTCGTTTCGAGATGACACCGTTGCCGTGTCGGGACAGCCTGCGCGCGTGTCCCCCACCTCCGCCCCAACCCTGCGCCCCTACCAGCGCGAAACCGTCGACGCGGTGATCGAGGCTCGCAAGCAAGGTTGCCGGCGCATGCTCGTGTGCTTGCCGACCGGCTCGGGCAAGACCGTCGTCTTCGCCCACCTCGCGGGCCTGGCCCGCCGTCAGGTGCTGGTGCTCGCCCACCGCGAAGAGCTCCTCTCCCAGGCCAGGGACAAGATCCAGAAGGCTATGGGTAGCGACTCTGTCGTGGCGATCGAGCGAGGCGCCGATCGCGCACCCGCCGACGCACGGGTGCTCGTCTGTTCGATCCGGTCGCTGCACGAAGAACGTCTCGCACGGGTGATCCGGGGCCGCGACCTGGGCCTCGTGATCTACGACGAGTGCCACCACGCCGCCGCGCAAGACAACCGTCGCGTGCTCTCGCAGCTGGGGGCCTTCGACCCCGATTGGCAAGGGACGCTCCTGGGCTTCACGGCCACCACGGCCCGCGGCGATGGTCAAGGCCTGGACGACGTGTTCGAGCGCATCGTGTACAGCCGCACGCTGCCCGAGATGATCCGCGATGGTTACCTCTGCCCGCTGCGCGGGTTTCGAATCTCCACCACGGCGGACCTTCGGCAGCTGTCCTCGTCGGGCCTCGACTTCCGCGAGGACGAGCTGGAGCTCGCCATCGACGTGGAGGAGCGCAATGCGCTGGTCGCGCGGTCGATCCAGGAGCTTGCCCGGGACCGTCGCACCATCGCATTTTGCGTGACGGTCGCCCACGCGCGCAACTTGTGCAAAGCGCTCAACCACCTCGGGGTGCGGGCCGGGATCGTGTACGGCGACATGCTGCCCGAGCGGCGAGCACAGGAGTTGGCGGACTTCCGCGCGGGCAAGACGAACGCCCTGACGAACGTCGCGGTGCTGACGGAAGGGTTCGACGACCCCGGGGTGTCATGCATCGCGATGGCTCGCCCCACGCGCTCGGCGGGGATGTACGCCCAGTGCGTGGGACGCGGCACGAGGCTTCACCCCGGGAAGCGCGACTGCTTGATCCTGGACTTCGTCGACGTCTCCAGGCTCAGCCTGTGCACGCTCCCGTCGCTCTTCGGCATGCCGTACGATCTGAACCTGATGGGCGAGGAAGGCCTCGAAGCGCGAAAGAACTACGACCGTATCTTCTTTGACTATCCCGGGTTCGAGCTGGAGGCGGGTGAGATCACGCTGCGGGAGATCCAGGAGCGTGCGATGCACTTCGACCCACTCAGTCTCGAGACCGACGGTGAGGTTCGGGCGATTTCCGGCAATGCGTGGGTGTCCCTGGGCAGCCGAGGTCTGGCGCTGCACTTCGAGAAGCGGCCGGGACGCATCTGCGAGGTGCTTGTGGTCGCGCGCGGCCAGCGCGGGAAGCGGTGGGAAGTGAGCATGGACGGGAAGCGGGTCGAACGGTTCTCGGCGATCGAGGAGGCGGTGGAGGCCGTTGATTACGAGGTAGCGAAGCTGGGGCCTGGGGCGTCGTCGTCGGCTCTCGCGAGCGCGGGGTGGCGCCGTGGGCCGGCGCCTGAGGATTCGCCTTCCTGGCGTGGGAGGTTGCCGAAGAACCACGAGGAGGCGCTTCGGCTTGCGGCGTTTCGCAGGCTTGTGGAGGGGTAATTCCCCAGCGCCCCGAGAGCGTGGGGGGATGGGGAGGACCGGTCAGCCGGCTTTCCACTCGCCCGCGGGAATGCCCTCCTTGCACTGCTTCTCCGCTTGGTCTGCGGTGAGCGGGAAGGCACCCTCGGAGTAGAACACCTTCGTGCCTTCTGGCGTGGCGCAAGAGCCCACGCGCTTGTCCTTGGGGCACGCCTCGAGCTTGAACTCACCCTTCAGCCCGTCGCAGATCCCCTTGATGTGCTCTTCCCCAGCGGCTTCGAGGTTGGCCTGCCCATACTCGCGACAAAGGCTCTCGCTCTTGATGAGGTTGCAGGACGCCACGGTGGCCCCAGCCTTTTCCGGCTTGGCTTCGGCCGGCTTGGGCTTGGCCTCTCCGACTGCCTCAGCCGTCTTCTGTGGCGCTGCACCGGAGCTTGGCGCCTTGTCCTCGCAGCCGCCCAATGCGAGCGCTGCAGCCACGATGATCAAACTGGAACGGTAGCTTCGCGTAGCCATCTTCATGCCTCTCTTGCCGCCGGGTATGTGCAGACGTGGGCGACGAACCATCAGACGAACGACTGTGCTCAGGGCCAGGATTCGAGACATAGCATGGGACACGATCCGATCCATTGGGCAACAACGCCTCGAGGCTCAGCCTGTGCGCAGTCCCGCCGCCGTTGGACGGGGCCAACCCCATAGGTCAGAACCGGACCTCGAAGAGCGCGAGCGGCTGGCATGTCAGGGTGTCCCTCACGGACCGAAGACCGGCGCCACCTCACCTGCTTCGCTCACCGTGACCGCGAGGAGCCCGGCGGCGTCCGACTTCACCTTCCCGTTCGGCGACACGTCGAGCGTTCGCGTGGAACCCGACTCGGACACGGACACCGCATAGCCCTTGTCAGGCTCGAAGCCCGCTATCCATACGCGGATAGTCCCGCCGGGGATCGTGGCCTGGGCGCCGCTTCCCACGCCGGGGCCCTGCAGGGCCGCGACAGGAAAGAGCACAACGTCGCTGCCCATGTGAACCCCCCGCCAGGTCGCGTCGCTGATCGCTTGTCCGCCGATGGCAGCCGCGGACGCGGCATCGGACGCGCGAATCACGGTCACGAAGCGCACGGCCGGTCCCGCTTCCTGCGCATCGGCCACGAGCCGGTGCGTGTAGATTTCCCCTGGGGACGCGCCCGGATCGCCTTCGGGCCAGTTCGATACGAGCGTAACCTCCGAAGGAAACACGACCTGCACCTCGAGGCGCTGGTCCCCGAGGTCGACCGTGGCGACCGACGAGTCGAGCGTAGGGGCTTCGTCCAGGTGCATCTGGAACGAGCAGGGAAGGGAAGCGGGCGCGGAGGTTGCGCGGTCGATCAGGTCGTAGACGACCAAGGTGTCGGCGCCCTCCGCACCGCCCTTGAGCCACAGCAAGGACCGCTGGACCGCCTCGTGCCGGTAGTCGTGGTAGTGGTAGGACTGGTAGAGGCCCGTGAGGTCGGCCGTGGCGAAGGTGTGTCCCTGGGATGTCGACACGCGAATGAGCCGGGCCGCGTGGGCGCCGCGATAGCGCGCGTGCTGTCCCAGGCGCGTCTCCCCGTTGTCGTAGAGGGCTTCGACCAAGGGGACGTTGTGGCCGCGAGCCAGGGCAGCCTCGCCATCGTACGCGAGGGACTCGTGGGTCATCCATCGCCCCTTGCGGAAGAGCTGGAAGTGGCCCTGGTCCTCGTGGAAGTGGTCCACACCGCCCCATCCAGCGCGCAGCACGAGCATGGAGGCGTCGCTGGACCAGGACGTGCGGTCGTAGAAAAAACCCATGCCCGAGTCCCAATAGTGGGTGGGCAACTCCTTGCGGTAGTCCTGGGCGCTCGTCTCGTCGGTGTCGAACAGGAGCATGGCATCGCGGTTGTCGAAGTCATCGCGCTCCACGTGGTTGCGCAGGGCATGCAGGGCCCAACCGGCCTCCTTGGTCAGTCCCCCCGCGCGCAGCACGCCCGCCTGCAGGGCAAGGAAGTTCGCGTGGTACGGTGCCAACGGGTAGCTGTTCGGCTCGATCGCGAAGTTGTCCTCGTAGTCCTCCATGTCGCCGTAGGAAGAGAACCCACCCTCGGACGGTGTGAAGGGGAAAGCGAACATCGCGAGGAACGTGTTGCGTACCCAGGGCGCCACCTCGATCGGAGAGACCCCCGCGTTCGACAAGCCCCACAGCGTCTGCAGCGTGTACTTCAATGTGCCTTGCCCGTAGTCCGTCCCGTCGGGCATGTGCCCTCCGGACATCGCGAAGAAACCCCGGTCCCGACGCACCTTCACCATCTCCACGCCGAAGAAGCGCTGCAATCCGTCCCGCAGCGTCGCGCACGCTCGGTCCGAGAGGGACGCGTCGATCCCGGAGGCACCGCACGCCACCAGCCCGTCGAGGATCATCGTGCGGGAAGACGACGCATACTGGTCCGTGTCCTCGAGCAGGATCTCGAGGCCGAACGCGTTGTGCTCGTCGTCGTCCAGGAAGGCGGCGACGGTTTCGTTTCGCTCCGACGTGGACAGCTCGTTCCACATCATGTCGAGGCAGATGCCGAGGTTGGCGTCGAACCACCGGTACTGGTTGCCGTCGGACACGCCGGACCACTGTTGACGGAGGACGGACAGGAGGCTGAGGGCTGCGTCCCGGTACTGGGCTTCCCCGGTCGCGTGGTACAGGACCGCGGCGGTCTTGCAGTATCCCGAACGTTCTTCGTCGCCCTGGTTGGCCGCCTCCACCGCCTCGGGCCCGAGGGTTTCCTTCCAAGCGGTCCAGCCGCTGTCTCCCGAGGCGTCTCGCGCGCGAAGCTTGTCGATGAGGGACGGTGCCAGCCACACGCGGGGGTGCGCATCCGGCAACTGGACGGAAGGTGCTTTGTGCGTGCGGAAGGTCAGCACGTTGGAGGAAGGCCCGAGGCCGTCCTCTTCGCTGCGCAGGGCGATCTCGTAGCTCGTGTCGGGCTCGAGGTTTCGCAAGATCACGGGCCACAAGGGCGGCCGGCCATAGGGGGCTGCGATGCGGAACTGCTCTCCGTGGCCCAGGTCGAGTGCCGTTTGAAACCCCTGCTCGGTGGCGATCTGCCCCGGCGTCGCGCTGTACGCGACGGCGAACTTGAGACCCCACTCGTTGTCGTCAGGCGAGTTGAACGTAAGCCATGCGCCGTAGGGGCTCACGTTCTCGATGCGCAGGTCGGAGACCGGGCCACCTCGCGGGGTGGGGGCGAAGTCGGGGTCGCAGGCGTCTCCGACGCCGTCCCCATCCGTATCCGACTGGTCGGGGTCGTAGACGTAAGGGCAGAGGTCGGCGTCCTTGGCGATGCCGTCACCGTCTGGGTCGGGATGCCAGTCGGTGCCGAGCCCGACTTGTTGTGCGGGGAACCCGCCGACTCCTCCGGAGCCCGACGTTCCCGCGCCCGAGCCACCGGAGCCCGAGGTTCCTCCGGTCCCACCGGTCCCACCGGTCCCACCGGCCCCGCTGGCGCGTTCCCCTCCATCACCACCACACCCCAGCAAGACGGCCGAGACGAACACGAGAACCCGGATGTGCATGGGCCCGAACGTAGTGCAGTCACGGCTCCGCGCAATGGGGCGGGCTCTGGTCGTTACTTCTTGGCGGGAGGTACCGGGGTGGGAGCGGAACCTGAGGTCACCGGTGCGGGAGGCGGTTGCGCCGCGGCGTCCTTCGGCGAGCCCTCCGGCGCTTCGTCGTCCTCATGCACCACGATCCGCAGCTCACGTGCCTCC
This sequence comes from uncultured Polyangiaceae bacterium, assembly GCA_964488865.1. Classification (GTDB taxonomy): domain Bacteria; phylum Myxococcota_A; class Polyangia; order Polyangiales; family Polyangiaceae; genus MWCO01. Next base: position 42,130 of record CAZAWR010000066.1, on the reverse strand, counting down.
CCACCGCGCTCGTACGCCACCACGATCTCGGGGGCGCTCAACAAGGATTGCCAAACACGAAACGCCTCGTCGTAGTGGCCGATGGGCGACGCGTTGACGCTGGTGACCACGTCTCCGACCTGCAGACCAGCGCCTTCCCAGAAGGCCGGGTCCCCCTGTAGCGCCAGAATCTGGAAGCCGTGGAAGCGGCCGTCGACCATCTTGTCCTTCACGTCGACGCGCTGGAGGAACGTCCCCATTCCCGGGGACATGACCTCCATGAGCTGGTAGCGCCAGACGTGGCCTTTGGGCAAGGCATCGACGGGAGGTGCAGGCGGCGGCGGCTCGACCGCGGGCGCAGGGGACGCGGCCGGCGGGCTGCCTCCTCCGCACGCGGACATGGCAGGAACGAGGGCCACCAGCAGGGCAAGGGCGAGCGATCGTCGGGTATGCACGCCCATCCCTTATCGCTGGCGGGAGCCTCGGGCCAACTCTTGCCTCAGTCCTTGTCCCCTCGAAGCTCGCGCACCGCGTCCACGACAGAGGCATGCACGGCCTGCACGTCGAGGTTCCCGTCCACATGCACCACGTGGTCTCCCGGAACCAAGCCTTCGGCCTTCTCGTAGGACCGCACCAGTGCTTCCTGCAGCGCACTCTCTTCGTACAACTCGGTCGTGTAGGCTCTCTCCTCGCGTCGGCGTGCCGCGACCCCGGGAGCCACGTCGAGCACGATCGTCACGTCGGGGCGCCGGGCCTTGCCGTTGATGGTGCGCACCCACTGCACGACAGAGGGGTCCACGTCCGCGGCGCCCGTGATGGACTGATAGGCGATGCTCGAGAGGTCATAGCGATCGCTGATGACCGTCACCCCATCCAGGAGGTTGGGCAGGACGGACGACTCGAGGTGATCGAGGCGGTCGGCGGCGAAAAGCAGCGCCATCGTCGCCCAGGTGGGGGCTCGCGGGCCCGTCATTCCGCATACCACCAAGCGGTGCGTCAGGACCTGGCGGATCATGGCGCCGATCGGCCCGTCGGTGGGCTCGTGGGTCACGAGGACGGGCAGACCGCGTTCGCGAAACCACTTGCCGAGCATGGCCGCCTGCGTCGACGTCCCGGAGCCGTCGATGCCTTCGAGAACGATGAAGTGTCCCTCGATCATGCTGTTTCTCCACCGGGGGGGGCATCTTCGCCCAGAACCACGTTGTCGATCAGTCGCGCAGGTCCCACACGAACGGCAAGGGCGATCAGCGCCCTGTCCGGGATCGTTTCCTCGGGACCGTAGGGACGCAGCGTATCAGCGTTCGCGATCTCGATGTAGTCGATCGCGTCGGCGATGGGGCCCACGTCGGCGACGACGGCGGAACGCAGGGCGGACACGCGACGCTCGCCTTTTTCGTGGGCAAGAATCGCCTGCCGCAACCCGCGCGGGATCGCCGCGGCTCGTTGCCTCTGATCGCCGTTCAGGTAGCGGTTGCGACTGCTCATCGCGAGGCCGTCGGGTTCGCGCACGGTGGGGTGGCCGATGACTTTCACGGGGAGGAGCAAGTCCGCGGTGATTCGCTCGATGACCTTGAGCTGCTGGTAGTCCTTGCGGCCGAACACAGCCACACACGGCCCGGTCACGGCGAACAGCTTGGTGACGATGGTGGCGACGCCTTCGAAGTGCCCTGGGCGGGACGCGCCGCAGAGCGGTTCGGAGATTTCGCCGACGCGGACCCGGGTTTGCTCGCCGGCTGGGTACATGGACGTACTGTTGGGGGTGAAGATGCAGTTTGCCCCGGCGAGGGTGCAACCTTCGATGTCCTTGTCGAGGGTACGGGGATATTTTTCGAGGTCCTCGCCCGGGCCGAACTGGGTGGGGTTGACGAAGATGCTGACGGCCACGAAGTCGGCGTGCCTGCGAGCCTCGCGAACGAGTGCGAGGTGGCCGTCGTGCAGAGCGCCCATGGTGGGGACGAGGCCTACGCGTTGCCTGCTCGCGCGTGCTCGGTCGCAGGCCTGACGGTATGCCTCGAGGTCGGGGTAGACCGGGACGGATCCGGAAGACATGGGTGCATCCAAAGCTGACGAGGGGGGAATTGCAAGGGGGTTGCCGGGGCTGTTCGGATTCCCGGCGGTTCATTCCGGGCAGAGGCTTCGCAGCAGCTTCCTATAGTACTCCGCCATGAAGCCGTACCAGGGGCTCATGGGGTAGCAGATCGAGTAAGCGCACTGCAGGGCACGGATGGAGAAGTACTGGGCCATGGCTTGGTAGTACGCGCAGAGCGGGTTGGCCGAGGGCGGCAGGGACAGGGTCATGGTCTCTTCGACCTGCGCGGGCGAGGCGAAGTCGATGCCGTTGGCGCGTGCGGTCAGGATGGCATCTGCCATCGCGGGGTCCAGGCCGTGTGCCACCAGGTCGTCGCGGGAGAAGTGATTGGCGACGTGCAGGACGGCTTGGGTGTCGTCAGACCGCGCGAGGGCAGGTTCGGATTCGAGGGGATACGCGGTGCAGGCCACGAGCGCGGAGGCAAGGAGGAGAAGGAACCAGAAACGCATGGGGAATGCTCCTGTTACGAAGAGTGTGGCGGCGTGGGCCGCGGGCGCTGGTGGTGCATCGGTGGTGCCAGCGGGCCATGCAAACCAGGAACATGAATGCGAACACGGAACGTAGAACGGGCTCCAAGCCGAAGGCGTTCGCATCCCGTGTTCCTCTTCCTGGTCCCCAGTTATCCCCACGGATCAATGTGATTCCGTTTGGCGCTGCGGAGGGGTGGCCACATGCCGTGAGTTGGCGGTCGGCCGATGGTTGGTCCCTTGCGGACGAAGGGGTGCAGGTCTGATAACGAATCCGATCGGTTGCGGTCTCGTGGACGTGAAAGACCCGTGGGGTACGGCCTGCCGCGCGGCTTGCCGCGCCCAACGCTCGACTCGACATGTCGAGTCGCTCCGTCGGCGGATTTGTAGAGCTGCTATCTCACGATCACCCTTCGGCTCCCCGTGTTGGGATCGCTGCCCAGGCCACGAAGCGTGGCTGTTCGCGAACGAAGTTCCGAACGGGTAGCAGCTACGGGTGGAAAGTGCAGGAGCCGTCCGCCAAGGCAGCGAGTCGCGCCGATACCCTTCCGCCGCACTAGCGACTCGGCACCGCCTAGTCCCAAATCAAGCGCTCCGCGCTGCTTTGGGTCTAGCCCTTTTTCTAAGGGGGCTTTCGCAAAGCCCCCTCGCCGCGCTCACCGCGGCTCACCCCAAAACGCCTCGCCTTCGGCTCGGATAGCCCCAAACCCAAGCACGTTCTTCGAACAGTGCTTGGTTTGGGCCTAGTCGAGCGTCGTGCGCGGCACCGCCGCGCCACAGGTCATTGGGGCCGGCGTGAGCACAACCATTCGAAATCAAATGAGATCTACACCCGGACGAAGCCCTTGGCGATTCCGCCAACAAGCGCGAAGCGACAACCTTCCCTGTTTGGTTCCAGCTTGTCCGGGCCGGGAGGGTAGCGGAGGGTAGCGGAGGGTAGCGACCAACGGGAGCGTAGGGGCGGCAGCCCCTGCACTGGCGCCCGGCCCTGCCGGGTCAGGCAGGTTCGGCGATGGCGACCGTTGCCGAGGGGGCGAAGACGAGAGGCGTTTGAGGCGAGGGAGGGTCGAGCAGGGCGAAGAACGCTTCGGCTACGCGCTCCGTGCGCTGGGCTCCGAGCCGGTCCACCACGCGCAGGAAGCTGCATCCCCGGCTCATGGCGGCGAAGAAGCCGTCGGCGGAGGCGAACTCCATTTCGTGCCGGACGGTGGCATGACGGACGAGCTTGAGTCCTGCCTGGTCGAGCAGGTCCCGCATGGGCTGTCGCGCCGCGAGATTCCACGCCTTGACGAGCTCTCCCACGGCGGGCTCGCTCTGCTGAAGGGCCAGGCTGACCTTTTCGAAGGCGCCTCCCGGGTCGGGCGGTCCCCACACGAGGATGCCCACACGGCCACCTGGCTGCACGGCGCGTCCCCATCTTCGCAGGGTTTCGAGCCGGTCCGGCAGCTGCCACAGGCTGAAGGCGCTCAGGATGAGGTCCCACTGCCGACCGAGGGTGTCACGCGCGTCCGTCACCTCGAGCTGCACGGGCATCCGGATGTCCATGTCCGCGAGTCCCTCTCGAGACGCCTCGATCATCGCGGGAGATGGGTCCGTGGCGGCCAGCTGCCCCTGCTGGTTCATCGCCATTGCGATGGCTCGAAGCTCCGCTCCAGGGCCGACCGACGTGACCAGCACGCGCTCGCCGGCACGCGGCACGCTCTTCTGCACGAGGTCGTCGTAATAGGGGATCAAACGCGGGACCCAAAAGTCCGCGTAGGATTGTGCTGCTCGGTCCCAGCAGTCGTCAGGCATCGCCAAGACAGCTTAGCTCGCCACACGCGTTCGCCCCAACAAACCGGCGGAAGCCGTCACTCGGGGCGCACGCCGTCCGCGGGACGAAGACGCGCCGCGTACAGCGATGGGATGACCGTGGCGATGAGGCAGAGCGTAAGGGCGATCGCGCCGGTGATGATGAACTCGACCGGCCGCACCTCCACGGGGAGCGTGGAGATGAAGTACACCTTCGGGTCGAGGGGGAACCCGTACACCAGCAGGCCCTTGCACACGGCCAGCCCCAGTGCCAGTCCCACGGCCGTTCCCATCACCCCGATGATGCCCCCCTGGTAGACGAAGATCCGGAGGATCGCGACGTCGCTCGCTCCCATGGCCTTGAGCACCGCGATCTCTTTCTTCTTCTCGAGCACCAGCATGATGAGGGTTGCTACCACCGTGAAGGCTGCCACGAAGATGATGAGCGCGAGCACGGCGCTCATGCCGATCTTCTGGATCCGCAGCGCCGTGAACAGACCGTGGTTGAGGTCCTCCCAGTCCATCGTGCTGTACAGGTTCGACGACAGGCGGCTCGCCACATCCTTCTCGATCGCGCCCGCCTCGTCGATGTCGCTGACCTTCGCCTCCACGCCCGTGACGCTGTCGCCGTAGTCCTGGAAGCGCTGCGCTTCGTACAGGTCGACGTACACGAGCTTCGAGTCGTACTGGTCGAAGCCGGCCTCGAAGATGGCGATGACCTTGAACTGCTTGGCGACGGGTGGGCGAATCACGCCCCCGGAGTACGAGAAGCCGATCGTGGGCGATGTGACCTGCAGGCAATCCCCGACGGCCACGGACAGGTTCTTCGCCAGGGTATTGCCGACCACGATGCCTGGCAGCCCGGCCACGGCTTCGGGGCTGTTGCAGGGGTCGGGAGCGACGTCTTCGGGCAGGTCGTCCTCGGGGTCGGGCAACTGGCTCTTGTACCCGCCCTCGGGAACGATGGACCCGACCATGGCGTCGCCGATGTCCCCTGCGTCGAGGGAATCAGGGGAGCCCGCATCCGCGGACTCCGCCACGCCGCGTTCGGCCTCGAGGATCTCGTCGATCCCTCCGGCGCCCGCGTCCGCTTCCTTTTCCTTCTTCGCGCCCGCGTCCGCACCTTCCCGGATCGAGTCCTCGATCGCACGCATGAGCGTCAGGTTGCGGCCCGCGTCGTCGCGCACCACACCCCCGTCGGCGGCCTCGCCAGCGCCCGGGGCGCCCGGCAAGGGCAGGGGCTTGAGGGCGGGAGTGATGCCGCCCCGGGTCTTGCGCTCCGGGGGCTTGGAGCCGGGTTTTCGCAACCCATCCAGCGAGCCTCCTGGCTTGATGTGGCTGGGCAGGTCCAGCACGGTCGGCATCAGGGCAGGGTCGACTCCCTTGACCAGCACACCCGTCGCCGTCTTTTCCTTGTGGGAGACCATCATCGGGTTGATGGTGAACGGGGCCACGCCGATGATGCCCGGGACGTCGCGCATCATATCCATGATCTCTCGGTACTCTCGGAAGTCGGAGGAGTACTTGAGGACGAGGACGTGGGCGTTGACGCCAAGGACTTTCTTGCGGAACTCCGACTGGAACCCACCCGTGACGCTCATCACGGTGAGCAGAGCGGCCACGCCCAATGTGACGCCGAGGATGGCGAACGCGGTGCCGACGGACACGAAGGCACCCTTGGACTTGGCGCCGAGGTAGCGAGTGGCGATTTGGAGCGGGTAGCCCATGCCGGCGACTCTGTTAGCAGGGGACGCCGCCCGACGCGAGCGCCGTAACTGTGCAACTTTTGCAAGGACGCGGGTTCGCCTGCCATCGCCTTTCCGCAGGGAACCTGCTAGGGGAGCGTCCGCCCAAAAGCTTGCGCATCGGCCCATCTCTTGCTCACCTTAGAGCTTCGTCGGTCGGATTCTGTTTGAACGACCTGCGTGACCGTCGGAGACAACGATGGCGGACTCGACCAACTCACCTTCCATCCCGAGACCGCGGGTTTCCATCCCGACCGGTGCCGGCCCCGTCGACACCGCGCTGGACACGGATGCCCCTCCGCCGCTCCCTCCTGGGTCTGAGGACCTTTCCCCTCAGCTTCCCTCGATCCCGCCGCCGCCGGCCGCCCCCGACCCGTACATCGGCGTCACGTTCGATGGGCGCTACAAGATCGAAAGCCTCCTGGGCGAAGGCGGCATGGGCGTCGTCTACCGCGGGCGCCACAAGGTCATCGACAAGGCCGTGGCCATCAAGGTCCTGCGCGCCGACATGGCGCGCGACGTCGAAATCACGGAGCGGTTCCTGCGGGAAGCGCGCGCTGCCTCCGCCATCGGCAATCCGCACATCATCGACATCAGTGACTTCGGCACGCTGCCCGACGGCTCCACCTATTTCGTGATGGAGTACCTGGACGGCGAGCCCCTGACCGCGCTGGTCGAGCACGCCGGCCAACCCGTGCCCGTCACGCGTTTGATCCGCGTCGCCCGCCAGATCGCCGACGGCCTTGCCGCCGCTCACGAACGACAGATCGTCCACCGAGACCTCAAGCCAGACAACATCTTCCTCGTGAAGCGAGGCAGCGAGAAGGACTTCGTCAAGATCCTCGACTTCGGGATCGCCAAGGTGGCCTCCGGTACCGCCAAGCTGACCCGACACGGATCGGTGTTCGGCACGCCACACTACATGTCCCCCGAGCAGGCCGCGGGCGCACCCGTCGACCGACGCACGGACATCTACTCTCTCGGCGTCATCATGTACGAGATGGCGAGCGGGCGGCTGCCCTTCGACGCCGACAACTTCATGGGCATCCTGACGCAGCACATGTACCAGGCGCCCGTGCCGATCCGCGCGCTCGTCCCGCCTCAGGACATCCCTCCCGGCCTCGAGGCCATCGTCCTCAAGTGCCTGTCGAAGAAACCCGAGCATCGCTACCAATCGATGCAGGAGCTGACCGAGGACTTCGACAAGATGCTCGACGGCCAGCTTCCCGACGCCGTCGGCGAGATGATGGCGCGCTCGGGCGGCTTCAACGTACCCGCGGACTTCTTCAAGTCCTCCATGCCGGTACCCGTCCCCGCCACCCCTGCAGGGCTCGGACGAGGACGTTCCTGGCCTCTCATCGCAGGCATCGCCAGCGTGACCGCCGCGATCAGCATCGTGATCGGCATCTTCGCCTACAGCCAATACGGGACCGCGTCGACCACGCCTTCCGCTTCGGTACCGCCGCCCGTCACCACCTCCCCCTCGGCGACGGCATCCCCGACGCCCGTCGCGACTGCGCAACCGGCGCCCGAAACCGTCGACGTCATGGTCGTCGTCGATCCCGCCCATGCCGAGGTCTTCCTCGGCGACAAGGCGCTGGGCGTGGCTCCTTCCCTCATCTCGGTGCCGAAAGACCAGACCGTGAGCGTGACCGTTCGCGCGACGGGCTACATCGAGCAGACCCTCGTGCTCGACGGGTCGGAGAAGCGCAAGGACGTGACCCTGCGCGCCCGTGGCGGGGGCCGACCTCCTGTCAAGACCGGCACGACCGCCACGAATCAGCCGCCACCGACCCGTCCGCCGAGCACCGGGAAGCCTCCTCCCACCGTCGGCACCGGCGAGATCGTCAACCCCTGGGCCAAGTAGTACTGCGTGCCCGAAGTCCCTACCGGGTTGAGGCCCGGCTACGACAATAGACGGATGACGGCCATCAACTAGGAGCTGAGAACACGGAACACGGAACAGAGAACCAGGAACGGGCGGAGCCAGGGGCAACACGCACCACCCAACTCCGTACACACCCTTCTGTGCCTTCTGCGACCCCTGTGGTTCTCCGGAGTGCGATCCCGGTACTCACTTCGGGCACACGGTACTGGGCGCGCCAGGCCCCGGACAACCACCGTCGGCCTGGCCGACCTCCCGAATTGTCATGACCCAGCACCCCGACATCGCGAGGCAGGTTCCTCCAGACGTCCGTTCTCTCTGCCACTCCTTGCGCGAAGCGGGCTGGCGCGCGTGGATCGTGGGCGGCTGTACCCGGGACATGTTGCTCGGCAGGGAGGTCCACGACTGGGACCTCGCCACCGACGCCCGCCCTGAGGATGTCACGCGCGTCTTTCGCCGTGTCATCCCCACCGGCATCCAGCACGGGACGGTTACGGTCATGCTGCGTGGGCAGGGCTACGAGGTGACCACCCTGCGCGGCGACGGGACCTACACCGATGGGCGCCATCCCGACCAGGTCACGTTCGTAAACGACCTGGAGGAGGACCTTGCACGGCGGGACTTCACGGTGAACGCGATCGCGTTCGACCCACTCGACAATACGCTGACGGACCCTTTCGGTGGTTGTCGGGACCTCGATGCGCGTGTGATCAGGGCGGTGGGGACGCCGCAGGACCGGTTCCAGGAGGACGGTCTGCGCATCCTTCGGGCGGCGCGGTTTGCGGCCACGCTCGGCTTCGACCTGGACCCCGAGACGACGCGCGCCATGGCGGACTGCTCTTCGCGTCTCCTGTGTGTGAGCGGCGAGCGCGTTCGTGACGAGCTTCTCAAGACCCTCGGCGCCCACGAGCCGTCCCGCGGGCTTCGCATCATGCAGACCACCGGGGCTTTCGCGCGCGTGCTGCCCGAGCTTTTGCCCATGGTCGGGTGCGAGCAGAACCATTACCACGCGTACGACGTGTGGGAGCACACGCTTCGGACGGTGGATGCTTGCCGGCCCGATCCGATCCTTCGGTTGGCGATGCTGTTGCACGACGTGGGCAAGCCGGGGGTTCGCGCGCTGAGCGACAAGACGGGGGACTACACGTTCTACCATCACGAGGAGGAAGGCGCGCAGATGGCGGAGGGTATGGGGGAGCGTCTGCGCCTGTCCAACGAGCAGCGGCAGCGTGTGGTCCACCTCGTTCGCCACCACCTGATCCCCTACGAATCTTCTTGGTCCGAGTCTGCGGTGCGACGGTGGGTGCAGCGCGTGGGGGCGGACCACGTGACCGACGTGCTGGAGATGGCGCGTGCGGATGCGCTGGGCAAGGGGGTGGACGTGTCGGGAACGCTCGAGGGGTTGGAGCACCTGCGGCAGCGGGTCGAGGAGCAGAGGGCGCGGGGGATGGCGCTGAGCGTTCGGGACCTGGCTGTCAACGGGCGTGACTTGATCGGGGAGGTAGGGCTCGCCCCTGGTCCCGTCATCGGGCGGGTTCTCGACCACCTGCTGGATCTGGTGACCGAGGACCCGGCGCACAACGAGCGGGAGCGTCTGCTGGAAGCGGCCCGCAGCTTCGTCCAGGCTGAAGAAACAGCGGTTCGGGCGGGGCCCGAGAATCAGTCTGACTAATCCAGGAGCCTTGCCGGTTCCGATGGCTTTGACCCGCGCCGGAATCGCGACTACCCAGGCCAGCTTGTAGGAGTACGAGGATCCCCCATGGCCGATACGTTCACGCGAGATGCAGTCGAATCAAACCTCATCGAGGTGTTCTCGAAGTTCAAGCACGGCAACGTCCAGGTTCACCTCACCAGCGTCATCACCGCCGACCTCGGCGTGGATTCGCTCGCCGTCATGGAGATCGTTGCCGAGCTCGAAGACACCTACGACCTGACGTTCCCAGACGAAGAGCTGCCCAACGTCAAGACCGTGGGCGACGTCGCGGGCATGATCGTTCGTGGTCTGGACGAAGTCGGGAGGCTGCGCTCATGAGCGTCCGGAACCTGGCCGAGGCCCTCGAGAACACGGCGAAGTCCTCTCCGACGCGTGGATACCGCTTCATTCGCGACGACAAGTTCGAGAACGACTACGTCACGTTCTCGCAGATCGAAGTCCGAACGAGGGAACTGGCGGGTGCCCTGCAGTCCTTGGGACTCCGCAAGGGGGACCGGCTGGCGCTCATCCTGCCCGACTCCGACCAATTCGTGCTCACGTTCCTCGCCGCCCTGCGGGCCGGTGTCGTGCCTGTCCCGATCTACCCGCCTACCGGTCTCGGCCAGCTGTCCGGGTACGTGGACAACACCCGACACATCGTCCGCAAGTGCGGAGCCAAGTGCCTGATCACGGCGCCCCTGATCAAGCCCCTGTTGGGTGCCGTTCAGGCATCGTGCCCGGACCTCGTGCAGGTGACGACGTTCGCTTCGATGCTGGAAGCGACGTCGACCTTCCAGCCGGTCGACATCTCCCCGGAGGACACGGCGTTCCTTCAGTTCACGAGCGGGTCGACGAATCGGCCCAAGGGCGTGGTCCTCACGCACGCGAACTTGCTCGCGAACAGCCGGAACATCGTGGTCGAAGGGCTGAAGGCGGACCCCGAGACGGACGCGGGCTTCACATGGCTCCCGCTGTTTCACGACATGGGTCTGATCGGGTTCGTGCTCGCCCCGGTCGTGTACGGCATCGAGGTGTCCTTCATGTCACCTCTGCTGTTCCTGAAGCGACCGTCCATCTGGGTGCGCGGCATGTCGCACTTCCGCGCGAGCATCACCTTCGGTCCGAACTTCGCCTACGCCCTGAGCGTCAAGCGGGTGCGACCTCGCGAGATCGAGGGGCTCGATCTGTCCCGGTGGCGCGTGGCGGGCTGCGGGGCGGAGCCGATCCGCGCCGAGACCCTGGAAGCGTTCGCCGATCACTACGCGTCCTATGGCTTCAAGAAGGAGTCGTTCTTCCCCGCCTACGGGCTCGCCGAATCGACCCTCGCCGTGTCCTTTGCTCAATCTGTCCCTGTCGATCGCGTCAAGGCGTCCGTGCTCTGGGCCACCGACGAAGCGGTCCCCTGTGACGATTCCGACCCGGATGCCCTGCGTCTCGTCGCTTGCGGCAAGGCGTTTGACGGCCACCGCGTCGAAGCCTTCGCCCTCGACGACGCACGGTGCGAGCACCCGTTGCCCGAGCGCAAGGTCGGCGAGCTCCGGCTCAAGGGTCCCAGCGTGTCCCCCGGGTACTTCGAAGAACCCGAGCTCACGAGCGCGGCCTTCGTGGATGGGTGGTTCTTCACCGGAGACCTCGGCTACCTTGCCGATGGCAACGTGTTCATCTGCGGTCGCTCCAAGGAAGTGGTCATCATCCACGGACGCAACTTCTACCCCCAGGACATCGAGTGGGAGGCGAGCCAGGTCGAAGGCGTCCGCAAGGGCAACGCTGTCGCCTTCGGAACCGGCGGCGACGGAGGCGAGCGGGAGGCCGTGGTGCTTGCGTTCGAGACCACGGTCGGAGACACCGACCAGCTCGACCGCATGTGCAAGGAGATCCGTGGCCGTGTGCAAGAGGTCATCGGTCTGATGCTCGATGACATCGTGGCTTTGGCGCCTGGGGTCTTGCCGAAGACCTCGAGTGGCAAGCTCCAGCGAACCAAGACGCGGGACTTGTACGAAGAGGGGCAGCTCAAGAGGCGGCGCAGCCAGCGCGAAGCGGACCGCGTCGATCAGGTCAAGGAGATCGCGAAGAGCCAGCTCGGCTACCTGAAGCTCGCCGTGTTCGGGGGCCGCAAGCCGCCGACCGAGTAGTCCTGCGAACCATCGCCCCCAGCCCTGCGAGCACCGCAAACAAGCCCCACGACCCAACCCCGCGCGGTTGCCCCTTGACCCCGCACCCATAGAACGACGAATCGGGATCGGTTCCGTTCGCGCTCGGACCCTTGCCCGCGTCTGGGGTCATTCCACCCGTCCCTGAGGTGCCGGTGCCACCCGTGCCGCTGCCACCCGTACCGCTGCCACCCGTGCCGCTGCCACCCGTGCCGCTGCCACCCGTGCCGCTGCCACCCGTGCCGCTGCCACCCGTGCCGCCCATGCCACCATCCGGCTCGACCGTCCCGCCATCGGTGTCGATGCAAACCCCCGACTGGCAGCTCCCGCCCGGGCAAGGGAAGCCGTCGGATGCCACGACGACCCGGACACACACCCCCAGATCGCACGACGCACTCTCCGTGCAGGGATCTCCGTCGTCGCAAGGGGTTTCCGTGAGGGCCGTGCACGTGCCGTCCGTCTCCGCTCCTGTCGCTACACTGCACGCCTCGCAGTCGTTCGTGGCTCCTGCCCCGCAAGGTCCGTCGCAGCACACGCCATCGACGCAGTATCCGGAGAGACATCCGTCTGCTTGCGTGCAAGGCGCGCCGACCTCGTTGCGGACCGCGTACAACCACACCGCGCCCGCCGCGTCTCCCCGGGTGTCGTCGCCGGGAACGCCGATAGCCAGTCGATGACCCGACAGCGCGAGGGCTTGGCCGAAGGTGTCGTAGGCCTGACCGTTCTCGGCCAGCAGCTTGTCCAGCACCGTCCATCCCGAGCCGTATCGCTCGAAGACGTACACAGCTCCTGCTCGCGTTCCAAGCTGAGCGTCCTCTGGGGCTCCGACGGCCAAGAGCGAACCCTCCAGCGAGACCGCCCGGCCGAAGCGAGACGAGTTGCCCACGTTCGCAGGGATGACCTCGCCCCTGTCTGCCCAGTCGTTGCCGTTGCGCTCGTACAGGCGGACGGTGGGCGACCCAAGCGAGCTGGTCCCGAGTCGTGGTCCCCCAATGGCGGCGAAGGGGTCGTCCAGCGAAACGGAAGCACCGAACCACTGGGCCTCCGTGAAAGACATCGGGAGGTCGAAGCTATCATCGAGGTCCCATGTCGCACCGTTCCGCCCGTAGATGAACGCCCTCCCCACGGGAAGCTGCAAGAATTTCCCATCGGACGTCGGAGCCCCCACGATGAGCTGATCGCCCTGCAAGTCGACCGCGTATCCGAACCGGTCCTTCGGATCGCTTCCCGCAGGCTTCAGAGATTCCTGAAGGGACCACACGCCCGCCTCGCGAATGAAGACGTGCGCGGAGCCGTTCTGCTGGGGCGAACTGGGCGAGGCGAACGGTGCGCCCACCACGACCGTGTCTCCCGACACCGCAAGCGCATACCCGAACGTCGCGCCCGAGGTTAGACCGGGCAGGCTCAGCGTGGCTTGCTCGACCCAACCCGATGACGTCCTGACGAACACGTACGCGAGCCCGGGGGTGTCGGGCGTCTCCTCGTCCGGGGCGCCGACGACGATCGTGTCCCCCTCGATGGCGACCGCGTTTCCGTAGCCCCCCACGTTCGGTGGCACTACGCCGGGGGTCAACGTCAACGGCGGCGAGATCACCGTCCCCTCCAGCTCGTACACACGAACGGTGCCGAGCTCTCCGATCACGGTCGTGTTCCCATCGATCCCGACGGCTCTTCCGTACCTGGCATCGGCGGTTCCCACGTCCGGTAGGAGCTTCGTGACGGCTTCGGTGGTGAGGGGCTGTCCTTGGGTGGCAATTGCGGAGACGACGGGATCACGCTCCGTGCACGCCGACCCCGAAAGGGCAACCGTCAAGCTTGCTGCAAGCCAACGACCTTGACGCAAGGCAATCCTCCCGGGTGGTCCATCGAAACTCACCGCGAAGCCTCCCATGGAATCCTGGGAACGACCAGGGCATTCATCCCCTGTGGCGGCTTGCCCACTCCTCGTCCCTGCGTCTATCCGACGTAGCCGCACACGCCCGTGCGGGGGGAGTTGACGATGGGCAGCAACATTTCTTCACCGCACTCATGCGTCTCCCTGTGCAGATCGCAGACCTCTTGTCCGCAGCAGGTGCAAATCCTGGTGGCGGGATCGCCGCACTCGCATGCCCAAGCCGGCGGATCGTTTCGTGCGAGCAGACGCACGGCCTGGCGTCCTGCGGGCGCTTCCCGCTCCCCCACGAGCTTGATCTCGAGGCTCGTGGTCGAACCGAAGTCGTACTCGTAGGTCACCTTCGTCCCCACGCCGGTGAAGATTTGTTCGGCCTTGCAGGCCATGGACCGCGCGTCTTCGTAGTCCCACGTTCTGTCCACGGAACTCTGGTAGAGCGTTCGGTTGACGGTGAACTGGCTCAGGTGACCGCAGCACTCGAGCCAGGTCTTTCGCAGGAAGGTGTCGAGCGTGGCGAGACTTGCCGTCGACTTCATCTGGACCTGGAGCCAGTAGAATGGGAGCTCGGGGGACTGGACGCGCAACTCGAGCAGCTTGGTGGCGGCCCCATTTTTCGGATCGTGGTCGGGGACGCACTTCCGAAGGTGCCTTGTGGCCGAAGACGTCGTGATCTGGGCGCCGCACAGCGCGCACTTGCCGGGATGGGAAGCCATGAGGCATTGGACACGCCCCTTGAACGCTTCGTCAACCCACGAAGTCGGGGGCGACCGTGCTATGCCGGTTCCATGGATCGAGTACAGGAGCGAGAGCTGATCGACGGGCTCATACGCGATGTGGTGGAGCAATGCCCGAGGCGATTCCCGACGAGCGAATCGGAAGCGCGTGCGCAGCAAATCGTGCGGTCGCACCTCGAAGCCGCCGGTGTCACCACGCGCTTGCACACCTTCCTGTTCAACGCGAGCGCGCCGGCCAACGTGGCCTTGCACTTCGGCCTCGCGACGCTCGGTACGATCGTAGGGGGTCTGGCGCCGCGGCTCGCCTTCGCCCTGCACGCAGGGTCCACGGTGTCCTATTACGCGGAGTCGATCCGTCGTGCGTACCTGCTCCGCAGGATCCTGCCGCACCGGCCGTGCCAGAACCTCCTCGGGGTGCTTCCTGCACAGCAGGAGCCTTCGTTGCGCATCGTGTTCGTGGCGCACGTGGACGCTGCGTTCACGGGCGTGGCCTACGATTCGAGGGTCGTTCGGGCTTTCAGCCGGAAGCTGCCTCGCGGTCTTGGCTTTCTCGGTCGACCCATGGCGTTCGCCACGCGTGCGCAGGCCGCTCTCGCCGGCATCGATCTCGTTCGATCGGTGGTGGGACCGTTCGCATGGCCCCTGCGTCCGATCGAGCTCGCCCTGACCCTTCCTTCCGCCCTGATCTTCTTCAGCAGCCTCGAGATCGTGCTCCGTGACGAAGTCGTTCCGGGCGCGAACGACAACCTCACCGGTGTGGCTGCCCTCCTCGTCCTCGCTCATCGATTCGCGCAGGATAAGCCCGCCGACGTCGAGATCGCGTTCGTGTCGACGGCCGCGGAGGAGGCGAGCATGGGCGGGGCGGATGCCCTCGCGCGAGACATGGAGGCCGAGTGGGACAAGGCCAGGACCGTGGTGGTGGTGCTCGATACGCTCTGCTCCGGCAGCCTCTGCTTTCTCGACCCGGAAGGGGAGGTGGTGCGCTTGCCCGTGCCTTCCTGGCTGCGAGAGTCAGTCTTGGCCGTCGCCGCGTCCGAGCCCAGGTTCTCTGAGGTCCAGGCCTTCGAGCCCCCGCTGGGCGGCACCGACGCCGCGCCGTTCCTCGCCCATGGCTGGGACGCCGTCGCCCTCACGTGCATCGACCGCGACCTGGGCTCCGCTCGTCACTACCACCAGCCGTCGGATACACCGGACAACGTCGACCTCGACAAGGTGCTCACCTCCGTGGACTTCGCTGAGGCGCTGGCGCGCAGGATCATGACGGAGCGCCGACGCACCGGGTCGGCCTGATCAGAGCGTCTCCGAAAACCGAGGGAGACCGAGGGGCGTCGCGCCATCACCCACCGGCGGCGGCTCGGGGGACAGAAACGAGAACCGCGGCAGGGGCGAGTCCCACCGGGTCTCGTCATGGATCTTCGGGACGTTGCTCGCTGGCGGGCCGTGCCAGGCGATCGAAGCATGGACCTCCGTCCCCCGCGCGTCGCTGCCATCGTGCCCCGACGGGGACTGGGCGCCCCATGGGCAAAGCTCCAGCGGAGCCGGCTCGAGAAATACGTTGCCTGCCAAGGCATCGTCCGCGTCGAACCCGAGGTCCGCGAGGTCGACTTCCACCGAGACGTCGAGTCCTTTTTCTTGCGAGGTGCTTGTGGCCGTGGACATGGGGCCATGAATTTGCACCGCGCGTACCAACCACCCCGTTGGCACCCGAGGTTCACGTTTTCTTGCGACGCATCCGCGGGAGCGTCCCGAGACGGAGCGCCGCCCACCCTGCTTCGTGTTGGAATGTTACGCTTTCCCCGTAGCGTGCGGGGACCGGGCGGGTCCCACGTGGGGCCGAGCGAGTCCCATCGCGGCCGGGTGATCGCGTGAGGAAGGGACGGTTAGACGGAGGCAACCCACTTCATGAGGGCGCCGCACAGGTCGGACTGCGGGTTGCGGGCGCGCTCGATGTTCAGCCCGGCGCGAAAGCTCACGGCCGCGCCCTTCTCATCCCCGTTGAGAACCTGACAGATCCCCAGCATCTCGAAGTCCCCGGGCTCCCCGAAGGCGGCGGCAAGCTCCGTCAGGGGGGCGATCGCCGCGCGATGGGCTTCCACCACGTAGGCCGGGGCAAAGTTCTCCCTTCGCTTGGTGTGCACCATCAGTTTCAGGGTTCGGCGCTGGTCCTCCGCGGGGTGCGTTCGAAATGCGGGGTCGGAAAACAGCGCGCGGTAGGCGTCATAGGCCTGTTCCGCCTGTCCGGCGCGGGCCAGGGACACGATCTGCTTCACGGCCTGTACGAGTTGGTCGGCAGCCATGGACGCTCTCTAGCCCGCTCGCGGAGATTTCGCCACTGGTGGAGCGTCGGGGGTTGCAAGTGACTCATAATTGAGTCACTGTTTCTGCGGCGCCGCGACTCGACCAGCACGTCGCCCACCAGGAGGAACGCCCATGGCCACTTCGCACAGGATCCCATTTACGGCTCTCTTGACCTCCCTTCTCGCGCTGTCCGCTGCGACCCTGCCCATCGCCTGCGGCGACGACGATGGTGGCTCCGGCGGTCCCACGTTCCCGGACGGTGGGACGGGCGGGTTCAACCCTGGCGATGGGGGTGGAACGGGCGGGAGCAACGTAGATGGTGGCGACGCTACGGTAACCGGCGGAACGGGCGGTGGCGGTACCGGCGGAGCCGCGGGCGAGGGCGGCGGTCCCGTATGCGAGGACCCCTTCAAGCGGTGCGAGCATGACTTCACCTTCCCCGCCGGCGCAGAGACCTCCGTCGAGCTACGGGGAAGCTTCTCCGCGACCGGCTGGGACGTGGGCGTCCCACTCGCCAAGCAAGGCACGGCGTGGTCCGCCACGGTCGAGATCCCGCGCAACTTCACCATCCACTACAAGTACCTCGTGGATGGCACCACCTGGACGCACGACCCGGGCAACCCCTCGTCGGAGCCGGACGGGCAAGGCGGCACCAACTCCATTCTTGCGGGCGTGGAGTGCGGCGACTTCACCTGCGCGACGGAGCCGGCGCCATGGGATTGCCCGGTGGATGGTCGCACGTGCACGACGAAGTTCGTGTATCCGGTGGGAGGCGAAACGCTGGTGCAGGTCGCGGGGTCGATGAACAGCTGGCAGCCGCAAGCGATGACCAAGCAGGGCACGTCGTGGGTGGCGAACTTCCCCGATCAGGGCTGGGGGGATGAGCTTCAGTACAAGTTCGTGGTCGACGGCAACTGGATCGCGGACCCCAACAATCCCAACAAGGTGGATGACGGGTACGGGGGATTCAATTCGGTGCTGGGTGTCTCCTGCGACTGGTGGACGTGTGGGATCGCGCCGCAGGAGTGTGGCGACGTGACGGCGTTCGACTGGCGTGACGCGGTCATGTACTTCGCGATGGTCGACCGGTTCCGCAACAGCGACGGACAGGGGGATCCGGTTCCCGGCGCGACCGGCGACAACGGGCACGGGTCGAACGGGCAGTACGTGGGCGGAGACCTGAAGGGGGTGACGGCGTCGTTGACCTATCTCGAGGACCTGGGCGTCTCCACCGTGTGGCTCTCTGCTCCCTTCGAGAACCGCAACCTGCCCGGCAAGGGCATGAACGACGACTACCAGTACTCGGGTTATCACGGCTATTGGCCGTCGCCCGACAACGTCGACTTCGCGCAGAACCCGCCGTCGCCGCTTCCCAAGGTGGAGAGCCGGATCGGGACGGGCGCGGACCTGAAGGCGCTGGTCGACACGGCGCACGCCACCACGTCCGCCAACGGTCACGGCATGAAGGTGTTGTTCGACTACGTGATGAACCACGTCGACATCGAGAGCGGGCTGTACAAGGCGCGTGTGGGGCAAGGGTGGTTCGCGCAGTACAACGGCCAGACGGTGCTGTGCTCGGGCGACCCCGTTTGCGGGGGCGAGTGCTGGAACCATGACCCGTGGGGCACCAAGTGCGCGTTCACGGACTACCTTCCCGCGTTCGACTTCGACAACGCCGATGCCCGCGCCTGGTCCATCAACGACGCCGCGTGGTGGGCGAAGGAGTACGGCATCGACGGCTACCGCCTCGACGCCATCAAGCACGTGCCGCTCTCGTGGTTGACGGAGCTGCGCGCGCGGTTGACGTCGGAGTTCCCGAGCCCGGCGGGGGACCGCTTCTACCTGGTGGGCGAGACGTACACCTGGGACGACTATGGTGTGCTCAAGAAGTACGTGGACCCGGCCACGATGCTCGACGGGCAGTTCGACTTCCCGTTCCGCAAGCAGCTGTGTCGGGCCGTGCTGTCGAAGGAAGCATCGCTGCAGGACTTCAGCTCCTGGATGTCGCAGAACGACGGGCGCTACGGGGTTGGCGCGCTGATGTCGACGTGGATTGGCAACCACGACATCCCCCGTGTGATTCATGCGGCGAACGGGCAGGCTGGTTGCGAGGAAGGCAGCCACACGGGCAACGCGTGGACGCCGAACTACGGGCAACCGTCGGATGCGGCGCCGTACGAGCGTCTTGCTGTGGCGTTTGCGATCATGCTGACGAGCCCCGGCATCCCGATGATCTACTACGGCGACGAGATCGGGCTAGCGGGCGGAGGCGACCCGGACAACCGTCGTCCGATGCCGTGGAACGATGCGGAGCTCAACGCGCACCAGAAGGACCTTCGGACGAAGGTGAGCAAGCTTGCGACGATTCGCGGTGAGAACAAGGCGTTGACGCGAGGGTCGCGGTCCACGCTGTTCGCGGATGCCGACGCGTGGGTCTATCGCATGGGCGGGTGCTCACCGGACGCCAGCAGCATCGTCGTGGCGGTCAACCGAGGGGACGCGTCCAAGACGGTGAACGTTCCGGCGGGCGACTACACGGATCTGTTCGCTGGTGCGGCGCACGCGGGCGGTTCCGTGGCGTTGCCGGCGCGGGGATTCGTGGTCCTTCGCGAGGAGTAGGCGCCTGTTTCCCGGGCTCGCTTCACGCGAGCCCGAGCCGTTTCATCTTTCGCCACAGGGTGGTGCGGTCGATGCCGAGCAGGCGCGCCGCGTCCGAGCGACGGTGCTTGGCTTGCTGGAGTGCGGCCAGGACCTGCGCCTTCTCCTGGTCCGGGTTCGGATCGTGAGGCGGGGTTGGCTCTTCCGACCTTCCACAGGATCGTGGCGTCCCGGAGAGAAACTCCGCGGGAAGATGGGACGTGTCGATCACGTCGCCCGCAACGAAGCACAGGTACTCGACGAGATTGCGGAGCTCGCGGACGTTTCCCGGCCAAGGGTAGCGGTCGAGGGCCTCGAGGGCGTCGTCCGTGAAGCGCACGCGCTTGCCGCTCAGGTTCACTGCCGGATGGTTGGCGAAGTAGCTAGCGAGCAGCGGGATGTCCTCGCGACGCTGTCGCAGGGGTGGCACGAGGATGGGGACGACCTTGAGACGGAAGAAGAGGTCCTCGCGGAAGCGTCGGGCCTGGACCGCCTCGGCGAGGCGTTCGTTGGTGGCGGAGATGATGCGTGCTCGCATTTCCTGCTTGTGTTGCCCACCGACGCGTTCGTAGTGGCGGTCCTCGATGACCCGCAGCAGGACAGCCTGGTAGTGGATCGGGATCTCGCTGACCTCGTCGAGGAAGAGGGTTCCGGCGCCGGCGAGCTCCAGCTTGCCCTTGGTGGTGCGGAAGGCGCCTGTGAAGGCGCCGCGCTCGTGGCCGAACAGCTCGCTGAGCAGCAGGCTTCCGGTGAAGGCCGCGCAGTTCACGGCGTAGAAGGGCTCCTGCTGCCGTGGGCTCAGCTCGTGGATGGCGCGTGCCACCAGCTCCTTGCCGACACCGCTCTCCCCTTCGATGAGGATGTTGGCGTTGCTTTGAGCCGCGCTCTCGAGGAGGCGAAAGATGTCGTGCATCCGTGGCGACCGGCTCACGATCCCGTGGAAGACGGGGGCCTGCGCCCCCGTGGCGAAGAGGCGATCGTGACAGTCCCGGACCCGCAGAACCCCAAGCATCTCCTCGTCGCCCATGCGCACCCGCCGGAACGAGAGGTCCGCGGGAACCCGCGTCCCCTCCGCGCGCAGCAGGCTCATCCCGAACGCCCGTCCGTCCAGCTCCGTGGACGAGCCGTAGGGCGTGAGGCTGTCCTTCAGGTCGAGCAGCTCGCCGAGGTGCTTGCCGATGGCGTCTTGCTCCTCGATGCCGACCAGCTCGCACATGCGAGGGGCGAACGTCCTCACGCGGAACGCGCCGTCGATCGAGAACACGCCGTCCTCCATCGCTCCGAGCAGGGCATCGATGCGCGTCTTCTGCTCGAAGAGCATCGACGTGTATCGCTCGGTCTCCTGGCGCTGGCGCACTTCCTGGCTGATGTCCGTGAACGTCTCCACGCCTCCGAGAAGCTCGCCCCCGTCACCGCGCAGCAGCCGGCCGTTCTTGCGCAACACCTTGGGCTGCTGGCTTCCGTGTCCGAGGATGGTGACCTCCACGCCCTCGGCTCCACCCTCGTCGAACAGACGGCAACTGCACTGGCACTGCGGACAGTTGATCGCGTCGACGCAGAGCTGTCCGCGCACGTCCTCGAGCTTGCGACCGATGAGCTGCTCGCCCTTGCGATTGATGTACACGATGCGCCGGTCGGGGCCGACGAGCAGCAAGCCCTCGTTCATGGTGTCGACGACCTGTTGCCAGAAGCCGGAGCCCATGGCGTCGGCGGCGATGAGTGCGGCGACGTCGGCGCAGGGGGTTTGTGCTGCGGCGGAGGACAGCGCGCAGGAAGGGGGGGATGGCTTGGAGGGTTTGGGGCGGGGGGTGCGGGGCATGTGAGGTCGGGAAGAAGCTACCATACCGTTCGCCGGCCGCAACGTTGTGTTGCTCGCTGTTGCGCAACTTCCTGTTGCGCGCAACGGGTCGAGGAGGCCTGGGAACGCAGCGCGAGTGTGGACTTGCCTTTGGTTCTAGGCGGATCGGCTCGTGGCCACGCCGGGCATGGATCCTGCTGAAGGGAGACCGCTTATCCCTGCAACGAGGAGGTTCATGATGCAACGCTCGGTCGGATGGTGGATCGCCGCGGTCGCCGCGCTGCTCGCCGCTTGTGGCGGCGAGGACGATACGACGGACCCGGGGAACACCGCCCCTTCCTGCAAACCCGTGTGTGGCGACTGCCAGGTTTGCGACACGTCCGGCTCCACGCCCAGCTGTGTGGACCTCTGTGGCTCTGGCACCACCTGTCAGAACGGCGCTTGCGTCGGTGAGTCGCCGAGCACCTGCTCGCCTGCGTGCGGCGCTTGCCAGACCTGCGACACGTCCGGAGCGAATCCGGTGTGCGTCGATGCCTGCGGGGACGGCACCTCCTGCCAGAACGGCGCCTGCACGCCCGACGCGCAGCTCGACTGCGACCCCGGCTGCGGTACTTGCCAGATGTGCGACACGACCGGCGCGAGCCCCGTCTGCGTCGACGCTTGTGGGGAAGGCACTTCCTGCGAGGATGGCGCCTGCGTGCCCGACGCGCAGGTGGGTTGCGACCCGGCCTGCGGTGACTGCCAGATGTGCGACACGTCCGGGGCGACCCCCGTGTGCGTGGACAACTGCGGCGAGGGGCTCTCCTGTCAGAACGGCCAGTGCGTCGCGCCCGAGGTCGTCGCGTGCGACCCGGCCTGCGGTGACTGCCAGATGTGCGACACGTCCGGGGCGACCCCCGCTTGCGTGGACAACTGCGCACCCGGGCTCGCGTGCGACAACGGCGCGTGTGTCCTGCCGGACCCATGCAATGGCTCCTGCGCCACCTGCGAGACGTGCGACACCACCCACGGCGTCCCGTTCTGCGTCGATGCCTGCATGTCCGGCCAGACTTGCGACAAGGCGGCCAACCTGTGCCGTCCCGACGACGTTGCCCCGACGTTCGATCACTCCGCGCTTGCTCAGTTGCAGGGCCCGTTCACGGCGGACGTGCCCGGCGGCAAGGCCGTCACGGCGCAGTGTCTTACGTGCCACGCGGGCGCGGGGCAGGAAATGCTGAAGTCGGCGCACTGGAAGTGGGTGGGGCCCACGCCCAACGACCAAGCGCACCCGACCGGTGAGACCGTCGGCAAGAAGAACCTCGTGAACAACTTCTGCGTGGCCATCCCCTCGAACGAGGCGCGCTGCTCCCAGTGCCACGCTGGCTATGGGTACGGCGACAAGACGTTCGACTTCACGAACCCCGGCGCCATCGACTGCCTCGCGTGCCACGCGACGGCGCAGTACGCGAAGGCTCCTGGCACGGCGGGGGGACCTGCCCCGACGGTGGACATGGCGGCGGCTGCGAAGTCGGTGGGGCGTCCCACGCGCACGGCGTGCGGTCGGTGTCACTTCGGCGCGGGCGGTGGTGACAACGTGAAGAAGGGCGACCTCGGCTCGGCCCTTGCCAACCCCACGTTCACCACGGACGTGCACATGGGCAAGGCTTCCAAGCCGTTCGACTGCGCCAGCTGCCACGTCGCCACGGCGCACAAGATTCCCGGCCAAGGCGTGCACCTGCCGGTGAACGAAGGCCGCTTCGACTGCATCGATTGCCACGGCTCGGCACCCCACACGAACGAAATGGTCAACAACCACGCGCTCGACATCGCTTGCCAGACCTGCCACGTCCCCGCCTTCAGTCGTCAGCAGCCGACCAAGATGAATTGGGACTGGTCGACCGCGGGCGACAAGAGCCGCGGCACCAACGGCGTCGAGACCGGCACCCTCCCCGACGGCACTACCGTCACCGTCTACGACAACATGAAGGGTGACTTCGTCTGGGAGAAGAACGTGCGTCCCGAGTACGCCTGGTACGACGGGCGTGTCGAGCGCATGACGACCTCGGACAGCTACGCGTCGGGCCAAGGGACGCAGGCCAACCCGGTCTTCCTGGGCGGGCCGGTGGCGGACAAGGAAGACGCGGCGGCCCTCATCTTCCCGTTCAAGGTCATGCGTGGGCGGCAGCCCGTCGACACCACGACCCGCGTGGTTCTGTCTCCCAAGCTTTTCGGTCCGGGGAGCTTCTGGGCCACCATCCCTGCGACCTACGACGCGCAAGTGGTCGAGAACAACTGGACGAACGCATTGACCACGGGGGCGCGCTATGCCGGCCAGATCGGCGAGACCGAGAGCTTCACGGGCCGCGCCACGGGCGCCAAGCCCTGGGACTGGGCCTACACCGAGATGTGGATGGGCATCAACCACGAGGTCGCGCCCAAGGGCTCCGCTCTCGGTTGCGCCAGCTGTCACTCCGGCGCACCCGACTGGGACTGGGTCGCCCTCGGCTACGCTTGCGACCCGATGATGGGCAACCCCGAGCAGTGCGGCAGCAGACACCCCTGACCCGCTGCCCCCCCTCTGATACGCTCGTCGAGTGACGGGCGTACTCCCTCTCCCCTTCCTCGCTCTGTGGCTCGCCACCGTCGTTGGCTGCCACCGCCCTTCTTCCGGCGACGCCTCCCCCGGGAGCCCCTCGGCTCCCGTTCCCCCTGCGCTTGTGTCGCTTTCTTCACCAACGGTGTCGGCAGCCCCGATCGCTTCGTGTCCGCCGTGGCAGCTCGATCGGCCTGCCTACGTGCCGCCGAACGCCAACGCGCCCGTGGGGTTCGCGCCGCGCGAACAAGCCCTCGATTTTCTCCAGCGCGCCGCACGCTACCGCGGAAAGCCCGTGAACCTCGCGCGCCTCACAGCCGCCTACGATGCGCCCATGCGCGCCTTCGATGACGAGACGCCGACACTCTGGGCCACCGTGTGCGTGGAGATGGGTCTTGCCGACGAGGAAGCGCTCGAAGTCCTTTGCCAGGACAACGTGAGCTGGGGGCCGAGTCTCGAGCGTGCGGACATCGACCAGGACGGCGTGGAGGAGTTCTTGCTGTTCGGCACGTGGACGGTCGCAGCCCACCACGATGCTCTGCTGGCGATCTTCACCCCTGACAAGGATAGCCTCCGCCGGCTCCCGATCCCTCGCAGCGCCCCGTTCGACGAGATGGGCGAGAGCCCCTTTTTCTACCATCTGGGCCGCCCGATGGTGCGCCAGGTCGGCAAGCAGGCGCTGTTCGACGTCATCACGATCGAACGATGGAATGCGGAGGGTGCTCCGATCGGGTGGTCCCCCGTGGAGGAGGCCGTGCGCGTGCTCGAGACGCGGCAGACCTACGAATTCAAAGCCGGCGTTCCGAAGCTGCGCAAGACGTCGGTAGAGGATTGGACGAAGGGAAAAGGCAAGCGGGTCAAGGTGACGAGGGCACCGGCCGAATGAGCCCTCAAGGCTCCTCGTAGACCGCGAGTAAATCGAAGTCGAGGTACGAGCTCGGCGCTCGAAGGAAGACCCGCACCTGGACGTAGGTGGCGCCCGCAGGGGCCACGGCGGACAGGGCGGGATCGGCCTTGTACTCCCACGCGTCGCCGGGGAAGACGACCTCCGTGTACAGGGTGTTCGTTCCGCCTGCGTTGAAGAAGAGCAAGGCCAGCCCGGTCTGGCTTCCACCGTTTCTGGACCACGACTCGACTCGGTACGTGCGTCCGGGAACGACGGTCCAGGCGGGGCCCTGGGCGTAGCCGCCGGGGTAGTCGCAGGGCGCGGTGAACGCGGTGGTGTGGAAGCGCAGGTTCTGGCTGCCGCCCGAGGGAGCCGGGTAAGGCTCGACGCTGATGGACCACGTCGTGTCCGCTGCGCAGTTGTGCCAAGCGATCCATGCGGAGGGGAAGTCCGTGCCGGCCTCGAAGCTGTTCGTGTAGAAGGGCGGGCACAGGGCGGGCGTGCAGCTGCACACGTTGGGTGTGCCTGCGGCCCCGCACTGCTTGGGTGGGGTGCATGTCCCGCAAGAGAGTGTTCCGCCGCACCCGTTCAAGATCGTTCCGCAGTTCGCGCCCTGCGCGGCGCACGTGGTGGGCGTGCACACGCACTGGTTGTTCTGGCAAGTCCCGTACTGGCAGGAACCGCACTGGAGCGTGATGCCGCACCCGTTGGAGAGTGATCCGCAGGTCGCGCCCTGCGCGCCACACGTGGTGGGCGTGCAGCCGCATGACACCGGGTTGCCGCCGCCACCGCACGTCTCCGGGGCCTGGCACGAACCACAGCTCAGCACGCCGTCGCAGTCGTCCGGGTGCGCGCCGCACGACGCCCCGATGGTCTGGCACGTCTTGGGGGTGCAGGGCGCATCGCCACACCGGTTGGGCGCGTCGCCGCCACAGATCTTGCCCGTGGGACAGGTCCCGCATGGGAGAACCCCACCGCAGCCGTCGGACGTGGTCCCACACTCCGCGTTGCGCTCCACGCATGTGGCGGGCGTACACCCGCACTGGTTCTCCACGCCTGAGCCGCCGCACGAGTCGGGAGGCGTACACAGCCCGCAGTCCAGGGTGTCCCCACACTGGTCCGCGGCCAGGCCGCACGCGGCATCGAGCTGCAAGCAGGTCTTCGGGGTGCACTCGCCCGTCCCACACTGGTAGGGACCTCCGCCCCCGCACGTCTGCCCGCTAGGGCATTGCCCGCAGTCCACCGTGTCTCCGCACCCGTCGGGCACCGACCCGCACTGCGCGCTCAGCTCCAAGCACGTTCGCGGCTTGCAGGCTTGTCCATCGGCCGTCACGTCGAGCGCCTGGTCCGCGGAGGCATCCGACGGCGGCGGAGGCAGCGCGCGCGTGTCTCCCTCCGGAGCGCATCCCGTCGCAATCCCCGGCAGCAAGGCGAAGGTTGTGCGAACGAGTCCCAGCGCGCATGCGCTCAGTCTGCTCGCGTGCTTCTCCACCATGTGGTCTAGCCTACGGCGCTTCCCGCAGGATGTCGACGCGCCCGCGTTGGATTGGGGTTGACCGAGGCGCCGTGGAAAAGGACTCTTGCGGAGATTGGGAGATAGCTTCGGAGGAGGACATGCAGATGAGATCGAGAACCTGGTTTCCCCTTGCCGTCGTTGCCATCGGAACGATGGCTGCTCAAGAGTCGCAGGCTGACACGGTCGGCAGCAGCTACCGTGGCTTCACCTCCGTGGCGAAAGGCGTGAAGGAGATCGGGATCGACAACCTGTTTCTTCTCCGGCACGAGTCCGTGCCGCTCACCGATGCACCTGACACGACCGTGTCGACGATGGACATCGCGTACGTCGGAGGTCTTACGCCGCGCTACTTCGTGACGGACAACGTGGCGCTGGCGTTGAATCTCGACTTCTTCTACCGCAAGAACAGCGTATCGACGGAGACGAAGGACCCTGCGGGTGGTGACCCCGTCGAGGACACGCAGACCGAGACAGACACCGGGTTTCTCGGGTTCGTGATGGCGAACTATTACCTCAAGCTCGGCAACAGCATGTTCTTCAAGCCGGGGATCGGTGGCGGCGGGTTTGTCGGAACGCGCAGCCGCCCGACCGCGGGGCAGCCCGGGCAGGAGACGAAGACCAGCCTCAGTGGTGGAGCCGGTCGCCTCGATCTGGGGTTCGCGTTCTACACGAGCCAGAGCTTCAACCTCAAAGCGGGCGTCGATGTCATCGCGCGGTTCGGCAAGGAGAAGCCGGAAGAGGACGCTACCCTTCCGAGCGGTGAGGAGCCCGAGTCGCAGAGCTTCACCACGATCGACGCCGGGTTCAACGTCGGCTTCGCCTATTCGTTCTAGGTCAGCCCTGTTTGTCGGTGCGCTCGAGGGCCCGTGGCGGGTCGCGCGCCCCCATGATAGATTCTCGTTTTGACATGAGATCTTCCTGGGCCGTGCGTGCGCTCGATGGGCGCTGGTTGCGTAGCTCGAGGTGCTTGGCATTCGCGTTTGCGCTGCTGAGTGTCTGCGTAACGCTGATTCCCGCAATCGTCTCCTTGCCCGGCTGCTGCAAGTTCTTGGGCCTACGCAAGACCGAGCTTGTGTCCAAGGAATTGCTGCCCGACGATCTGCGCACCCAAGAGCTGGCTTATCAGGGCTCGGTGCGCATGCGGCTTCCCTACGGCAGCTTGAAGAAGAAGGCGCAGGTCACAATCTCCTCCGTATCCAACGCGCCCCGCCCCAAGAATGCCGCGTCCGATCCCACCGTGTACGACTTCTCCATCGAGGGACATCGTCAGTTCGAAGAGCCCGTGGAGATCGTGCTCCCCTACACCGCGACACCCGGCACGAAGGCCGGAGTGGGTGTGGACGCGCTCACGTACGACGAGTCCACCCGCGAGTGGAGCGTGGTCCCGTTTGCTGTCGAGAAGGGCGGGAAGTCGGTTGTCATCTACGCCTCCCACTTGAGCCCGTACGCGATGTCGACGCGCTCCGGGATCGCCCTGTCGCCCACCATGACGATCGGGAGCAACCCCTACCTGGGGGGCAACGAGCTCATGGACACGGGCACGGTCGAGCAGATCCTCCGCGGCGACTCGGCGAAGGCCGCCAAGGAGGGGTGGACCAAGAGCATGGAGTACTTCGGGATAGCCGTTAGCACCGGCACGTTCATCGAGCAGGCGGTACTCGAGATCCCGGGCCTGAAGACGCTGAACGGAGTCGCGACCAAGCTTGGCGTGGCCTTCGGCTTCATGCAGCTCGCGATCGACCTTGCCAGCGGGGATAGGCAGGCAGCCTCCATCAATGCCGCAAAGAACCT
The DNA here is from genome assembly GCA_964488865.1 of uncultured Polyangiaceae bacterium. Classification (GTDB taxonomy): domain Bacteria; phylum Myxococcota_A; class Polyangia; order Polyangiales; family Polyangiaceae; genus MWCO01. The sequence continues at coordinate 14,208 of CAZAWR010000066.1, read as the reverse complement.
GGGGTACTCCAGCGTGGCGCTGTGGGGCTCGCAGGCGCTTCAGATCGGTAGCGTGGCCGTGTTCATCTTCGATTACACGCTCACCAAGACGGGCGAGACGGCCTGGGAGGGGCGCACGGGGCTGTACCAGAAGGCGTATGCCCTCTACTACAAGGAGCACCCACGCAAGAGCTCGGACTGGTCGAAGATCATCCTGGGAATCATCGACGGCGCCAAGTCGCCGGACGACGTGCACAAGGGAATCGAGAGCGCGCTGCAATCGTACGTGACGGGGTTCTGGGGCGACGAGCTGGTCGTCGCGGAGTACCTCGAGCGTGTGAAGAAGAACGATCAGACCGGAGGTGGAGGGCTCAACGAGAAGATGAAGAACGACATCTCCGCGGCCTACCGCGCAGAGATCATGCACGTGCTTCAGGAAACTGTGTTTCCGCGCATTCCGATCATCATCGCCAACCGCAACCGCCAGAAGGCCTCCCAGCTCCTCGGGGAGCTACGGTCTGGGCTCGATCGGATGACGACGATCGAGGTGACGGTCAGGAGCAAGGACAGGGAGCGCTCGCTGAAGAACCTCGATGTGCAGATCGCGGTGAGCCAGCAGCCGGAGCGTTGGCACGGCGTGACAGACAAGGACGGACGCTGGTCGATGCAGTGCTCCACGCTGGGCTATCTGTCTTACGGCGCGCCGAAGAAGGTGAAGGTGACGGTACCGTCCGAGGGCGGCAAGGAGCCGCTGTCCGTGGAGGCGGACCTGGCGTACACGCCCGGCAAGACGACGGTGGTCGTGGATCTGGATGCCGCTGGCGACTTCGTGGGAAAGATCGATGACGTGCAAGTCGTCAAGGGTGCGGACTACCCGGTCAAGATCGTGGGGCCGGTGACGATTGCCGTGGCGCCCGACGGCAAGGCGACCATGACGTTCTCCTTGAAAGCCCAAGAGTCGGCCGGCAAGGGCGCGGGCGTGGCGGACATCAGCTCCACGGGAAAGCTCACCGGCACGCTGGTGGGTGCTGTATTCACCGCTTCCGGCACGGTGACCAGCACCTATACGACGAAGTTCAAGCTTCCCAGGGGGGTGTCCCTGCCGCCCGGCGCGGGCGCGGGAACGAGCTCTGCCGCCATCAACGCAACGGGCAAGCTCGCGGGCGACACCATCACGGGCACCCTCCAGGGTGCCCAGGGCAAGCCGATCCGCTTCGAGGCCACGCGGACCGCCGGGAGCCCGTGACACCCGCGAGGTGATCGGCAACCCTTGGCGGCTTGGCGGTGCCCTACCCCTGAAACACGTAGGCCGCGAACCCGTCGATCTCGGCGTCGGGTTCCCCGCCGTCCACGGGTTCCCATGCATCGGCTCCGGCATCGAAGGGCGGCTCGATGTCACCGGCGGGGAAGGGGCCGGCGTCTTGCTCGGCGTCCGGTTCGCCCGCGTCGTACGGTTCGATGGGCACGCCCGCGGGGCCGACGCTTCCTGCGCTGCCCGCATCGCCCCCAGTTCCTGCGGTGCCGCCCGACCCTCCTGGGGTCCCGCCGCCCGAGCCTCCCGTGGTGGCGCCTCCCGACCCTCCTGAGCCAGCGGAACCACCTGATCCCGCCTCCCCGCCCTCTCCTGCTCCACCGGCGTTCGAGGACTCTTCGGTGACCGTGCCCCCGCAGGCAGCAGCGGCCACGAGTAAGCCCATCCCGATCAAGCGAGGATAGGTGGGGCAGAAGGAACGTGCGCGGGGGTTGGCCGGGCGAGACCGAAGCATGGGGAAGCTCCTATGGGTGTGCCAGCAGACGGGACCAGGACCCACTCAAGCAGGATCCGCGCCATCCGGCGCTCGGTGCACCCCAAGGGCGTTCACCCGAACCTCGAGCCGCTCCAACCCTGCCCGCTCGAGACGCCCTTCCCACCGCTCGCACGCTTCGAACAGGCCCATGCACAGCACAATGTCGCCCCCGCCCGCGCCCGACGGGTGCACCGCCACTCGGTCCCGTCGCGCCTCCCTTGCCAGCTCCCGCAGCGAGGTCGGCACGATCGGCGCCCCCGATTCGTCTCCCATGTGTGCCAATTGTGTCAGCTGCTCCGCAATCGATTCCAGGTAGGTGTCGAGGTCCGACGCGGTCGAGGTCGCCTTGGCGGCTTCGGACAAGGCGTCCATCGTCCGACGGTATTCGCAGAAATTTCGCGCGGACCACGCGCGAACCGTCGCGAGCATCTTGGGCGTCGAGCTGGCCTCTCGCGCCGCGTAGACGTCGATGTGCAGCCCGGGGGGCAGCATGTGCGCTTCGCTGTGCAGGCCGTCGCTTTCGATCCAACACCGACGCGTGGCGCCGAACGCGCTGGTGACCACGTCGATGCCGCTGCCACCTCCCTGGGCGGTGCGATGGGCGAGCAGGGCCGGTTGCCACACGCGATTCGCAAGCTCGGCCGGAGGCAGGTCGGGTTCCTCTTCGAGCACGACGGCCGCGAGGGACGCGACCACGATGGCGGCGCTCGACCCCAGCCCGAGCTTCCGGTCGTTCTTGCGCAGGGCGGAGGCGTCGAAGTGGGGCAAGGGGCCGGACGGGAGGGCGGCGCGGACTTCCGGCGCCTCGAAGGTTGGGGCTCGTGCGGTGTCGGCGACGACGTATCGATCGACCGCGGACACCAGGGCGGGGGCGCCTTCGAGCACTGCGTAGGCGCCGGACAGCACGACCTTGCCGGGAGCGCGCGCCCTCATGGGGCGAGCACCACGGCCGGGCCACCGAGGGCCGAGGCGATCGTGCGCAGGACGCCGGGCACCGCCTGCAGTCGCCGCGTGACCTCGTTCGCGTGCTCCGCCGACGTGATGACCTTCACATGGGGGCCTGCGTCCATGGTCGCGTAGGCGGGCAAACCCTCGTCGCGCATGGCGCGGACCGTTTGCAGCACGGCCATCGTGGCGGGCTCGAAGTAGACCACCCCCGGGGCCGCGGCCATCGCCGAGGCGTGCATGGCGAGGGCGCTCTGTTCGGCCGTTTCACCAAGAGCTTGCAGATCGCGGGCGGAGATGGCGTCCTCGATGCGCGACGCGAGGACCGGACACAGGGCGCACCAGGCATCGAAGTAGGGGCTCGTGGCTTGCGTGTGGTTCATCCCTATCGTGGACCCGACCTTCTTGGGCTTCTCCGAGATGACGGCCACGACGATGCGCAGGTCCCAGTGCTCGGCGGGTGCGAGGGGTTCGGCGGGGAGATAGGTGTCCCCGGGCCTCCCTGCGGGAAGCCGCACAAAGCCGCCGAAAAGGCTTCGCCCCGCAGATGCGCTGGAACGTCGGGCGAGATCGCTGATCCTTGCCGCGTCCCACCCGAGCCCTGCGGCTGTGACGGAGGCGAGGGCGAGGGCGGCGAACGCCGACGCGCTGGAGGCCAGCCCTGCCGCGGTCGGGAAGTCGTTGGACGACGTGACGCGTGCGCGGGCGGACACGCCGGCGGCTTGGCGAACGCGGTCGAGCATGTCGCTGACCCGGCTCCTGGGCTTTCCCTCTTGGAGCACACCGTTGACCTCCACTTCGTCCTCGGTGAGATCGTCGTCGAAGGTGACACTCGTGGTGGTGGACAGGGCTTGCAGGGTGACGGACACACTCGGCACCGCAGGCAAGTTGTGCTCGGCGTTTGCCTTGCCCCAGTACTTGGCGAGGGCGATGTTGGCGTGGGCTCGCGCCGTGATGATGGGTAGGGTCATGGGACTGGGCGCATCGTAGTGTGGGATCGGGACGAGGCCAATGTGGAGGATGCCATGACGTTTCAGAGGCCAACGCCAAGACCGAACGATGCGAGTCCCTCAGCGTTGTCCGGGGTTCGATAGTAGCCAACGTGCACGGTCTACCGGCCACGCAAGGCTGGGTCCATGAGATCGATCGTTTTCGACGCGGCAGGTGCGGGCGGAGGCGTCATCGCGGTCGACGCACTGGGCTTCGACCCCACGATCGCCTTCCGAGTCGATGGGGGGAGACTCGGAGCAGCGGGAGCTTGCGCATCCAAACCTGCGTCGGATCCAAGGTTGGGCAAGGACGCCGATCCCGATGCCATCCACGAGGTGTCCGCCAACTCACCCGCGTCGGCAGAAACGGACAAAGCTGACGCGGGCGCCTCTGGGATCGGCGGCTCGCCGAAGGCAAGTAGCCCGGCCACGCCAAGAACGACCGCGGAGACCGCGACCGTCGCGATGGCGATTGTCCGATACGGACGAGCCGGAACCGCCGACGATCGCACGTGCAATGCGGGTTGCGACAACGCCTCCGACAACGCCTCCGACAACGCCTCCGACAACGCCTCCGACAACGCCTCCGACAACGCGGCGACCTCGAAGTACCGTGCATCGGGATCCTTCTCGAGACAACGCATCACCACGGCTTCGAGCCCCGAAGGAACGTCGGGTCGCAGCGCCCGCAGGGAAGGCGGGGAAGCCGTCGCAATGCGCGCGCCTACCGCCGCGGCGTTCTGCCCTTCGAAAGGCCGCTTCCCCGTCAGTAACTCGTAGAGCACGACACCCAAGGACCAGACGTCCGTTCGCGCATCCACCCGCTTGGTGTCCTGCAATTGCTCCGGGGACATGTACCAAGCCGAACCGATCACCGCGCTCGTCCCTGTCATCCCCAACCCTTCACCCGTGGCGCCCTCGAGAGGCCGCACGAGCTTGGAGATGCCGAAGTCCAACACCTTCACCGACCGCCCGCCTCCACGGGTCGTCGTCAGAAAAATGTTCGACGGCTTGATGTCTCGATGAATGACACCCAAAGCGTGGGCCGCAGCGATCGCCTCGCAAGCCTGCAACACGACGGATACGGCATCTTCCACAGAGAAGGGCCCCGTAGTCTCGAGCGCACGCGACAAGTCCGAACCGCTCAGGTGCTCCATCACCATGAAGGGAGACCCATCGTCGAGACGCCCGACGTCGAGCACCCGTACCACGTGCTCGCTATCGATTCGCGCGGCAGCGCGGGCTTCGCGAAGGAACCTCGCCTCGTCCACGCCGCGTTCGTTCGCGCGCAGCAGCTTGATGGCCACCTTCGTTCCCAGCTCCAGGTGGCGCCCCAGCAGCACGACACCCATTCCGCCCTGCCCCAACCACCCATCGATGCGATAGCGACCGGCAAGAATCGCACCTCGCTTCAACCCGCAAGGGAACGACTCCTCCATGCCCGACACGCCGATGTCCTGAAGCTTCCGAGCCACCTCGGTCGCATCCGGACGCTCCTGTGGGGCCTTGCGCAGCATTCGGCCCACGAGGTCCAACAACGCGGCGGGAGCTCTTCCCCGGAGCGGCTCGAGCGACGGTTCCTGCAACAGGATGCGCGTGAGAAGCGCTTCCGTGGAGTCCCCCGCAAACGCCGGACTGCCCCCGAGACATTCGAAGAGCACGCACCCGAAGGCGAAGATGTCGCCTTGCGGACCGACGGTCTTCTCCCCTCGCACCTGCTCTGGGGACATGTATCCGGGTGTTCCCAGAAGCATCCCCGTGGCCGTCACGGGCGGCCCGCCCGAACCCTTGATCAAGCCGAAGTCGAGAAGTCGAGGTTGAGACGGTTCCCCGTCCACGAGAAAGACGTTCGACGGCTTGATGTCCCTGTGTGCGAGCCCCTTTTCGTGCAACGCAACGAGCCCGGCCGCCATCCGACGGCCCAGTTCCACCACGTCACTGGCGGCCATCGGTCCTGTCGCGAGCTTCTCCGCCAGCGTGACCCCGTGCAGCCGATCCATCACGATGTACTGGAAGCGCTCCGTTTCCCCGATCGCGATGGCTCGCACGATGGCCGGGTGCTCGATCCTCAGGAGAGCTTCGGCTTCGCGGCGAAATCGTTCCGTCGCGTGGGCATCGGACCCGCTCAGAATCTTCACGGCCACCAGCCCGTCGCCGGCGAGGTCCCGGGCTTCCCACACCACGCCCATGCCGCCTTCGCCGATCACCTCGATCAACTCGAAACGATCGTCGATCACGTCGCCGGGGCCCGGCTCTGCCACCATCGCCCGAAGACTGCCGACCGCACGATGGTCGAGCAGGGTCACGGGTCCACCCCGATCAGGGCGCGCGCCTCGCTGCGAAATTCCTCGTCGCTCGCGGTGATTTCCCGCAACTCATCGAGCACGATCCGACGAAACTCCCGCCTGGCCCAAGCCAGATGGTTGGTCACTTGCGTGACGGGGATGGCGAGCTCCGAGGCGAGGTCCGCGTAGGATCGCGGCTCACCGCTCAGCACGTAGCGGTCGAAGACCCGAAAGGCGACTTCCTTGTCCTTCTCGCCGCAGGTTCGCTTCAACTGGTCGACGCCCACGGAGAGCAGGTGCCGGGTCCAGGCGTCGTCGAAGCAGCGCTCCGTATCGCTGGAGCCGAGGACGCCGAGGGACCGAAGCTCGTTTTCGGCGGAGGGAAAGTCCAGGCTCAGGTGCAGCGCTCCGTTTCCGCGCTTTTCCCGCTTGGCGTCGCGCTGCTCGGTCATGACGAACCGGTCGAGGCACGTACGAAGGTAGGTACGGAACCGGGCCTTGGCGGGGTCGTAGTCGGAGAAGTAGCGCTTCTCGAAGGCGTGGGCGAAGAAGGCCTGGGTGAGGTCCTGGGCCTTGTCTGGGGCGCGGTTCCACTTCGTGCGGATGTGGGCGTAGACGGGTTTCCAGTACGCTCGCACGAGGACGTCGAAGGATCGTGCCCGCGCGGCGGCGTCGTGGCTGGCTACGCCGAGCACGGCCGATTGGCGGGTCGGGGGGAAGCGCGGTCGCGAAAATGAAGAATCGTCCTGCATCGCCTAAAGGAACCGCCAGCCGCGGAGAATAGGCCGGCAAGAGAGACGCGGGCCTCCGGGAGGATAGCCCCAACGTCTTCGAACCGCAGCTTCTGGCTGCCTGCACATGGTCGCGACGGTGGTTCGCCGTCGCGCCTTGGAGTCGAACATGCATTCCTTTGCTTCCAAATTGGGACTCTTGGCGATGGGCACCGTGCTTCTCTCAGGCCTCTCCGGGTGCCTTGGCATCGTGGAGGGTGGCGACGACGAGGATCCGACGGTCGATGCACTGGGCAATCCGGAAGGGACCGCGCAAAGCTCGACGGGTGGAACCCCGTGCTCGTACTTGCGTGGCCGGGCGACGCTCACGCGGTACACGGGAGAAAACTACGCCTCGTCGGCGTTCAGCTTCGAGTATGCGTCCCAGGACCCGGACGTGACGCACAACGAGTTCGACGTGCTCTACCAGGGGAATATCTTTGAGGTGAACACGGTGACGGACGATGTGTCGTTCATCGTGGACCTTGGGGACGTGGGGTGGGCGGAGGTGCCTGCGATGGTGGATCCGGAGGAGTTCCCGTTGGGAGAATGGGGTGAGCACGACGCGATCCAGGCGTACCTGGGGCACATGCACTTCGTGCGGAACGTGGATTCGGCGGGCCGGGGGGTAGCGGCGTTTCGGGTGGTGGGGTTGGAGCCCGGCGTGCGGGTCACGATCGATTGGGTGCGTTCGGTGCACCCGGATCGTTTCGTGGTGCCCACGGCTTGCGAATTGCCGCAAGATGCCGCTGGGCTGTAGAAGAGGTTGTCATGAGATCGCGCTTCCTTGGATGGGCTCTGTCGGCGCTTCTGGTCTCCGGGGTTGCCGAGGCGGGGGAGGAAGCGCGCGGAGGGAGCGACGCGGAACGACTCTTCGAGGAGGGGAGGGCGTTGATGCTCGACCACCGATTCGAGGAGGCGTGCCCGAAGATCGCGGAGAGCCAACGGCTCGAACCGAGGGTGGGGACGCTGCTGAATCTCGCGGTGTGCCACGAGCAGACGGGCAAGGTGGCCACGGCGTGGGTGCAGTATCAGCAGGTGTTGACGTCGGCTCGGGCGGAGGGTCAATCTGAACGGGAGCGGCTGGCAACGGAGCGGATTGCCGCGGTCGAAGCGCGGGTGCCGTGGCTGACCGTCGGGGTGAGCGTGGGGGAGCCGGTTCACGGGCTGTCGGTTCGTCTGGACGGGGCGCCCCTCGAGCCCATGGCATGGAACCGGGAGATGCCGGTGGACCCGGGGGAGCATCGGGTGATGGCGACCGCGCCCGAGCGAAAGGCTTGGGAGCTGCAGTTCACGTTGCGAGAAGGGCAGCGCAAGGCGATCGAGGTTCCGTCGCTTTCGCTGGTGCCGGGGGCGAAGCAAGGGGCCCCCGATTCCCCCGTAGTCGCCGAGGCTCCTAATGCGAAGCCGCGTGAAGCGGAGCCTGAGAGCAGCCCTTGGGCATTCGAGATCGGGCTGTTGGCGGGTTTTCTCAGCGCCCGGGGAGGGCGTGCGGAGCCGGAGGTGGACCCCGGGTCGATTGCCATCTATGATCCGCAAGGTACGTATTCGGACTGTGGCCATCTGGGCTGTTCGTATACGCTGAACAACAACACAGGGGCGTTGGTGGCGCTTCATGGTTCGGTCTCCCATGCCTTATCGGACAGCATGGGCGCGGGTGTTCGGGTATTGTTCGGGCCGCGGTTGGGCAAGGGAGGTGGCAGTGTGTTCGCGATCGGTCCTTCGCTATCCGTGCGGATGACGGAGGCAGTTTGGGTGGGGGTTGCCGGGCTGATCGGGGAGGCGACCGTAGGCGGCCACGGGGAAGTCGTGCCTCCGGCGAATTCGTATTCATCGGGGGGACCCTACCTGATGGACTCGTCGATGGGTCACCCGGCGTGGGGGGCACTTCTGGAGGTTGGGGTCACGGTGGCGCGGCTGCCGCACGGGTCGTTGGGAGTGTCGACGATGCCGATGTTCTTGCAGGGTTCGGGGACGTTGTGGTGCGTCCCGGGGGCCGTGTCGTATCGGTTCTGACCGACTCCGGCCTTGCCGGCGGCGGTGACCTGGACTCCCTGTTTTTGTCGAGGACAGCGGCACAAGGCCCTTCACCCAGTGCGACTTTGGGTCGGGCCTCGTCGCCGGGGTGCGCGGAGAGCTGCTACTCGTAGATCTTCTCGTCCACAGCTTCCGCCGCGATCGCGTCCATCTCGACGTCCCTCACCTTGTACGACCGGCCCAGCAACTCCTTCGCATACTCATGCTGCACGAGCAGGTTCATGATCTCGTTCGTCCCCGTCCAGATGAGCGCGAGGCGAACGTCGCGCAGCATGCGCTCCACGGGGAACACGTGCGTGTAGCCGATGCCACCCATGATCTGCATGGCGTCGTTGACGGTGGCCCAGGCCGCCTCGGTGGCGACCTTCTTCGCCTCGGACACGAGCCGGCGGGCGTCGTGGCCCGATTCGACCGTCTTGCCGGCGGCGAAGCACAGGGCACGCGCGGCGTCCATGCGCGTGGCGGATTCGGCGATGCGGAAGCTGACGCCCTGGAAGTCGCGGATGAAGCGACCAAAGGCCTTGCGCTTGTGTGCATAGCGCGTGGCCACCTCGAGCACGCCGCGCCCCATGCCAATGGCCCCTCCGGCCGACGTCAGCCGCTCCGGGATCATCATGCGGTTGAACACGTCGTACCCGCCGTTGAGCTCGCCAATGAGGTTGCGCGCGGGCACCCTCACATCGCGGAACACGATGCGGCCGGTGCCGCCGCCCCGCGTGCCCATCAGCCCGTACACGTGCTTGACCTCCACTCCCATGCTGCGCTCGACGAGGAACGCCGAGATGGCCTTGTGCGGCTTGGAAGCGTCGTCGCCCGTGCGCGCGTAGATGAGGAAGACGTCCGCGCCGAGGGCGCCCACGACGAAGCGCTTCTGGCCGGTGAGCAAAAAGTCGTCGCCGTCGCGCTTGGCGAGGGTGGTGGCGCCGAAGAAGTCGCTGCCGCCACGCGGCTCCGTAAGCCCTTCCGCGGAGATCAGTTCGGCACGGAGGATCGGTCCGAGGTACGTCTTCTTCTGCTCCTCGGTGCCGAAGCGGCTCAGGGCTTCGCCGACGATGCTGGGCATGGAGTAGGCGCAGCCGAGGGCGGTGCCGAGCACACCGACCTCTTCGAGCACGGCAAGCTCCGCGGCCCAACTCATGCCGCGGCCGCCGTGGGCGGGATCGAAGCGGAGCCCGAGGAGGTTGGCCTTGGCAAGGCTTTTCACGTACTCCGTCGGGTACTCCACCTTGTCCGCGTCCATGTCCCGCAGCAGCTGTGGGTCCACCTGATCGCGCACGAAAGCCCGGGCTTCATCCCGGACCACCCTCTCCTGCTCGGTGAGTAGAACGTCGAACATGTAGTACCTCCAGGGTCGTCGAAGGACGCGATGGTAACGCCCGTCGCGGGCCAGGCCAATGCGTTCCTCTCGCGCGGCTGTGCTCGTCCGGTCGTTGCCGGAGGGCGCAGGCACGTTCAGCAGATTGCGCAGAATGGGTCGAGGGAGTAGAAGTACACGATTGGCCGGACCTTGCGCTGAGCGCGCGTCGACCCCACCAAGCCATCCTCCCGTGTCGTCCACGAGTCCACCTGCACCGTCCCGAGCTTCCGAACAACCCCCGAGCGTTCCCGTGAACGCGTGTGCCGAAGCGCTTGCTGCCGCCGAGCTCGCGTGGAGGCGTGGCTTGGATCAGCAGGCAGAGGCTTCGCTGCTTGCCGCGCGCCACGGCGCCATGATCGCCGGCAACACGGCCATGGTCGCACGCTGCGAGGTCGCGATGGCGGAATATGCCCTCGCGGTGGACGACGAAGAGCGAGCTGCGACCCACCTTGCTTCAGCGGGCCCGATGTTGCCGCAGGACGACCTGGTCTGGCAAACCCGCGCCTGGCTTGCGTTCAGCGAGCTGCAGCGCAGGACCGGCAGCCCCATCCCGAAGGACCGGACCCTGCCGGACCCAGCCGTGCTCTGCCGAAAGGACGAGACGCGCGGGCTTGCGGTGCGAGTCTGCGCCGAGTGCGCAGCCTGGGCCCGTCTGCGAGGCGACACCGTCGCGGCGCGACGCCATGCGCGGTGTGCGCTGGAAACGGCGCCCGCCCAAGGGCACGAACGCGGGCGCGCCCTCATCGAAATGGCCGAGGCCCAGCTCACCGACTACGACCATGATGGCGCGCGTCTGAGCTACCTTGCCGCGATCGAGGAGTTCCGAGCGCTCGGGCACCAGCGCGACGAAGGTCGCACCGTGGCCAGCTACGCTTTGCGTGTCGCCCCCGGATCGCCCCCGGGCACCGACGAACCGCCCGCCTCCTGGCTGGGCCGCGCCAAGTTGATCCTCGGAGACTCCGCTACCTGGCGCGACGTGGCGTCGTCGCGTGGGGGCTTCCGCGCACACGGCCGAAGGCTTCAAGACAAGGCTGTCAGCAGCAACATCGCGACCCTCATCGACGCGCTTGACCACGAAACCTCGCGCATGCGCGCCGTCGTGGCCGCATCCGTGGACGACGCTCACCGCGCCCTTGGGCAGGCAGAGCATCAGGCCGCGTCCGGCTCGCCTGCGCTGCAAGCGCGCCTGAGCGAAGCCAGGAACTCCCTGTTCCGCATCCTCGAGGAGAGCGTCGAACAGGGGCGTCGGGTGGGCGGGGCCGCGTCCCAGATGGTCGACGTGATCGAGACGACCGTGGTCGAGCGCGACCGGATGCGCGGGTTGCTCGACGTGCTCGCGCAGGTGGATACGGTGACCGATGCGGCGAGCCTGGGCAACACGGCGGCGGCCGTGGGCGCCCGATTGCTCCACGCCGATTGTGTGCTCCTGGTTCGCAGAGCGGAGCACGGCGACCTGGACGTCATTGGCACGTACGGTGGGGACGAATCTCCGCCCTCCTCGAGCTGGCGTTCCGCCGTGAGCGCGCACTTGCAGGGGCCGGACTCCTCGCGCCGACCCGAAGTGCCCGCGACGCGATCCGACGAACGTCCGCGCGGTCCTGTGCTCGTCGCGTCCCTGCGCGCGAGCGGGATCATCGGCGCGTTGTACGCGGACAAGCTCGGTCGCTCCGGACGGTTCAACGAGCAGGACCATCAGCTTGCCCAGCTCTTTGCCGACTACTTCGGCCTCGCCTACGGCCGCCTCGCGGCGGTGGACGCCAAGCGACGAGCCTTCGAGCAGCTCGCCATCACCCTCGACACCATTCGAGACGGCGTGCTGGCGCTGGACGACGATGGCGTGGTGCGCAACGCGAACACCGCGGCAGCGCGGATGCTTCGGATGCCCTGCAGTGACCTCGTCGGGCAGAGCATCGCGACCCATTCGACTTTGGCCCCGCTGTGGGAGCTGCTTTCGAGCTCACACCGCGTCGACGGCTCCCTTGTGAGGATCAAGCAAGGTTCCTTCATCGTCTCGGCGCGTCCCGTGGCAGGGCAGGGGGGCATCGTCGCCACGTTGGTCGAGCTGGACCGCGCCCGTCAGTTCGCGCAGCGGGTCTCGGCCGCTCGCCCTCGCTACGTGTTCGAGGACGTCGTCGGGTCGAGTCCCACGATCCTCGAATCCGTGCACCTGGCCCGCCAGGCAGCGAACGTCGACGGCAGCTTGTTGCTCACGGGCGAGAGCGGTACGGGCAAGGAAGTCTTCGCGCAGTCCATCCACACCGGGAGCGTCCGCTCCTCGGAGCCCTTCATCGGCATGAACTGCGCCGCCGTCCCACGCGAGTTGCTGGAAGCTGAGCTCTTCGGCTACGAGCGGGGCGCCTTCACCGGCGCCAGGAGCGAGGGAAACCCAGGGAAGTTCGAGCTCGCCGCAAGGGGCACCCTGCTGCTCGACGAGGTCGGCGACATGCCCGTCGACATGCAGGCCAAGCTGCTCCGCGTGCTTCAGGAAAGGGTGGTCGTACGGCTGGGCGGTTCCGCAGAGCGACCCGTGCGTGCCCGCGTGATCGCCACCACCCACCGCGACCTCGAAGCGCTCGTCAAGACGGGGCGTTTCCGCCACGACCTGTTCTATCGCCTTCAGGTCCTGCGCATCCACCTCGACCCGCTGCGCTCCCGCGGGCAAGACGTCTTGCTCCTCGCCCATACCTTCCTGCTTCGCTTCGCCGCGCTCCAGCACAAGCGCGTCGAGCGGCTGTCGACGTCGGTGGAAGCTGTCCTGCAGCAGCACGACTGGCCCGGCAACGTCCGTGAGCTTGCCAACGTTCTCGAGCGAGAGGTGAGCTTGCTGCCGCCTGATGTACGGGTCCTCGATCAGCTGCAGACCCCGCTCGTCAAGTCCACGGCGGACCCGGTCGCCCTCCTCCCAGCCGATGCAAGCGTCATCTTGCCGCTGGCAGAGGTGGAGCGTCGTGCGTTTCTTCACGCGCTGGAGCTCTGCGACGGCAATGTCCAACAGGCTTCCGGTGCGCTGGGCGTGTCGAAGGTGACGTTCTACGCGAAGCTGCGCGCGTGGGGCATGCACCCGCGGGACCGTGCGAGGCGGCCGAGGAGCTCCTCCGTGCCGCCGGAGGCATGAGCGAGACATGCCTGAGCCCGCCCCGCGTCCGCCCTGGTATCAAGACCCCATCAAGGCAGGCTTGGTCTTCGCCGTGTTGTTTGCGCTGGCTGCGATCGCTCGGATCCTGATTGCCAACTGACGGACTACTCCGGATCGGTCGCGCCCGGCACGAACCGCGGGGGGCGGTCGCCGTCGACCCCGCCCGGGTTGTGCTTCGGTGGTTCGTTCGTCAGCGGGTCCGGCGGTGGGATCGCCACGGGCGCCGTGAGGGTGGGTTCCGGACCCGGAGGCTTCACCTCGGCAGCCGACAGGTGGCCTTCGGGTACCGGCGCCTTGCCGTTCGCCTCCCAGGGCTGCTCCTCCGCGGGCGGCGGGGGCTTCTCGACGGGCTCCGTTGTTGACCCCAGAGCTTCAGCGGACGCCTCGGTCGCGGGATCGTCCGCAACGGTCTTCGCCTTCTTGGAGGCACACGAGTCGTACAGCACGATGGCGATCATCCCTGCGATCATCGCCGCGGCTGCGATCCGGAAGGCCCACATGCCCGCGCTGGTCGCTTGCTTCGTCACGGAGCCGTAGGACTTTCCCGAAGGCATGATCGATTCACGCTAGCTGGGGTGAGGATGCCCTGCAATGGGGCGGGGGAGCCCCAGATCCGGAGGCACGACGAATGCAAGCGGAGCGAGGGCGCCGAAGGCCGGCCCGAGCACACGCCGGAGTGGCCGAAGACGGAGCGTTGGGGGGTGGAGGGTGAGGAACAGAGGCAAGAAATCGCGCCCCAAAGCAGGTCTGGGCGCAACGGCGCACACGATGCCGGGCGGAATTGACTTGGTCGTTCGCAATTGTGCCGGTCAGGCGGGCATCAAGGCCCTCAGTCTGGCTCGTGCACGCACCAGTTGCAGTAGGTGTTCACTGCGCGCGGCTGCGCCGTGCTCGTGGTCCTCACTGTACTTCGTCCAGCGGAC